>JAZDCZ010000059.1:0-21748 GCA_036679605.1 Gemmatimonadota bacterium
ATTTCGCCGCAGAGTGCGGTGATCAGTTCCAAACCCTACCCATTCTCTCACCGCCGAGCTCGTCGCGGCTCCGCACGTGCGAGAAACAACGGCCGAAAATACAAAATCTAGTTAAAGGATATCCCGCTCAGATGAGATCGGTCGGATTTTTCGGGGAGGCGGTGGGGCAAAAGGCTCAACCGATCGCGGCTTCGAGCATCTTTGCGATGTCGTTCTTGTCCCGGAATCCGACGCTCTGATCGACGACATTTCCGTCCTTGAAGATGAGAATCGTGGGCATGGCGCGAATGCCGAAGTTGCCCGACGTCTCGAAGTTTTCGGGGGCGTTGATTTTGGTGATCTTGGCACGTCCGTCGAACTCGACGGCGATCTCGTCCACGACGGGAGCGAGGTCATTGCAGGGGCCTCAGCCATGGCCCCAGAAATCGACGAGAACTGGGATTTCCGATTTGAGAACCTCCGTTTCGAAGGTCGAGTCGGTGACTTCGACGGTCATGATCGTCTCCTCAAGTGATTGACGTCCAGCGGAAATAACAATTTTTCTGTACGCACGCCCGAAGAGAATAGCAAGCTCGGCAACTCCGGAGACGACGAACCTCAATATTTTAAGAATAGATTCCCCATTCTTGCGCCGGGGACCAATAGAGTATTAGGAGCCAGAGCGGCTGGCGACAATGAGGCGAAGAACAGCACCAGCGCAGGAAAGAGAGACCACCTCCAGGCAGGAGAATAAGGGAAGATGCTTATCCGGAGCGAGCCCGCGGACACATGTTTTCCCGGGGGGGAGGCTTGCTCCGGTTGTCCTCGACTCACAGTGACTCGAGGTTCGCAATACTCGACTTGCCTTTCCGCGAATGCCACACGCACCCAAGAACTCCGGCGTGATCGATCCGGCTCGGATCCGAGAGCTTGTGCTAGCGATCCTGAGCGGCGAGGGGAAAAAGAATGCCTATTGGAAAGACTTCCAAGACATGTTCTACCCTCATGTCCTTCGTGCCGTGAGGCGCAAGGGTGTCCGGTCGCCCCATCTAGAAGAGATCGCGAACGATACCTTCACCTCCGCTCACAGATCCATCGGTACGATCGATTTGGATCAGGTGATAAGGAACCCGAATCAGATTCAAGGTTGGCTTGCAAAGATCGCCGAGCGGGAAGCCACCAAATACTTTGGTGAGCTGGCGAGAGAAAGAGGCCGCATCGAGCGGCTCGTGTCGCGGTCGCGACCTTGCCACACCATGAATGGGCAGCCGATCACGACCAAAGGCAACGATGAGATCTTACTAGAGGTCGTTCGAGGAGTTTGGGATCGGCTATCCACGAGTGAATGGGACGTTGCACGCCTCTATTTCTGGGACAACAAGAACTTCCTCGATATTGCGGAACTCCTCGACATCGATCGAAAAACTGTTCGTGCCCGGCTCTTTCGTGTTCTCGAGCTAGCGCGACTCCTGATCAGAAGAGACTTGCCATGAGCGGTCAATGCAACCACATCAATGACGTGATCTCCGCCCACCTGATGGGAGAAGCAACCCTTGGCGAGACCCGACGGCTTCGTGCTCATTTGGAGAAGTGCAAAGAATGTTGTGAAGAATATCGAAGTCGAGACCAGTTGATCTCTGCCCTACGACGAGAGACGGCGCAGTCTGCGAGCGGCCCACCGGATGCTCGGCGTAGGTCTCATCGAACTGTCCTCGATGGATCTTTGTCGACGATAGGCTCAACCGGATTCAGATCCATGGAGGCCATCATCGGCGAGAAGTCGGCCATCCCGCCCGCACGGAGAAAGCGCCACCCGAGGGTTCTTCTCGTGAACATGATTGCGCTCGTCGTTTCGTTGACAATCTTTAGTATCGTGAAATGCTCGCCGGACCCCGATCCCGACTCCACCTTCGGTCGCTCCGCGGTAGCCTCATCGAGAGTGCAGGACGATGGTTCTGTCGTTCCGTTGCTGACGTCGGAACGCTCCGATATCCCGCTTCTAACTTTATTTCGGAAGGCGAAGAGAGCACGCATCCGTCTCCATGACACGATCTCCATTGTCGCGAATCCCGTGGCGACTCCCAATGGTCGGACCCTCGACATCCTGAAAGACACCTGGCAAACCGTGGAGGACGCCGGAGTCGAGAAACAAATCATTTGGTACCTCGGTAAGCATGTCGGCTGCCGTGAGGATCTGCCGTCTTTGATCATGGGAGCCTTTGACGATCCCGACCGCGGCATCCGAACAAAGGCTTACAACGGCCTTGTGAGCTGGGACGATCCGGTCCGAAAGCTGTACGATCGGTTCCTTCTCGATCTTTCGCTGATGATGGACGATCTCGAAAAAGAGCGAGATATCATTGGGGAAATCCTTTCCTCCGAGACCCTACGGCGGAGCGACAACGAGCCCGAGGATGTAGAATATCTTACGAAGATTGCCTGCACCGTTGTGAAGGAGTCTGCGCTGCGGGATTCCACTGCATTATCGGCGCTGAAACTGCTCCATTTCTTCGAGCATCCGGAAGTACCTTCATTTCTGATCGACCTTCTATCGCTCACGGAGGGAGTCAAAGACGGCTTCTTAAGGTTCTTTAGCGACAACAATTGGGATCTCGATGATGACACACTTGAGAAGCTGACGCGGGTCTTGGAGGACACGCTTGCCGCGACTCAAAACCACTTGCCGGCACTGGAGGCCTTGCTTCATACGCGAACTCGTGAAGCTGTCACAAAGTTTCTGGACTTCGTCGACACCGAACTCAACGCAGCACTTCGCCGAGGGGCCGTCATCTATCTGTTTGGCGAAGCCCCTTTTCTTTTTGCCGAGCACCCCATGCCACCTCAAGTTGACGATTTTTTGATGAGAATCCTCGCCAATCCCGTGGATGCCGAAAAGGAGCGTGTACTTATGCTTCTCACCGATTACGGGCCCAGGTCCGCTCGCGAGACACTTTCTGATGAGGTCGCGGACGCCGTTGGCGACCCGGTTGCTTTCATCCAGGCATCGGTTCGACTAGCTCGATTCGACATTCGTCAGAAAATAGCGACGTCCGCCGAAGACCTCTCGCTTGATTGGTCGATGATTTCCACGGCGATCAGCAGCCCCGACGAGGAAACTTCTGCCGCGGCATTGCGGGCGCTTTCGGACCTTTCGGCCGATCTGGTGTTGCCCGAGCTGGGAACTGTAGTTTCCTCGTTGTTCGACAGGTTCGCGGATGTTCTCGGTGGAGAAGGCTCGGAGTCCATCACCCGTGGGTCAACCAGGTGGATGTACGAGTTTCTACGGTTCGCGAAAGTTCTGGAAGACTCAGAGCTGAGTCTCAAGGTTCGTGATGCGATGAAGCGGGCCAAGGGATCTCCGAGCTGGTTGATTAGCTGCGAGGCATACGTTCTTTCGGCAAAAGTTGGTCCGGCGGAGCCTGGTTTTCTGGAAAAGCTTTGTGCAGCAGACCGGCCGTACTATTATTCGCGGATAAAACACATCGTTCCGATACCGCCCAGAGGCTCTACGTTCACTTTGAATCGCGACCAAATTGCTAAACTACGAGATTATCTCGATGATTACGCTTCGCAACCTCTCATCTCAGAAGAGCCCTCCATCGTCGTTGTCCAACATCTCCTCGACGAACTTCTTCGGCAGGAGTGGTCTCTTGGTGACGAGCTAACCGAACGGGCGTACCGTATTCTCGAAACCGATTCCTCCCAAGAGGCTTTGCGATCAGCGGTTCTCGCTTGCCTCTCCCGCGATGGACAACGCTCGGATAAAAACCTTCTCGAGGCTAGGAACAGGGTCTCCTCTCAGCCGTCGGAGCGCAAACGCGAGTTGTTGCAGCTAATCGATGCGGCACGTGAAACGATCAAAGGAAATTCGATTTCTTCAGGGCTGGATCCCCACCTTCGTGCCGCCCTTGAGAGGGTGACTAGACTCCAAGAAATAGCCAGCAAGATCCAGTAGTGCTTTTGCCTTCCCGAAGAGGAACTCGGCAAAATCGTCGCGCATACAATTGCCGTCATTCCAGATTGGCCGCCGCGGACAAGGTTCTTTTTCCCGGAGATCCTGGTACGGCGGCGAGATCTTGGTATCACATCAACCGGGAGCTAGATTCCCTCGGTTAGATTCTCCCTTCCGAGCAAGATTCTTTGTGATGTCGCATCTTGTCGTTAAGCGTGTGTTGCAAAGAAATTTATGACCCGGATTCGAACAAGAAATTTGAACAAGCGGAGGAGCCACGATCGGAGGAGTTTTTGAAAAAAGTCTGGAAATAGTTCGGATCCTTCTTTTTTTGGATGTACAATCTCGCGCAAGGCTAGGTGAAACATGCCAAATCAGGCTAAGACAAAACTTGATCGGAACGCCGGAACTCAGGAAGCAGTCCTCGGAGACGTTGAGTGCGTCCTAAACTCAGTGATGGAAGCTGTGTCGCTTCTTTCGTCCCAAGGTGCCTCGCCGAGAGAATTGAGTGACTATCTCTCCGATCAATTGACGGGGAACGCCGATACTGATCAGAAGATTCTTCTGTATGCCCGGCGTCTGTTGGATTTGGGTGATCTCGGGAAAAACGGCTGATCGCTCATTCCTCGCCGCGTAGCCGGTCGAGCCTGCGCTGGATCCTTAGCCAGCGCCTACTTGCCTTACCCATTTCGCGTGGCCACAGCGATAGATCAACCTGCCGAAGAGAGGGCAGCTTGCCGTGCTCACGCGTGTGTTCAATCATCATCTCAATGAGTAGGTACTCGTCGGTTCCTCGTTCCGTCAGTGAGAAGAGATCGTGCGCCAGTTTCTCAGCTCTCTGGGCCTTTTGATACCTCCTCTGACTCTCTGGCCCGTCTTCGGCTTCTACGTTCTCGATTCGTCTCCTAGTCCAGAGTCGGTATGCAGTTGCTCGAACTCTCCCAAAAGCCACCTTTTCCTCGATCGTGAGATCCTCACCGTTTTCGATAATACGAGCTAGGACGTCCTGAACTGCATCCTCCCGAGTGTCGAGAGGTATATAGTAGAGGATCCGTTTCACTCGGATACGAAGACGTTCGCTGAGATCCTCTATCCGCCTTTGTGTCTCTCCGTCTGGCATCGCAACCTTGTCCCATTCGTATACTATGTACTATGAGGTGAGATTGGGACGACAATACCAGGAAGTAGAAGAATCGCCACGACAAAAACGGCGGATCGCGGAATGTTACCCTAAAGATCATGCGAGATCATGCATGTTTTGGTTCGTTTGCGACGATATTAGAGATTTCCATGCCGGAGGCAATTTGATAGTCGGCTTGATAGTCGGCGAACGATCTGACAGATCGGTCACAGCAGGGCATTGCGTCTCTTCCTGCCCGACGCTCGCCCGTTCCTCATGTTTGGGGCAGTCCTTGCCGAAAGACAGATCGACAACACGCGAAACGCCCTCGTGGGAGGAATCGTGAAAAAAGACGAACATACAGTGTCCGGCGTGGACGCCCATATCTCCAATGCTTTGGCCTCAATCTGTGAGGCGTTGGCCGCGGGCGTAACTGAGGACGTACTGATCGAGACGGTCTGCAAATACCTCACGGGAATCGAAGAGTATGACACCCAGATTCTTCGCTATTTCCGACGCATGCTTCACTTGACCCACCTAGAACCCAGAGGCAATCCCTAACTGTAGCCCTCGACGCACGCTCGGTGTGCCAAAGCCTGAGCAAATTAGCTTTTTCCAAGCCCGTCTTGCCGGTGATCAAAACATGGAGCCGATCCCGGATCCACTGGCAGTTTCCAAGTGATTTTCCTACTTTCCGCGGGTTCCGATCGCGTTTTCTCCGGGTTTTCGTCCGTTCGTTCATGCCTCGTAGTGTGCTTTCGGCGCCTTGCATTCCCGATTCTCGTGATAGAGGGGCAGCGACGTTATGCCTTCGGACTTCATCGCAAGGCGCAGCTCGCGTTCGACGAGAGCCTGGACGAGGAGCGCAAGGTAATAGATGGTCAGTAGCGTCCTCGACGTTCTCAACATGGACCTCGTACCGAATGTCGAAGCGGGGCTTCACCTCCTTGCGGTAGCGTGTGTTCGGACCGGGTCGGCCGGGCGTCTCCTGGGTGAATTTGGGTTGGATCACCGGCTTGACCTCGACCCGCAGCCACTGCGTAGCACCATGGCTTGTGAGGATCTTCTCCACCGCATCCTTCACCTTTTTCTCCTCGCGGTAGCGTGTCCTCGGAGACTGGAGCTTCAGGCGGAAGACGGACAACTCGGTGGAGGCCCGACGGATGCAGTTGGTTCGGGCCAGTCGGTCGAGCTGGACTTTGCGAGAGCTGTGGTACCAGAATCGGCAGCGCGCCTACATTGAACGACACAAGCGTCCGGCTGGAGGTGTGTGATACGTTTCCGACTTGACGAGCAGGCAACTGTATTGCGCCCAGTTTCGAGTTCTTGCGTTTCTTCATGGACCAAGGGATCGCACCGCACGCAGAAGGGCTGGACCGATTTGTGCGTTTCGATGCGTCGTCGGTCCAGCCCGTTTTCCGATCGACGAAAGGAATGGTCTGTTCGGCGTAGTCGACTGCCGTGGAAGGAGCGATGGAGCAGCTTAAGCCGGAATGAGTGATCGAGTCAGGCCGGAATAAGCATTCACTCCGGCAATTCGGCCAACCTCGTTGATTCGAAATCGATGGACACTGGAAAATGTTTTTTGAAGAGATTTTTCAGAACTAGCGCACGAGTGCTCCTTGTTATTAGAAGGAACTTTTTTCGTCGTCTGGTGAGAAATGGGTAAAGGGGGGTGAAGGTCGGACCGGTTACTCGCTTGCTTTCTTCATCGAGCAACGGGAAACCGGGAGTCTAAAGGAGCTACACTAATGGTCACCTTTGAAGCAATGGGGAATCTCTGTCCGGAGCGCAATGATCAAAGTCGGGTTTCGAATCATAGGGTGCCGATACCTCCGCGGCGTCAGCGACACGGTGCCAGGCCAAGCTCTGTCTCTCGACTCTTGCTGTTGCTTGCGGTAATTGCCGGATCCGTTTGGGTCGCTGCGGATTCTACGAACAACTACGACGTACCGACGTTGACCGTTCCGGAGACTGTCGAGCAAGGAGAGCCGCTCGAGATAGAAGGAACTTCTAGTCACTATCCTTTGACCGTTGAAGTCACGGACTCAAATGGCCACACCGAGCATGGCGAGATAGGAAATGCTGGAGCGAACCCCATTTCGGTCGAACATACCGGGATGGCGGGAACGAGTTTGACCGTGAAGATTACGAACGCGTTGGGAAGATCGACAACGAAATCGGTCCTCGTTGTCTGATTGGCCAACTGAAAGTCCACCAACAAAAACTCAGCTCGCATTTCTCACCGCTTCGGTGAGGGATGCGGGCTGGAAGAAAGAAGAGTTGGCTCATGTCCACTCCACGCGCTAACGTTGTCCTGGGGATTCTGGTTCTCGTCTTGGCATACAAACTGCCTGGTTTTTTCCATGGATCAGGGCAACCTCCGGTCCGTGCGGCCGAGGTTGTTGCTGAGCAGGTTAGAAGTAGTAGTTCCCATCGATTGAACGACATTCCTAAACCCGTGATCGAAGCCTCGAGTTCCGCTCGGCCTCCGACGAGAGAGCCTTCGCATCAAGGCCCCGGCTCTACAGTCTTCGGAACACGGTGGGGTTCGATCGTGCAAGACCTTCTCGACGCGTATGAGACGAGAGGCCACTTCGTGAGGCCCCGAATTGCGCGCATTCTTCTCGAGCTGGAAGGCGTTGATCGATGCGACTCCATCCGCCGTGACGATCTCAGACGAGCTCTGGGATCGCGGATACTCGAGTCCGATCATCATCAGCGCTTGGAAACCCTCGATTTCGCTCTCTTTTGGTATGAAGAGATGTCGTCGCACCCAATCCTGGACACCCTCATCACAGCTCTGATGAAAGTCGAGGACGAGGATTTGCACCAGATCCGACGAAGCATTTTTGCGCGGGCCAAGAAACGAAAGCAAGAGGCTTTTGCGGAGAATCCTGCGGCTGTCCTAGCCGCACTCAACGATTGGACCCATCCTGCGAGGCTCGTTGGGGCACTCGCTTTCATCAATAGCGGGGATGCGATTCAAATACCTGGGGTCGTGCGAGCACTGCATGAAATAGTCTTTTCCGACCTCCCTTCCGAGATCAGATCCAAGGCGTTGTTCCGGTTCTTCCACGATCCGGAACGCGGTGGAACTTCGTTCTTGTTCGACATACTCGCCGGCATTCGGGATGTGGCTGTCATGAATACCGCGGTGCGACTGCTGTCCGGTCTTGTGGGAGGCGAGGTTTCCTCCTTGCTCGTGACGATACTATCCGAACCTGATCTGCCCGGTGATGAGGACGATGTGGCTCGTCGCTTTGCCATCCACGGGCTCGCGCGCCAGCGATCAAACCCGGATATCACTCATGCTCTCCTCTTGGCGTACGATTCTGAGACCGACGTCTCGTCGAGAATTAGCGTTCTGGCGGCTATGAAATCTCATGCGGGGCAAGCCCCGATCGGGGAGAAGCTGCTGCAACTGGTCGAAAACGGGGAGAGCCCCAACGAGCGCGCAGAAGCCGCGTTGAGCTTGGCAAACGCGGACCTTCCTCAAGTTGTCGAGACTCTGGCCCAGGTCGCGAGGGACGACCCCAGCCTCGTCGTCAGAAAAGCGGCGCGTCTTGCTCTGGAAAACTATGAGTCTGCGCACTCAGGGTGAAGGCGGATCTCGCCCCCGCATCGATGTCCTCGGCGGAACGTAAGCGTGTGGTCCCTCGGCGCGATGCCCACCGAGGTCGCCATGGCTGCAGAATTGTATTCTGAGCCGCGGGAATGCTTCGCGAGCGACGTGCCTCAGGTGCTGCAGCCCCTCCTTGTCCGGCTTCGAGTGCTGGCGGTTGTACGACCACCAAACGGATCAGGTCGTCTCTGAGA
Source organism: Gemmatimonadota bacterium (assembly GCA_036679605.1). GTDB lineage: Bacteria > Gemmatimonadota > Gemmatimonadetes > Gemmatimonadales > GWC2-71-9 > JAZDCZ01. The sequence continues at coordinate 8,871 of JAZDCZ010000059.1, forward strand.
TGCCGCGACGCAAGCCCTGGTGGAAGCTATGGTAGCGAGTCATGTGGCGCAGATCTTAGTCATCGGAGAGTCTGATATCGCAATCGCGCGGGCCGACGAAACGACTTGGCAAAAGCCGCTCCGCCGGTGGCCCGGGGTGGTCATTGTGCTGCTGCAGTGGCCGGGGAGGCCGGAGAACGCGGGTGGGTGATTCCAAAGACTCGGCCTTCGCCCAAGCCATTGTCCCGGTCGGCTTTCTGATCGTGGTCATTTCGTACGGCTTGGTGGCCCGACCCCTCTTCCTGGGGCAGCCGGCGTTTCCGTTGGAACTGGTGTTTGTCTTCGCTGCCGCCTTTGCCGTAGCCCATCTTCGGTGGCTCGGACATTCTTGGCTCGATATCCAGGCCTCAGTGGTTTCCAGAATCGGGACGGCCATGCCGGCCTTCTTCATTCTGTTCGCCATCGGTCTCCTGATCGCCTCCTGGATGGTGTCCGGCACCATCCCGATGCTGGTCTATTACGGCATCACCATCATCACTCCCGGAATGCTGTACGCCCTCGCGTTCGTGGTACCGGTGCTCTTCTCGACACTTACCGGAACGTCTTGGGGAAGCGTTGGCACGATAGGCGTCGTGATCATGGGAATTGGAATTGCCTCTGGTGCGGACCCGGGGATCCTGGCCGGGGCCATCATCGGCGGAGCCTACTTCGGCGATAAACTCTCGCCGCTATCGGATACAACCAATCTCGCGGCACTGGGAGCCGGTGTGGATCTCTTCGACCATATCCGGTCAATGCTCTGGACCACTGTTCCGTCGGCGCTCATCGCGCTTTCACTCTACGTGATCTTGGGACTCGTGGACCCGCCCGGTGCTGGCGTTGCGAACGCAGATGCTCAGGCCTTCTCGGCGGCTCTGAGCCGCATGTTCGCGTTTCATCCGCTTCTCCTGCTCCCGCCGGGGCTTGTGCTTTGGGGCTCTCTCAAGAAATACCCGACCATTCCCGTACTCCTGGGCTCCATTTTGTCGGCGATGGTGCTCGGGCTGTTCATCCAACGATTCACTCTGGCGGATACACTCCTGGCGCTACGAGGAGGCTTCTCTGCCGACATGGCCACGTGGATGGACGAGATCCCGGACGGCGTGCGGACCCTCGTCGACCGTGGCGGGCTGTACTCCATGAGCGAGGCCATTTTCACGGCGTTCCTGGTATTCTTCTTCATAGGCGCCATCGATAGAATCGACGCCATGTCCGTTGTGGTGAGCCGCGTCTTCCGTTTCGCCCGGACCAGAAGCGCCGTGATCCTGTCTGCCCTCGGGGCGACTGCGGTGACCAATGCTATGACCTCGAACCAATACGCGACCAGCTTCATCGTGGGCGACGCGTTCAGGCGCCGGTTCGACGATCTCAAGATCTCGCGCCGGGTGTTGTCCCGGTCGCTTGAGGACACCGGGACGATGCTCGAGAGCCTGGTGCCGTGGCATGCCACCGCACTTTTTATGGTGGCCACCCTCGGAGTCTCCGTGGCGGACTACTGGCACTGGCAGTTCCTGTCCCTCGCCAACTTTGTGGTCGCGCCAATCCTGGCGATCACCGGCATCGGGTGTTTCTACGAGGAAAAAAAGAGCTAGGCTATGCGCGACGACACCATTCTCAATCACGATAAGTTGTACCCGTTCGGTGCCGTCGTCCCACCGCTCTACCAGACGTCCACATTCGGTTTCGAGAGTTGGGAGGCTCTCGACGGGGCTTTTGACGACCGTACCGGTACACCCATTTACTCCAGGCAGATCAATCCCACCGTCCGTCTCGCCGAGCAGAAATTGGCTGCGCTGGCAGGGGCCGAATCTGCTCGACTCTTTGGGAGCGGAATGGCGGCCATCAGCGCGTCCATCCTTCATGTCGTCGGCCATGGTGATCACATCATCACCATCAAGAATGTCTACGGGCCTACCAGTACGTTCCTGGCTTCCTACCTCCCGGAGAAGGCCGGCACGTCGATCTCGTTCGTTGACGGCGCCGATCTGAGCGAGGTCGAAGAGGCCCTGCAGCCAAGGACTCGCCTGATCTACCTGGAATCGCCCTCCTCGGCCGTCTTCGGAATCCAGGACATTCGGGCGATATCCGAAATGGCGCACGAACGTGACATTCGAGTGATTGTCGACAACACCTGGGCCACGCCGGTCTATCAGAAGACCCTTGAGCTCGGTGCCGATCTGGAGGTGCACAGCGCCTCCAAGTACCTCTGCGGGCATAGCGATGTCGTGGCGGGGGCGGTGATTGGCAACAAGCAGGACATCGACTCGATCGCGGTGCGCGAAGGAGAGTTGCTTGGAGCAAAGATGGCCCCGTTCGAGGCTTGGCTCATGCTCAGAAGCCTCCGGACGCTCACGGCTCGATTGGACCGCCATCAGCGGAATGCCAGAACCGTGGTTGACTACCTGGACTCCCACGAGGCGGTCGCGGAGGTCAGGTGGGCAGGATTGGCATCGCATCCACAAGGCGATCTTGCTCGAAGGCAGATGTCAGGCTTCACCGGCCTGCTGGGCTTTGTCCTCAAGACCAAAGACGTCACATCCGTCCGGCGTTTCTTTGACAGTCTGCAGCTCTTCCGCCGGGCGGTGAGTTGGGGAGGCCACGACAGCCTGGTGTACGCTCCGGCCATCAGCTACCTGAAAGAGCAGCCACCCGAGCGTTTTTCCGAATTGGGGATATCCGTGGGTGACATCCGGATTTCGGTTGGCCTCGAGGACCCCGAAGACCTGGTGCAGGACTTGAAGCAGGCCTTTGAGGCCATGTCGTGAGGATTTCTTGTCGTCGTCTATCGGCCGGGGCGGATCATCACCGGGCAGGTACGAAACATTCGTCAGCGGTATCGATCTATACTCCAGGTTCACGAACAAGACCCGTCTCAAGCAGTTTCCAGCAATATAACTGCATTCGTGGGAGATGAAACGGCCCTTTCCAGTGGTTTCCCTTGAGTGGCACAGACACGCGACCGTCTCGGTGAAGGTATCCAAACCACTCCCCGTGCTTTGGGTCAGGGAAGTGCGCGTATGACCATTCATGCACGCGCCGGTGCCAGTCCTCGTATCGATCGTGGCCAGTGAGCTGATGCGCGAGGAGGGTGGCGATAATGGCCTCGTTGTGCGGCCACCAGAACTTCATGTCGTGCCAGTACTCTTGGACCGGCTTTTCGTGGAGGTCTCGGTAGTAGAACAGCCCTCCGTGCTCCTCGTCCCAACCGCGGACCCACATCCAGTCCAGCATCCGCGTGCCCAATTCGATCAGGTCCGGCTGGCAATTACGAATCCTTGCTTCGTGGAGCACAAACCAAGCCGCCTCAATCGCGTGACCTGGATTCAACAACCGACCGTCAAAGTGGTCGAGTATCTCTCCGTTGGGCCCGATGTTCTCCATCACGACTTCATGATCACGCTTGACGAAGCCACCGCGGATTTCGGCGATACACCGGTCGATCCACTCGGATGCTCCCGCGAAACCGATCGATTCCCGGAGTACCTGTGCGAGGTTGATCGTGATCATCAATGGCCCCAGCGATTTCATGGGACGCGTTCGTGAGTCCACCTTGTCTGGGATCAACCCGGGTGTGAACGAATACTTTACGAATTGCTCGAACAACGATCGCGCTCGTTCTTCGTGAGCCGCACTCTGCGCGGCCTTGGCATATGCCGCGAAGGCCATGCATGTGAAGGCGACTGAATATACATAGCGGCGCTTTCGCAACGGGCGGCCTTCACGCGTAACCAAAAAGAACATCTGACCGTCTTCATCGAAGGCGTGTTTCTCGAGAAACTCGATCCCGTTCTTTGCGAGAGCGATCCACTCGTCTCTTGGTTCGACGGTGTTGTAGAGGGTGGCCAGCAGCCACGAGAACCGACCTTGAGGCCAGATCGCCTTGTCGCTATCGACGACCGTTCCATCGCGATCCAGCGAAGTCAGGAACCCGCCGTGTTCGCGGTCCACGGCGTGCCGAATCCAGAACGGGAGCGTATCCAGAAGAAGGCCATCGCGGTACGTCGCGATCAGGCTGTCCTTGCGCTCGGGAGTCACTGGGCACCACCGGGCTCGTCGTCGCGCTGCAACGTGTGAATGGTCAGACCCTCGACGGATCGCGTCGCACCCGGAAGCGCCACGCTCGCGACGTACCCGACGACAACGCAAGTTGTCATCCCCACGGCCGCATAGAGCAAACCACTGAGATCAGTACTCGTCTTGACGTAGGTGAGTGCCGCCACCGCCGCTACGGCGCCGATGATGGCGCCAGTCGAGGTCGCTCGCGTGCTCATGATGCCAAGGGCAAAGAGCCCGGCCATGGTGCCGCCGAGTAGGCCGATGTAGGAGAGGAATTGATCCCACATGGACTTCACTTCGAACTGGGCCATGACGATGGCGGTTGCCGTACCGACGACACCGAGAAGCACAGTCACCCATCGGGCGACCGTGAGGTAGGCCTGTTCTTCGCGATGCGGCGAAACGCGCTTGAATAGGTCCGTGGTGACAACGGCGGAGATCGAGTTCATGCTGCTGTCGAGGCTTGACATCGCCGCTGCAAACACACCGGCAACGACGAGGCCGGCAATGCCTACGGGCAACTCCTGAACGATGAACCACGCGAAGATCTGGTCCGGTGGTCCGACCGGATTCAGCCTCTCGGGATGCTGGGCCGCTCGAAACCGATTCATGCACCGTGCGGTCACGGAGTCCAGGTTGCTCTCGCGAGTGTTCATTCGACATCGCGATCTCGACAGACTCTTGTCTCTGCGCGTCGCGGCACGCACTTGCCTCAAGCACCGCCGCCTCGCTCGAGCGTTGTCTCGCGGAGAACGCGAAAGGGCTTCGCACCTGATGCGCGGGCAGATTCAGGATGGCCGTCGGCACGTCGTCGGCCTTCTAAGGCAGCAAAGGCAAGACGGTGAGGACCCGAGCAAGCTTCGGAAGGGAGTCTGATTTGCGAGGGTCTATTTATGGAGACGCAGTGATGAGGTGGGGATCTTCCTTCGTCGTTTGTTGGTTTGTGATCGCAGGCACGCCGCACGTGGCCGGCGCGCCGGTCGATTCGTTTGCATCGTACGCACTCGGAAAAAACCCCGGCAACCCGGTTGGGCAGCCGCTCCGCCCGATGCGCATCGTGTCCGTGACAACCGAGCAACCCGTGCTACCGGTCCTCGTCGGCAACGTGATCAACCCAATCATACGAGTCCGGATCGTGACAGAAGGGTCGCTCAAACCAATCGCGGTCACCGGTGTGCGTTGGACCCTCAGCAGCGAGGCGGGGCTGCGAGAGATTGCAGGCGCGACAGCTTACGTAGGGACGAGCCCAGCCCTTGAATCGCGTCGACCCAATGAGTGCTTCGGCGTCAAGGATATGCTTGGGCGATCCAAGGTGCGGGGGCCGTCGATCCAGATGACTGGCTCGAGGCAGTTGGTTCAGGGGGACAACTACTTGTGGCTGTCGGTGTCGTTGTCCGAAGAGACCGGTATCGATGGCTGGATCGACGCTGAGTGTGTCGGCGTGGCGTTCTCCAACGGACGGAAAATCGTGCCGACCATCACCGATCCGCACGGTGTCCAACGGTTCGGCGTGGCGGTGCGCAACGCTGGCGACGACGGCGTTGCGGTCTGCCGCATTCCCGGTGTCATCACGACCAAGCGAGGCACGGTGGTCGCGGTCTATGACATTCGCCATGGAGGTTGGGGCGACCTGCCAGGAAATATCGACGTTGGCGCGAGTCGCTCAACCGACGGTGGAACAACATGGGAACCCATGCGCATCATCATGGACATGGGCGATGATCCACGGTGGAATTACGACGGTGTCGGTGATCCGGCGGTTCTATACGACAAGAGCACAGACACGATCTGGGTGGCGGGCACATGGAGCCATGGCAACCGCTCGTGGACTGGTTCAGGTCCGGGGCTCAAGCCGATGGAGACCGGGCAGCTCCTCCTCGTCAAGAGCAGCGACGACGGGCAAAACTGGTCTGATCCGATCAACATCACCGGCCAGATCAAGGATCCACAATGGGCGTTCGTGCTGCAATCCCCCGGGCGAGGCACGGTTCTTTGTGACAACACACTGGTCTTTCCCGCGCAATACCAAACCCATCCCGACGATGGTCGTGTGCCACACGCCACCATCATCTACTCTCGAGACCAAGGCAAGACCTGGAAGATCGGGCGCGGGGCAAAACCCAATACGACGGAGAGCCGAGTCGTCGAGCTGGAGCCGGGGACCCTCATGCTCAACATACGCGACAATCGCGGTGGGTCGAGGGCGGTCTACGTGACGCGTGATCTGGGAAACACCTGGAAGCTCCACCCTTCGAGCCGCGGGGCGCTCCGCGAGCCAGTCTGCAACGCGGGGTTGATCCGCGTTCGCGCGGGCGCGGATCCTCGCCACCCGTGGCTCGCGTTTGTCAATCCGAATGTTGCGCGAAGTCCGCGCCGCCGGATCACACTCAAGCTCAGTACCGATGGAGGACTGACGTGGCCCACCTCGCGGCACCTCCTACTCGATGAAGGGCGCAGCGCCGGGTACGCGAGCCTCACGATGATCGACGAGAACACGATCGGCGTCCTCTACGAGGGAAGTCGAGCCCACTTGACATTTCAGCGCATTCCGCTGCGCGCGTTGCTCGGTGACGATTGAGGCACGGAGCGTTCCGTGAGGTGTCCCTCCGCTCGTAACCTCAATGGAGCCAACGAGCACAAGTTTTCGGGAGGGGACACCGGTGGACCCGCATCATCGAGAAACAGGCGAAGAGACCAGTTTTTCTTGCTTGGCGCCCCGGGTTTTGGTGTATTGATCTGCGGGCGAGAATCACAAGTGTGGACTGTTCAAGTTTCACCCGAGACCCTGGGGAAGTCGATCATGGCCAACAAAGAAGTCTCTAATCCAACCTACATGGCGGATATCCGCCACTTTTTCACCCCGGGCGACAAAAAATGCATGGGGGGTATGGGTATCGATCTTGCCACCTATGGCGGAGTGAAGTTCAACGCCCTACGCATCTACTTCAAGGTCAGAGACGGGGAGATGCCGTTGGGCGGCCCCCGCTGGACGAACGCACGGGTGGAGACGTTCTACAATTGGATGAAGAACGGCTACCCGCGCGGTACCGTCGCGCCCACTCGTCCGACGTCGCTCAAGAAGACCGATGCTCGGCACGCACGCCGGGCAGCGAAACGCGAGGACGCTGCCACCTACAGCGGCACTAAACTCGACAAACTCAAGGCTGCGTTCCAAGGCATGATGGATAAGGATCCGACGGATCCTGACAGCTATTTCGCGCTCGCGGGAATCCACTGGTTGCCTAGGCCTGACGTGTACTGCCGGCACCACGAAAACGCATACAACCCCTGGCACCGCGCGTACCTGAACAGATTCGAGGATGCGATGCGCCGTGTTTCGGGATGCGAGAATGTGACTCTGCCGTATTGGGACATTACTAGCAGTTCGATCCCCGCCTTCTTGTTCAAGGCGCCTTTCGCCAGCTACGAATATCCCGAGGACCTCGAAGATCTCAATGGCAAACTTGTTGTCTCCAAAGGCGATAGCACCCGACGAAGGACCCCCGCCGCCATTCTGAGCCAAATCAAATCTAGAGATATTTCGGGAATCATCGATGGCGCGCTTGGCAACTCACACTGGGAGCGCTTTAACGGTTGGGATGCCGGCAACACGCAGAGTGGGATTATCTCAGCTCACGACAATGGGCATAACGCGTGTGGGCCGACTATGATCAACCAGGACGTGGCTGCGTTCGATCCGATTTTCTGGTTCTTCCATAGCAACTGGGACCGCATTTGGTGGGACTGGCAGCGCGCCTACGACGCGACTACAGTCGATACATTTAAGAGCCATCTCACCGGGGCGGGGGACTGGTTGGAGGATCCGGTGTACGTTCAAGCTCGACACTCCCAAGAAGGTTTCCGTGCGCGTGAAGAACATAGATCGCCTGAAAATCCCCGGCAGCTTCGACGTCGTACTGCAGGTGAAGGGCAAGGACGTCGCCAGGAAGGGGCTGTTTCAGTCAACGACGCCGACGCAGTGCTCGGCTTGCCGGAGGAAGGCGCTCGCCAGTTTCGATTTCGAGGTAAACCTAGCCGCGCTCAACGGGCCAGTCTGCGTCAAAATCGTCCTCTACCGTGGCGGTAAAGAGATCAATTTCCCGCTCGCCTCTTGCGGAAACCCTAGCGTTAACGCGCGCTTCCTGCTGACCTGAGAAATTGCAGGCATCGACCGACGGGAGCGCTAGCCCGGATGGTTCATGAACGCGGTCGAAATAACGACCTGGGACGATTTCACCTCAAGTTCATGAATCGTTCGGACTAGGGAAAGTTAGCAATGGTGGGCAAATGAAGGTACGGGTCAAGTCGTCCTTGTGGAGTGGTCCACGACCGGTCCGGCTCTACCCAGACGGGGAGCAGGTTTATGAGTGCCGTTTCGATGCCGCTGTACCCGGGCGTCACGCTGATGGACTTCGCTGGCGCAACTCAGATCGCGACTGACGCGGCAATGTCGCCGCCACACCTGGTCCAACAGCTCAGCGGCGGGCCATTTGTAGAGAACATGTGCGGTGCAGTACGTTGCCTGCTGCAATGAGCTGTCCGACATCGCGAGAGATCTCATGGGCGGTGATCCTCGTGATCTCGATGGCCGGTCAAGGCGTCCTGGTTGGATGGTCGCCGCTCATGGTGGCTGCGGCGATCGTGGTGCCTGCGGCCTACTTGTTCATTCCTTTCGATGCGGTGCGCATGACCGCCGTTTCTCTCGGTTTGGGCGGGGCCGGTATGTCGGCGGGCGGCGTTTTCGATCAATGGCTGGACTCGGGCACCGCTGCCGTGTGCCATTGTGAAGCCGGGCACGCCCTGGTGTCGTCGTCGACCGGTTTGATGATGCTTGCCTGCGGGCTTGGATGTTGGTATGCGTGTCCGGGCTGTACCCGAGTACCCGGAGCCGAACGTCGGCTGCGGGCTGGGGTCGTTCACGGAATGATGTTGGCCGGGATGTACGCGGTTCTCCTGTTGCCCGGTATCGATACCGGGCTCGGCATTCATAATGGCATGGTCGTGGGGATGGGCGCAGGCACGCTGATGGGGTGTTCAATTTTCAGCTGCGGTCGGTTGTTGTGGGCGAATGGATAGGACATCTGATTCCGCGGGCATGTCCCACGACGGTCAAGGTTCGGAGGATCAACCATGCGGAGCGGGTTCAGGGTCTTTGATGCTCTCTCGTTCGGTCTCGCGTCCTTTTTTCTCGTTTCTTCGGTTTCTTCTTCGCGTCTTCTTTGTGAAGAACCGCTCCTACCCTTCTCCGTTCGGAGTAAGTTCGAGCGTTTTGCGAAAGAGCTTGCGCGCCATGGTCGCGAGTCGGACCTGTTCGAGATGCTGACCCGCCTCGAGGAAGTCGGTCACCCCCCGCGTTCCCTCGACAACCTTCGCAAAGCCTGCGCAAAGGAGGCCAAAAAAGCGGCTCGTAGGCCTTCGAATCGGCCGTTCTCAACAAAGCAGCTGACCAAGGGGATCGAAGAGGTCTCAAAGCTCCTCGGGCCTCTCGAAGGGTCCCGACGGACCGAACTCGCCCAATGGGTGCTCCGGCTCGATTCTTCCCAGGAGCAAGCCCGCCGGGCCTTGGGGCACGTCGAGTTCGACGGCGACTGGGTGACCCCTGAGGAAGAGAAAATCCTCAGGGGACGGAAGAAGATCCAGGCGACTCTGCTCGCCGCGCGGCGACTCGAAGTCAATCTCGAGGTCGACCGCTCCTTTCTCCCTTGGCTGAAAAAGGTCGGATGGAGGACTCCCCTTGTCGTTCGGGGGCACGGCCTCACCCTTCACTTTGGGATTGGAGAGAGCCGAGCTCGCCGCATCGCTACCGAGATACTGAGAGCCGTCGCCTTCTCCCAGGCTCTCCGCGGTGGGAAGCTCGAGATTCCCGAGAAGGTCACCCCCACCCCTTTCGAAGTCGTGGTGGCTCTGAGTAAGAGAGACTATCTCGATCTCATCGACGTTGTTCGGGGTCTCAACCAAATCGATGCTGACAGAGTCGAATACGTTCGGAATGTCGTGGGCGCTTTCAGAATGAAGAACGGGATTCGGATCAACCACAAGGTTTCGGAGGCGGTTCTCTGTGCGAGCATCCTCAACCGGCTCCATCGCCACGGGGAGCTTCGGGGTTACGAGCACCGGGTTCAACCTTGTTTGGGCGGGCCTCATTTGAATTGGGTCTCCCTGGCCTACTTCGGCTCTCGGGTTCCAGGCATCAGATGGAGGGAAACCGTGGAAGTCGAAGTCGACCCGGGGGCGGAAAAGTACGGGGGTCAGCTCAGCGCGGAAGAGATCGAAAAGGAAGAGATGATCTACCTCTCCCATGCGGGAATGCAAGGGGCGCGAAGCTGGATGACTTACTTGGTTGGGCGCCGGGAGGATCCGGGCTGGGTTCGATCGATGGTGTCGCAACTGAAGGACCTCAGCGGGGAAGATTTTCTCAAGAGCACCATGATTGTAGAATACCTGCAAGAGCGCGGGGACTTTGCCCGAATCCTTGAGGCGACGACGCTACGCGATGACGACGAGAATCCGCAGAAACGGCTAGAGGAGGGACTGGAAACCGAGCTCGAGGAGTTTGAAGAGGAATGGCGCAATTGGTTGATGCCAAAGTCACTCGCACTTCTGCAGAGATTGGTCGGAAGGAAGTCCGGTTCTGAAACTGAAGCCGAGGAGATGCTCGACCATCTGAATCGGATCCGAAAGGCGGGATGGAGTGAGGACTTTGGCGATTGTTTTCCTGTCAAGCGAGACGCGGGACTTTCGCGAGGAGCTCTACTTCATGCCCGCTACCTCACCCTTCATCCCGGCCAAGCCGAAAAGTGGCCCGACGCTCATGAAGAGTGGGCGGATCAGGAAGGCTTCACCGCAGAGGGAAGCTGGGCCGGTTTGCATTCGGTCATCGTTCCGGGGGTCAGAGCCGCAACTGAGGCCATCGACGAATGGATGTCCACCTTTTATCATCGGTTGCCTCTTCTCGAGCCGGGCCTCGTTCGGGTGGGGTGGGGGCTCTACAAAGGAACTGCGGTCCTCGATTCCAGTTCCATGGTCGTTGAGGGGTTGGGGAAGGGAAGAGTATTGTGGCCTTACGACGGGATGGTCGACGTTCCTCTCTCCTTCCGGTCGGAACTCCCGAATCCGGTTCCTGGCGAGGATCAGGGGAGCTGGGGCTATCCCATCACCGTCCAGACGTTCGGAACCAATCCGAAACTCGAACTCAAGCTCCACGAGGAGTCCGAGGAACGTCTACCTCTTGAGTGTTTCTATTCGACACCGGATCGGCCCACGAACATCACGCTGGTCCCCTCCAACGCTTACTGTCTGATCCCGAAAGAGCGACTGAAACCTCGAACGACATACGTGGTCACGGGGAAGTTCGACGAAGGCGAAGCGTTTTCCTGGAGCTTTAGGACCGGCGCTCGGCAGTAGAGGGCAGGGTCTTGGAACAGGGCTTTGCCCTGATTCAGCAAGAGACAACATGAGCTGGAACACTACACAGCCATCGCTGCTAAGACGCGTACGCGACAGCGCCGATCACGAGTCTTGGCGGCAATTCGAAACACAATATGGCAGCCTCATTGTGCGGTATTGCCGATCACGCGGCGTTCAACTCGCTGACGCAGAGGACATTCGCCAGATTGTCATGATCGGTCTGTCCTCGGCCCTGCGGTCATTCCATTATGATCCGGAGAAAGGCCGGTTCCGCACGTACCTGGGCCGGGCCGTCCGAAATGCGATATCGCTCACAAGAAAATGTCCCTACGGCGAGCATCTCTCACTATCTGAGATAGGAGCCAATTTGCTCGATGGTCTACAGTCGCAGTCCAACTGCGACTCCGACAAAGTTTGGGATCAGATATGGCGAGAGCACCATTTGCGTATTGCGTTTCGTACGCTGAAGTCGTCGCATGGCAAACGGGTCATCCGCGTCTTCGAACGGCTGCTGGACGGAAAACCGATCAATGAAGTCGCCGGCGAGTTCGGCTTGTCCGTCGAAGCGGTCAAGAAGATCAAGCAGCGCGTGCGAACTAGGCTGACCGAGATCATCGCGAATCAGGTCAGCCAGGAGTCCGACTTTGACACTCAATCGTCGAGACGATTTTCAACAACAGATCGTTAGAGAATTCGGTTTTGGTTCGGGAGATGATTCCTGGATCGTCCAACTTCGCAACGCGGTGCATAGCCAGGCACTCGGCAACCTGGGCAGATACCGGCTGATCGAAGAAGTTGCTCGTGGTGGGCAGGGCGTCGTGTACCGAGCCATCGATCCGGACACCCACCGTCAGGTGGCCGTCAAAGTCGTCGCCGCCGGGCGCATGGCATCGGCTTCCAGGCTCTCTCGTGTCGAGCGTGAGCTCGAAGCTATCGCCCAGCTAGACCATTCGTCTATCGTTACATTGTACAGTGCGGAGTGGATCGACGGCGTGCCGGCCCTGATCATGAAGTGGGTTGACGGCCTACCCTTCAACGAGTGGGCCAGGCGGCAGGATGCAGTCACGTTGGATCACGACGGCGGTGACCCGGTCGCTCGGCCTCGCTCCGCAATACAGATCGCCACCACAATGATCAAAATCTGCGAGGGAATTCAGCAGGCGCATCAACGCGGGGTGATTCATCGAGACTTGAAGCCGTCCAACATACTCGTCGATAGCGACGACAACCCGCAGATACTCGATTTTGGCCTGGCAAAGTCTTTGCAGGATAGCGGGGCAGCAGACCCTACTTTCCGCGGGTCCCGATCGCGTTTTCTCCGGGTTTTCGTCCGCTCGTTCATGCCTCGTAGTGTGCTTTCGACACCTTAAGTAGCCTTAGGACTTCGCACTGGAGTT
>JAZDCZ010000006.1:0-2751 GCA_036679605.1 Gemmatimonadota bacterium
TCGCGTTCGCTCAGGTCTTTCTTGTTCATGTTGCCTTCAGGAGCCAGCCTGCCGATACCGCTCGTCGAGCTTGTCCATCGCCGCCCGTATGTGCTCGCCGTTGGCGTGGGCATACCTTTCAACCATAACGAGCGTCTTGTGACCACTGATCCGCTTGATCGTCGGCAGGTCCACCCCGGCCTGAACAAGCTGGGTAATCGCCGTGTGACGCAGCGTGTGACGGACGACCTCGTTCGGGTTCAGACCGGCGGCTTCGACGACGCGCCGGAAAGGCTTGCGGATGTTTATCGTGTGGCCGCCCTTGGCGCCAAGCGAGGGGAAAAGCCACGGCGAACCGTCTGGGAAAGCCTTGAGATGCTCGGCAAGGAAAGAGGCTAGATGTTTGGTGATCGGCTGCTCTCTGGCTCCGGCCTTCGCTTTGGGCACGTAGATCATCCGCCGCGCCAGATCGATATTCTCTTTCCGTATGGACAGGATCTCCATTAGTCGCATGGAGGTATCCAATGCGATTACGATGAAGGGATAAACCTGCTCGTTGCCGTCCTGCTTGGCACGCTCAACCAAGCGAGCTGCCTGCTCGATGGTTAGATAACTGATCCTGCCGCTACCTTCCTTGAACAGCTTGATCCTGGCTGGGCGGCGATCAATCCAACCCCACTCGACCGCCTGGTTGAACAGATGAGAGAGCACGGCTAACTCGCGATTTATGGTGCCCGGATTCGTGCCGGTATTCTTGTAGGTCACAACCTTACGCTTGGGGCCGTCGCCGTCAGCGTCCTTGGGGTCGCTCTTCTCGTAGCTGCACTTGATGGCCGGCTCCGCTCGACGCTGTCTCTTGTAGCGCTCGACATCGAAACTACCGATTTTCGACAGCGGCAGGCTGCCGAAGAACGGCGTGAGGTGGAGGTCGAGCCGACGACGCTTGCTGCGAATATCCTTACCTCCGGATTCTTCCAGCCGTGCAATATACTTCTCCGCCGCTTCTCGAAACGAGAGCGCAACCTTACGCCCTTTCGGAAGTGCGAGGCGGTCGTGTTTCGCATCGTTGCGGAGCTGTTCGATGAACTCCTCGGCCTGGGTCCGGGTAGTGCCTTCTGATTCGCGGCCGACAACGCGGTGAATGCGCTGGCCGTCCACCATGACGCTCACCGTAAAGCGGCCGTCGCCGTCGGGCAAGCGCTCGAAGGTGATCCCGCGCTCGGTGATCGAATCGCCGAGATTAAGCCGTCTCATGCCCGGTCGAGTAAGTCGCTGGAATGTCTTTGCCATGCGTTCGGTCCTCCCTAGAATGGAATATCTTGGCCTATGGCTGGCTTCGCTGCGGTTCCGTTGTAGTCCCAGGTGGGCAGGCTCGACACGTCGGCTTCGCCCCTCGCTACCGACTGGAAGAGCGCCCACTTCTCGCGGAGCCGGATGAAGTTCAGATTTTCTTCCGTGATGTCCCATCTGTGTCTAGACATATGCCGACGCCAAACATAGCCGTTTTCTCGGATGAGTTTCCAAAGAACTTGCTCACCATGTGTGAGTAGTTTCGGATAACGAAGGGCTAGCTTGGCCATACGATCTGCAGCGTCCACGTCCCACAGCTCTTCGGCTTCACTCGCAAGCGTCGGCGGAGGAGGCGCACCGTACTCCTCATCTGGCTCAGCGGCCACGAGGTTGCGCAGACTTTGCTCTATAGCCCACTCGATGAAACTCGACAGCGTCCGGCGATGGCAGCGTGCGCCGAGTTCTGCCAAGTAGCGAAGCTTGGGGTCAAGCCGCACCGTTACCGTCTGCGAGCGAGGCAGCTTGCTCCCACGGCCACTACTCATTTTCTTCTTCTGGCCCGTCATCTGGATATCCTCCGTCTCAAAGGTTCTCTATCCATCTATATGACTCTACCATGCACGTAGTCTTTTGTAATCGCAAGCGGTATTTTGTAATCTACGTGTTGCCTAGTAACACGTTTAGGGATCTAATGCTTTCAGGAGGTTGAAATGAAATTGCAGGAGAACCCCGTTTCTATCTTCCCAGACGGGAGAATGGACGCTAAAAACGCCGCGGCGTACACGGGCCGCTCGGTCAAGACACTTGCGATGGACCGCTGTAAAGGAACCGGCCCGAAGTTCGTGAAGCACGGTCAGGTTTTCTACTACAAAGAAGACCTGGATGAATGGCTGAAAGAAGGGCTATCCACGAGCACCGCCCAGGCCAGCGTTACCGGTTACCTACCGGCGTCTGTCGGACGTTCGCACTAAGCTGGTCCATTGGCTTTGGCAGGGCCTGATCGCTCGTGGAAAGGTTTCGTTGGTGGCAGGCCATCCGGGCCTCGGAAAATCCCAACTCACGATCAGCATGGCGGCGGTTGTGAGCACCGGCGGGCAATGGCCAGCTGGACAGAGCCTCTGTGAAAGCGGCACCGTTTTATTCCTTTCCGCGGAGGACAACGCAGCAGATACGATTCGGCCACGCTTGGAAGCAGCAGGCGCAGACGTGAACCGAGTGTTTATCCTCGACGCCGTCCGGGAGTGGACCGATCAAGGAACTGAAATATCCCGGGGATTCGACCTCAAGCGGGATGTGACGAAGCTGAGGGAGCTTGTCACTAAGATCGGCGACGTTGCGCTAGTGGTGATCGACCCGTTGAGCGCCTATCTGGGCGGCATCGACGGCCACAACAACGCTGAGGTACGAGCGCTGCTCACCCCACTGGCCAAACTAGCGGAAGATCACGATCTTGCCGTCGTGTGCGTCGCTCATCTGAACAAG
>JAZDCZ010000060.1:0-2295 GCA_036679605.1 Gemmatimonadota bacterium
TAGCTCGACGAACAGGCCCCACAACTACTTACTACTAAAGGTACTTCCCGCAATGCCGCAATCGGGAAGCACCGGGGTTCCACAGCTAACGTCGGCTGCTGTAGCGGACGAGAAAGTCGTTTTTTTTGCGAAACGCAACTTGCGATTGTGCCCGTTGAACGTGAAACTGGCGACCGACCCAGCATCGCCGTTGGCCTCGGAAGCGACATCGAGTCGGCCTGAACCTGTTATAAAACTGGTTTGCGTGCGAGTTACAGCCGCAGCCACAACGCTCCCCCCCGGTGTAGCTCCCGTGCAGTCGCCTCCACCCGTAGGGTCGAAACAGGTCCGGGTCTCGCCTGTAACGTGACCCATGATCAAACCCCCAACAGTGGTCTGGCTGGGGGTGCCGGCCCCGCCGCACTCCTCCTCCAGTTGGGTAAACTCGCCGCCACATTGTTCGGCTGCGACCGAACTCAGGTCGTCACAGACACCCTCCAGGTACGAGAATGTGACCTTAGTAATGTTGATCCCCTGGATTGCCGTACAGGTAACCAGATCGCCTACACAACCAGACGCCGCACACGTTCCACCCCCGAGCGGCGGAGTGTTCGTAGTAAATGTCCCTGCCCAGACCGCTACGATACCTCTGGTGCGGGCCGCCGACACTGTCGACGGGAGCACCGCCATAAAGAACCCAGCAACTAGCAACAACACGATTGATTTCTTAATTCCCATTTGTTTCCCCCTCACTAAGCCCCTGCACGGTGGCGATACAAAACATACCGGATCTAAACATTAGTTTTGTTATTAGAGCACACATTGCTAGATAAAAATGATTTCCCTCCAGGCCGTGTCCTTGCCTACGCAGGTGGGCTGAAGACACGACAGTTGTGACAAACGAAAGTCTACGCCTTGTTAACAGTTGTGAACATACCGCAAATGCGGGGTTCTCCTCCCGCAATTGCGGTATGTGGCTATCGTCGGACTAGGTCAGGCCGTGGCGTTGAGCCAGTAGTATCGCCTGCCGGATATTATGGACCGAACAATCGCGTAGAATGTTGCGAGTATGAGTCCGGACCGTCAACGCGCTGATGCCGAGCGCACTTGCGACAGCCTTGCTGCTGAGACCCTTAGCGAAGTACCTCAGGATTTCGACTTGCCGAGCGGTCAGCTTCGGACAGCCATCGGCATTGGCGAGCAGAGTCGTGTTGGCATGAGTCGGACAGCTCTGGCCAGCTCCAGGCTCGGCGCACTCGGCGTAACCCGCGGCGCGGAGCAGATGAATGTTGATGCATTGTGACGGCCGCCCGCCACGGACAACAAGCGTGCTATTCCAAACACGGGCTGTCTCTCCCGATGCCTTGCGGACATCCAGCTCGAAACCGTGAACAGACTCGTTGCGCGAAAACGCCCGCCGCACATTGCAGAACTCGTTACAGAAGATATTGCCAAAGGCGTCGCGCCCACACAGTACTTTCCAGCACCGTTCCCCTAGAACCTCCTCGGCCGCGTAGCCAAGTAGGTTCTCCATCCAAACGTTCCAGGCGACAATTCGACCATCATCGTCGTAAGCAACGACGGGCTCCGCCGTGGATCCAACTACCGCGATGGATCGCGCCTCTGGATCCCTTCTCTCACCCTTTGACAATCTTCCCCCTAACTGAACTGAAACCGGAACACGCCACCCCCCGAAACGCCATCGTCACAACCGCGACGTTACGACACAGTGCCGCCGCTCCAGCTTGGATCTTACCGAGTTTTGAAGTTCAAGGAAGAGGATAACCTCACCCGCCCTCCCCCATATGGGTCACAGCATTCGCCGCTAGAGTCGCCCACCAACGCGGTGGGCTAACAAGTCGGCCGATTCTTGTCGGTATCCACCTGCCTCCTCAAAACCGCATCCGGGCACCGGGGCAGGCATTGTTTGGCCGACAGTGGGCCGCCGCATAAGGCGGCAGCATGCTGGGAAAGGACGGGAAGGTTCCCTCAAGCAGCGCCCTCGCGCGAGAGGGAGTCTTCCCGTCCTTTCCCCCCTGCAACCGCCTAGCGCCGCCCCCTCTTCATCGCCCTTTCCATCTCCTTCTTCACCTGTCGCTCGCGCAACGTCGCGCGCTTGTCGTAGGTCTTCTTGCCACGGGCCAGCGCCAGCTCGGCTTTGATGCGTCCGTTTTTGAAGTACAACTTCGGCACTATGAGCGTGAGCCCCTGTTCACGCACCTTACCGGCAAGACGGTCGAGTTCGCGACGATGAAGTAACAGTTTGCGCTCGCGGCGAGGCTCGTGATTGTTCGCCGCAGCGGCTTCGTAGGCGCC
>JAZDCZ010000061.1:0-3013 GCA_036679605.1 Gemmatimonadota bacterium
GATTCGCCGGATACCGCGAGATCAGCTTCTCCAACCGGCCGGAGCCCATATGATAACTGTAGTCGTGTTCGGGATCGATCACGCTGCCCTGCACACGCTTCCACTCCACACTGCTCACCGCGCCATGTGGCAGGAAAAGTATGTCTTCGCCCTGACATCGGAACGAGTGGCCGCTGCAGAAGAACCAAAGTTGGTTGGGTGGCTCTCTGTTTCTATAGCGGCCAGCGCAGCAGGTCCTTCATCTCTGACGCCTGCCTGTGATCCGGGGCTGCCGCAATTGCATTGCGTACCCACTCCTTTCCCTCGTCGAGATCGCCCCGCTCCACTAAGAACCGGCCAAGGCGGAACGCAGCATCTGCGTCGTTTGAATCGCTGCGAACCGCAATCCTGAATTGTTCCTCAGCTTGGGAAGGCCTTCCGGTTGCCGAGTAGAACTCGCCCAGCATATATCGAGGATAGGTTGCCAGTGGTGATACGTCGCACGCCGCCGTGAACTGCTCCTCAGCTCCAACAAAGTCCTGTCGTGACCAAAGAACGTTTGCAAGGTAGATGTGCGCCCAAGGCTGCTCTTGATCCAGATTCAGCGCTTTCTTCAAGGCAACTTCCGCGGCAGGTAAGTCATCTTGACGATGCAGTATCAGGCCGAGTTCCCGATAGGCCCCTGCGAAACTAGAGTCAAGTTCTATGACTCGATTGAAAAGGCGGGTTGCTTCCGCTGGATCCTTGGAGCGTAGCAGCAGAGCAAGATTGAACAGGGCCTCCTCATGGTTCGACTCAATCGCGAGCGCCGCACGATAGGCTCTCTCGGCATCACTATCCTGGTCGATAGCTTCCAGTACATCACCCAGCAGAACATGCCGTGAGGCTGTCGGTTTCAAGCGTAAGCTCGCGCTCAATGCATCTGCTGCCTCTGCCAGTTTGCCGATCTCCGTGAGGGCTCGGCCCAGTCCTGCGTATGCAGAGGCGGAGTCTCGATCAAGCTCAATTGCCTTCTCGAACGCACTGACTGCCGCATTGAATTGCTCAAGCTCCGCATAAGCATCTCCTAAGAGGGCCCAGAAGCGGGGCTGATTCGCATCCGAACGCAGGGCCTCCTCAAGTGCCGGTATAGCCGAATTTGGATCGTTGCCATGCACAGCTCTTAGTGCCGTCTCGAAAAGCTTGGTGACAGTAGGTCGCACTGCGATGCTAGTTACCACCTTCTCGCTCTCTGAGTTTCTTAAGTACCTCGTCCGCTTCCTTCGCTATTTCACCCTTATCATCCTGCTTAGACCCCTTGGTGCTCCGTATCTTGTCAGGTCGACCTGCTTGTCGGTTTTTCCTCTGAGCTTCAGTGATTTCCTCGTACTGCTGTCCGGGTTCCTTGCCCCGACTGGAGAACAATACGTTGCTTAGGGCGCCGACCAACTCCCCCACCCCAACCACCACGTTCGCAGCTGCCAGACCGAGCACTCCGCCCTCAGCAGCACCGAGACTTCCGCCAGCAAAGCCGCCCGAGATCGTTCCGCCTCCAGGGAGCACTAGCGTACCGACGATGCTCCCGCCCGTTGCTCCAAGGAATCCCCCAACGATTGCACCAGCGGCTGAGCCCACCGCATGAATCGTCCCGCATTCGGGGGGACACGCTTTCAGCCCAAACGGATCACTAAAATTAATCGGATCCCCGTTGGCGAATCCGTATAGGTTGAGCCCACCGGCCAGCCCGATCGGATCTTCCTGCGTATATCTACCGGTACCGGGATCATAATACCGGTTCCGCTTGTACATCAACCCCGTGGCGTCTCGCTTGTCCTGGATCAGGCTGCCAAACCACTGGGGCGGCGTTACTATCCTCGTTGGCCGTTGCGCCGAAGCGCGAACCCTAAACTTCTATATACTCAAGTGAATCCACTTTCCATGAATGACCGACCCGACTCAAACTGACCGCCGCTGAAACACCAAGGGAGTGAGGTGCAAATATCCAAAGCATCACTCGTAACTTGTCTTCTTGTTCGGGTTCAAGAATGCCAACCTTTATCCCCACCGTATCGCCGCCTAACGATGACGCTTGGAAAGCGACGACCGCGAATGGTACCATGGGGCTAGAAATCCCATGAAGGTCCGCTGGCCGTATGTGCAACTTGGCATCCGACTCCACTATGTCGTTGGTAGATCGCGATAGCTTGTGTACCTCCGGATCTACAACTATCGCACCGCAGGACATCGCGCTACACAGTGAGTCCTTCGGAATGGCATCGAGGCTTACTAATACGGCCGCTCGATGGTCCGTCGCACCAGTGGTCTCCTCTCCTTCGCTGCAAGTGAGAGATACGGCAACAGAGATCATGAGAGCTACAGTCGCTGTTCGTCCGCTAGGCCACCATAAACTGTCCAGACACGCCGAGTTCAATTTTCTCCTCCGGGAACATTCTTGAAAGCATCTTCATCATGCCTGTACTTACGGCCCAGGCCATCAGCGAAGCCCTTCAAGTGCGTCGCTTCATGCAAACCGACATCGCCGATATTCAAACCCAAACTCTCCACGATGCCGGTATTAACCTGCGCGAAGTGATCGGCTCCGGGAAAAGCATTCTTCAAGAATTCTGGGACAGGCGATGAGCCTCCGAATGCATGACCAATCGTCAAGAGCCGGCTGTCCGGAGGGAACCCCTGTTCTGAACCGTCGAATAACACAAAGTTCCTGTCCGATTGCTCAAGTGCTGAAAAGACAGCATCAGCTCGCGAATCTAGTCGCTTCTCGCGAATTGCGTTATACAGCTTATCGCCGACAATTCGCAGAGTGTCGGCACTCAGCCCAAACGGATCACTGAAATTAACCGGATCCCCATTGGCAAACCCATACAGGTTGAGCCCACCGGCCAGCCCGATCGGGTCTTCCTGCGTAAATCTACCGGTACCGGGATCATAATACCGGTTCCGCATGTACATCAACCCCGTAGCATCTCGCTTGTCCTGAATCAAGCTCCCAAACCACTGGGGCGGCGCGCCCGTAGGATCGCTGTTGTGATACGTC
>JAZDCZ010000062.1:0-3472 GCA_036679605.1 Gemmatimonadota bacterium
CCGTCACCGTCCGTGTCGGTTAGCGGGTCGCAGTCGTTTATGTTGAACGGGTCGAGCGGCCCCGTCGGGACGTTCGGGCCCAGCTCGTTCCAGTCCGTGCAGCCGTCTCCGTCCCAGTCGTCGCCCAAGCCTCGCGGAGTCATCGTCAGCGTACCGGAGACAGGTGTCTCTCCTGAGCAATTCAGCGGTGGTGTGTCATCAAAGATGACATCCTCGCTTCCCGCCCACGGACCGTTCCCTTTGTCAATCGTTACGCTGATGATAGCACTAACAGCAAGAAAACCAGGCACGAACTCAATGCAACTGAAGATTGGCAATAGCAAGAGGTTAGTACTCTCGTTATAGCTTCCGGTGGAGAGTAAATGCGTCACAGGATTGTGGAAGACAAGCGGTGGATCGGCTGGTGGCGGGTCCGGCTTGAATGAATCGTAACATACGGCGCGGGTGCCTACCTGGGAGCCTAGCGTATCAGCTCGGGCCAGGCACACAGCATGTATCTCATCCGTAAATTTATTGGCCGGTATCGTCACCGTCCACTTGAGTACGCGGGGTACTGGACTCGGATCTGTCCCAAAAACATCACTCGGGATTGCAACGGCCAAGACGACAACCCAGCCGACGACTAGCGAAGAGATGACGGCACGCCGGCCATAGTTTGTGATTCTCATACTCCGCCCCCTATCGAAAGCTCGCCACTGGAAAGATTCCGAGTGGCCCATAGATGAACCGTTGAAGGAGGGCAGGATCCTCCCACTCACCCGGGGTCAAATACCAGGCTTCGGAAACAGTACCTTCGCAACCTTCCTCTCCCAGTAGGTTCTCTTGGCTAGCTTTTCGCACCCCACCACCATCTCGAACCGTTTGCTCCGGATACCTCTCTGTGAGACGCGATGGCTCAGCGACGAAGACATAGACGAGATAGGGACTGACTTCGGGAAGGCAGGGCGCTCGTAAGCCTATAGTCCCCCTTGATGTATCAAGGGATACGGGCGGCAGCGGGCAGCCGTTATCAACTTTCGGCGTTCCCCAGGCGGGAGGCCATCTAGCATCGTCCGACGCGATCAGCAGCGCCTCTTCTATCGCCGCCATCGCTCCGGCCACGTTTACATCCCCCCCCCACTGCCTCAACGCAGGCCCGCAGCTTGTCGCGTCCCTCCACCCGCAGAGGATTCGCGTCGTTGTACTCCGTTAGCCCGGTCGCCGGAGGCGCGAACGTGTCCGGTACACGGGTACGCACCGCGTTCGGGTCACCTCGCCCACTGTCGCAAGCTGCAAGAAGCAGGGCGACGGTCAGGGTGATCAGAGCGATGTTGCTTGCGGTCATGCCGTATCAAGGACCGCCCGGAAGAAATCCCGGCGGAAATTGGCTGCACCATCTGGGCGGCTCACTCTGCAGACAGACTGTAAAGTCCGGGGTCGGAGACGGCGGATAGACGTAGAGGCCTAAGGCGCGCTTAAGGCTTTCATAGACATCGTTTTCGCTGCTGTCCGCAGATATGTAGACGCTGGTCGAGACCTCTGCACAGCTATGCCCTGAACAGTACATCTCCGCCGGCGCAATAGCCCAGCGGGTCGCACCGAAATACTCCGCATATATATCAGCGGGAAGGATGTAGACGAACGCTCGATTCGAGTTGGGAAGATCGGGAGAGCGGATACCTATGGGATCGCTCAGAAGATTTGACCGCTCATCGTCGGTGCGTGGCGCGGCCTCGCTCAACACCCGCGCCTGAGGACAGCCGGAAACCACCCCAGGCTCACTAGTTTTCTCCGTCCCGAACTCCGCCCGTAGCGCTGTCAACGCCTGCCGTACGGCTTCTAGGTCAGTCTCCGTGGCTGTCAGGCCGCGCGTGCCCTCCACGCACACGCTCAAACGGGGCCGGTTGCTGACCGATTGTGCCGCGATGGGCGCGCCGCGTCGCACGGGGCTCACAAAATGCTCCACGGTCACGAGTACGACCACAGCAGCGATTACCAGCGTCAGAAATGAGAGTGCGGCTAGCCGAGGCATGAATTCCTCCTAGCATGTCATCGTTATTGTCTGACTCGTCATTGCTGAAAGTCCGTGTCAATACTTGGATTCTCCATGATCGCTCTTACTCCAGTGCGGTCATCTGGACGCGGCCATTCAATTATTGTTCCTATGGGATAGTACCCATGACAATACGATGGCGGAGCGTGCATGATGGAGTCAGTTAGCCGGACATAGCCGGGGAACAACTCCGCCTCGCACTGATTCCAAACCGGGCCGATCGCGCGGCCCTGTTCGGCCGGATCCAGCAGGCCCAGCACGTGCCCGGTTTCATGGTTGATGGTATGGGTGACTACAGGTTGTGAAGCACCCATCGTGGTATCTTTTAGATTGACGTGATGGTGCTTGTAGTGGCAGTGAACTCCGGTAGGTGCCACTCCGCATCCTGTGCTACAGTCGAAAGTACTGCAGACCGGATTTAGATGCCCTACGCAGTTATAGCCTCCGCAGTAGCTGGGCAGATTAGCGGCATTTACAAACCTGTATTGGATATAGTCTTCGCTGAGATCTTCTTGATACTCACCACCTGTGAATGGGCAACCGCCACTCACAGGAACGAACCAGAGTACGTTAGCACCGAAAGAGGCGGTCAGGCCGGGCCAGGCTTCATCATCGTGCGGTGGGCCCGGGAAGAGCGCATTGTCGAGCAAGAGAGTAGCCGCCGTGTCGTCGAAAACGGACGATTCAGTGGTATCGACGCAATAGTCTTCAAAGTCAAGGGCGTTATGCAGGCTCACAGCATGGCGCGGATCCTTGAAGCCATGGCACGCCACCGCCACGATAGCCAACACAAGCGTGCCCAGCACCAGAATACCTAAGCGCGCCGCTGCCGTGCGTGTTGAGAAGTTGTTTTCGGTTCCATTCACACCTCCGCCACCTATGCGCTGCCTGCGGGTCCGCCTAGTTTGGCTCGCTATATTACTCTGTTCTCAACGGCTTGTCAAACGCCCCCACCGCCAGGGGGCATCTAAGCGCAGCCCGCCGTTGCGGCTAGGCTGCCCCGTGCCGGCGCAGCAGCGCCATGAACTCTTCGTCGGTGAGGAGCGCGGTGCCGTAGCGCTGGGCCTTCGCCAGCTTCGAGCCGGGGCTCTCGCCGGTGACGAGGAAATCGGTCGCCTTCGTCACGCTGGAAGCGGTCAAGCCGCCCAGCGATCTAATCCGCGCCTCTGCCTCCGGACGGCTGAAGGCGGCCAGCGTGCCGCTGATGACGAACGTCTGGCCGCTGAGCGGACCCTCCGTAGATTGCGCGGCATCGGCCTCCATGCGCACGCCGGCGCTGCGCAGTCTTGATATTAGGTCGCGGTTCTCCTCGCGCTGGAAGTAACTGTGGACGCTCTCCGCGACGATTGGCCCGATGCCGGGCACCTCGGCCAGCTCGTCGACGCTCGCCGACGCTAACGACTCCATATCGCCGAAATGCTGGGCCAGCAGCGCCGCCGT
>JAZDCZ010000063.1:0-2426 GCA_036679605.1 Gemmatimonadota bacterium
GATTGCGACGCAGGACGTAGCGAATCGACGTTTCCTCGTCCACCACCTCGGCAACCGTCTCGTCGAATAAGCTCATCTGGATCAGGCCTTGCTTCAATAACGTCTCAATCTGCGATTTGGTGATCGCCGTGATGTAGTGAAGATCGAGCGAGTCCGGGGCTTGGATTTGCTCGATTTGGGGTCCTTTGAGGTTCATCCGGATGAACCACAATTCTTTTACGCGAAAGAGCGAATGATTCCGAATTGTATGCAATCTGTGCCGAGCGACCGACAGCACCGACTATCTGCTCCAGTAGTTATGATATGAATCAGCCGGTCATCGAAGCGGCGCTCTGTCGTTCGGCCGGTCTGACGGATCTGGAAACGTACTTCAAGCCGGAGGTGCTGGAAGCGGCCGACCAGTCGTTCTCCGGCGGACTCGGCATCCGGGAGGTGCTGTTGAAAGCGGCATCAGCCAACGGCTGGATCGGTGGTCCGACGCGAATCACCAGCGGCAACATCCGCGAGGTGCTGCGAGCGGCTTACGGTGGCGGAATCCAGGCGGCCGGCTTGTCCACAATCGACGTGAGTGGCATCTTGAGCAACACGGCCAACAAGTTGCTGTTGGCTGGCTTCGCAAGTGTCGAAAACGTCTGGGCCGATATCTCGAAAATCACACCCCTGAAAGACTTCAAGGCCGCGACTCGCTACCGCCTAACTGCCGACCTTGAATACGAGGAGCTAGGCAAGGGCGGAAACATCGAACACGGTACGCTAGGCGAAGAAACCTATCGCGTGCAAGCGAAGACTTACGCCAAGATGCTGACGTTGGATCGGCAAGATATCATCAACGACGATCTTGGTGCCTTCGACCAGTTGCGGCAAGTTCTCGGCAGAGGTGCCGGATTGAAGATCAACCGGGTGTTCTGGACGGAGTTCTTGAACAACGCCACATTCTTCACCTCGGCACGAGGGAACTATACCGAGGGAGCGGGCACCGCCTTGTCCCTTACATCGTTGGCGGCGGCGGAAGTTCTCTTGGCGGACATTACCGATGCCAACGGCAATCCGCTAGGGCTGGATGGGGCAATCCTACTGACGCCGAAAGCACTCAGTCCACTGGCCCGGCAGATTTTCGTCAGCACGGAACTCCGCGAGCCGGCGGCTACTACGGAAGTCCCGACCGCAAACATCTTCAAGGATCGATACAAGCCGCTATCGTCCAGCTATCTCAGCAACTCGAACTTCGCGGGCAACTCCGCGTTGGCGTGGTACCTCTTAGCAGATCCGCGAGTTTTACCGACGGTCGAAATCGCCTTCCTCAACGGGCGGCAAGCCCCCACGATCGAATCGAGTGACGCCGACTTCTCCACGTTGGGGATTCAACTCCGCGGCTACCACGACTTCGGCGTCAGTAAAGCGGAATGGCGGGCGGGCGTGAAGAGCAAGGGCGAAGCATAACGGTTCTTGGTTGAGTACAGGTGGCGGGCGTTTCCATCGGCAAGACGCTGGAGGAGGAATTCGGAGAACGACGTGGCCGACCAACTGAGAGTGGGGCAGATGAGGAAATTCCGGACAGCGGTCCGGAATTTAAGCCTGGCGAAGAAACCCGAGACCATGTTGCCCAAAACGTCGGCTTCGGTAGCAGCAAGGAATACGAGCGTGCCAAGAAGGTCGCGGACAAGGGCTAAGCCCCGTGGATCACCGCGACCGTCGATGGCTACGACGTAGCCGCTATGAGTGGGGGACTTCCTCTCAACTGTGCGTTGGTTGAAGGCTTGTAGCCCGACAGCCGGTCCCAACCCGGCCACCTCGGTCAAACCGACCTCACCACGCTTCGCTGGGTGCGTTCCGAGGGCTCCACATCATCCAACCGACGCAACGCATTCTAGACCCCTTTACGGGCGTCTGTGACGATTGGCAGGATAGGCAAGGCGTTGGGCTCAACTTGTGGACCACTGGCTACTGGCTACCGTGACTACTGACCACTGACCTCTGACCACTGACCACTGACCACTGACCACGATGCTGATCACTCACGCCCTCAATGCTGATCAGGATGGTGGTTCGAGCCGACCGAGCACCACGCAATCATCGATGGCATGATGCCGATGATTCACACGTGCGCGCTGGGCGAGTAGCGAAGGTTTCTTTCGCTGGCGTGCCGGTAGACGACCGATTGACCCGGCGGTATCGTCTCAGTCGGGCTTTTCTCGTTGACGTAGTTTGATCTCAATTCTAGCACCCGCCTAGAACTGTCAAGAAAGGCCACACAAAACGGCACCCAAGAAGCGGCGTAAATTGATTCTATAAAAGTAGTTGTGGCTACTCTTTCCCGGCGGTGCTATCAGATACCCAGTCCGGGCATGGCACCCGGCAGCCAAAGTCAGTAGTTCCAAGTTCTCACAAGCGGTGGGGGGGTGGCTGGGGTCGGAGCGAAGCGGAGC
>JAZDCZ010000064.1:0-2278 GCA_036679605.1 Gemmatimonadota bacterium
TTCCGGAGATGGTGGTGCGGCGGAGTTATTGGGGCTGAAGCCTTCTACACTCACCTACCGCATGCGTGTTTTCGACATCGAGAAGACATGAAAAAGGTGCCTTTTTTACGCTGTAGCGGGTTTTTGCATGTCCCTGGCCAGCATGATGGCCGTGCCCACCCCCGGCCAGGCCAATGACCGCGATGACGATCACCGTTCCGTTGGCCAGATGCCCAGTACGGTCTGCATGCGGGTCTGAACTACTGTCGCACATATGTGGATCTCGATTATTTTCAATTATTGACGGGTAAGACGATTAATGTCATTTATGAGTAGAATCGTAGTGCCACGCTGGATAAATCCATTCTTGCCCAATGCGACGCTTGGCGCTATATTCACTAAGAATCGTAACGCATGCGTGCTGAGGAATACATCGAAGATCTGGCTGCCGAGGGACGGTATCACTTCACCACCGACAATGCCCTAAAGGCGATCGCTGGAAGTGGTACCGCCGTGCGCGCGCAGCTCCGACGCCTCAAGGATCGCGGGCGCATTGCTAGTCCGATGCGCTCTTTTCATGTCATCGTCCCGCCGGAGTACCAACGCATCGGGTGTCTTCCAGCTGAGCAATTCGTCGACCAACTGATGGAGGAGCTAGGCGAGTCGTACTACGTTGCCCTCCTGTCGGCCGCCGAGAGGCATGGGGCCGCCCACCAACGTCCGCAGTCGTTCCAGGTCATGGTTCGCAAGAACCGGCCGGCCATCGAGTGCGGCCAGGTGCGCATCGTGTTTATCGCCCGCGGCGACCTCGAGCGTATGCCGGTCGCCACCGTCAATACTCCTCGCGGTTTCGTGCGGTACTCCACGCCCGAGGTGACCGCACTCGAGCTCGTCGGATACCCACATCACGCCGGCGGCATGAACAACGTCGCCACGGTTCTCTCCGGTTGGTCACAACGACTCGGGTATTTATTGGAGCTCATCAGACAACAGGATCTCGCGGACGCGCTCGCGCCCTTCGTAGAGAAATGCGCCCGAAGCGTCGCGCCCTTGCGCCGCGCCGTGAATGCGGCCGGGGCCGACCGCAGCTCGAAGTGGAAGCTACTCATTAACATCGAGGTGGAGCCGGACGAATGATCCCAAAAGACTACATCACCGCATGGCGCGCGCACGTGCCATGGCGGCACGACGCTCAGGTTGAGCAGGACCTCGTCATCAGCCGAGCGATCATTGAGATGTTCCGCGTTGAAGATATCGCCGACCGTCTCGCGTTCCGCGGCGGCACCGCACTCAACAAGCTCTACTTACAACCCGCAGCACGCTATTCGGAGGACATCGACCTGGTGCAGATCAAAGCCGAGCCCATCGGCGAGACACTCGACTTGGTTCGAGAAGTGCTGGATCCGTGGCTTGGCGAACCACAACGCAAGCTCAAAAAGGGCCGGGCCAACCTCGTCTACCGGTTCCAGTCCGAGGACACCCCGCCTCTGAAGATGCGGCTCAAGGTTGAGACCAACTCCCGCGAGCATTTCACGGAGTTAGGGTTGGCGCGTGTGGCCAGCCGCGTTGAAAGCCGTTGGTTCCACGGCGAGGCCGAGGTAACAACCTATGAACTTGAGGAACTGCTCGCGACCAAGCTCCGGGCGCTATACCAGCGCAAGAGGGGACGAGATCTTTTCGATCTCTGGTTTGCGCTCGGGCAAAACGCGATCGACACTGAACTACTCCTGCGCTGCTTCACCCGCTACATGACCGAAGGCGGGCATTCGGTCACTCGCGCGCAGTTCGAGGCAAACCTCCACGAGAAAGCCAACGACCGCGACTTCCGTGACGACATCGTCCCGCTGCTTCGACCGGGCATCGACTGGAAGTTCGACGATGCGCTCCTGCTCGTGAGTGAGCAGATCATTGAACAACTACCCGGTGATCCTTGGAAAGGGAGCGCCGACCGGCAGCCTACAGGCAAAAGCGAGAGCTGATATGCACGATCGCGGAAAATCGCTCTGCGGTGACATCCTATCAAACCGAGCCCCGCCTAGGAGCGTACGCCGCCGCGACATTCGCCCCTGCAAGCACGCTGAAGGTCCGGGGCGCCTCGGCTTGAGCGCTCGACATCCTTTGTATAGGTTTCTACGTTTACTCCCCGAGTCCTGCTGAGCAAGAATGGGGGATCACGGCCATGGCGGAAACCACAGTCACAATGGACAAGATCGTCAATCTCTCCAAGAGGCGCGGCTTCGTGTTCCCGTCCTCCGAGATATACGGCGGACTCAATAGCTGCTGGGACTACGGTCCGCTC
>JAZDCZ010000065.1:0-5962 GCA_036679605.1 Gemmatimonadota bacterium
GCACGGGCTTCCAGTTCTCTGTAAACCGGCGTGGTCCAAACGAGGGCTGTGTCATAGTCCTCCGGAGGCAAGCGCTTCGTCAACTCCGACTCGTCCTAATTCCCCGGGCCAGCGTCCAAACCTCGTCTGGCGAATGGGCTAAAGTTAGAGTCAAGTATGGCCACATCTAGTGTCTCGAACTGAGTACAAGGAGGAAGCGCAGAACCGAATCCTAACAGATCAAACAGTGCCGCGTTCGCGTTAAACTTGGCTTTCAAGCGGTCCTTCTTTGCCGGAGGAAACCTAAAGGTAACCGGAAAATCGATAGAAGTAATCGCTCCGCCGCCAAGACGGTCATCAAACGTAGCACGCGCAAAAGCGGTCAATTTCCAACCGCCTTTTCCTGCCTGATCTGCGGTCTCGTTGATTAGAGTCGTTCCATCTGCATTGCGTATATCTTGGCATTTGGCCTTTGTGGTTATTACGCTGCAGGATGGTACGCTATCATCGGGAAAACATGCATTTGCCTCGTCTACGGCTATCTGTTGGTTAAAGAAAGTCTTCAGTTTGCTTTTGACAGAACAAGCACCTTTGGGCCCGAACTGAAACACAGACAGTGGCGTTGCCGGCGCGCATGCATCGGTAAGCGTAGCGGCGATGAAAGAGTTCGGCGAAGGGAATGTGATGCTTCCTCCGCATGCGGCAAAGGCCCTCACAAAATTGGTCTTACCGGATTTTGCCTTAGCGCTGGTATCAAAGGTACATGGCGGGTCTCCGTTCTGCCCCGATGCAGAGCTAGAGGCCGGAGTGAAAAGCAAAATAACAACGAGCGCACCAACAAAACGTCGCGCGTACTGCGTCCAATGTGACATGTCTGTCCCCCTCCCTTCGTTTGACTTGCGCGATACTACCACACTCGAGAACGACGAGTACATCCCCCATGTGGGTATTTCCTATTGTCTCTTCGCGGCATTGACCCCCCTGTGCCAACGTGACGTGAGACAATCCATCCTCGGTAATTAGTGAAGGTGGGGGCTGGAAGAGGATAAATAAAAAGGATGGATCAGACAGGACTTGGAGAATTGGGGAGCCAGGAGACCAGCAGCGTCACCGGCGTTTCAGGGGACAGTCCACGAGCGATCGCGTTGCCCGATCCCGAGGCGAGGCCGAAGGCGAGCCGGCGACGGTTCTCGGCAGCCTACAAGCTGGCGGTGCTAGAGAAACTCGAGCGCAGTCCCGGACAAAGTGGCGCGATCCTGCGGCGCGAGGGTTTGTATTCCTCGCATCTGACGAAGTGGCGTAAGCAGCGGCGAGACGGCACGCTGCAGGCCTTGGACAAGAAGCGAGGCAAGCAGGGCAAGAGCGAGTCGGAGGTAGAGCTGGCGAAGTTGCGCCGCGAAAACGCCCGGCTCGTGCGTGAGCTCGAGAAGGCGGAAGTGATTATCGGCACCCAAAAAAAGCTTGCCGAAATCCTCGGTGTGGATCTGCCGAAGATTGCCGAGAAGAGCAACGAGAAAGAGTAATGGCCCTGGTCGCCGAAATCGCACCGGTAGTCGGTGTAGGCCGAGCGTGTGAGGTCCTCGGTCTTGCACGTGCATCGTACTACCGGTTTGGCAAACCGAAGAAGGCCGGTCCGCGCAAGCCGCGGCCGACGCCGACGCGGGCGCTCCGGCCAGCCGAGCGCGAGCGGGTGATCGAGGTGCTGCACAGCCAACGTTTCGTCGATACCGCCCCGGCCGAGATCTACGCCGCGCTGCTCGAAGAGGCCGTTCGACACTGCTCGGTGCGTACGATGTATCGTATCCTTGCGGCCCAAGGCGAGGTGCGCGAGCGCCGCAACCAGTTGCGCCATCCGGCCTACAAGAAGCCGGAGCTTCTGGCGACGGGACCGAACCAGGTCTGGTCGTGGGATCTAACCAAGCTGCGAGCCCGAGAGAAGTGGAGCTACTACTACCTGTATGTATTGCTCGACATCTACAGCCGCTACGTCGTTGGCTGGATGCTGGCTCATCGCGAGTCCGGCGAGCTCGCCGCGCAGCTGGTCGAAGAGACATGCGAGAAGCAGGGCATCGATCGTGGCCAGCTCACCATACACGCCGATCGCGGCTCAGCACCGAAGTCGAAGACGCTCGCCCAGATGTTCGTCGATCTCGGCGTGACGCCCTCGCACAGCCGGCCGTACGTCTCCAACGACAACCCGTTCTCGGAGGCGCAGTTCAAGACACTCAAGTACCAGGGGGACTACCCGGATCGGTTCGGGAGCTACGAGCACGCCGTGAGTTACTGCCGTGGATTCTTTCCCTGGTACAACCTCGAGCATCGGCATTCGGGGATCGCGATGCTCACGCCGGCCGTCGTGCATCACGGCCGAGCGGCGCAAGTCCTCGCTAGTCGGCAGCGAACCCTTGACCAGGCCTACAACGCCCACCCCGATCGCTTCGTCAACGGACCGCCCTTGGTACATCCGTTGCCGGAGGCGGTTTGGATCAACCCACCGGAGGACAAGTCGAGAAAAGACATCGAGCTACACTAAATTCGTCGTCGAGGTGTCTCAAAGTCGTTGACACGTTCCGGACCGCCGAAAGCGGTGCATTTGCCGAAACTACGGCATTGGTTAGAAAGAGGCGGAACCCGGATTTCGGACAGCATGATAAGGGGGCTCCCGTCTTTTTGATCAAGGAGCACGCCGGTGGAAACTTCTCACAGTTTGCCACTCGTCGTTTTACTATACAGGCAGGGGTGAGAGTGCGCTGAACCTGGCACTAGTAGTGTGCCTGATCGACGAGCAGTTCCCCGAGACTCCGCGATACGGCTCTTTGAGGACTCGGCAGCCCCGAAAAAGCGAAGCGGGAAATGCACCATGGCGGGTAGACGCAATCGCTGCCTACAGTCACAATCCATCCGCACGGGGATGGCGCACAAAGGCGTCTATAAACGGCGGTAGCGGGAAAAGGTCGGGGGAGACCTGCAGACTGATAAAAAACCCTTTCGGGGTTCTCCCCCGACATCGCGAGCGTTTGGCTCACTACATGAGACCGTTCTCCTGAAGGCTGTAGTGTCCGTCAGCGCCAACGATAACATGGTCCAAGAGCTTGATTCCGAGAAGCTCTCCGGCTTCGACCAGCCGACGAGTCATGGCTATGTCCTCACCGGAAGGCGCTGGGTCTCCACTTGGATGGTTGTGAAGACAAAGAAATGAGTCAGCATTTGCCAGGATGAGACTCTTCATCACTTCGCGCGGATGAATGAGCGCTTGTTTTAGCGTTCCTACACTCACGGTTTCGATACCGAGAAGGCGCTTCTTGGTATCGAGCGCGACCGTTACGAAGTGCTCTCTGTCCCAGCTACGAGCTTCCTCGCCGAGCAGCTCGACGACATCTTCGGGTGAACAAAGGGCGGGGTTGTACTTCCCTCCCGTTTCACGAATCAGTTCGATGCGTACGTGCATCGCTTCCAATTTCTTATTTACCATTGCTTTCTTCTCCTCGTTGGATTCGAGGAAGAGGAACCTTTTGTGTCATGCAGGTTCTCCCCCTCGCCCCGCCGAAAAGCGGCGGCGCGACGAGAGGGATGACCGACGGCTTCTACCCGAGACCGGCGATGAGAAAGAGCTAGGATTGTTATGCGGGAATTGAGAGGAGGTGTGGCGTTAAAGCCGAGGATACTTGGGGTGGCGGTTTAGCGGCACATGCCACCGAAGGCTACGCAGCGTCTATGCTTGCTGCATAGACCCGAAACACGGCAATCGGCGTTTGTTCTAACAGCGCAGCCCGTCCCAAAGTCTATGTCGCAGTTTTGCCCAGCCTGGCAACGCGCGAGGCGTTCCTTGAAAACCTTTACTTCGTCGGTAAGCACCGCGTATCCTGGTGTTGGAACCACTGAGCACTGGCCAAACTACAAGCAGAAGAAACTCTGGCGGCAATCTGCATCTGTTAGCGGTGCGCACTTGCCTTCAATCGCGCGGCAGTCGCCTGACATCTTGCAACCCTTACTGTTGCAACCCTTACTGGCTTGGCAGTCGGCGTCCCGTACGGCTTGGCACTTTCCGGCGATGGCCTGGCAGGCTCCTTCCTCAACGCATGCTCGGCCTTCTAGGCAGAAACGGGCGGCGGCGGCCTGAAGGTCTGCTCGGGATACGCAGGTACCTTGAGCAAGGTAGAGCTTTAGCTCCTCGAAGGCGTAGACGGTGCCTTGTTGGTCTTTAAGCAATACCTGGGGAAGAAAACAGCTAAGCGCTTTTTTGCAATTCTCGGCTTTCTTGCACTTGTCTCCACGGGCGCCGCTACAGGAAGCGGTAGCCATTATGACGCACACTAGAGCAAGAGAAGAGAGAGCGCTTTGTGTCACAATCGGTATTTCCGACCAGCGGCAGGCCGAGATTGCCTAGTTCAGACTAAGCCCCCGCATTTTGGCCACGTCTTTTAGAATCTTCGTAAGCATGCGCTCGGGATGCCGGACGGCCGTTTGTCCGGGTTCGATACGCCGTGCTTTAAGCTCCGAGAGGGCTCGGTCAACGCCTTCGCGCCCAAGCCGCTCGGCGCACAAAACGTCCACCTGCGAAGCTCCTCCAGAGAGCTGCCTCCGGTCGCCTCTGCCATGCGCTCGACTAGTTCCCGAACTGGGGCTGCGAGGTCACTAAGGCGAAGTCCTCGTGGCGCCCTGCCCTCCGAGCGTGGTTTTTGGCCTCGGTAAAACGTCACCGTCCAGCGCCGCGCTAGGTTTTTTTAAGCTCAAAGCCGCGAAGAAGAGGAATCTTCTTTGCCATGAGCCCCTCGGCGGCGCTTTTTAGAATGCGGCGAACGTTGTTTGAACGGGCGGCTTGGATTGGAAGAGCGTGCGCCAAGTCCTCTACGAAGCGGATATGAACACGCTCGGTTAAAAACCGCTTGGCAAGGTAGATGGCGAGGCGCTGCTCAAGGGGTTTTAGTTGATGAAAGATCGCCGGCGGAAAACCAACGGGGAAAAACCCGCGGCTTTTTGCGGCTTCTTGAAGTACCGGGTTTAGCTCAACAAACCCGAAGGCAAATTCTTGTTGTCGAATATCTGGGCTCGGCTTCCAGTAGTAGACGTTTGCAAACAGTCCCCAGTCCATTCGGACGTATTTGCCGACTTTCTTGTCCCAGAAGGCGTTATGAGCCTTTATGTCGTATCCACGAAGTATATCGAAGTCACGATAGATGCGCGTGTAGTCGCGTTTGCTCGGCTGGTGAATACCGCGGCGGGCGAGAATGTTTCGAATAGAGCCAAAACGGACTTGGCTGCCCATAAGCCCCTGCTCCCAGTAGAGCTGCAGAAGGTCGAAAAGAAGGGCGTGCGTGGTAGCGCCGCCAAAACCGTAACGCCCCGGGTAGAGTTCCCAGCGCCTGGTGACCCGTTCCCCGTCTTTGCCGCGAATCGTGTCCTCGTAGACGATGGGCGAGTTCGGCTCTACGGGAGAGCGCTTCTTTAGGCTTCTCAAAGCGAAACAGTGGAAACTCGGCAAGGTCGAAGTCGTAGCGGCCTTGAGGTCGCGGCGGCGTTTTTCCAGTTGCGCTCTGAGCGGGGCGAGCTAAAGCGTCGGGTTTGAGCTTATCGGTCGGCTTCCTCGAAGAACTCGGCTATCCTTACGTAGATGAGACCGACAACCCGGCGTTTTCGCCGAGGTAAGTCGCACACCGGATTAGATCGAATTTTGCTCGAGGCCGCCGGCTAACCCACTTTCCGCTTCTTCCGCCCATCCTCCCGTCGCTCAGATAAGCGACTTCTGACCGTAGACCTGATGTCGGTCCAGTCCTCGGCTGTCATTTCCGTTGCAGCCCCACTGCCCAACCCCTCAAGAAGGAGTTGATCGAGGCGCCGCTGACTGTCTCGGTCGCGGGTCGGCCCGGAGAAGGGAGCGAACGTACTCACTGGGCGTGCTGAAACCGCCTCTTCTAACACGCTCGTCAATGTAGGCCCGAAGCTCTTCAGACATAGGGACGTTTAGGGATGCCATGGCCTTGAG
>JAZDCZ010000066.1:0-6921 GCA_036679605.1 Gemmatimonadota bacterium
TCCATAGGGAAGGATTGCAAGACGCACCTCCGCGCCTCGCCAGGGATCGGTCTGTGATCCGGCGTCTACCTCCGCATGGTATCGACGGTCTCGAGTCTGTCTGGCTCCGTATGCGCTTGTACCCGCTGTCTTCTCAGTGATCGCGACGTCGGTCGAGTTCTGAGCTATTCGTTCTCCAAAATGCGTTTGGGAACCATCCTTCCATCGGGGCCTGTTGTGGCCATCGCTTTGTTCGGTACTCCGCAGGGGCATAGCCTCATCAGGGGGTCGTCGAGCTGTGTGGAGCTCGCGACCAGGAAGCTTATGGATACTCACCTGCGAACCGGTTTCGCCCGTACGCATCGGGGCGATCACGGACTTGGAGCGGGACAACAGGAAGCCGGTTATCTCGCAGGTCCCGCCGCGGTTCGTATTGTGCCTGGTTTCTGTGGTCGATAGACCTGTTAGCTTGGCCAAGTTCGGTTTGGTGCCTGAATCCACGAGCCGTGCGTACTGCTCGTAGATCGGCGTTTTCCTGCCGTTCTGGATCACGGTCGTGGCGGCGCCTTTGAAGACGTCTTTCAGTACGTGGTTGTGTTGGCGCGACAGGCCTCGAGTTTTGGCCACCTGCGTTCGTTGCCACTGGCCAGTCTCGTCGCGCACCCAGTCCGAGCTCGATCGCATCACCAGGCCGAATCCGCAGTAGCTCCAGAACTGGCGCTTGGTACGAAAACGATGCGGCGTCACCACGACCGGCAACAGTCTGGCCACACGGATCGGACCAAGGCCAGGTGCGGTTTTCAGAATCCGCGTGATCGGGTGCCCCTTCGATTCTGCAATCAACTCCGACTCGGCCTGCGTCTTCAGCTCTAGCAGCGCGTCGTACTGTGCGTACAGTTTCGATGTTGCACGGCGAGCAGCCGATGGAAGGCGGATCTCCCATTCGCCCCGTCGCTGTGGCCCGTACAGCGCTGTACCGGCGGTTGGGATTCCTCGCGATTGGTAGATCGCCTTGAGCCGGACCTGTACCCGCACCACATCGCGGACGAGCATGCTGTGTACTCGCGCAAGCTCGCGCAGCACCGCAAATTGCCCCGGGGCCTTGAAGACACGCTTGTCCACTGCGTTGGTCCGCAGTTTGTCGGCCAACCCGTACGCGTCCTGCGCATCGTTCTTCGGGCCGTTGCTCTTTGTCACGCTGGTCACGACGATCTCGTCGACGTGGTGGCCGAGCGTCTCGTACAACCACGCACTCTGCGCGCCTTCCTCGAAGATCAGGTGCCTGCTCCCGGGGACAGCGCGAATCGCTGCAACAAGCGCTGCACCGTTCGTTTCCACGGGAAAGTCTCGAAGATGCTTGCCGTTCGATGAGATGATCGCCAGCGTGCAGCTGGCCACATGCGCGTCCAATCCGATATATCTGTCCATCGGTGTCTCCTCTCGTTGACTGTTTTCGTTTTGCCAACTCGAGAATCGCCGACGGGGTACGGAGACACCACCCTCTTTCTTCGCTCACACACTCCGCTACGCTGGGAATCACAGACGCCACACCCCTACGATGCCTCGTCGCCTGCACGAGGAGAGCGGTCGCATATTCGGTCGGCG
The DNA here is from genome assembly GCA_036679605.1 of Gemmatimonadota bacterium. Classification (GTDB taxonomy): domain Bacteria; phylum Gemmatimonadota; class Gemmatimonadetes; order Gemmatimonadales; family GWC2-71-9; genus JAZDCZ01. Next base: position 1,585 of record JAZDCZ010000066.1, read on the forward strand.
TTTGGTCACCGATACCGGAATGCGGTCTAGCTTCATTGTAGTCGCGTCGCCAGGCCTCGATCTCTTTGCGTGCGTGCTCAAGCGAGAGAAACCAACGAGCAGATTCCAAGCGAAACCGGGCAATTTGTGTACGAGTACTCGACAGACGGGTCACCATCCCGATGACGAGTAGTCATACAAGATTTGCCCGTTTCCGCTGAGAATCTGATCGCGAGATGCATTTTGACGAGCTGCAAGGACAGCTTGATTCGTAAGGCCAACGGAGTACTGAGGACCCACAGCCACAATACGCTATCCGGGAACGGGCAATGACATGACCATCAACATCGAGAAATTGACCGAAGCGGAACTCACCGATCTCAATAATAGAATCGTGGAACGCTTAAAGTTTCTCGAGATGGAGCGCGCTCATGCAAGAATGCTCGAGTTCCGAATCGGGGATCGCGTCACTTTTGAGCCAGAGGGGCGTTCTTCCGTTGAGGGCATGCTCACGCGCTACAATAAGAAGACCGTAACTGTTGTCACCGAGGACGGACAGCGCTGGAACGTGTCGCCAGGACTATTGCACAAGATAGATGCCTCAACGAAGTCTCATGCCGGCAAAGGAAAGGTAATTCCGCTGAAACGCCAGTGACAGAGGCCGTGTTGGCCGGCTAGCTCGTCCCTCCAGATACCACACGCGAATTCGGTCACCCGAGCCGTCGTTGCGGGACAGTCGACGCCGGGCACCGACGACAGACGAAGTTCAGCCGGGCTCGCGGCTTTGCCCACTCGTACTAACGCTGGCCATCGGTCAGGGTGTCGAGTACTCGTACAGAAAATGCCAGGATTCGCTTGGAATCTGCTGCCCCCATTCTCAGCCCGCCGGATGCACGCGTATGACATCCCCTCGGCAGCCATGCCCGGAACAACTAGCCAGTGCTTCAGAAATGCGATCCTACCTCCATAGGCTTGCTTCCTGCTGAACTCGCGGAACCTTGCATCATTTGCTAGAAGCAGCGCGGTATGGAGAACGACGCCAAGCGGTGTATCTACTGCGGCGCTGAGGACGATCTCACCGCCGACCATGTCCCGCCAAAGAATCTCTTCCCATCGCCCCGCCCTTCGAACCTTCTGACCGTCCCGGCTTGCGGAAAATGTAACTCGAGTTTTGAAAAAGACGACGAGTACTTTCGACTGACATTGATTATGCGTGAGGACTTGGCTCATCATCCTGACGTGCAGCGTGTCTTCCCTCGCGTCGCGAAGTCATTGAGCAAGCCGACGAAGCGCGGCTTTCGCAAAGGCTTCCTTGAGGCGGTTCGATTCGTTGAAGTGCAAACATCTGCCGGCATTATCTTAGGAAGACGCAATGCCATGACGATCGACACCAGTCGCCTGAAACGTGTGGTGGAACGGGTAACGCGAGCCTTGTTCTACGTAGAACGAGATCGCCCATTGCCCCCGTATTACAAGATCAGGTGTTATCTTGAGCCTGAGCTTCCCGAAGGGGACGACGACCCGCGTGCGGTTATCGTCCGCACGCTTCTGGCTCAATCGGCCCGTACTTTTGGCGACGGGGTGTTCTCGTACAGATACGATCTCAGCAGCGACGACGAATCTGCCTCGGCTTGGCTACTCGTGTTTTACGAACGAGCATACTTCATATGCCTAGTTGTCCCTGAGGATTAACGTCATCGACTTCGATCCTACCTTGTGTGGGCCTGATCGCCACAACTTCTGTGCGTCGTCATCTGTTCGCGGCTAGACCGCCATCTTTGCGTTCTTGGCAAAAACCAGGGGGCTAGCAGCCGATTTCTCGGGTAACTCCCCCGGCAGGTGGTGATGCCCCGGGTCGGGGAGTTACGCTCAAAAAGGGGCACGTAGCTGGGGTGTTTTGATGCTCAGCGGGATGTATGGGGCCGCTGCGAAGTTGTAGGCGTAGCGATTGATGTGAGTGGGCCTCAGGACTGTGTTGGGCACGGGAGCGGGTTCATGTTCCACGAGGGATGGAAAGCAACCTGTGCGTGGCCATCGTACGTCGGGGCTCTCGGGTACTGTCCATTTGCGCTCCCCACTGCCTGCTCAGACCCTTCCGTGGATGACGATGGCGACGGTTTATCCGAGGTCGAGGGCGATTGTTGCGACATCCCTGGAACGACGTGCACATACCTTTATTGCGGTTGCGATGAATGTTTCCCTCCGGGCGAGCTGGTTTATCCGGCGTCATGGTATTCGCAAGAGATCACATGCGGCTGCGATTGCCCCGGATCCTTCGGGTCGTACGATACGACCTGTGGTAGCGTATTCGGGGTCTGTGGAAATGGCGCGAGGCAGCTTGGTGAAGAGTGCGACGACGGGAATTTAATCGTACGGGACGGCTGCGAGCCGGACTGCACCTTGAGTGTCTGCGTCAACCCCGACGGAGCGCGGGACATAATGATTAAACCGAAAGTGGCGCTGGCGAAGATCAACGCCGACACCATGCTCGGCAACGACGGCCTTCAAATCAAGGGTGAGTTCGTACTCGACGCACTGGCCAACTTTGCCAGCCTCGATCCCCTAACTGACGGCGCACGTATAGCCATCAAAGCCCAGAACGGCGCAAGTCGGGTTGACGTCACGATTCCTGGTGGTGCGTATGATGGTACTAGTGGTTGGCGTGTGAACGGTTCTGCCACGAAATATAGCTACCGAGACAAGACTAAGCCGGGGGCACACAACGGAATCAGCAAGCTCACGATTCAGGACCGCAGGAAGAAGGCCCCGAACCAGGTAAAGATCAAGGGCAAGGGCAAGGGCAAGGGCAAGGGCAAGGACGGCAGCTATCCCATCATATCGGGCGACGAGCCTATCCGTGCCACGGTCGTACTTGGTGACTCCAACGCGTCCGTTGCTGGGGAGTGCGGTGAGACAGCCTTCGGTCCTCAGGACTGTATGTTCAACGGCAAGGGCGACAAGCTTACCTGTAAGAAGCAGTGAAGCTGCCGTAAAACAGGCGGACCGAAACGGCTTATCTACGGCCCCCGTTTGTCCGCGTAACTCTGCATTGGCCCCTACCTACCAGGCACCTCTTTTTGTCCGCGTAAGAACCGCAGTATAGGCGGGCTTCTGATGCCTGGAATTGCAGGTCAGGGACGGTCTCGGCACCGCTAAAACCCCGGGGCTACCTCGCCGTAGTCGTCGTAGACAGGTTCGACGATGTAGGGATACCACTTGCCACTGCGATCGCTGGCGCACCATGCACGATAGTCGTAGCCTGGCGGCTTCATCCACCGGATCTCTGTGACACTTTCTTTCAAGCCCCACCAAGTGGTTGTCACCGAGTACACACCAGGTTCGCTAGGATCTACCTCGATCCGATGACGCTCGTACGTCAAAGCCCCCAGGATAAGCAAAACGGCGCACGTGATTACGACGATCCTGAACCGATCTAGTGGTGTTCCAGCTCCGCCATTCATAGAATCACTCCTTCTTCCTTCTACACGACCCCCGTGATGCCGAGAGTTCAAACTGACGTCATATGAACCGCCTGAACCGCCGTGGGATCTCCGGAGAGTCCACGGCGCACCAATCTTGGTTGGCCTCAATTGATTAGGTCTGGATTGGATCCACCTCTAGCTTTGCGCTTTCAGGGTGTCGACCGAGGGTGTCAAAGCCGGTATTGTCAAGTTGAGGGACGGCGTGCAAGCCACCGCGCCATGCTCCGACAGCTGGCCATCTGGTTTCAGACACACGTCACCTGCTGCCAATCACCGAATGCACGCGTTCTCAGCAGCCGAGCGTTGGCAGCGTGCAGCAGATGACGGCCAACTCGAAACAGATTCTGGATCACTCCGTGTACGGATAAGAACCGCTGCGCTTGAACCCAGGATTTAAACCGTCGCATCTGTCGCTCTCGTTGCCTCGTCGGCTGATGCGACAGTTCTGCTCGGTTGTTCGCGTACTGCGTCGTGTCGTGGACAACCGAAGGCATGCCTGCCCGATGCGCAACCCGGTAGCTTCCCAGCTTGTCTGTGACCAACCGACGAGGCCCGCAGCCCTGCCCCTTTAGTAGTTTACGGAAGAAGCGCTTTGCCGCTCGTCCATTACGACGGCGCTGAACCAGAATGTCGATAACGTCACCATCCTGGTCTACCGCCCGCCATAGGTAGTGGCGCTGGCCGCGGATGGTGATGAACACCTCGTCGAGATGCCAGGTATCGCCGAGCCGACCTTGCCGCTTCTTCAGTCTGGCAGCGTAGCCCGGGCCGAACTTCCCGCACCATTGGCGAATCGTTTCGTAGGAGACGACGATTCCTCGCTTTGCCAGTAGATCTTCGACATCTCGGAAGCTCAGGGCGAATCGATAATACAGCCACACGGCGTGGCTGATGATCTCGGGAGGAAAACGATATCCATAATACTCAGGTTTTCGGCTGTTCATCGCGCCAGTCTGCCAATCACCGGCTGAAGTTGACAATACCCGCTGCCGCCTAACGCTTGAATTCAGCGGCTGTCGAAGGCTGTCCGCTGGAATGATTTGTTAGCTTTTCTGTAATGCATCCTGATGTAACTCGCTTCACATTTTGCGTTTCTGCGCAGTGATCTTGCTTCTCTTTTCGATACCGTCCCGCCACGTGTCCAGCGCCATGATGTCGGCAAGTAATTCATCAGGTTCGGGGACGGCGACACCGCCCAACAGCGCTTTGTCGTGCGCGTAGTTCGCACACTTTGTCATGCCAGCATTCACTTGGGCGTAGTCGTCGTCTTCGACCACGACTCCTGCAAGCCGCTGCGGTTCGACGCCCTTGCGGAAGCGCAGGATGACCTCGCGAAGCAAAACTTCCTCGACCGCGCGCTCCCACGCCATGCGCAGCCGGAAATAGGCATCGACGGTTTGCTTCCGGTGTTCCTGCTCGTTGCCATCCTTGTGCAGTTTGGCGATAGATTGGTGCTGGGCCTTCAAAGCGCCAATCCGCTTGCTTGTATTCTTGCCCTCGAACGGCAGCTCTGGATCGGGAACCCCGAATCCCTCGGCATGCCGAGTCAGGCTTTGCGTGGCAATCGGCACACCGGCCAGCTTTGCTTCCTCCGCCAGGAGGCAAAGGAAATAGATGTCATGAGTGAATACAATGACCTGGCGCTGCGCTGCTTCGAGAGCCAAGCGCTTCGCCACGCGTTCGCGCCGACGATGGTCTAGGGAAGACACTGGGTCGTCGAACACGATGCCGCCCTTGCCACTGATCAGTCCGACTTCAGCCAGGCCTCGGTGAACACCCAAAACCGGCCAGTCGTCGACGTCTGAAAAGCGGCCAGTCGAGAGATCTCCGGGACATTGACTTGGCAGGGTGGCGCGTAGCGTCCCTGCCCGATGAG
>JAZDCZ010000067.1:0-3139 GCA_036679605.1 Gemmatimonadota bacterium
TTTCTGACTGTGGGATCGTTGGGTTGCATCGTTGCTCCTGGATGCGGTCATTACGACAGGGGCAACGGTAGAGGGCTCGATCCCAGGAGTCAGGCACGCTTGCCGGAAGGGCACGATGGACGGCAAGAGGGCGTGGGCCAAGGCGCGCCGGGCGAGCACGGGATCAAGCTCGTTTGGAACCAGCGCCTTGTCCATGTAGCGATACTGAGAGGCAGCAAGGTTCGGTCGCAGGACGACCACGTCGCTGCCCTCCATGTAGGCCGGAACACCCCGCTCTTCGGAGTGTAAGTTAAGGGTTCTTCGGGCTGTGGCCCAGCCCGAAGGGATGTTGGGCGCCACTTCTCGCCTGGGGCTGCCGCAGACGGACGGCGAGCCGTTGTGCCACGGCCTTAAGAAGCCACCTAGACGAAGCCGCGTGCCGTTGCGGCTCTATGGGAGTTGAATCACTCCCCGCGCCTTGGGACTACAGCACACGGACACTCTGACAGATCGGAGCCTCGGCGGACGGAGGTGAACGACCCCTGAAATCCCTGCGGCGCTGGAGTCTTGGCGAAGCGCGGGACGCAATTGAGCCGGTGTCTCGCTGCGGAGACACGACTTCCAGGCCCCGTACTGAACAGGGACTGCTATCGAACCGATGACGCACGCGAGGATCATGGTGGCTCTGATGGAGATAGTTGTCGAACTACTGGTGGTGCCTCCCCCGCCTCAAATCGGTACACACGTTCCATCAGGCCGTCGTCGCACTCGGAGCAGGAAGCAGAATCCGGGAGCACCTCCCGGCTCGCATCACTCCCTGCGCAAGCCGATACGTCCTCATCGCAGTGGAGCAACTCCCTGCACAGCTTGAGTTTGTTCGACCGATGACAGTTCGCGAGAAAACCGCAATGACGGATGCGCACAAAGCCCTTGGGCAGAACGTGCATCACGTGCATCAGGAATCGCCGCAAGAACTCGACCGCAGTCAGCGTCATCACGCGCCGCCGGCAACCGTGTGCGTAGTCCTTCCAGAGAAATGAGACCTTCCCGTCGTGCAGGCGAACGAGGCGATGGTTGGAGATTGCCGTCCTGTGAGTGTAGTTCGCGAGGTAACGCAGTACCTTTTCGGGCCCGCCAAAGGGGCGCTTGGCATAGACGACCCAGTTCTTCTCGTAGAGCAGGGAGAGCCATTCCTTGAACTTGGCTCCATCGGCCAACTCGCCAGCGCTCCGATAGAACTCGAGCAGGCCTTTGTCGTAGGCAGTGCGTAATCGAGCGAGGAACTTCCCTCGAAAGAGACTGCCAAGGACCTTCACGGGGAGAAAGAAGCCATCTCGGCACGGCTTCCAGTGCGACCCGTCAAACGCGATGCCACCGCCAGGGATGACGCAGTGGACATGGGGATGATGTCGGAGATTCTGGCCCCAGGTGTGCAGAACGGACAGGATGCCGATTTCGGCGCCCAGGTACTTGGGCGTGGCGGCGACCTCGCGAAGGGTCTCAGCCGAGCTCTGGAGCAGGATGTCGTAGACCACCTTCTTGTTCTGGAACGCGACACAGGCGATTTCCTTTGGAATCGTGAAGACAACATGAAAGTACTGCACTGGCAGCAGCTCTTCTTCGCGTTGCGCCAGCCATTCCACCCTCGCCGCGGCTTGGCACTTGGGGCAATGGCGATTCCGGCAGGAGTTGTAGGAGATGTCCTCGTGCCCGCATTCGTTGCAACGAAGTAGGTGGCCGCCAAAGAAGGCGGTTCGACAATGGACGACGTCGTCCAGCACTCGACTCTCCGTAGCAGCCAGGCTGCTGCCGCGCAGCGCCTCGTAGGCAGCTCGATGCTCGCGGACGATGTCGGCCATCTCCAGGGCGGAACGGCCCATCGCTGTTCAACCGCCTTGACGGGCGTCGTGGCTGTGAAGTTCGAGCGGCGTCTTTCTGGCATCGAGATAATTCTCGGCAACGTGCAGATACCTGGCCGTGCTATTCAGACTGGAATGCCCCAGGAGTCTTTGGAGAACTCGGATGTCGGTGCCAGCTTCGAGGAGATGGGTCGCGAAGCAATGCCTGAGCGTATGCGGAGTGACCCGTTTGCCGATTCCCGCTGCCTTGGCGGCTTTCTCGCAAATCCGCGCAATCTGTCTCCTTCTCATCGGCTGGCCCGAACGCATTCCCTCGAAAACGTGGTTTGCGGGCCGGTACTCCCGCCAGTATTGGCGCAGCTGCTCCAGCAGTCGCGTCGACAGTGGCACGTAGCGATCCTTCAGACCCTTCCCGAGCTTGACGTGGATCAACATGCGGGAAGAATCGATGTCCTCTGAAGTCAAAGCCAACAGCTCTGATACTCGAAGGCCGCAATCGTAGAGGGTCGCCAGGATAGTGCGGTGCTTGAGATTGCTCAAGCTCACAAGGAGCCTTTGGGCTTCGTCAAGACTCAGGACAACGGGTAGCTTCTTCGCCTTCTTGATGAAGGGCACGTCTCGCGCAGTGATTGACCAGTCGCGCTTCAACGTGATGTGGTACAGGAAGCGAAGGGCACAAACGGTGTTGATCAACACGCCTTCACCGACACCGTCGTTGACAAGATGCACCAGGTAGGAACGCACATCATCTGGTGTGAGACGGTCCGGCGAGCACTTGAAGTGATTCGCGAAACGGCGGACGTAGCAGATGTAGCTCTTCCAGGTATTCGGGGAGTAATTGCGGATGCGCATGTCATCGAGCATCCTCTGACTTAACGCGGTCATGGCGGCCTCCTTTGGCTTGATGGTCGGGGCGTGATTGCCCCCGAATCAAGAGTAGTGAGTCGCGCCGAGTTGGGTTGCGAACTCCACGACACCACGTGGTAAGAGCGACCAGCAACGAACATCGGCCGGGCACGTTCAGCGAGGCCGTTGGCAATCAATCGCAGTAGCTGCCGCGGAGCGGCTTCGTTCTAGCCCTCCACCCCCAGATCCCGTCGTCTTCCCGGCCCACGCGCAGCACGCCCACCCCAAGTCGGCACTCACAACGCCCCGACCACCCCAAAACTCAGGCACTTGCCGGGCATCGGCTACACATCCCCCACCACGGCCTTCAGCGCGCCCGCGTCTTCTTCCTTCTCAGCACCCCTCGAACCCGAACTCCAGCTGTGGTGGCGCCCGCGGCGGTGCGGGTTGAACTC
>JAZDCZ010000068.1:0-42308 GCA_036679605.1 Gemmatimonadota bacterium
TCTGGCCGCCGCAGCCTCCTTTTGTCCCCAGGGCGACGAACTCAGGGGAACGGCGGCACAGCTGGAAGCCCGGCGTACCGCTGACAGACAGATTACGAAGGGGGCTCTGAATCTAGGGGCCCGGTAGCACTCAAACACAGGAGGCAGGCATGCAGCATCAAGCAATGAATCGGGCACACGCAATCTGCGTCAACTATGCGAATGCGCAGTTGCAGCTGGATGCCGGCGTCAACGATGCCGATCTGGATCTCGCCATCTCGGTCCAAGAAGCAAAGTGGTTGGGACTGAGCGCACCAGATGCTGGCATGCCGGCTGAGTTTGCTGACAAGCCGGACTTGGCTGATGCATGGAGCGATGGTGTCAGCTTCGCAGTTGCAGCGGCAATGGAAAAGGCGCACGCATCATGCTGACATCAACGGCGGTTTCGACACAAGTCGACGTGGGCAAACTGTCGGAGCGTGCGCTTCGCCGACTGCGGATTACTGCCCGTGTGCTTCAACAGCGCGGGATGCGGTTCAGTGCCGACCGCAAGAAGGCGGTGGGCGAAGTTCTCGATGCCGCAAGGCAGCAGGCAGACGCCCAGGAACTCAAAAGCATTGTCGACTGGCTGGAGGCTTTCGAGTCTACCCCGCCCACACGAACAGTCGACGATGCGCAACGGTGGTGGCAACGATCCGCTGAAGCGCTCAGAGCACAAGGGACGTATGAGCTGATCGCAAGCGGCGCAAGGTGGGGCCAACCATGACTTCCTTGTCTCCCTTCACCCTCTCGCTTTGCGAATGGACCGGCACCGGTTTTGGCTTGGTTGGTGCGGCGCTATTGGCAGCACACATCCGGGTGTCTCGGTACGGCTGGCTTGCGCTCTTGTTGGCCAACTTCGCCATCATTGGGTTGGCACTGGGCATCGAGCGAAACGGGTTGCTTCTGCAGCAAGTTGGCTATGCGATGACCAGCGTCGTTGGAATCTGGCGAGCAGGATTGTGGCCGTCACGGCGTGCCAGGACCACGGGACAGTTCGCACAATTTGAGGCGAATGACGAAACGGAGCGGAGTGGGCATTGACGGAGGCGGCAAACAGCGAATTCTGGTCGACGGGGGTCGAGCTGGCACGACTGCTCGACGGAGTGACGAGAGCTTTGCACTCGCGGGAGGTAGCTGCAGGTCCGCTCACTGCAGGCACCGTTTTGCGTCTGGCGAGGCTGGCCGACCACGCCATGTCAATCAACTTCAATGCTACGGCGGGAGGCGATGCAGTGATGCGCGCCGTGAGCAAGGCGCCTGAGCCCCATCACCTGGCCGCCTTCAGTTTGGCACGTGAGGTCGCGGCGCATGTCGGTGATTATGTGGGGAACCCGTTCACGAATGATCGACTCCGGTTGGTTTTCGCACGGGAAGCAGTGTTTCTGAGGGCGGGGGGTTGTTAGGTGTTTTTCGCAATTTGATTAATGATCGTATTCAATTAATTAATTGAACGATGATGCGCGCAGGGTGCGCCTGTGCCTTCGATTTGAAATGGTAATCGTGTCGTTTGTTGGTTTTATCTGATGCTTATTTTCTGACGCCAAGCATGATGTTTCTGGTTGGCTTGTCTTTTTGAAAGGCTGGCTTGCAAGAGAGGGGGTGATCTCAGGTAGCGCCCTGGCAGGCCATGCCAGTCGTACTCGCTACTCGGTCCCGCGGGTCGCGCTGGTCGCGCGTCATCCGCCCGGGCGCTGGTCAAAGCACCACTTCCCCGCTAGCGGGGCCCCCTGAACTCTTCGTTTGGGGCGCGGACACTCCTAACGCTGGATGCACTCACCTTTTTATTTCCTGCTATTTAATTAATAGTTTGTGAATCCATTCTTTTAAGATGGTATCCAATTTGAAACCTTGATTGGATGGCCAATCAGGCTTCTTCATTGCTATTATCTATTGACGCCTATTAATAAATTCAATCATTAAAAAGATAGACGTTTTGAATTACCGTGCGTATAATTATAATCATCAACAAAACAGGGGGCCAACATCATGAAACTGATTGCTATCTTCTCTGAATCGCGTAACGCTCTGCAACGCGCAATTGATCAAGAAGCTGTTAATAGCCAAGCCATGTTTAATCGCCCGGAGATTTCCGAGGCCTCCTCTGGTAACAACGCGATCTACGGTGCACCCGCTGCAGTCATGGCTGTGATTGGCCGCCTGGCCAACTCAGGCCACAAGGGATTGCTGCACGTTGCGCAGTCGACGGTGCACTGAGCGGCGATCTGCCTGATAAGGGTGCCTGGAGAAGCTCGAACGGGACGAGCTCGGGTGGCGCTACCAGGAGAAGCAGTCTTGCAATCCTCATGTTGAGGGCGTTTAGGCGGGTTCGTCGTCCAGTCATGGTTGATTAACCAACGCTCCCCCGGTGTTATGGGCGGCGAACCCACCTAAGCGAAATCAGGACGGATGAGCAGTTATGCGACCAGACGACCGAGTTACTTGGCGCTTCGAGCCCCGGGGAGGCTACGGGTACGTGGTCCCTGTGGCCGGCATTGTGCGAAAAGTAACGGCTTCCCGTGTGACGATCGAGGTTGCGCGCAAGGTTGATGGGGCATGGGTGCGGGAATTCAAATCGGTGAAGCCGGAGACTCTTTCGCCGCGAACTGAGGCGGTGTTAGCGCTTGGTGAATCGAACTAGGGAGAGGACATGTTCGGCGTGATTCGTGGTGCCTTGTACGGCGGTTCACCTTGCATGCGGCTGTATCTGGCTGGCTATTCAGGTGTGTGTCTGCCGCGCTGGATGCGAAGCATCCTTGCTGGAAGCGAATGGCATCGAGCATGGCTGGCAGGCTATATGGGGCTCTACGAGGAGGGCGACAAGCGCGTTGGCGTCTGCGACCGTGAGGGCTATTGCTACCGGAAGGGTAAGAGCGTGCGGGGGCCCCATGGCCTACTGCAGATTGCGCATGCCGTCCTGTGGCGCCGGCCGGCTGCCGGCATCACAGATCGGTGCGCCAAGGGTCCAAACCAACCCGGCTACGACATGTACGACGCACCCCAAACGGCACTAGATAACTGGTCTGGACAGACCGTTAATGACCTCCCGTTGGACTCGCTGCAGGACTATCCAGAGCTTGCCGACTCGGACCGATTGCGCGCCACGGTGCCGGCAGTTTTCCGTGGCGAAGTGAGAGGTCCAGCATTGCCCGTCAGCGAGACCAACTCTCTGGAATGCGTGCGTGAGTCGTTTGAGGTTTTGGCGATCGATGTTGCCGGGAATGCCCTCACGCGTACGACCTTCACCAACACCTATACCGGCGCAGATGGCTGGCGCTACGCGGTCATCCCAAAGGAGGACGCGTTCGCACAACTAGTGGCGTTTCGTGGGTCAGCGGCGGAAGCTTGAGCGCATGTAAATCATTTGGCAGGGGGGCAAGGTGGAAAGCATGACTGCTGAGCAATTGGCCAGGTGGATCGACAAGCATCACCCGGCAGAGCCGACGTTGGTAAATGAAGACGGCACATTGACGGTTAGTGTGGAGTGCTTTCATTCTCCAACTGGGAAACGTTCGGTTGAGCGTAGCGTCATCCCTGCGACTCTCATCGCGGCACGGGATTGGCTGGGGTACTGACATGGCGGAAAAAAGCCTGTTTGACCAGCTTCCGCCAGACGACCTTTGTGAGGTCGCGTGGCTTTTGGGGATGAGCGAACCTGACCCCGGCTTTATCTGCTATATGCGGATGACGCCAGCCCTTCCTGTGCCATTCAGCATGGCTGACGCCGTGCGTGCTTACATGGATTGCATACGCGGAATGCTTTACAACGGAGAGGAGCGTGAACTCCGAGCAGTTTGAGCAGCTTGTCGCGAAATCAAAGACCAAAGCGGTCGCGAGATCAATCGCTCGCGCAGTCCTGGTGGACGGCCGCAGCTATACAGAGGCCGCTCGCGCATTCGGCAGAGGACGCCAGTTCGCTTACCAGGCGTGTCGTCGCCTGCTTGAGAAGCAAAAGGAGGCCGACCAGGTCTATATGTACTCCGCCGATGCCGCCCGCTTTTGTGCCGTCGCAAGCATCGTCAGGAAAAATGGCGGCCGTGACATGCTGACCGGCCCGCAGTTCGACGTCTTGTTGGTCAAATCCAGGCAGTACCCGCGCTCCGTCACTTTGGCAAGAAGCGTGCTTGTGGAGGGGCACGAGATCATGGAGGTGGCCAAGCGATATGCGGTTTCAAGGCATTTGGTTTGGCAGGCCTGCAATCGTCTGATGAAACGATTTGATCCGTCTGCCGAATCGATCCGCGTATTCAAGGGGCCAGCTGCAATGTTCGTCGAGATCGACAGAATTTTGCAGATTTCTGCCGAACAGTAGTCCCGCTCGGCCAGGCCGCCTCATGCCGCATCCCACTCGCCTAGCGTCACAAGAGCCTTGCATGTATCCATGCGGGCGACGACGGCGGTCACGTCCCCTGCTTTCGTAACTTCCAACGTACTTCAGCGAACTGGAGCCATGTGCTGGACGCAGATGGCCATGGAAAATTGCGCATGCGAAAATCCGCACCATTCGTCGGGCGTGGCGCTGAATTCAGTTTCTGGCGGACGACGACCGAGGCTTGATGGCTGTGATGTTGTCGATCTGCCGACGTGATACAGGCAGGCGCGGTGGGTGAATCCTTTTCGCGTTGCGCCAAAGGCTCAACCACGGCGCCGACCTTGGTGAAGTGATTTTGAGCAAAGACTTGCTCAAAATAGGATCGTTCGACTTGTCGCCCGCCGCTTGCGCGACGTGTGACAAATCTCCCGCACAACCGTCCAGGCAATCGGCCATTGCTACGCAATGACCGCTCACCCGGACTCAGACTCAAAAGCGCGGTTGCGCTTTCTCGCCCGGCGGGCCAGTTGCCCCGCTATCCAAATTTCCGGCTGTGCCAGCCGGAAATAGACCGGTAATCAGCTTTCGCTCCGGCTCCGTTGTCGCCTGCACTCAAGAGGGGACGTATAAAACGCCGATGGCGGGGAAACGCTTCGGGGCGATGCCCCTGCGCATTTCCCCGCCATCGGCGAAGCGCAACACCACGCGTGGCGTTCTAACACGGCGCATTGTCCACAAGCTCCACCGCTCCCCGCTTTCCCCGAGTTGCCCACAATACACACCATTGTGGACAACTCCAGCGGCGGCCGCCTCTTGCGATTCTCAGTGAATCGCGGTCGGCCGTACGGAGCCGTGGATTTGTGGGCAATGCTATGCGGTCGCTTCCTCTTGGCGCGGTGAATCTGAAGCGCTTTTTCCGCCAGCCGGCTTCTCGCTAACGCTCGCATCCGTCAGGCCAAAAAGCGCCTTGATCTTCGGCATGTGCTTCTTCCAGTCTTCTACGTCGACGCTGTCGAGGCGTTCGCCTTTGAGCAGTTCGCCGATCGCCTTTCTGTTCTTCTCGGCGTTGGCTCTCTCCTCCTGACGTTTGCGGTCTTTTAGCTCCTGCAGTTTCTTCTCCGCATCGGCGATCTGCTCATCGATACCAACTGCCGGACGACGGCCACGACGTACCGCCTTGGTTTGATTATTTTCAGTCATTGGGGGTTGTCCCATAGTGATGGTGGAGTCGGGGAATTCCGATTTCCGTGCGCCGGTGAATCATGGCTTGCTCACGTGGAAATTGCAATTGCATCGGGATTCCCCGACAAGGGGGGGATATGCGTTTTTCCCTTTGATTCCGTGAATCAATGGTTCAAACTCTCCCCTGGGAAAAGGACACACACTACGCACGTAGCGTGCAACACAAAAAACCGTCGCAAGTTCTTGATTTTGCGACAAGTTTTTACGCTAGCGCGCTACAATTCAGTGTGGCTTGCGAGGTGCCCGAGTTTCTACATAAAACGGTTTAAAAACAAATAGTTAGATTGCCTAGCAATTGCTAGCTTTTATCTTAAATTTGCCGCCTGGATGGGCTGGGAGTTCAAATGCGCGATAGGCAAGTGAATGTGCGATTTAGCGACGATGAGCACGAACAGCTGATGGGGATTGCGAAGTCGCGCGGTGTCAAAGTGCCAGCAGTTGTCTACGCATTCACGATTGAGGCATTAGCGAAATATGACCGGCAGCACGGTGAAGTGATGGATCGCCTTGATCGTGCATTGGAGTTGCTTGGAAAGAACAACGTACTGGCCGCCGCCGCCGTGGTTTCAGCTTCCTTGCCGGTCGGAATTGATCCGCTTGCGGACCCTACGTTGCGATCCCAGATGAAAGGGCATATCAGGATGGCCATTGATCTTGGTGCCAATGTCAGTGAGACCTATGACAAGGGAACGTTCCAGACCGAAACAAGCAATTCCCAAGCAAATGGGGCTACATCAAGCGAGCGATGAAATGCTGATTCCTGTTGATCTTGCTTCCGTCAATTCAGTGGCTGATATGCCTGTTGGCGCCTATGCCGCCCGTTGCTTGGTCTACTCGCCCCAAGGGGGAGATTCCCAGGCCATGTTGTTCGAGTATTCGCATCTGGAATCCGGACAGGTGCGGGGTTGTGATCTGGTGATCATTGATGCCGATGCAGTTGTTCGCGCCTCCGACTTCGTGCTGCTGCGCGACATGAGCTGGCGTGACAGCTTTGGAGAGAAGGCTGGCAATTTGTTGGAACTTTTCCCTTCCGGACTAGCGAATTGGACGCTGGTTGAGGAGCGAGACCTGTCGACAATACAGGTCGAGGAGACGCAATGACGGACAAGATCATCTCTGACGCGGGTGCTGGGCGCGCGTTATTCCTCACGCGAGTAAAGCTGACCCTGCATGCGGTTTCGATGGCGATGTGGGCCGGCGCATTGCCCGGCTTCTTGTTGCCTCTAGTGCTGTGGATCAGCAGCTTGGCACCACACGATGTGGATCTGCTCAAAGCACGGGTTATGTCCCATGTAGTTAGCACGACGACAGCTAGGAAATGGGACATTCGGGACGAGGACGGTGTTCGGCGAGTGCTCACCGTTGTCCGTGATGATGGCGTTCCTGTGCAATTGTTGACGCCACATCAATTCCGCGTTGTGTCGGCGAACCTGTCGCCACGTGTCGCGATGTTCGGTCGGGTTCTGCTGGTTTGTTGTGCTTGCGCCGTGGTTGGCTATGCACTGGTCTGGTGGTCGCTGAGCCGATTGGGCCGGAAGGCGCGCGAAAACAAGCGCCTCGATGGTGGCTTGGATGTGGTGACGCCTACCGAACTGGCAAAGCTCGTGAAGAAGGAAGGACCCGGCCCCTACAAGATTCTCGATATTCCGCTACCAAAGCAGGCACCTATGCAGGGCATTTTGTTTGCGGGCGCGCCAGGGACCGGGAAATCGCTCGGGCAACATGATCTGATGCAGCAGGTGTTTGCACGTCGCAAGAAATGCGTGATCTACGATCCAACCGGCGAGTACTTCAAGGCGTATTTCCGACCTGAGAAAGACATCTTCTTTAATCCGGCAATCAAAGGAACGGTGCCATGGTCGCTCTTTGCTGAACTGGAGAATACGTACGATTCGAACACGCTGGCCGAGGCATTCTTACCGAAGAAGGGTGGGGTGGTGCACGGTGCAAGCGCGTTCTTCGAAGATGCAGCGCGGGCGCTTTTCTCGGTCATTCTTCTGCGTCTCGCCCAGCGTGGCGCGCAGTACACCCGCATCATTGCGGAAGCGATTCTGGACATGCCCGAAGACGAACTGGAACTGTTGATCCAGAAGTCTGTGGCCAGCTCTGCAGTTGGCGGTGACTCCAAAGGGCAACGCCAGGGCGTCATCAGCTCGATCTCCATTTATCTGGACGGCATTGCAGCCGTTCCGGACGGAAATTGGTCGTTGCGTGAGTTTTACGAGCGGGATGACGACACTCGTTTCTTCATTGTTGGGACGGATGACACCCAGGCAATGTTCTTGCCTCTGTTCCGACTGATCCTGACCGTTGCGTTCGGCATCATTGCCGCCAAACAGGAGGTTGTGCACGAAGACAAGTATTGGTTCTTCTTGGATGAAGTCGCCAAACTCGGCGATATCAAACTCGACGAGGTGCAGGCGCAGTTGCGGAAATATGGCGTCTGCGTTGCTGCCGCCATTCAGGCCGATAAACAGTTTGTGACGTCGATGGGGCCAGATCGAGGCGCCACGGTGATGAACTGTTTTGGTACGGCAGCGCTGCTCCGTGCCGTGGAGCCGGATCTGGCAGAGCGCATTGCAAAGCGGTTGGGGCGCCAGGAGGTGGCCGTTGTCAGCAAAGGCCAGGCGCTGGCAGTCACCGATTGGCGTGACGGCGGGTCACTGAACCAGGGCGAGCAAGAGAGGTGGGTGGTCATGCCCACCAACATCACGCGTATGAAAGACTGCACGGCGTATGTTCGCTTGCCTGGCGACTACCCTCCCGCCTTCGTGGATTATCGCAATTGGCTGCCGAAATGGTATCGGCCCTGGGCGCGGGCGGACCGATTTAAGCCCAAACAAGACATGCCGCCGCGCGACGATCGATTCAAGGTCATCCGGGCGCAGGATCAGGACGCACTGGCCAGCGTGCGTGCCGAAGCGGAAGCCGCGCGCCAAGCTGCAGCAAAGGCAGCCGAAGAAGCGAAAGCGGCTGTTGAGAAGACGGGAGTCTGGGTCGTCAAGGACCTGGAAACCGGCGAATTGGTGCCGGCAGAGGCGTCGGAATCCGCACCTTCCACTGCACCCAAGTCGTCGGCCCAGGAGAATCAAGTTGTTTCAGCCGAAGCATCTTCAGCAGGGGGGTTGTTCCCATGAAATCATTGTTTCTTCGTTGGGCGCTGATTGGTGGTGGCCTCGCTATTGCCGTGATTTGCTTTTTCTTTCACCAGCTATGGACGGCCGGGGTGGCATGGGTCGCGAGCGACTATGAGGGACAGCCCGTGCTGGCAGATGCTGACTTGAAGTCGCTCCGGGGAGTGAAATTCGTGTCCGAGGCGGCAATGCTGGCCCAAGTATCTGTGGATCATCTGGCCGTCCTGGCGCATGAGGGTAGCCGGGCGACCGTCAGCATGCAGCTGACGAGCTCGTATCCGGTGACGGTCTATCCGACTTTACGTGTCTTCTTGAAGGCCGGTGAGCGCACGGTTCGTACGCTGGAGCTCGGACCGACCGAATACGCTCATGCGAGCCGACTGCAGAGCGAGCAGGTCCGGGTGCCGATTGATTTGCGGCCTGGTGAAACCGGCTTTACTGCCAAGGCCTATTACCCGGATGCGGAGCCCAGCAAATGATCTCGATGCAGCATATCTCTGGCGCAGGCGTCGGCGACGCGGCGCGCTATCACGACAAGTCATTCAGCCAGAACGCAGGGCAGAAGGCGGATAACTACTACGTCAACGAGAAGGCGTCGGCCAGGTGGGAGGGGCGTGGCGCCGAGATTCTGGGCATCCAAGGCAAGGAAGTCGAGCGGGAAGCCTTCATCGACCTGCTCAACGGCAAGCTATTCAATCCGGCCACGGGTGAGGTACAGGATCTGGCGGAGAACAGCAAGGGAGAAGACCGCCGCGCCGGCATGGACTTCACCATCTCACCAGCGAAGAGCGTTTCCATTGCCGGCCTGGTGGGCAAGGACGAGCGCATCGTCGATGCGCACCTCGCGGCCAATCAACGGGCCATGGAATGGCTGGAGAAGCACGGCGCGATTGTGCGGGTGAAGGACGAGAACGGCCGCAACCGGTCGGTGGGCAAGCAGAACCTTGTTTATGCCACGGTGATGCACGAGACCAATCGGGAGAACGAGCCGCAGATCCACAGCCACAACGTCATTGTGTCAGCCGTCTATGATGAGACCGACCAGAAGTGGCGCAGTCTGACGAACGATCAGATGTTGAAGCTGCGGGCCAAGGCCGACGTCATCTACAAGGCGGAACTCGCGCAAGGCCTCAAGCGTGCCGGCTACGAGCTGGAGTATGCCGACAACGGCGTCGATTTTGAGATCAAGGGGTTCAGTCCGGAGCACATCGAGCTGTACGCAACCCGGAAGAACCAGATTAAGGCGGCGCTGCTGGCGCGTGGCATCGAGCCCGGCAGTGCCAGTTTTGATGCGCGTCAGACGGCGGCGCTGGACAGCCGGTCGCGCAAGCAGGAGCTGCCTCGGGACGCCTTGCAGCAGATTTGGCAGGACGCCGGCCGCGATGCGGGTCTGAGCGTCGCGTCCATCGTGTCGCGTGCACGTGAGCGCGCTAAGGGCGTCGAGCAGGCTGTTCAGACGCGGGAGCGTGCAGACCGATTGCCGGGGAACGCCGGCGCCAGGCAAGTTGACGCTGTTGCCCAGAAAGCCGCCGTACGGGCCGTGTCTTGGGCCGTCGAACACTTATCCGAGCGTGAGCAGGCCTTCAGCCTGGTCGACGTCGAGCTGGCAGCTGTGAAGTTCAGCCGTGGTGGCATCGATGACGTGGACTGGGCCATCCAGCAACACATCAAAAACCATCTTCTGGTCGCACGTGGCACCGACACCGATGGGGCCATGATGTACACCACCCACCGCGCGATTGAAACCGAGATGCGGCTGAGTGAGCATATCCGTGCCGGCATGGGGGAGAACCGCGTGGTTCTCACAGGGCAGGCGGAATTCGATGCAGCGGTGCAGACGTTCGAAGCCAGGAAGGGGGCGGAACTTGGGGCGCCCTTCAAGCTGTCAGGCGAACAATTGGAAGCCGCACGCAACTTGCTGATGCATCCGGATAGCTTTCAGGGCGTCCAGGGCGATGCCGGTACCGGTAAGACTGCCGCCCTGGAGATGGTGAACGATGTGGCGAAGGCGCGCGGCTGGCGCGTGAGCGGGGTGGCGACTTCTGCGGCCGCAGCGAAGCAGTTGGAAGGTGACAGCGGCATCGAAAGCGATACCGTGGCTGGTTATCTTTCGAAACGCGACAACCGCATCAAGGCGACCGAGCTGCGCCTTGCCGAGCTCCGCTCTGCCATGACGAGCCACGCCGCGCTTCGCAAGACCGCAAGTGCCCGCTTGGAAACCCACCGCTTGGCGGTCGCAGCAGAGGACGTGCGGTTTGGTACCCACCGCTACACGTTCGATCACCAGCGTGGCGAAGTCTTCCGATCCCGCGACAGTTTTGTGACCACCATCGGTGTCGTGTTGACCGATGTGGCAAACCGTCACCACGACGCCGCGGCTGCCGCACGCGAAACGGCTACGACGCTAGGCGAGCGACTTCGCGCTCGCGCCTATGGCTTGGCGGTGAGCGCTTCGGACTCTCTGGGGCGGCGTATGGCGTCGTACGAGCAGGTCGGTACCGTGGAAGCGGTGGCGGCACGGACCACGCTCTACCTCACGCAAAGCGAGAAGACGGATTTGCAGCGCGAGATCGCTGTTAAGGAAGCTGAGTTGGCCAATCTGCGGCGCTGGGGCAATGCAGAGGGGCAGCGCACGCTCCTGGTGATGGACGAGTCGTCGCTGACGGGCGCGGCGGATACCGAGAAGATTGCGTCACTGGCGCGTCAGATCGGCGCACGGGTGGTGTTGCAGGGCGACGTCAGGCAGCACGGTTCCGTGGCTTCCGGCCGAGCATTCGAGCAAGCGCAAGATGCTGGGATGCACGTGTCCTATCTGCAGGAGACACGGCGCTTCGTCGATGCCACCCCGCAGACCAAGCAGGCCTTGCTCGACATGAAGGCTGGCGAGTATGCGAAGGCGATCGGCCGGCTCGACACATTGGAAGTGGACAATTTAGATCTGGCCAGCACGGTGGCGACGCGCTACCTGACAAACCTGGAAGAACTGCGTGCGCGAGGGGTCGACAACCCCCGGGTCGGTGTTGTGGCAATCACTAATGCCGATCGCAAGAAGATCAACGCCGCGATTCACCGGCAACTGGCCGAGCATGGTGAGATCTCCTCGGCGTCGTTCATCAAACCACACCTCGACGACCCCAAGATGACCAAGGCCGAGCAGACACAGGCAGTGATGTTGCGGCAGCACGGAGTCGACACCCTGGTCTTCCGTAAGAGCTACCGGGAGATTGGCGTGGCCAAGGGTGACGTGCTTCAAGTCGTCGGCTATGACGTACCGGCCAACCGCATCCTCGCGACCAACGCCCGGGGTAAGCGCATCGAGATCAACCCGCAGCGCCAGGATCTGTTCTCGCCAGCCAAGCGGGAGGAGCGTGCCTACGCCGTGGGGGACCGCGTCGAGGCCCGCGCCATCCTACATTTGCAGGGGCCGGACAAGGAGCCGGTGCGCATCGCTAACGGCACGGCCGGTGTAATTACGGCGATCGATGAGCATGGCGCCAAGGTGCAGTGGTCGCGGGTCAAGCACGCTTCTGATCTGAAGAATGACGATCTGCGCTACGTGGACCACGCCTATGCCCACACGTCTTACAAGGAGCAGGGGGCGACAAACCACCGCGAGATCGTTGCAGTGAGTGTCGTTGGCGCCAAGGTGTTCAATCGGCTGGCGGCCTACGTGGCAGCGTCGCGGGCCAAAGACAACACCGAGGTGGTCACGGCTGATCGGGAGACCATGCTGCAGAATGCCGGCGCCGAAGTGAAGAAGACGACGGCCGTCGACATGAAAGAGGAACGCAAGCGCGCACAAACCAAGGACGTCGCGCAGCGCCAAGAGGCGGTTCAGACCCTGCAGCCCGCGCGAGCCGGCGCAGAGAAGGGGCGCGAAGCGGCAAAGGTCCGTGATCATGGCCAACTGCTTGAATGGTAGTGTCGAGCACGGCAGCCATAACGCAAAAGGCCCGAAATCTCGGGCCTTTTTGCATTTGGAGGTCTGCTATTCAGTGTCGGAGGACACTGGCCAGCCCTGCCAGCGCCAGCAGGGCAAAGGCGAGCCAAGTAATCCACTGCGTTTTCTTGGCGAACTTCTGCCGGCGGCTGAGTTCGACTTTAGGGGCGTCTTGGCTCACTGGTCGCCCTCCTTTTTGCACTTGCCATCGGCCACACAGGCGTCCCAGAGCAGCAGGCGTTGCTGATAGTCGGCCTCGCGTGACTGTGCTACGGCCTCCGCCGTGGTGTCGGCGCCCGTGGCGGTCACAATGGCACGAATGAGCGCGTCGCGCTCGATGTCCGGTGTTTTGTCTACCTTGTAGGCGATCAGAATCTGACCAGTGGTGTCGCGGTTGAACTCGATGCGACGCACATCGATGGCCTTGTAGGCAGCTGGGTCGAGCGGCGGCAGGGGCGACGGCGCCATGGCGGCCATGGCCTGGCGCGGCAGGTTGCCGATTCCTTCCGCCAATCCAGAATTCGCCATCACCTGCACGCCGGTCGACGCGCCGAGCGCGCCAGATGGCAAGAAAAGCGCCCCCACCGACAGGGCATTGCCCAAGAGGTTGCGGGCGCGCATGTGGCCGGGCAGTGTGCGCGGATCACCCTGGCGTAGCACGAAGCGCTGGTAGTACGTGTCCTGCAGCTTGGCCAATCGCGGATAGTCCGACGGGGCCAGCGGCGTGCTGTCGGTGACATGGAAGTTGTAGGCGTCTTGGCGCACCAGCCGTGTGTTCAGGGATTTGAGTTCCGCCTCGACTCCGAGGGTGACCGGGTGGTCGCTGATGCCCTGAAACACCAGCGGACTGCCGCGGTAGCGGGTACCGTCGACGAAGACGTCATAGGAAACGCGGCGTTCGGTCACCGATTTCATCGTGTCTTCGAGCGCCGAGGTATCCCCGGACCAAAGGTCGATCGGGCGCACTACGATGATGTGCGCGCTGTCGGTATCTATCTCGACAGGTTTGGCGTGCGCAAGCGTCACGCAGCAGGCGGCGGCAGCAAAGATCAGATAACTCAGAGAACGGGTTGGCAACATGCGAGGGTTCCTCAGCTCTTGATGTTCAACGTCTTTTTCAGGGTATCGCAAGTGGCCGCTTGGGTCGCAAACGCACCCACGCTTTCCTTGAGCGAGGTGTTCTCTGGCGACAGCTCCTGGACTTGCCGTTCGAGGGCGACGATGCGTGTGTCGCGCTCGCCCTTGTCTTTGGCGAGTTGCCCGTTTTCTTTGGTCAGGTCGGCAATCTTGCGCGTTTGCTCGGCCTTGGATTTTTCCAACTGTTGATTGGCTACGTACAGCGTGCCGGCGGCCCCAAGGGATGCAACTACGGCGACGGTTCCGAGGGTTGCGATGGCGAAGGTGCGGATTTTGGCCTTGTTCATGTTGTTTAGTGAGCTTGGGTCAGTAGGAGGGGAGCACTGCATTCGTGCCCGATTGCGCACTACCGCTGTGGGCGTTTTGCTGAATCGGTTGGTAGTTGCCGCCAATGTTGGTGGGCACATGCGAGATGGCCTGTTGTGTCATCTCGTCGGTGAACTCACTGAAGTCGACCTTGGTAAAGTCGATCGCGCTGATCTGATCTACCGTGAGTCCCGCGCATCCTTCCAGCGGCAGGCCTAGCTGAGTCTTGCCCTGAATGTTGACAATCTTGGCCAAAATCGAGTTGAACGAGCAGAATTCGTCTACATACTGGACGCAGCTGCCGAACGCCTTCTTGGAACACGACTCTTTGATGAACACACTTAGGTTGGCGCCTCTGTGCATCGCGAGCATCTGTTCTGCCTCTGAGCATTTGGACAGCGCTTGGTAGACCTGCATCGCCACCATGATGGCGAACACATAGGGATTGAAGGCTAGGTAGCCGTTCGAACCAAATGATGCCAGCTGCATGTTGCCGCCTAAAAGGCCTGCCGACATCGTGCCTGTGCCGACAGTGAAACCATAGGCACCGACTGACAGTCCTCCCGCAGAAAGGGCGGTCCCCAACGAACCGTCGGCGAGCGAGAAGTTGCTGGCCAGCGCCTCACTAAAAATCCCATTCGAATACATCGCGTCAAACACATATGGCGATGCCATGTCGACGAGCTTCTCGCCCGCATACTTGGCCACCGAGGCTCCGGCGCCGACTACCGTAGTCAAGACCTGAGAATTAGTCTGCGCGCCGGGCATGCTCTTGCAGCAGTTCTGCACGCCCCCATAGCCCTTGCGGCAACTCTCCGGCACGCCCCAGAAGATGCCGTTCTGACTGTCGCGGTAGCGCGCCGCCTCGCCGAGAATCTCCAACCCAACTGCGCCGTTGGTGAAGGTGCCTTTGCCGGGGGGGGGCGTAGGAAACCCACCGTTGTCGAACAAGCCGTCGGTGCAGGTGGTTTGCTGACCGGTTTCCTGCGCCTTGGTCAAGCACTTGTAGGTGTACTGCCATTCATTGCATTGCCCGGTTTCCGCTGTGGTGTCCATGCACTGGCTCTTGGTTACACCACAGGCTGGATTGTTGCGGTACTGCGCGCACGTGTCGGTTGTCCCACCGTCACAGGCGTAGTGGTACGTGTATTGCCAGCAACTGTATGGGACCTGTAGGGCTCCCGATGGTGGGGTCGCTGTCGACAAACAAATTTGTTGGCCACTGCCGCTGGTCTTGCAGGGCGTCGCGTCAGCACAGCTCTGTGAGCCGGGTATCAGCTTGCAAGCACCTGGAGCAGGCGTGGTCTGAGCGAGTGCCGCGGTGGAACAGATGAGCCAGAGCGCGTGCACAAACGTGGCAAGCAGTCGCCATTGACGAAATGCGTGGAGCACGAGTAAGCCCTCAGTTGATAGGTGCTGGGAGAGCGACTCCAGCACTTTGTTCGTAGGCGGTGCAACCGTCAGACCAGGATGTCGAGACGGTTTGCTTCACACAATTGGTACCGTTCAACGTTTGCCCTGCTGGGCAGCTGTACGTCACGGTAGGCGGTGAAGTGACGGTGTGTGAGCACTGCATGCCTTGCACTTGATCGCCGGCGTTGCAGTTTGCTGTCCCGCCAATCGTGGTGGTCATGGTGCACTGCGTGCCGTCGAAGGTGTATCCATCGGGGCACGACTGCAAAGGCACGTACCACGGCATGTAGCACGAGCCCGTGCCCCAGCAGCTACCGGGCGCCCAAAGACGCATGCCGTTGTACACAGGTGGGGGCGGATCGGGCATCTCTCCCAGAGGTGTTCCTGGACCATAGCCGCCGAGAAAAACGCAATAGGGACGGCCAGCGGGGTCAGAGATGCTGAGCCAACCGTCACTAGGGCAATAGGGAGTTCCCTGAATCGATGACGTTTGCACGCAAGAATAGCCAGCCTGAATGTAACCGCTTGGGCATGTCACCCAAGCCGGATAATCGGTGTGGCTGGTACACCAATTGTTGTTGAGCGTCTGGCCTGCGGGACAGGTGGTACTTGAATAGGCTCCGGTCAGCGTATTGACAATGGTCGCACTTAAGGTCTGAGAGCAGGCATTGTCTGAAGTGTCTGTTGAAACGATGCAAGTGTTGTACTCGTACTGAGCCGGCTTGGTTACTACCGTGCTTGTAGTGCAGGTCTGCCCTTGGTTCTTCGTAGTCTCGGGGAGTTTGAGCGTGCCCTGAAACATCGGGTCGTTGATGGTGACCTGGTCGCGATAACCGAATTGCGACTGGCCGGCGCCGAATGTGCCTGCGCAGTTGGGAGAGTTGGCTTGCGAGAAGCCCGCGTTGCCCAACACTTGTCGCTGACTGTTGCTGGGCTGGAAGCACTGGTTGTTGAGGAAGTTGACGGCTGCGCAGTCCTGGTTGCGGTATTGGTCGCTGCCCGGCACATAGTTTGCGCAATCAGACATGGCCTTGTTACCCAGGCCAGTCAAACTGCCCGCTTTGGCGGCGCTTAAGATCGAGCCGTCGGTGTTGGGGTTCGAGAACCCTGCCAAACCTCCTGGCACGTTGGTAGGCATGGCCGTTTGGCCCGACCAGGTGCCGCCATTGACGCCGGCTGGGTTCACGATCTGACTCGGTGAGGTGGGCGCCAGGGTGCGGGCAAAGGCCGTGCCGTTGGCCACTTGGGCTGGGCTCTGGGCAAAGGCCGCACCCGCGCACAGCAGCAACGGCAACAAGAAAATGCGGGAGTTGAGCATGTCGGCCCTCATCAGCGTCGCGCTGGGCGATTCGACGGTTGCTGCATCAGTTTGGCGGCGTCCTCCGGCTTCATGCTGCCGGCGGCCACCGCAGCGTCGATCGCTTGCTTGACTTCCGGCGTATCGATCGGGGTGGTTCCGTCAGAGCACCGTGCGTTGGCCAGCACCAATTTGCCTGGCGCGTTGCGGCATACCCGTTGTGGCGGATCGCCGTTCTCGCAGATGTTGAGCTGCCCGCCGAGCTCCGGCCAAACCTGGTGTGCGCTGGGCTGGCCGACCACGAACAGGACGCGGCCACAGCGCGGCTGGTCTTTGAACATCTGCAGGCGCTGGGTGTAAAGCACGACGGGACCTGCGTCGTTGGTGCTGGCTCGGATCGCAGTAACGGCGCGGCCGAACATGCCGTCCGCATCCAGCGGCATCTGCGCCGAACCGTGGACTAGCGCTTCAATCATGAGATCGCGGGCCGAATCATCAAGCGCGTAGCTGGCCGTCGGCAGAGCGAGGAGGAGGGAGCTGACCAGGAGGGGAAGCCGAATGTGCATAGGGGTGGGTTATCGTTTTGCAGGTGCCACGAGCGCAGTAAACAGATCGACGTCCTGTTGGCGGAATGGCAGGTACGGCACGCTCCAGCCATAGTGAAAGCGATTGGATGCGCGCAGCCGTTCGAGCTCCCGGATCTCGGTGGGCACGAAGCCGACGATGCCCGGCACCACCGTGCTGGCGCGGATTTCAGCTTCTTTCGGATCCTTCGGCGTGATCGACGACGCGCGATAGCAGCGCTGAGCATCGTCCTTAAGCGCGGCGGCATTGAGTGCACGGCGCTGCCGGTTGAGTAGTGCGTACTTGCAGGCAAGGTATTGCGGCTCCGGCGCTGCTTCGCGCGTCACCTGTTCGAGCAGCGCGTAGCCATCGTCGACGCCGGTGCCGATCGAATGGCGCAGCAAGGTGACCTTCTGTGTCAGCGTGACCCGGTTGTCATAGAGCGCTTTCGGCAGTCCCGCGAGATCCGACCAGCAGCCCTGCGCATACTGTGCAGCCTGCGCGCGATCGCCTCGCCGGTAGGCGATGAAGGCACCGAAGCCGCACACCCGATAAGACGCCTCGGGCGCGATCTGGGCCGCTTGCGCGACCAAGGCCCCGGCGGTGTTCAGGTCGGCGGCTTGGCCTTTTCCATAGGCAGCGGCGAGCGCAAGGTTGTACAGCGCCGGCTGATAGTTCATCGCTGCGGCGGCCCGGTACCAGTCCAGAGCGCGTGCCACATTGCGGGGCGCGCCGAAGAGGCCGTATTCGGCAATGAAGCCTTGGAACGTCATGGCTTCAGGGCTCCTGCGGGCAGCCAGATCCGTCAGCTTGCCGAGCAAGGCCTGGCGCTCGGCGGGCTTGGCGCTGGCCGCCTCGATCATCCACGTGACGTAGGTCTCACCATCGCTGGAGACGACATTGTGCGTGCCGTACTTGAGCTGCGTGCCGACCTCTGTCGCCTTGGGTAGCGCTGACTTGGCCTGCGCGACAGCGGCGGCGTCGATGCTGTTGACCACACCGACATTTTGCTGCCGGTAGCTCTTCACGAAGCCCTTGAAGACATCGGAATTGAACGTGGACTCGGCGAAGTTGCGGACACTGTCCGGGGTGACTGCTTCACCTTGTGCAAAAGCACTGTGCATTCCCCCCATTAGCAGGGTCGCAATGAATTGAGGAATCCAACGTTGTATCCGCATTGATTTGATCGGCAATGAATAATTGAGGGCGACACCGGGTTTAATTATAATCAGTTCAGAAACCGATACAAATTAATATCGTGATCGGTGCCGCAATCACAACAGCGATGTTGTTTAACCCGATAGGGGGGGGAATGAGCGAATCAAACGTGCCGGAAGTGGGGGGGCTAGCCGCGCTGTCCACTGAGGAGCGCCGGGCCATCATGCTCATCAACGATGGAAACACCGATGAAGCCCGGATCGAGCAGGTGATACGCGATCTCTTCGTGTGGGGGGTCGTGACGAAATCCTCCGACCTGCACCTTAGCGGGAGGGGCGACCGCGAGAGCCCAGTGATTGTGGCCAACGTGCGCACACCCAGCGGATTTCGGAATTTCCTGTTTCGCTATCCGACCTCCAAAGGCAGGCATTGGCAAACCAAGTTATTTAGCCTCACAGGTACACCGCAAGGCGCGTCGACACCGGATATCTCCTCGACTCGTTTTGAAATGGTGTTGCCGGCTAAGTTCGCGCTGGCACATGGACTTAAGCCGTTTGAAGGTGAAGACACGTACCCGGTCGATGTGCGGGTCGAGTACACCAAGACCTTTAACGGGTTCTCCTTTGTGTGCCGTTTGCTGGACTCACAGCGGGCCCCCAAGCTGCATGAATTGGGCTTGTCCTACACCATGCACAGGGTCATCCTGCGCGCGCTCGCGGAGCCGAGTGGTCTAATCCTGGTGACTGGGCCGACGGGTTCCGGCAAGACCACCTTGCTCAACGCGATGCTGGGCGTGCTCAACGATGGCACGCGTGCCATCCATACGATCGAGCACCCGGTCGAAATTGCGTTGCGCGGTTGGGGGCCGATCAAGCAGGTGCAGATCGGCGGCAACATCACCTTCCCGCGCGCATTGCGCTCCGCGTTGAGGCAGGATCCCGACGTCATCATGATCGGTGAGATTCGCGACGCAGAAACCATGGAAATCGCCCTGCAGGCCGCACAGACCGGCCATTTGGTACTTGCCACATTGCACACCAACAACAGCGCGGAAACCTATACCCGGGCCATCGACCTGACCATGGACAAGGAGCGCGATGCGTATCGGCTGGCGCAGTCGGTAAAGCTGGTGACGGCGCAGCGCCTACTCGACCGCTACGAAGGCGAGGCGAGCACGCGGGCCTTGTCCCGGGATGAGCGGGAGTGGCTTTCGGCCAACGGCATGCATCTCGGCGCACAAATCACGGAGACGGTGCCAGTGGTGGAGGCGGGGCGGCCCAAGCGCGCCGGCAAGGTGGCGCTGCTGGAGACCATCGTCACCACGCACGAGATCAAACAGCTGCTGCGTAGTGCGCGGGTCAACACCTCCGACATTTACAAGGCGGCCTGCAATCAGGACCAGTTCGAGCCGCTGGCCATGGGCGGGGTGCGGGCGATGCAGGGCTTGGGTGCGCGTTTGCAGGACTGTGTCGAGCAGCTCGAAAGCATGACCGACGCCGAGCAGACGCCGTGCTTGCGTCTGCAACTGGCGGAGCGCTATCGACTGAACTATGTGGAAGTGGCCGAAGCGATTGATGCCTATCATCGGGCAGCGGACGCCGGCAGCCACCAGACGCTGGAAGCGTTCTTTGCGCAGCGGTGCGGCGCGCCTCATGGCGCCAACCTGGAAGAGGAGGTGGTCTGAGATGAAACGCCGTGCAATGGTCACGTGGTTGGGGGCGCTGTGCGTCTCTCGGTCGGTTTGGGCGCAGGCACCGGCCGGCATGGAGCAGTTCAAGCCCTACCTTCAGGTCAAGCCAGTGGCGGGCGACGAGGAGACTGTGCGGGTCTTCTTCTCCCCTGGCTGCCCATTCTCCCGGTCCTATTTCCAGTTCTTCAAGAATCTGGAAGCGACCCTGCCCAAGGACAAGAAGTTCGCCTTCACGCCGCTGGTGAACAAGGCGGACGGCATCCAATTCGCGCTGAGCTTTCTGGCCGTTCAAAAATATCACCCGGCCTACGTCCACAACTTTATGGAGGCAGCCTTTATCGGCGTCCAGGACAAGGGGCTGGCCACGCGGAACTGGGCAGGCATTGAGCGCATTGGCCAAGCCGCCCATGTGCCCGTGTCGGTGCCGGCACTGGTGCAAGCTCACAGCGAGACGCTGCGCACGGCGCTGCAGGCCTTGTTGGTTACGCAGAAAGGGTTGCAGGTGACTAATACGCCGGCGGTAACGGTGGCCGGCACCTTCATCGTGACCCCGGAATTCACCAACGGGGACACCGCTTTGTTCAGCCAACTGGTCAACGGTGTCATCTCGATGGCGCGCTAACCGCCGCCGTCCCGCACGGGGGAATACCTGCCTCCCCCCCAATTTCCGGGCGCCGACGCTCGCCGTTGTAAAATTCGGGCTGCCCAAGAAAGTCACTTCCGCACCATGTCTCCATGTTGACTGAGAACCAAAAAGTACTCATTGCCAAGGGCCTCAACAGAGGGCTCATGGATACGCTCATTGCGCATCGGCTGGGTGTCTCGCATATGGCGGTGTACCTTTACCGCAAGCAGCTCGGTATCCGCTCCGAGCAGGTGCGGGAAACCCGCTACGACACATGGATCCGGCTGCTGGAGGAGGGGCGATCCGTGGAGGCCGTGGCGAGCCTCTACGAAGTCAAGCCCGATACCATCCTGACGACGCTGTACCGGACGCGCGAATTCTCCTATCCGGAAGTCAAAGAGCGTGCGCGCTTGGCCAAGGAAGAAGATATGCGCCGGGCGCTTGGCGTGACCGTGCGCGATCTGCAAGCGCAGCGAATGCAGGCTTGGGTGAAACTCGGGCAGGCCGGGATGACAGTGGAACAGATCGCTGAGACCTACGACGTCGATCCCAAGGAGGTGACGGCCGTGCTGCGCAAGCACAAGGTCAGCGTGGTCAAGCCGAAAGTCGAAGAGGCGTCGTTTGACTGGTAGCATGCTTTCGCATGCGAAACGATCTTAGATGCACAAAAGCCCGCATTGAGCGGGCTTTTTAAACAGAATTCGGTTCGCTATCCACTGCGCTGGTTGTCCACCAGCAGGAACCACTTCCGGCCAAATTCGTTACCCTCAGAATGCGCGACGGACGGAGGTGGCGCCGCGTCTTTGGCATTTACCATAAATCCGATTATGCGTTGAAATCGCCCATGCCGTCAGCGGGGCGCTGCACCGTACCGGTGATCGGGGCATACGGCCACCACGGTATCCCGAGCGCCACGGTTAGCAACGCTTCCAGCATAGTAAAAATCGGCCGCTCTGGCCGATTTCTTTGCGCTGCGCACGTCGGAGCCGCGGGTCAGAAGCCCGGGCCACCTCGCGTGCCGAAGCCGTTGCGGCGCCCAGGCGTACCCGCACCGATCCCCTGCCAGTTGAAGCGCTTGATGTGCGCCGGCTTGCCGCCAGCGGCGCGCAGATGACGCCCGCGCTTGCCGCTCGCCGGTTTTACTGCGAACGCAGCCGCCAACAGGGCGCTGATTTTCTTGATGAGAGTGCTCATAATCACCTCCACAATTATGTGGACTATAAAATCACATTAACACGAATACCCTACTGGGTAAATGGTGCTGTTTCGCGTTAACAACGCCTGCACGCGGGCAAAAGAAAACCCGCGCCGCAGCGCGGGCATGGGCGCGCAAGCCGCGCACCAGGTTGCCTGCGCTAGTCGCCGCCATCACCAGGCACGGCTCCAGCCCGGCCGGGCCACGGCGAGGGGGTTGGGGTCGGCACAGGTGGTGCGGGGGTAGCGGCCGGCGCGCGTGCGGGGGCCGGTGCGGGGGCGGACGCAGCTCCATCGACCAAAGTGGTGCGGCTGGGGCTGCCGGCCTTGCGGCCCAGATCGACGACGTTGTCGGCCACGTTGGCGGCCATGCGCCGCACCGTACCGGCACCCTTGTCGTCCAGGCCGGCATTGGAGGCCTGCTCCTGGGCACTGCCGACCTTGCCGTCTACCGTGCGCTGGCCATGGCTGACATTGCCTTCCACCATGCGCTTGAATTCCGGATCGAGGTCCGGCGCGCCTTGCGCACGCAGGTGGGCGGCGTCGGCTGGCGGCGTAGCCTGCGACGGGCGGCCGATGTCGCGCTGGGGCGTGTGGCCACCAGCCGCGTGGTGGGTGGTGGGTCCTGCAGGACGATGAGCGGGCATTGCGGTGGCGGCAGCGGTCGCCAATGTCGCAGCTGGCAAGGCCGGCGTCGCTCGCTGGACGGCTTTCTGCAGACCCGAGGTATTCACCCCGGTGTGGTCCGACGGGCTGCCCAGCTCGAAGCTCTTCATGGAGGTATCACCCGGCGTGAAGCGCATGTGCTGCATCGCCTGGCCTTCTTGCGTGAGGTAGTTCAAGGCCATGGCGCGGTCGGCCGCTGGTGCGCTCTGGTCCTGAGCCATCAGCACAGCGGCCCGATGGCGGTTGACCAGTTGCTGACCTTCGGGGCTGTTGACCACCCGGTCGGTTGCGCCGTGCGAGGCGTCGGCCTGTGCCAGCTGCAAATACGGCTTGGCCGCCGCACTCTCGTCGAACTTGCGCCCCTCCAGTGCAGAGAAAGCCGCGAACTCGGGGTTCGCGCGGCTTTGCCAGAGCAGCTCGGGCGCTTTGATCTGGGCCGAGGCCTGCACGAAGTTGGAGCTCTCATGCAGAGCGCTCGCCGTCGCATCCGACACCGACTTCACCTCGCTCAATGTTTGCTGGTACGACTCTTGGGTCTGCAGCGTCTGCGTGAGGTCCTTGGCGGCCTGTTGACCGGCACTGGTGTGTCGCGTGGCGGACAGGGTGTCGTGAATTGAATCGGACAGTGCCTTCGAGTCGTCGTAGGAGGCGTTGGTGCCGGCGTCCCGCGTCGCCTGCAGGCGATCAGAGGCAGTGGTCGAGGTCTCCATGTTGCCACCTGCTGACAGCGAGAATCCAAAACCTTCCCCAGAAGAGATGCCTGCACTTGCCCCCGCATGCATGCCACCACTGGTGGTGTTTTCGTTGGCACGAGCACCCGTGACGCCGGTTCCCGAGTGCTGATTCCGGCTGGCGTTACGCCGGGCTTCCCAGCCCTTGACGATCTGTTCGCCGATCGAGTTGTCAATGCCGAAGCCGCTGAAGTCGTGTTTCTGGGCAGCGGCTGCCCATTGGCGCATGTTGCTCTGTCCTGCCTCGATGCTGGCACTCTGCGTCTGGGCCTTGGTCAGAACCCGGCTCGCGTCGCGGGACAGGTTGCCGAAGGTGGCACTACTGGAGACCGCTTCCAGCGCGCCATTCATCGCCAGATTGGCTTGGCCATTGGGTAGTTGAGTCGCGCGTCCCACCGAGCTGTTCTCAAACATCGGCCGTGTGACCGACGGTGCCGGCGCCACGTTGTCGGCCGTTTCGTGGCTCTTGGGGGCAATGGTCGTGGCCACGCTGGTCATCGCAGACGACTCGCCCAGGCCGAAGATCAGGCTCATCAGCACCGGCAGGCTGGCCATGATGTGCGAGCCCACACCGATCTGCAGGCTGAGCTGCTTGTAGGCCGCCAGGGTCGACGCTTGGGAGATCCAACCGCCTTGGCGCAGCGACTGCAGGAAATTGGCCACGTCGATCGAAAGCATGGCGTTAACCAGTTCCGCGCCGACGTTCACCACCAGCAGTGGCCACACCATGATGTGCGCGGCTGTCTTGACGCTCTTCCCCGCTTCGACGCCCAGGAACATCATGAACATCAGGATCACGGGGCCAAGCCCGATGATGAGCGCGATCAGGTAATTCCCGAAGTTGCCCGCGTAGCGCAGCATCGGAACCTCTGCCGCAGCCTGCTGCATGTTGTTTCGCTCGATCTCGGCCGCCTGGAGCGCTGTGGCCTGGCAGTTTGTCAGCATGTCGCCACTGGCCTTCAGGCAGTTCAAGTCGCTCTGCACGAGCTCGGCGAACAGCAGATTCATAAACTCGGCGTTGGCTTGCGCCGCGCCGCCGGTGAACACCCCGCCCAGCGTATTGGCGGTGGCGACCGCGTTGTACTTGGCCGCCACGCTATTGAAGCTGTAGTCGGCGCCAGGTACGGGTTGATCCATGCCGTTGACCGCGCCTTGAATGACGCGTGTGAACTCGACCGAGTTGAGGGCGTTGGTGATGTCGTCCGCCACCTTGTTGGCCGCGTCGTTGCACGACAGGATATTGGTACCGCTCAGGCCCGGATCGTTGACCATGCCGTTGGTATTGGACGCCGCCTGAAACAGCAAGGCGCCCAGTGCCGTTGGATTCACGCCGTTGATGGCGATTGACCTGGCCGCGGTGGCTCCGGTGTTGCCGGCGTTCATCACCAACTGGTGCACATTGGCATAGTTGACCCCCGAATCCGGGCCCAGGCATGCAGCCAGCACGGTTTTGATCTCTGAGTCGACACCGCCCAGGCGCACCATGGCCGAGCGCGACGACAGCAGGACCTTCAGCGGGTTGAGGAAGCCATTGGTGGTGGCCGAGATCGTCGGATACTCCATGTTGACCGACTGGAACGCGGTCGAAATCACCGCATTGAGATCCTGAGACAACATGCTTGCGGAGGCCGGAATCACCGAGATGGCCAGCGGGACGTTGTCCACCTGGGTCAGCGCGCCATTAATGGTCGATTCAACCTGGACAGTACCTTTGAGGCCGGGATTGGTCAGCACCATGGCCAGAATGAACGGCATGAGGGCGCCCATTGGGCCGGCGGCCAGCACGGCCGCGCCCTGCCCTGTCGGGCTGCGCAACGCGCCCATGGTGGCCGTGGCGAGCAGGCGCCAGATCGCCACCATCACCGCGAAGCCCCAGATCATCGCATCCTGCTTACAGATCATCGCGACGCCGTTGAGGATGGCGCTCAGCGTCGTGAGATCGGCGCTCACCGAATAGTAGGTTAGGGTTGGAATCGCCATGAGTTTCCTCGCTTACTTGATGCTGGAGGCGGTGAACTTCGTGCCCTCGTTGATTTCGGTGACGATCTTGAGCATGACGTCGCTGTTGTCGCACGCCGTGCGCTTGTCCAGGAAGTCGGCGCGCAGCTGCTTGATGTGCGACTTCTGATCTTCGTTCAGGTCATAGCCTGTGGAGGTCTGGATCAGGTTTGCGCCCTTGTAGAGCGCCTCGCCGACGCGCGACGCGACGCAATCGACAATATGCGGCACCAACCGCTGCGCGATGGCCACACGGGTGTTGGGGTTCGATGTCTTGGTGAGCAACGCTGACAGCGGCACCCCGGCTTGTTGCATGAACTGGATCTGCGATGCCGAGAAGGCCGTCGACGCACCACTGTTGACCTGTCCAATGATCGAGGTGCTGGTGATCGCCAGCGCGGGATCGGCAGAGCCGAACAGCATCGAGTTCACCCAGCCCCGGATGCCGGGGTAGTTGAAATTCACCTGCTGCATTTGCGTACAGATCTGGTTATCCACTCCGCCCGAGACGCTGCCGTTGGGGTTCATGCACTGGTACAGCTGCAGCGGCATGTCGGGCCGAACCGAGCCCGTTCCGCCCCCTTCAATCAGGTCGTGCAGCGTCACCAGGGCCGGACCGGAGCAGGTCACCAGGCCGATGGAGTTGTTCGCGGGCGAAGTTGATTGCACGCCTTGGCCATTGGCATTCAGGCTGTTGCAGGGAATCGCGTCGATGTTGTAGCCGAGCAGCGCATAGAGCAGCTTGTTGTTCAAGCTGTTCGGATTGGTCGGATCATCGCTGCTGCCATCCAGATTGCCGAGCCCTGCGAGGCCCATGATGCTCGAACCGCCGGAGGCCACCGCCATTTTTGTCAGAGCGTTGCCGCTCTTCGGATTGTTGGCCGACTGTTGCTGCAGATACGAGTTGGCTTGCGAGAGGTAGTTTGTCAGACCACCGAAGACATCGGAGAACATGTTGGACTGCGTGCCGCCCACGTTGCCATCGCCGTTCACCGCATTGGACAGCGCCGAAGCCGCCGGGTCGACCACCAGGTGGGCGAGCTGGCAGGAATTCTTGGCCAGGTTGTTCATGTTCTGCAGCAGCGTCTGGAACTCGGTGATGAGCGCGTCCAGCGAGGGCGAGATGGCCTTGATAGCGGCCTTGAACGCCAGACCCGCCGCATTGGCGGCCACCTGCCGGAAGATTTGGATCAGCTGCTGGCTGTTGATGAAACTGAACGAACCGCCGAACAGGTCAATGCCGCCACAGCCCGCATCAATGCGGGGCGGGTCGAAGGTGATCAAGTTGACCGACTTGATCGGAGTGCGCATAGCAAAGCCGCCCATGAACACCCCCACCCGATCCTTGGTGCTCATGGTGCCGGGCGCCGTGGTGTTGCTCATCACCATCGAGTTGAGGTCGGTCAGAATGCCCGCCGACGCAGCGATCGACATCGTCGCCAGTGCGGCGGCTACCAGCAAGGTCTTCACACGCATGTGGCGCTCCTAGTATTGCTTCAGTAGATAGGGTTGAAGGGCTTCCCGGAAGGAGCCGGGGCGGTTCGGGTCGAGCTTGAGCTGCTGCAGATCCGTGGTGCTGGCCACGCCTCGATCCCATACATCTAGGTCGCGCATAACGGCAGCGCTGAGCAGTTTGGTGTTGTGGCCGGCGTAGGCGATCTGCTTGACCAGTTCGTCTTGCGCGTAGAAGCCCTGGGCCACCACCAGATACCGGTTCGGATCGGCGTCGCCCGCATAGCCCTGAGGTTTCGGTACGTAGACAATGGAAGGCGTGAGCTTGAGGCCGAGCTTGTTGAAGAGACCGTTGTCCTTGATCACGGCGCCCTTAAAGTCCCGCGGCTTGCTCCCATCGAGGGAGATCACGACGTATTCAAGGTTGTAACCATTTTTGAGCATTCCCAGCACAGGCAGCTGCATGGCGCAGAAGCGGCAGGTGCTGTCGACAAAGATGACCAGCCCACCCACGCGCGCCAGTTCCCGCACCGCCTTCTGCTGGGCCTGGTAGTTGGCATTGCGGACCGACAGTGCACCTGTGGAGGCGTACGGCACTCGATTGTTCTCGTCGAGCAGCGGATCCTCGCGTACCACCTTGGTCACCATCTCGCTGAAGCGCTGCGCCTTGTCCATGACCACGCGCTTGGCATACATGTAATCCGATACGTTTTCCCGTGTCGGGTTGTCGATCGCGCGTTCTTCCAGCTTCGGGTACATCTTGCGCAGAAATTCGACACTGGCGGTTTGCGGGCCTTCAGTTTTGGCGTTGGCGCGTGCTGCAGCCGGGGCCGCAGAAGGCGCCGAGGCTGGGCCGGCGGGTTCCTTGGGTTCCCCCGGTACCACGTAGGGTAGGTAGTTGACGAAGGCGTCCCCGTAGTCGTCACCGCGTGGCCGTACCGGCTCGGCCAATGCTTGCGAGGTGAACACTGCGGCTACAAGGGCGGTCAGCAGCGGGCGTCGAGACAATGTGTGGCGCATACCGTGGCTCTTAGAAAACTTTGTAGGCGAAGCCCTCGATCTGTCCCGCATCGAGATAGCCCCAATAGCGCGAGTCGTTCGAGTCGGGGTGTAGGCCTACCAGAAAGTACTTGCCCGGGGGGATCACCTCGTCGCGTTCAAAGTCCTGCTCGGTGTGCTGGTAGGCGCCGGCCAGTGGTAGACCCTGCACCACCTGGGCACCGTTAATCCGAACCACACCGTGGTGGATCGACAGGTGATCGCCCGGCACGCCGGCGGCGAGCTTCAAGATGAACGACTCCTTGAAGCCAACCAGTGCGCCGCTGGGCTTCCAGAACAACAGGTCACCCGAGCGCACGACCTTCGGAGCGTGGTGCACCATGAGGGCGAGGTGCAGATCCGGCAAGCATTTCTCGTCCTGCGGATCGAACCCGAAGGTGATGATTGGCTTGTGCCAGAAGCAGGCCACCAGGAGGAGCACCGAGAGGAAAACCGCGAAGAACGGGCTGCGCTGGCCCGATGTGCCGGAGCTCGCCAGCGGCGCGATCCTACTCATGGCCGGTAGCGCGAGGCGCATTGTTGGCTGGGGCCAAAGCTGGCGCAGGTTGTTGTGCAGGTAGGTTCACCGCGGCGCGCAGTTCGTTGGTGATGTCGAGCGTGTTGGTCGGCAGCGCCGCCACCGTCATGTCTCCCTGTTCATTACGGCTGGTGTCGATCACCATGTAGCCGCGCTCCTGGTAGCGGCGCAAGATGGCCAGGATCGGTTCGGCGACCTGGGCCTTCATCTGCGCTTCGGTTACGCCGGGGCGACTCAGGGCGGCTTCCAACACCACCGCACCTTTTTCCGCCACGGCAATGTTCTTGGCCGGAGCGGCGGTCTGGTGGCCCACCAGATAGGCAATCACGCATAGCAAGATGACCACTGAGTACGGCAAACGGTTTGCGGGCACAGTCGCGCTCATTTGATCAGTTCCTTGAGTTCCTTCACGATTTCTTGGCCGCTCAGGCCATCATGTTCGGTGCACATTTGCAGGAAACGCTTCATCCATTCGGTACGTCGCGTCTTGGTATCGCCCATGATCTTGTTGACAGCGTCGATCACGTTCCAGCCCTCTTCCATGAGCGCAAATACGCCGGTGCGCTCGGCACCTTCCGAGCTGAACAACGTTGCAGTGAAACGGTCCACATACAGCCGGCACACCTCATAGGTGTTGTCCCCCATGATCAACTTCTCGCTCCAAAAGCCTTTTCTGGACTCGACACTGCGCAGCAGTCGGTTGAAATAAGCATCATTGGAGAAGGCGGAGAGGATCTTTTTGTCGACGACCGCATCGATCTCTTCCGCTTCTTGAGCCATGACCACTTTCCAGGCGGACTGGCGCAAAATGACCTGGCCGGCCGGGTACTCGGCCAGCTTGAGCAGAGATTGGACGATCAGCCATACCGCGATCTCGTCCTTACGCCCCTTCAGGTACAGACCTTCCAAAGCATCAGCCGCTGCGGGAACCTTGATCAGGTCCTGCGCCTCATCGACGTAGATGCGCTTGCGCCCCTTGATGCTCTTCACGCGGGTCATCAAGGTGTTGAGACAGCAGAACACCACGCAGCGCTTCAGATGCGCGTCGTCGCCCAGCTTGCCGATCTCGAATACCGTGAGCTGCTTGGTTGGGTCCAGCGAGCTGGGGCCGCGAAAGTACACTCCGCGCGTCGGTGATTCGATGAAGGCCTTGAGGCGGGGGATCAAGTTGACGGCGGCGATTTCCACCTGGCTCTTGATCTCGTTCTCGATCGAGGCCTGCACAGTCGACTCCAGTGCATAGATGACTGTGGAAATCTCAGCCTTATCACCCGCCTTGCCCCACGCGGCTTTGACCGCCTCATTGGCGGCGATGCGCGCCCCAGGATCCGGCGTTTCATTGTCATAGGCCATCAGCAGCATCAGAGAGGTGATGGTTTCCTGCTGCTCATTGAACTCGTCGGACGTGAGGCCAGTGAATGGTGTCAATGACGGGTGATAGCCGTTGCCGCCAAATTCGTTGTACTCCCCACCCACCGCGTGGCAATACTTCTTGTTGCTGCCGCCGTTGTCGAACAGAACCACCCATGAGCCATCGGCCAGATCACAGTTGATCTGGTATTGCAGGTCAAACGACTTGCCGGAACCCGACATGGCGGCTTGGACGCCGCAGAAATTGGAGTTGCTGACAAAGGGATCGAAGTGGAAGCCACTCCCGCGGCGCGTCAAATAGGTGGCGCCCGTGGTGGGGAACTTCTTGTTCACATTGCCCAAAAAGTCGCCGTAGACCGCCAGCAGGCATCCGACGTCAGACGCGGCCATGACCGCTTCGCCCTTCAGCTTGTCTGCGATGGTCGAGGCGAAGTTCATCGGCAAGGCCTGGGCCCAGCGTACCAGGCCGGTACCGAGCACGTCTCGGCCGTCGAAGCCAAGCTTGTCCAGCGTGTTCTTGACGGTGGATGTCCCCGAGGTCACTTCATCTCGGGTGCGGCCGAACACGAAGATGTTGGTGGAGGCAAAGACGTACTTGTTGCCGTCCTCGCCGACCTTCTTGTTGAGGGCTTCAAGATCGTTAAGCTTGGCGATCGGATCTTCCGAGCCAAGCTTGATGGGCAGGTTCTGATTGGTTTTGCGTGAGCGGATCGCACTATCCATGCGGGTCTGCTCGCGGCGCTGATTCGCCACTCTCACGGTGGTAGTGATCAGGAACGGCGTTCCAAGGCGCTGGCCACCGCCCTCGGCCGTAGGTCCTTTGTTGAACGGGGCCCCGCTAACGAGGTTCATGATGCCGTGGAACGGCTCTACGGGATACGACTTGGTGGTGACCACTCCGCAGTAGGTATTGTCGCTGAGGGTGCCGATGCGCTTGTCTGAGAAATCGAACTCTTCATCCGTGCCATAGATCTGCAGTCGAAGATCCAACACCTGATCGAGGTCGACCTCTTCGTACGGCTGGTAGACGCGGGCAAACTGGCGGTAGACCCCAGCCAGCTGACCGGCATTCATTCGATAGGCATCGTGAAAGCCGCAATCTTTCAGATTGGTCAGGAACTCATTCTGCAAGTGGTCGGCGCTGTCAAGCGCTTCGTCATCGACCTTGCGATTAGGCACCGCCAGCGACATGAACACTCGCCGGCAGTTGATCAGCGGCATGTCGACCAGAGTCCCCGTGGACAAAGCTTGCGTCAACAGGGTCTTTTGCCGGGCAATCAACTCCTGCACCACGGGTCCGCCATGCACCTTGCCCTTCGCAAACGCCTCCGGCACGTCGTGATCCGGTGACACCAGCAGGCTCACCTGGATCACCGAGTCGTCGGGAACCGCCTTAAAGACGTTCTGGACCACCGTACTGAATTCGCCACCGCCGCCCGAGAGTGGGCTCATCGAGTACACGGCGCCGACATAGGGGCGGTCAGTGTGAAACTTGCTGACCATCAGGTTGGTGTCTTCCGTGTAGGTCTCAAGATTGACCACACTGCTGGCGGGCACCGTGCGTTTGCTTTTGAACAGGGACATCAGAGGAATCTCTCGCGCGGTAGAACAAGACGGCGTGCCGTAGAGGCACGCCGGATCGGGGCATGTCCGCAGCTCAGGATCGCAGCGGCGGCACGACGCTTGCCGGCAACTTCTTGGGCGTCGAGATCCCAGTCGGCACGCCGGTGGCGGTGGCGATCGTCTGGACCAGCGAAGGCCCGATCAGTGCAACGGCCAGGATGCCGAGCACCACGACAAGATTGCGATAGCCTTGGCCGTGCGCGAGTTGCCAGATGGTGACGATCAGCACGAGCATGATCAGTGCCATTACCAGCGTGCTGCTGAGCATCGACTCAATCGTTGCCTTGAGCGAGTCCCAAGCACTCGCAGCCAGGGCGGTGCCGCCATTGAGCGCCCCGACCGAGATGAGCATGGCGCCCATGACGACACAGATGGCCAATACGGGCCCGACACTGCGGTACGGCTTGCTTTCCAGAGTTGCTGCAGACAGTTGCTTCATAGGATCCTCTTTTGTTACTGGGGCATGGTTGAAGTGGGCGGAGTGCCCGGGCTATTTTCAGCAGCCACGGGAGCGTCCCCCGGCTGGATGAAATCGGTGCGTGACGCGGAGTCGGCCGTTGTCTTGTTGGCCGTGGCCGGTTTGGCATCGGCCAGGCGGTGGGGGTACACACCGCGTTGGGCTGTCGCGGGATTGCCGCCATCGAAGCCTGCCCAACGGGTCGAGATGATTTCCTTGTAGACCATGGTGTCGCCCGTCAACATGTCATTGCCGTCCACGAAGTGCTTGATCCAGACCCGTTGCACGACGGGGCCCTCCCGCACGGGCATGCCTGCAAGGGGGCCCGCTTCACGCATGGCGGCATGCGGCAAAGGCATCCTCTCGGCACGGCCGGTGCCGCTGCCCTCGCCTGCCGTGCGGATTGCTTCGCCGCTACCGGACACCAGGCGGTTACCCGAATCGACGCGACGGCCCTCGCCGACCGGTGCAATCTCGGTCGCCTTGTCGTACTGGCTGAACTTCAGTTCACGGTCGAACCGACTGTCCGGCAGTTCGCCGTGCGTTGAGGCCTCTACCGCGCGGAAGCTATGGCAGTAGATGCTGCTGGGGTCCTGCTTGCGGTTGCAGTCGTAGGTGTTGGTGCCGATCGGGTTGAACGCGTTGGAGCACCCACTCAAGGTCCCGACCAGCATGGTCGGCAGGAGCGCGAGGAATAGTCGAGCGGTCACGGGCGTCATTGGTCACTGTCCTTCTTGAAATTGCGCTTCTTCAGCACGATGGCTTGCTTGAGGATCCAAGTCACTCGGGTACCGGCCGTCACTTCGACCACCGGGAACGTCTCCTTGGCGAAGTTCAGGTAGAACTGCGAGAGTTGCGTGGCAGCATGGTTGATCCCCTGCCCCACCGCCGTCCCGGCCAAAAAGCCGGGGCTGGGGACAGTCCACCCTTGTTGCTGGCCGCTGCCGACATTGGTGTTGTAGGACGGCACGGCACTCGGGGCGAGCGCAGAGCCGAGGCCTGCTGCCATGCCTGTCAGGGCGGCCTGCATCAGCATTGCGCCCTGTTTGTTCACCACTTTCCCCGCCAGGCCGAGGGTGCCGTCCACATCAAGGGCATAGGCGCTGATCGCTGCCTCGTAAACCTCGCCTTCTTTGGAGATGCAGCTGATGTGGTCGGCAATCGCGTAGGCGCGCTCCGCGCTCAAGACGGCGGTCGCTGAGCCCCCCACGAAGCAATTGGCCAAATCCGCCGCCTTCCATGAATTCGGCATGATGGCCAAGCCCTTCACCCGCGATACGAACGGCGCGCCGACGTTGACGGCCGACATTGCTGTGCCCGCTGCGCCGCCAGCGGAGCCGCTCGGACGGGCATTGACGCCTGACAGCATCACCGCTTCGAGCCCGGTGTACATAGGCAACACCAAATCCGGCCGCGTCGGTTCTTCGTCGGCGGCGTCCTTGGTAACGGGATCCGCTTGCAGAACGGGCCGTGATGGCTTCATCGGTGCGACTGGTGCGATTTCGCTCGGTGCCGGCGCCGCGCTGGATGGAGCCGCGTCGCCGGTCTTTGCCGAGCGCGTTCCCGGCTGATCAAAGCTGACCGCATCAGGCAGGTCCTTGCTCGTCGAGCTGGCGGCCGTGGCGGAGGGGCCAGCTGCCGCCGTTGCGGTGCTGGCACCCGGAACCGCCCCATCGCCGCGATTCAGCACTGTGATGTTGGATCCGGGTACTCCACCGGTGGCACGGTCGCGCTGGATATCATCGATTCGCTTGCCAAGCGCCTTGATCTCCGTGGTCAGGTCTTCCAACCCCTGATTGCGCGGTGAACTGGGCAGGACATTGTTGACGTTCTGCGTAAATGCAGCAGGCGCTGCTTGGCCAGCGGCACCCGCGGGCGCGGCAACTGAACCAGCCGGGGCGGCCGGAAGTGCGGCTGCGGAGCTGGGTTGGGCTGGCTGCTGCGTCACGGACCTGTAGGCAATAAAACCTGTGCCGACCACCACGACGGCAATGATCAGATTGCGGAACTTCGGGTCCATGTCCCGCCACTCCTGGACCTTATTCTCGATGAACGATGGCAGTTCCATGCTCATTGGCCCTCGCGTTTGCGGGCGAGCACGATCACGCGCGTTGCTTCACCGGGCTGAAGGAGCGGACTGGGGAAGATGGAGACTGCCTGGACATTGGGGCCGTCAAACTCTTCTTCACGCAACAGGGCTCGGGCTTGGCCAGGATTTCGCACCGTGTACACATACAGGTCACCCTCGCGGTCGCTGTAGCGTGCATTCACCGTCACCGCGAGGCCGTTCATCGCGATGGGAGGCAGATCAATGTCGACTTGCGAGTATCCGTCCGGGGTGCGATTCAGCGCGATCGCCTCCATCACACTCTGCACCCGCGTGACGTAGTCGTTGCTGGCACCCTTGGGCTTCTGCCGCCCAGACACCGAGCCGGTGTCATCGGTGACGATGATGCTTTGTGCTGGGATCTGCTTGGGCACGAGCTGCAGGCCGAGGGCGGGCCCCCCGCCCGGGGGCTCGATGAAGATCTGCCGCGCTTGTGCCGGCAGCGAAGGCCAGTAGACGTAGATGTTGTTGCTCGCCGGCCGACGTTCGATCTTGATGTCGCTGGTTTGCACGATGTAGGGATTCTTGAACGGCAGTTGCACCAAGTTGGGCTCATCCACACTCATGTAGACCGTTTTCGAGCCCCCATTGGCCCAGCTGACTTTCTGCACGCGGCTGGGGTCTGTGAAGTTGAGGCTTTCTCCCGGCACTTTCAGAACTCCGGGCACGTCGATCTCTTTCGGCGTCGACGCCTTGACTGCCACGGTTGGATCCACAGCCAGTGGATCGCGTGTCCTGGCATGGCCATGCCGCGTGGCGCGCGCCTTTGGCGCGGCCGGAGAAGTGGCCGGTGCAGTTGCCTCCGGCGGTGTAAATCCGACCGTTGCGGGGGCATCGGCCAAGACTGCGCCAGCGACGCAGCTCATTGCAACGCCCAGCAGACCGGCCAGGTATCGGTGATGTGGTTGCGTCATTTCTTCTTCTGAGCCTCGATCCACTGGGAGTTGTGTGCCTTGTCGCCGGGATACGCGATGACGTCGTCGAAGATCATCTTGTAGTCGGCAAAGCGCACGGGGTACTCGAAGACATAGAGCTCCGAGGTGTCCTTTGCAGCATTTACGGTGTGCAACTCACCCTTCACAAAAACGCGACCGAGCTTGTCGTCAGCCTCAAAGCCGCGCAGCACGAAGTAGTAGCTGCCCAGCTCGCGCTGTGCCTTGAGGGTGGCGACCTTCAGGTCAATGGCCTGGGTTACCTTGGTGTAGGCGTCGGATGACAGAAACGGCTGCAGGAAGGATTTGACGCTGTCTCCGTTGCTCGGATTCAACGAGGCAATCGCATTGGTGACCGCATAGGCGGTCGCCTGCTTGGCGCCCACGTCCATGCCGTTCCTTTCAATGCGGGCACCGTCCGGCATGCCGGGTACGCGATTGATAATGGCCACATTGGTGAACATCATCTTGATGGCCAGCAGCAACATTGCGGCGCCAATACAAGCCACACCAAGTGTCAGGCGGCGATTTGATTTGCGGAGATCGGCGACCGACTGACTGAGGTTGTCGATGTTCATGTAAGGTCCTGAGAAGCAGAGCGTGCCGCCTGCGCTTGCACCAGTCGGCGCGAGCCACGGTTGATAATTGCCGCGTCCCCGACATAGCGGGTCCGCTGCGAAGGAAAGGCGCCGGAGTACCCACGAATGCCAAAGCGGAACAGCCACGCCTGCACGAAGCCGGGCAGCAGGTCATCGCGCCAATCGATGTAAAGCTTGTTCAGGTGGTAGCCGCCAAAGGGAATGACCAAGTACGCCCAAGTCCCCCAGAGCTT
The DNA here is from genome assembly GCA_036679605.1 of Gemmatimonadota bacterium. GTDB lineage: Bacteria > Gemmatimonadota > Gemmatimonadetes > Gemmatimonadales > GWC2-71-9 > JAZDCZ01. Next base: position 35,776 of record JAZDCZ010000068.1, read on the forward strand.
GCCTGCGACGATGGCGACAAGGACGCTGATGATGAGGATGTAGGTGTCCTGAAACTCGACCCCCAGGAATGCGCTCTCCGCGCCCCCGTGCTTTGGGATGTGAAACCTCTTACTCGACACGATTCGCCTCCTGGTTCCAACACACCAAGTGCTCCTGCCAATCCGTTGCACCAGCAAACGGCAGGCGGGGAACGCAAATCTTCTGGCCAGCAACGACCACTTTTGGCCAGTTCAGCACCCGGTGCGGACGTGCGTGAGGACGCGTGGTACGTGCGGGAACTTGATTGAGCGCAGCGAGTTGGTTCTGGCGCATGTGCCAAAGGGCGGCCTCTTCTTGTGCGCTGAAGAAGTCATAGGACTGGCGCGATGGCTTGCCGAGCATGAAGCGTTGCGCGGGGCGACCGTCGCTCGGTTCAGCGCCATAGACGTATTCACCGCCCTGCGTTGAGCGCACGGCTGCGGCTCCTGCTACGTAGGTTCCGCTCTTGACATAGCTGATGTCAGCGTCGGCGGCAGTTCCAAGCGACGAAGTCAGCAGCAGGGCAAAGAATGCACAGTAACGAAGGTTCATAAATTAATTTTACTCAGTAGCAATACAGAGTGCAATTAAAAGCGTTCGCCGTATGTCGAGGTGTAGACACGCTTGGCAAACTCGCTGGCTGCGGTCACACGGGAGCCCTGCGCAATGAGCTTCAATGCCTGCGCAAGGCTGAATTCGCCTGCCACCTTTGAGAATTCGTTGGGGCTATCGCTCTTGCCGTGACCGACGACAAAGGTGGGGGCGCCGACCACCTTGTATCGGCGCGTGAGGACGGGATCCACGATCCAGCGGGCGGGTTTCTGTTGGCAACAGATGTTGTTGATCTCGGCGGCGAAGGTCTGGGTAGAAACCAGCGTGTCCTCAGTGCCACCAAATCCTGTGAGCACAATGACGGCCTGTGCCTGACTTGCTTCGCGTGCCAACTCGACCAGCGACTGACGAGGCATCTTCGTCGACACGAAGATGAAGGTGTTCCAGCGAGCTGTCATCGCGTCCAGGAGTGGCGTCTGCGCAGTGGCGCACAGCGACGGGGCAGCCAGAGTAATGAGTGCGATTAAACGTTTCATCGTGAACCCTCAGTTCGCCAACGACATCGTTGCGCAGCAGTCCTTGCGCTGGAAGATGAAGTAGCCATAGTCCTTGTCCTGCGGACGCGAAGCGCCTGTCTCCTGGAAGGCAAGAGGCCGACCAATGGGTGTGCAGAGGTTGTCGGGGAATGGGAAGATGCGATTCGTCTTGTACTGACGTTTGTCCATCACAAGCTGTGGAAGCCCTAGTGCCCCGCACGAACCCAGGGCCTCCTGGCCGGCGGTGGACTGCTGAGTGCCCGCCGCATGCAACTTGGCGAACAGGCGGGCGATCATCAGGTGTGACACCTGCTCCTGCGAGTTGGCCACCGCGACATTGCCGGTCAGTGGATACATTGGCCCCCAAGCGCCAGCGACCCAGAACAGCGTCGCATAGGGGAAACTGAAGGTTGCGGCGATGGCGTCCGGCAGTTCGGCGGCAACGCTTGCAACTCCGGCAAATGGATAGGCATACGGAGTCAGGATGAGTGACAGCGCGTCGTCGTTCCAGGTCGGATCGGCCCAGCTGAGGAACGGCACATCGAACGAGCGATTGTCCAAGCACGGATTGGCCACGACAGCGCCAATCGCGGACATCACGGGGTTGATGTACTCGTTCACGTGCATGAAAGCTGACTTTCGACGGCCGCCAATATGCGCGTTGGTCGTATTGAAGCCACCGTATTCAGCCGCGTTATATGGCGTGTTGATGTCCACCCCCGCCAGGAGGGGCATGCAGCCGGGCTTGGTCGTGGTGTCGACCATGTAGCGCGGCTCCCAGAATGAAACCGGCGTTCCGATACCAAGGTTGTTGACGCAGACACAGATGGGCGTCTTGCTTGCGCCGGTGTCGTAGTCGTCGCCTGAGACGCCCAGGTTGAGCAGGCCGCCCATGATTCCAATCGGGAAGATGCAGTCGTAGCAAACGTCAGTGATCAAGTTCGGGAACTTGCCGTTGCAGATCTGCTGGGCATTTGAGGTGGCCGGCAACCACAGTGCTGATGCCAGCACCAGGACGAGACGGAACAGGACCTTCATTGCACACCTCCCATGCCGAACTCGATGGCGAGCTTATCGCCCTGTTGATAGAGGGCGGCGGGCACACTGGACACGTCAATGCCGTATAGGCGGGACAGGCTGCTGATGATCATCTTTCTTTGGTCGAGATAGAACGGCACGCCCTTGCCACCACGCCAAGGGGTGTCGCGGTACTTGAGCCGCATCAGGTAGGCCGAACCTGCTGTCAGAACGATCTTCAGCGGCTCGGCTTGCGAGCGCTTCACCGCATAGGCCACCTGCTGTGGATCGGTCCCATCGATAAACAGCAAGCCGTTGGTCAATGGCATCTGCTTCAGTGGCTCCACTACGGTGCCCCGCTTGACGATGACGCGCCCGTCCTGGTCCTTGTAGTCGCTGGGCACCACAAAGCGGAGAGCACGCAGCTCAGTGCGTACGCGGTAGTCCGTGCGAATGCCCAGCGACGGTGGGTTCTTGATGGTGTCCAGGGTGCGCTCGCGGTAGTTGCGCCAGAACTGGTCAAGTTCGCCCGTCGCCTCCTTCTTTCGCAAGACATCTTTGAACTGCTCAGCTGCGTCGCGGTCGAGCCGGTAGGTTTGCGCGCGGGTGCCGAGGTCCTCTGCGCACGCCACGCCGGTGGCGAAGATCGCTGCGGCAACGAGGGGGATGAGGAGATTCATTGCTGGATCACCAGTTGGGGCCGGCTGGCAGCGACCGGCTGGGAAACGGGGGGGGTGGCAGTGCCGTTGCTCACCTGCGCGGGCTGTTGCGTGAGGCGTTGGTACACATCGCGGACGAGCTGTGCGTAGGCAACACGCGCCCTTTCCTTCTCTGGCTTAATTCCGGCACCGTAGGCACCCACTGCGCGCCAGGTGTCACCGCCATACATGCGCATGAAGTCGGCGAGCAGAGCACTTCCGACATTGATGTTGGTGCAGGCGTCGTACAGATCCCGCTCATAAATGCCGTACTTCTTCAGCCAACCAAGATGGAACGGCATGATCTGCATGACACCGATGGCGCTCGAACGCTCGTTCGTGACTTCAGCGCGATAGTTCGATTCGACCTTGCCGATCGCCAGCAACAGGTTCAGATCCAGCTTGCGCCGGTTCGAGGCATGCTGAAAGCACGCATGGGTGAGCGCCGGAACCCGGACGTGCGGCCGGGTGGGCAGCGGTTCGCCGTTCGCGGCGGGGCTCAACAGCAAGCAAGCGGCGACGGGGAGGAGCAAGCGCAACGCGGCCGGTACCATTCGGGGTCAGTCGAGATGGCGTTGAAGTCGCTGAGCAGCCACGCGCGTCAAAGCAAACAGGCCCAATGCGACCTCCACGCTCATTGCCGCGAACGCCAAATAGAACGCTGCAGCGACGATCAGCGGACCGAGCGGCCCCAGTTCTGATGCTGTGGCGAGCATCAAAAGGACAGTGCAGACCGTGGCTAGTACGCAGGCGTGCAGCACGCTGTAGCGGCCTTGCGAAGCAACGATTGCAGCGAACTTGGCAAGCTGCTTCTTCATTTGGCGGCGCTCCGGGTTGTGCTATGGGACGAAGTGAGTTGAGCCTCGATCCGCTCTGCTGAAATGGCACCCGGAACCACCGTGCCGTCTTCAAACACGAGCGCTGGAGTGCCCGCAATGTTCCACTTCTCGCCAAAGGCCAAATTGCGTGCGATTGGGTTCGGGCAGGTCGGTTGCTCCGGTTGGCCGTGCTTGCGTAGGTAGTCGCGCCAAGCCGGGACCAGAGCGTTCGCTGGCACTTGGTGCGCGATGTTCTGGTAGTCGCGCCAGGCCTGTGCTCGATCGGCTTGACACCAGATCGCCTCCGAGACGCCCGGCGCGTTCGGGTGCAGCTGCGCAAGCGGGAACGGGAAGACATAGATCGTCACATCGGTCAGCTTCACCAAGCTGTCTTCCAGCATGCGGCAGTAAGGGCAGTCCGGATCCGAGAACACGTAGAGACGTCGGGCCCCGTTGCCGAACTTAATGGCGTCCTTCAACGCCAGTTGGGCCACGTCGATCTTGGGCCGGTTAGCTTCCTCAAGGGCGGCTGTCAGGGACCGGTTGGTCTTGAGGTCAATCACGTTGCCCGATACAAGCACCGAGAAATCGTCGCGTATGAAGAAGATCTCCTTGCCTTTGACTACGGAATGAAATCCCGGGAAGGCCGCTTCCACCTTGGCGCCTTGAGCCGAAGGAAAGCGTTTGAAGAACTCTTCGTTGAAGCCGGCGTAGCTTGCTGCAGCGTGTGTGGCGCAAATCAGCGCCAAGGTGGCGGTTCGGAACAAACGCATAGATCCTCTACTAGGTGGTTGGCAGCGGGTGCAACTGCACGGCGGAAACCGTCGACAGACGCGACCCAACTGTTCAGGACGGAAAGGCGAGCACGCCTAAGGCAGGTAGTTGTTGAACACCACGGCCCCGTACACCAGAGCTACGGTGGAAAGGCAGACCACGAATTCGGTGTCGTAGATGCCCTTGTGCTTGCGCCAGTAAAGGAAGCCGGCCAGCAAGCTGACGATCAGAATGGACTTGATCGAGGAAAGGGCCGCCGAGAAGCCGATCCACTGCCCGAGCCAGTTGATGAGCTTGTTGGTTTCGAGACGATTCTCTGCGGCGCTGAGTGTGCTGTGCCAATCGAGCATCTGGAGCACGCCAACGACGGCAAGCAGTGCTGGCACACGGTTGGCTGTGGTGCATTTCGCGGCGGTGTTCTTCAAGGAATTCCCCTCATCTCGGGAGCTGGCCGTTTCTTCCCGCTGGCCAGCGCTAAACTTGAATCAAGTTCGGGGGTGAGTATAATTTATTTTCAAAGGAAAGGAATTCTAGTTGCCGCATTACAACCGTTGATTTAATCATCTCCCTCCTTTAGTGGGGCCATCCATTGGCAGGGTGCATTGCCGATGCCCACAATCAATTCAATTAAATTATGTGAAACGTAGCTGTCGTACCTCATCTGGTCGGCAGCGCACTGCCGTGCAAGCGATGCAAACAGTTGCCGTAAACCACCCGAAAACCTAAGCCACGAGGGGCTTCATGAGGCTTGAGAACATCCGCTACAAGCATTTCGAGGAACCTGATCGCATGGAGGTACAGCGCCACGCGATCGAGGCCGCTACGCAGGATCCAGGGAGGATCATCGGCGAGTACCGACAGGATCCGCGGTCTTTTGATGGGCGGTATGTCGCCGCAGATTTATTCAAGGAGATGTTCGCGGAGTACAGAGAATCAGCAGAAAGTCGGAATCGATACAACAATGCAGTTCACAATTCCGCCGCTGTTCTGGCATCTGCACTCTATGGCGAAAACCTCTCCGCCCCACGAGAGGAGGGGCGCGGAACGGTCTACCTGCTGAGTGGCTCTCCGGGAGCTGGCAAGACGTCGATGGTCTTGAAGCAGAACGTCCTGCCAGCGGACGCACTCATGGTGTACGAAGGGCAACTGTCCAACTTTGACACCAGTCGGGAAAAGATCGAAAGAGCGATCGCAGCCGGCGCTCGTCCACACATCATCGTTGTCCATGCGCGGTCTGAGGAAGCCCTGGACAACACTCTGCGTAGGTACTACGAGGAAGGAAGAGGCTCAAGCATCGCCACCATCGCGCAGATTCAAGGGGGACTGCCCGACAGCATCCAGCAGCTCGCAACCCAGTTTGGCAATGCCCTGATGCTGGATATCATAGATGTCCGGGATCGGGCCAACCCCGTTCACCTGCGGGGTTTCGACAATATCGACGTCCTTAGATCGGAAGGCACAAATGAGCACATCAAACAACGACTCCAAGCCCGCATCGACGAACTCCGAGACGGTAACCGGATCTCAGACGGAGCCTACCGGCAAGCGGCAGGACAAGCCCCAGGACAGCGCGTCAACGTGGATCGGGAACGCGATCCGCGGAATCCAGGAAATGAACGAGAGCGAGTCAGCGCGCAAGGAAGTCGCGAATCGGCTGTTCTGAGTGCGGATGGAGCTTCATCGGTGCGGGGCGTGCAGCGACAGCAAAGCGCACTTCGCATCACAGATTCCAAGCTCGCGCAGGGAAAGGTAGCCGGCCAGGTCATCGAGATCACCGACACCCATGTGTTGGTCCAAACAGGTCGCAATGATGCAGTCCGGTTCGCGCGCAGCGAACTGAGCGGGGCAGTCCGCAACGGACAGCGTATCGAGCTCGAATTCAAGGCTGCAGATCAGCAGCACGCCCACCAACAAAGCAAGCAGTCTGTTGACCAATCGCGCCAGCGCGAGATCCAGCAGGTGCGCTCGCACAAGCAGGGCTTCGATGGGCCATAGCACGCGCTATGGGGTAGTCGTCCTTTTCGTGCATTTTCTTACGGTTTCCCCGCAAAGCCTTTGCTGATAAGGCATCCCAGGCAATGCCGACAATTGTCTGCTGCCATCAAGTGACTTCGGGAGT
>JAZDCZ010000069.1:0-40006 GCA_036679605.1 Gemmatimonadota bacterium
TGTTGCCAAGCTTCCCCAAGAGTTTTCCGGTCAAATCGGCTCGCTAGGCAAAGAAGTGCGGGTCGTGTACGATCGGCGCGGAGTACCGCACATCTGGGCATCGTCCATGACAGACGCGATGCGTGCACTGGGGTATGTCGTGGCGCGGGATCGCTTGTTCCAACTCGAGATCCAAACGCGTGCGACGGCGGGACGTCTGACCGAAATTGCGGGACGGCGTGCGCTCGAACTCGATCGCAGGCAGCGCTCTCTAGGGTTGGCGTGGAGCGCAGAGCGAAACATGACGAGTCTGAGCCCCAGGTCATCTGGATTTCGCTCGCTCGCAACGTACGCGCAGGGTGTGAATGCGTGGATCGAGCAAATGCGTCCCGAGGATCTTCCGCTGGAATATCGTTTTCTCAACCTGCAGCCCGAACGCTGGAAGCCGATACACAGCATCTATCTCTTCAAGCGGATGGGATATACGCTGGCCTTCTCGTCGTATGACCAGTGGAGCGAGCGAGTGGAAGCGCTAGTTGGCAAGGATGCCGCCGACGCACTATTCCCACTCAACAACCCGATCCAGGAGCCGATTCAGCCGAATGGTCAGGTGGAACCGCGGTTTGAGTTCGAGCCGCTACCGGCGCCGGATGTTTCTAACACTCGCCAAGTCCATCGTCCGGTTGCGTCAAGCACTCAGTCGCCGGCTGACGAGGAGCGCGCGCATGCCAGTAACAACTGGGCGGTCGCTCCGAGTCGTACTGCGAATGGATTCGCCTTGCTGTCAGGCGATCCACATCTGGATCTTACACTGCCGTCGATCTGGTATGAGGTACACATCGTCGTGCCAGGCGAACTAGATGTCTACGGAGTCACGATCCCCGGCATCCCGGGGGTCGTGATCGGTTTTAACCGCGACGTCGCTTGGAGCATGACGAACACCGGCGCCGACGTACTCGATTTGTACCGCTGGATGATCGGGATGCGCCGACGCAGTATATGGTGGATGGCGAGTGGCGAAATCTAGAGCGCCGCCTAGAGACTTATCTAGATCAGGCGGGAGAAGTACTCGCCATAGATACGACATACTTTACCCATCGGGGTCCGCTGATTTTTGGTGGAGACAGAGTCGTGTCGATGCGGTGGACCGTGCTGGATGAGTCGGGTGCCAGTCCAGGTTTCATCGAGGTCGATCGCGCCGGCTCAGTTGATGAATTGCTCAAGACCATGGAGACGTTCTTCGCGCCTGCACAGAACATGATCGTGGCCGATCGTGCCGGCGATATCGCTATCCGATCTATTGGGCATTTCCCCATCAGGCCGGGTGACGGCGACGGCAGACTGATTAGAAACGGTTCGAGCAGTAAGAACGATTGGCAGGGATACTGGCCAGTCAACAGCTATCCGTATGCTAAGAACCCGGCGCAGGGTTTCTTGGCGTCAGCTAACCAGCAGCCACTCGACCCGTTGGTGACCGACGAATACTTCGGTGTCAATTGGCCATCGCCGTGGCGTGCGATGCGGATCAATCGGTTACTCCGAGCGGATTCACAAGTTACTCCAGAAGCCATGCGCCGTTTTCACACCGACCCGGGCAACGAAAAGGCCAATCTGTTCGTGCCGATGTTCTTGGATGCTGCCCGACATGTCTTGGCTGACACGTCCGACGGTGACCTGTCCGAGGCGGCGAGACTGCTGGGCGAGTGGAATCGGGAATACACCAAGGAAAACGAGCGGGCTGTCCTCTTTGAACTTGCCATGGCTGAATTGACCCAACGCACCTGGGATGAACTGCAACCGTCGTTGAATGGCAACCGTGTCGCGACGCCTGCACAGGCGATTCTTGCAGAGCTGCTGAGTTTTCCCGACAACATCTGGTGGGACAATAGAAGCACCGACAGCATCGAGACACGCGACGACATTATGGCAGCAAGTTTGAAGTCAGCCTTCCGAGAGGCGATCGACCGGTATGGCGATGCAGGTGCAGGAGGTTGGCGCTGGGATACCATTCGCCACACCAATATTCGCCACCTGTTGGGCTTCCCATCTTTGTCGGCGCTCAATCTGCCGGTGCAGGGCGGACCAGGCAACCTCAATCCGTCTTCCGGTAGAGGGTCGCATGGGGCGAGCTGGCGTATGGTCGTCGAACTTGGGCCGGAGGTACGGGCCTGGGCGATCTATCCGGGTGGCCAGTCGGGCAATCCGGCGAGCGCATGGTACGACAACAACATCGAACGATGGGTCGATGGTGAACTGGATGAGGTGCTGTTTCCCAAGACTCCAGAAGATCTGCTCGACAGCGATATCGCCGGCGAGTTGACTCTGAAACCGGGCGGAAACTAGAATGGCACGCCGAACGCTCGCCCAAGTCGGACTCCTGGCCATAGCATTCGCATTGCTGACCTATGCGTTCGGATGGTTGGCCGTTCCCGTATTGGGGCTCGTATGGGGTCTCCTCGCACGTGCCTGGGAACGTCCCGCTTTCAACGCCGCGATCGCCGCAGGTTTGGGTTGGGCTTTTCTGCTTATTTGGACTGCTACACAAGGACCTGCAATGGAACTGGCGCGACGTGCCGGCGGGGTGATGGGCTTGCCGAGCGCCGGCTTGGTGTTGCTTACGGTTTCATATCCGATGCTACTAGCATGGAGTGCGGCTGTTTTGGGGACGGTGGGGAGGCAATTTGGAGCACGAGCAGCAAGCGGGAAGCGCATCGTGAGGAGTGAAACTTGAAGGGTGACCCGGGAACCGCAGGTCAGAGACAACGCACATGTCCATAAACCTGATTCTCGTTCCTTACGATCTAGGACACCGCGACCGTGGCATGGGCGCGGGACCGAACCGGCTGCTCGATCTGGGTGCCGATCAAGCTCTCACGAAATCAGGTCACCAACTCTCCATAGCAACGGTGCATCTACCTGACCCACCCGGTCACGAGGTTGGCGCCTGCCTCAAGATCAATTCGCTCCTGAGCGATGCAGTTCGGGCCGCGTGCCAAAGCGGAGAACGTCCGATCGTGCTTGCTGGAAACTGCAACAGTTGTCTGGGCACGATTGCCGGCCTGGACGACCATGCCATCGGCGTAACTTGGTTCGACGCACACGGCGACTTCAATTCTCCGGATACTAGTGCCAGCGGTTTCTTTGATGGAATGGCGTTGAACATCTTGACGGGTGGATCGTGGACAGCGGCGGCGCGCACGATTCCGGGTTTCACTCCGGTACGGGAACAAGGCACGGTGCTCATGGGAGTGAGGGACCTGGATCTTGCTGAGCAAAAGCTACTCGACGAGTCGGGAGTGATCGTGATGCCCAACGATTCTGTGCGTCCTACGGAAGTGGACCAGTGGTTTTCTCCTGCCGTGGAGTCGCTTGGCAAGAGTGTCGAGGAAGTCTACGTCCATGTGGATCTAGACGTACTCGATCGTGATACGGTCCCGGCGAACGAACACAGTCCGCCCGGAGGTCTGCTGATAGAAGAGCTGGAAGCCGCCTTGGAGATGATTGGCGCGCGCTTTGTTGTGCGCGCTGCTGCTTTGACGGCCTACAACCCGAACTGGGACGCTGACGACCGAGCGGGGATGGCGGGAGTGCGGGTGCTCGAAACGCTCGGGGAGATTGTGGGACAATAGTTCTCGGGAAAGGGAAAAGGGACTGGGAGTGGGAAGCTGACGTGAAAGGATAGAGATGAAAGGCAAAACGTGGGGTGTGTTTTTCGCGCGCGGCGTGTTGGGTCTCATGTTCTTCATGATGGGTGTTCACAAGGTGTTCGTGATGGGTCCGCTCGATCACGCACGACAGTTCTTCGTGGGCCAATACAGTGAGAGTTTCCTTCCCATCTGGTCCCTATGGCTTACAGGTACCGCGGTTCCAGTGGTAGAACTGGTGGCGGGTACGTTGGTGTTGGTGGGGTTCAAGACGCGGGCTGCACTCATCGCGCTGGGGTTCGATCTGTTGCTCGTCACCTTCGGCCATCTCCTCGCCAGCCCATTCTACGAGTTACATACCCACGTGATCCCCCGAGTGATGCTTCTCGTTTTCTTGCTGCTGGTGCCAAGTGAGTGGGATCGACTCTCTGTGGACGGATGGTTGCGGCTGAGATCGCGGTAACCGTGTGTGGTGTCACTGTCGGGACATCAGGAGATTAGAGTGCGAGCCATAGTCATAGAGAATGCTGGAGGTCCTGAAGAGCTGGTGTTGCAAGAGGTGCCGGTGCCCGAGCCGGCCGCCGGCGAACTCCGAGTTCGTGTTGGCGCATTTGGAATCAACAGGGCAGACATCCTGCAGCGTCTTGGAATGTACCCCGCGCCACCCGGATCTCCGGAGGACATTCCCGGTCTCGAGTTTGCGGGCGAGGTCGATGCGTTAGGCTCTGACGTCGCCGGTGTGGAGGTGGGTGATCGTGTGATGGGGATCGTGGGCGGGGGCTCCTACGCAGAGTATCTGATCACGCATGCGTCTCACGTGGTTCCGATTCCGGAAGAACTACCGGTCGAAGAGGCGGCGGCCATCCCCGAGGCGTTCATCACGGCACACGATGCGCTCGAGCGCTTGGAAGTGACGGCGGACGAGTGGGTATTGGTGCACGCGGTAGGCAGTGGTGTGGGCACTGCGGCACTTCAGTTGATCGCGGCGCGCAACGCGCGTTGCATCGGTACTAGCCGAACCGCAAAGAAGCTGATAAGGGCGGAACAGTTGGGAATGTTCGCGGGCATCGATACTTCCACCGACGAGTTCGTGCCACGTATCCTCGAGATCACCGGGTCAGGCGTTGATGCGGCTGTGGACCTGATCGGCGGTCCGGTGTTTCCCGCTACACTCGAAGCGATGGCACCACGCGGCAGAGTGATCATCGTAGGCCTGACCGCGGGGCGTCGCGCGGAGGTCGACCTGAGGGTTCTGATGGGCAAACGGCTCCGTGTGCAGGGCACCGTGTTGCGCGCGCGCTCGACTGAAGAAAAGGCCGACGTCACACGCTCGTTCCGCGAACAGGTTATCCCGCTGTTCGAATTCGGATCCGTCCATCCCGTTGTGGATCGGGTGTTCGGGTTTGAAGAAGTACCCGCGGCCCATCAGCACATGGAGTCGAACGTCAGTTTCGGGAAGATCGTGGTGCGGGTTTAGACGCGAACCTTCGATCGATCAGGAAGATGCGGCTCGCCAGGTCCCTTCATTGCCCAAGTGACTACTAGTAACTACTATTGTCATATGAAAGCTGTTGGAATCAAACGACTCAAGGCCCGACTCTCCGAGTACATCCGACTAGTCAAGGCCGGTGAGTCGCTGCTGGTCACCGATCGCGATGAGGTGGTGGCCGAGATCCGGCCGGCGCGCCGTAGCCTACCGCGGGGTGACGGGCCGGAAGATCGGCTGGGTGCCCTCGCGGACGACGGCGAGCTGACCAGGGCCAAGCTTTCCAAGCAGGGCTGGTCGTGGAAGGCGCCCGGCATCGGACTGGCCGAGGGTACTGCAACACGTCTGCTTGACGAGCTGCGCGGCGAACGCTCACCCTAACTGTGACAGGCGCCCTTTACCTGGACACTTCGGCTGTGCTGCGTGCGGTTCTGGAATCGGGCACGAGCCCTGTCGTCGAGAAGAGAATCAAGTCTGCACACACACTCATCACTTCGCGGCTCTCGCTCGTGGAGACTGCCAGAGCCCTGCTTCGTCTTCGAGCGCTCGGCCAGGCTTCAGAAGAACAGATTTCCGACGCGGCACGTGACACTGCAGCCGTGTGGAACCACTGTGAAGTTTGGGAACTCACACCTACGGTTTGCGAGATGGCAGAGCAGGTTGCACCACGTATCTTGCTGCGCACGCTCGATGCGATCCATCTTGCCACCTATTTGCTAGCGCGCCGCAATATCGAAGGGCTCGAACTGCTTACCACCGACCACCGACTCTTGGAAGCAACCCGGTCGGCATAGAATCAGCGCGAAGTTCATTAGATATCGAGTGCCTCGATCGCCACACCCTCCCCCCGCCTGATCGCCTCCCGGGCTTCGGCCACGCGTCTTAAGAACTGAGGATGGTGTTCCAAGCGGTATTCGAACCAGTCGTCCAGCGGAGCCCTTCGGGTTGTTGGAGGCAGCGTTGCCTGGCATCTTACCAACCCACTTGTCGGATTAGGACTCACTTCCACTCACGAGATTGGCTATGAAAATGTCACGTTGGGTTCAGCTTGCCACCTTCGTTCTGTCCATGACTTCCGTGACGCCGCCCGCGTTGGGACAAACGGCGTCCGTCAAAGCGCTCGTGGGCGGTACTCTGATCGATGGATATGGTGCTGCGCCTTTGAGGAACAGCGTCATAATCGTTCGGGGCGAACGGATCGCAGCAGTTGGGCGCATCGGGGAGATCGCGATACCGGACGGTGCCGAAATCATCTCCACCGAGGGAATGACAGTCCTACCGGGGCTCTGGGATATGCACGTGCATCTCATGATCAATGGACACTCGGACTACGACCATTGGGACAAGACGTATCCACCGATATTCGAATCGCTGATCATGCCGTCATCGGCCAAGCAACTCCTCATGGCCGGTGTCACGAGTGCCCGGGACCTCGGTGGGCCACTCGCTGAAAGTATCCGTGTTCGTGACGCCGTAAACTCGGGGAAAATACCGGGTCCAACCTTGTACGTATCGGGGCCGTTCATCCAGCACGAACCCTATCCGGGCACCGAGGCCTTCCGCTGGGGCGTCGACGGTCCGGACGACGCTAGACGCAAGGTGCAAAGACTCGCCAAAGCCGGCGTAGATGTCATCAAGTTGATCGACCAGGATCAGATGACGATGGAAGAAGTGAGTGCGGTGGTCGATGAGGCACACAGGCATGACCTCAAGGTGGTTGCTCACGGACACCGGCCGGAGGAAATCAGACGCGGCCTGAAAGCCGGCGTCGATAACTTCGAACATACCGGCCTCTCATCCGCTCCGGGCTATCCGGCCGACGTAGTCGCAATGATAGATGAGCGGACGGCGCAGATGAACATTGGCCCGCTCTACTGGACGCCCACGATCTCCGTCCTGTACAACAACGATTACATCAAAGAGAATCCCGAATTGCTCGACGACCCTTCTTGGCATGAAGGATTGCCCGATTCGGTCGTCGCGGACATCGCACAGTCACTGAGCCACTTCGATCAACTGCCGTACTTTCAGTTGACACCGCTCAGGAAACCGACATTGGCGCGGAAGTTCAATCAGTTGCGGAGTTCGGGGTTGGTCATGCTGATAGGAACGGACTCGGGCGTGCCCGGAAACTTCCACTCTCAATCGACATGGTGGGAACTGGAGGTCTGGGTCGATCAACTCGGTGTAGATCCCATGACGGCGATCCGCGCCGCCACTTACTGGCCGGCGGCATTCATGGGTGTTGCGGATCAGGTGGGTACCGTGGCGGAAGGTATGTATGCCGACATCATCGCGGTTCGCGGGGACGTCTTGCGACACATATCGCTGCTACAGGACGTCGACATCGTCATCAAGCACGGGAAGCAGTACAAGTAGTTGGTTTCCTGGGATGGCCCGTCGGGAAGCGGCCAAGGCTGAGGCTCGTTTCTAGTGTATTGTGTAGCAGTTCACCTGCCGCTTCCTTAGGCGGTCCGTCTGAGGATCGGCCGGCGCCGACAATGCGAAGAGGCTCTGACGCACTATACTAGCTTCTCAATGTGACCCTGGACCAGATCACGCCGGTGACTAGCAATACTGCCAACAGCACACCCCCGCCAAGCGCCAACTTTGGTTGGGTCACGGCGACCAGGACCAATATCATCGCGTACAAGAGCACCACAATTGCCGGCATCCAGGGGTAACCCGGCACCATGTAGGGACGCGGTTGCTTTGCCCGCGTTCGGCGCAGGCGGAAAAGAGCGATCAAGATCATCGCGTCTACCGAGATCGCCACAAACATCATGAACTGGATTAGGAACTCGAAGGAGCGAGTCATTGCCAACAGGAACACCAATGCGGTCACCAGGAAGAGTCCGCCGAGTGGAGTGCCGCCGCTGCTTACTTTGAGGAAGCTGTTGGGCGCCAGACCGTTCTGCGCCAGGCCGTAGGTCACGCGCGGTATGCCCAGGAAATTCACATTTAGGCTGCTGATAAGAATGACCAGTGACGTAACTGTGATGAAGGTCCGTCCGCGTTCCCCGAAAGCCACTGCAACTGCGTCCGCTGCAACAAGCGGCGAACCCGCCATCTCTTGGGGCGACAGCGCACTCAGGAATGCCAGGTTGATGGCAATGTACAGCACCGCAACTCCTACCACGCCGACAAGGAGAATCCTTGGCAGCTTGCTGCCGGGCTCGCGGATCTCCTCTGCCATCTTGATGACATCGTCCCATCCGTAATAGGTGAAGGAGATGGATAGGTAGGCAAGCGCGAACCCGAGGAGCAGGCCGCGCTCCGGTGAGATGGTTGCGGTGGGCTCCCATGATGCACCTGTCCCACCAAGTATGCCCGCTGCGATAATGGCCAGAATGGCAATGACTTTGATTGACGTGACGACGTTTTGAAAAACGCGACCGGCCCTGAGACCCAAGAGGTGTAGTAGGAAGAAGCCCAGTACTACGGCAGCGGCCCAAGATCGTATGGCGCCCCAACCAGTTAGGAGAATTAGATACTCTCCAATCACGATGGTTTTGGACGCGGCCGGAAATCCGCCACGTGTAACGACCACCTCGCTCCATCCCGCAACGAACCCACCGACCGGTCCGAAGGCTTTCCTCGCGTACGCAAACTTGCCGCCGGCCTCCGGGTACATTGCGGCCATCTCGGAAAAAACCATCGCGGACGCCAGTGCGATCGCTGCACCCGCAATCCAGACGCTCAAGATGAGCCACGGGCTGCCAAGATAGCCCGCGATC
Source organism: Gemmatimonadota bacterium (assembly GCA_036679605.1). GTDB lineage: Bacteria > Gemmatimonadota > Gemmatimonadetes > Gemmatimonadales > GWC2-71-9 > JAZDCZ01. The sequence goes on from JAZDCZ010000069.1 coordinate 8,847, forward strand.
AATCCCGGGGTGCGAAGAATTCCGACTCCGATAACTAGACCGACACCCAGCGCGAGGCCGTCACCCACTCCAAGGATCCGTTTGAGTCCGGGTTTGCTCACTTCGGAGGGCACCGTTTCGGTATAGGTCGAGATGAAACTCGGATCAGACATACTGTTGAACACCGGGCATGGCAAGTTGTTGAGCCTTTGGATACCCAAGTAGTGTTCCGTATCACTACTCCCAGATGGGTTCTAGTTATCTTCCAGTTGGTGGGGTACCGTGGGCGACCAAAAATCTCGACGGAGTTACGCAAATGACGCACTTACCCAAATGGACTAGAACTCTGCTGACTGTTGCTCTTCTCATCGCAGTGGGTGTTACGACGGCAGAGGCTCAGGGTAGAGGTAAGAAAAAGAGCAAGACCAGCGACAAACCGGGCAAGGTCACAGTGGAGTTGGTGCTATCTTCGGCCCAAGATGTGCTCAAAGCCGAGGGGTTCGACGTTATCAAGGTCGAGACGAAAGGCGACCTACAAATCGTTCACTACCGAGCGGGCAACCAGGGCAAGGGAAAGGGCAAGGGGCCGCCGCGCACGATGGTCATCAAGCGCGTGGGTGACCGGTTCGAGTTGAAGGATGCGCCGGTGGAGGTAAAGCTCAAGATCGAGTTGAAGCTGGGAATCAAGCTTTTCTGACGGCCTTGCTCCGTCGCGTCCGGCGCGACGGTCTAGATCGAGATCACGTGACCGCGATCCAATGTTGTGTGGACACGCGCCGGAAAACCGTTGTGCACATTTTCCGCATGGCGTGGAGAAGTGACCAATAGCCCGGGTAACGCACAGCCGAACTGTCCACAAACCGTACACAATCCTTGGTTATTACCGAATAAAGAACGGCGCTTGCGGAGAGTTGGTTTAGAGCGCAAATACTATGCTCCCCAACACGAGTAGCGATGGTCTAGAGGGCGATGACATTTTTACTGCAAGATTCCAAGAGCGATTACACGGTGCGGGGTGAGGCGAAGATTACAGAGCAGGCCATGGGGAACTTGCAAAATGTCCGTTGCTCTTTGGACGGCGCAATTATGGTGGTCACCGGAAGCGTGGCGAGCAAGCAGAGGGACGACGGAGTAGAGGAGCGGAGTTTCGGTGGAAGTCCGCCCAAGTCGTGGACCGCGATCAGTGTGGACCTAAAGTGTTCGGCGTGTCAGAGACGTATGGAGGGGCTAGAGTTGCAGTAGTTCGCCGGTGGCCTCACTTTACTGCTAGAATGTATCTCTCCAAATCCAAACAACGATGGTAGGACTGTTGATGGAACCCATCGTCAATCCAGCCGACTTCCCCGCCAGTCACGAGTGCGCGTACTTGAACACCGCTTCCGTTGCGCTGATGTACAAAGGAGCCGAGACCGCAACGATCGAATGGCTGAGGGATCTGGCCGATAATGGAACTCTCAATTTCGATGAGAATGCCGAAGAGCATGTATTTGCGCAGCTGCACGCCGCTGTAGCACGTCTCGTCAACGCTCGGCCGGAAGACATAGCGATCGGTTCTAGCGCAACGGAGCTGCTTGCCTCCGTTGCATGGGCTGTAGCACCCGGGGCCAATACAACTGTGGTGAGTACGGACGTGGTATTCCCAACGACCATCTACCCGTGGGTTCGCGTCGCGCAACACACGAAGGCTCAGATCAGACTGGCCGAAGGAACCAACAACTACGTGCAGCCTGATGATCTGATCCGGCTCATCGACGATCGCACTGCTGTCGTTTGCATTTCCGACGTGGAGTACAGCAGCGGGCAGCGGTACAACGTGAAGCAGCTCGCGAATGTCACTCACGAGCACGGTGCGCTGCTCGTAGTCGACGCGACACAATCGCTCGGTGCGGTCCCGATTGACGTCACGGCTTCCGGCGTGGATGTCTTGGTCGCATCGGGATACAAATGGCTCTGTGGCCCATTCGGAGTAGCGGTCATGTATCTCGCGCCGGACTTGCAGAACACGCTCGATCCTGGTGTGGTGGGGTTCCGCAGTCACCGAGACATGTGGGATCTGCAGGCAAACCGCCTCGATCTACCGGCGACGGCGAGGCGCTTCGAGGTCAGTACTATGGCCTATGGCTGTGCCATCGGTCTCGCACGATCGATCGAGTACCTGCTACGGATTGGCGTCGACCGCATCTGGGAACACAACCTGCGGCTTACCGGTCTCCTGATCGAAGGGCTTGAGAAGCGCGGCGTCGAGATCGTTTCACCCCAAGGCGAGGAAGAGCGCACGTCCATCGTGGCTGCCCGGTTCTCCGGCCAAGCCGCAACGGAAGTCGCGCAGCATCTGAACTCGAGGCGCGTCGTAGTTTCGGAGAGGCAGGGACTGCTCCGGTTCTCGCCTCATCTGTACAACGAGCCGTCGGACATCGAGCGGGCAATGGAGGAAATAGATCGAGTGCGAAGTTAGTCGTTGCTCTGGACCCATGGGCGTGTGGACTTGACGTCATGGATCCGGTGACCAGCTTAGGTGTACTGGCTACTACGACCATAAACGCAACACAACCGAGAGGCCGTCACAATGTATTCGCTCATACCCATACGACGATGTTTCCTTCCCACCGTCGCTGTCGTGATCGCCTTTGGTTGTAGCCACGGTACTCGTGTGACCAGGCTCGATCCGGACGAGACAGTCGACCTTTCAGGATATTGGAACGACACAGACTCCCGCCTGGTGGCCAACGAGATGATCGACGACGCGTTGAGCTACCCATGGGTGCGCCGGTTCCAGCAGGCGAACAACGGCGAGCTGCCGGCCGTGATCCTGGGGTCGGTTAGGAACCGCACCTCGGAACACATTGCTGTCAACGCGTTTCTTCGGGACATCGAGACAGCGTTGCTGCGTACAGGAACCGCCCGAGTAGTGGCCGACCGCGACCAGCGCGGACAGGTGCGGGAGGAGCGAGAAGACCAGCAGCAACACGCCTCGGCAGAGTCGCGCGCGCGCATGCGAAACGAGTTGGGGGCGGACTTCATTCTTGTGGGTGAGATAACGTCTATCGAAGACGTTGAGGGCGGTCGTGAACTCATCTACTATCAGATCGACTTGAACCTCACCGACCTCGAATCAAATGAGCGGGTCTGGATCAACCAGAAACGAATCAAGAAGTTCATCGAGCGCAGCCGCACGCGCCGATAATGATCGAGCGTGGTGGGTCGCGCCCGCAATGACTTGCCGAGTCGTTGCGGAGCGCGTGGCGTGTTGTGCCCTCGTGTTGGCCGTGTTTGCGTGCGCCGGGAATAGAGAACCACCTCCGCCCGTCCCGATTGGCTCCCCGTTCTACGGCAACAGTTCCTTGCCACGTTACGATGCGGCACTCAGGCATTACCTGACGCTGCGCGATTCGACCGCGCTGCCGCTGCTCATCAAGAGCGGTCCCCGGGACAAACTCATCAGGAAGCTCAATGAAGGTCTCTTCCTTCACCGGCTGGGCCGTTACCGCGAGAGTAATAAGGCCTTGCAAGATGCCGAGCGGTTGGCTCGTAAGCGCTATACCAAGAGCATCCGCCAGAATATTGCTGCATTTCTCATCAACGATAAGGTGTTGGACTACTATCCGTCCGCGCAGGAGTGGTCGATGATCCACTACTACGGGATGATGAACTACCTGGCAATGGACGACGTCGAGAACGCGCTCGTCGAGGCTCGTAAGGCGAATGAGTTTGTCAGGCGCTATGCCAACGACAATCCAGGTCGCAGTTTCACCAATCCGGCGGCTGTCCAATACATCGCGGGCATGTTGCAGTGGAGTGCCGGCGAGGACAACGATGCGGTCGTATCGTTGCGGCAGTCGCTCTCAGGCTTTGAGGAATACGAGGAGAGCTACGGAGTCGCGCCACCGCTGCCCGTAGTGGAGGATGTTGTAAAGGTCGCGACCGAACTCGGTTTCGATGACGTAGCTCAAACGACTCGCGAGACCTATTTGGATGACCGCTCGGATGATGATAGAGCAGGCGATACAACCGCGGTTTATTCCGGCGAACTGCTCGTAATTATAGAGAACGGGTTCGTGTCGCATAGGGCGGAGCAGAAACTCTACATTCCAATTCTCGCGTCCGAAAAAGACGCGGTTGTTTCGGGCGACGTGGGTTCGGCGATTATCGCAGCCGCAAAGGTGCTCGTTAGAACGCTCGTAGTGATGAACGAGCTTTCGCGGGAGGGAGTCGATTACCCGAGCCACGAAGATGGTGTCTTGATCGCGACCGCAGGCTCGGCAGTAGGGCTTGACCTGATCTCGCTTGCATGGCCGTCCTACAAGCTGGACGCGAAGCGTGCCGGTAACATCCGGGTGTCGGTCGACCGGCGGGTTGTCCGGCCTGTATTGTTGCAGGACCTTTCCGCGATCGAGGTGCGCGACTTCGAGGAAGAAAAGCCAACCATATTGTTGCGGATGGTTGCGCGAGGGCTACTCAAGGAAATCGCGGTGGCCGAAGCTGAGGCCGCGGGCAAGGAGGCGGCCGGTGACGTAGGGGAATTCCTCGGACGTGTTGCCACCCGCGGTCTGGCTGCGGCCACCGAACGGGCAGACACACGAACATGGTCTACGTTACCCGCCGAGCTGCTGCTCGCGCGCTTCCAACTAGCCGCAGGTCTTCACACCGTGCGTATCGGTTACGACGGCTGGAACGGCAGACGGGAAGAACTGGAATTGGATGTCAAGATCGAAGCAGGTCGAGCGACGACGCAGACCGTGGCGCTGGTGGGTGGCGACGATGGGAACGAGCATCGGCTGCGTCGAGCTCGGCGCGGTGTGCGTTATCGAGAGCCCAAGGTGCCGAAGGTCAAGCCGCGGAAGCGACGGCGTAAGCGGTAGCAACCAAGAGCGTAACTACATCTTGCGTGCCATGTTATCCAGGTGCATGTTTGCCCATCTCAGTCATATCGTCTTGGAGCCATGGCCGATACAGCAGATGATGTAACTCGTTGTCCTTCGTGCGGTGGACATCTTGATCCCGACGACCACTTCTGTTCCAAGTGTGGCGCTTCATTGCCCAGCATGCCGACCGTGGCGGCTGCAGAATTGGAACCTGATGGCGCCGAACACACCGATCCCGAACTCGAGAAATCGCTTCGTGCTGCTTTGAGCCCCAACTATCTGCTCATTCGCCAAATCGGCGTGGGTGGGATGGGGTCCGTGTTTCTGGCTAGGGAGCCTGCGCTAAAGCGACTCGTGGCGGTGAAGGTGTTAGCCGGTGAGTTGGCCGCTGACCAGAGTGCGCGGGCACGGTTTCAGCGAGAGGCGGAGGCAGTAGCCGGTATCTCGCACCCCAACGTCGTGTCGATCTATGGGCTCGGTGAGCTGGAGGACGGCACGCCGTACTTCGTCATGCAGTACGTCTCCGGTAGGAGTATGGCGGCGCGGCTGGGTGAGGAGGGCGAGCTTGGAGTCGAAGAGGTCAAGCACATACTTGGAGAGGTGGCATCGGCGCTTGCTGCCGCACACAAGCGCGGCGTGATCCATCGCGACATCAAACCCGCCAATATTCTCTACGACGAGGAGTCGGGCCGAGTCCTGGTTTCCGATTTCGGTATAGCCGCGGTCCGGCCGGGGGGAGACTCCGAGGACAAGACGCAACTCACACGGACCGGCATGGCTATTGGTACCCCCAAGTACATGAGCCCCGAGCAGCTGTTGGCGGAGAAGGTAACCGACCGCACCGACGTGTATGCGGTCGGACTCACCGGCTACGAACTGCTGACCGGGCGGGGACCATTTGACATCAAGTCGCCGCAAGAGATCATGGCCGCACATCTTCGCGACGAGCCGGTCAAACTCTCCCGACTGCGGAGCGACATCGATCCTGAGTTCGAGAGCTTGCTTGCGGCGTGTCTGAGTAAGAAGGCTACGGAACGTCCCGCGGCGGCTGAAGTTGCCAAGCGTCTCTTGCCCGGTGCCGGAGCCCTTCTCGAGTGGCCACCACCAGGGCTCGAGGCCTTGCGGGGAAAGGGAGTCACGCTCGCACTTTTATGGCTACTAGCAAGTTCGTTGTTTGCGGTATCAGCCCTCGTGCTCGTCGGCATCGGTCCATCACTGTCCTCGGCGGTCACGTCCTTCGCTGCTCTGTTACCGTTGATCTTCGGGACCGTAGGCGTTGTCGCGCTTGCAGTTGCGGTATCCTCTACGTGGAGACTCTCACGACGAGTTGGCCGGGCGTTCGATCTGGGGTTCGGCTCACTTACTATCGCCGAGGTCTTGGCGGACCGTCGCGGGGACATGGGAGCGGTAATAACCGGGATGCGCGAGTATGCCCCGCTCGCGCCCGCAACGAGATCCCGTCTCCGAACGGAACGCGTAGTCGCAGCGGCTCTGCTCTTGTTTTCCGGCATCCTACCTGTTCCGGCATTGATCCTATTCATCTGGCTAGGATCGAAGGGCTTGATTGGTGGCGCGGCGGCACCGTTCATGGTAATGGGGCCATCGGTTCTGGTATTTGTTGCATCCGTATGGTTGAGAACCCGTGAGCAGCGAGGGCTGGGCAGGACGCGGGCGCTGCTGCAGCAACGGCATGTGCCGTCGGAAAAATTGGCGCGACTCGTCGATCCTTGGTATGAGACGTTCGAGTCGGCGAGACGCGATCAAGTGCTTGGTAGGGGCCCGGGCGGTTATGCGAGGACGAGCTGGCTTGTCGGAGGCGCTATAGGGGCGGCAGTGCTTTTCAGCATCGTCTTGGCGGTACCGCTTGGTGTCGTCGGAGTTGTCCATTCCACCATCTGGCAAAACTCCCCTCCGCGGTTCAGCCGCACGCAAGAAAAGGCTCGAATTGCATGGGCGTTCAAGAGCTACGGCGTCGCGGTTGACTCCTCTATAACGCCGTTGAAAGCAGGACGCGCATTCTATTCACTTATACCAGGCGACATCTCGGAAAGGCGTCTGTTTCCCCAACATCCGCCTCCAAGAAAAATCGAGACGGTGACGGACGCGTTGCCCGAAAACCCGTGGGGTGCACCCAGCTTAGGTGTGGTCACTACCGGGGACACTTCCTTGATATTCAAGGCGATTCAGGGGTTTACAGCCGACGAAACGCTTTATCTGGAGCGTTTGGCCTCCCTCCCCGGCTGGGAAGAGTTCGATGTAGTCGCACACGCCGCGGCCATGGACTACCTGAGTGCGCGCTACGTGCTGCCGTTCCCCGATTCAGTGTCCTTATGGGCCATGCCGCTTCCTAGGTCTGTTGGAACGAAGGAATGGGCGTACGCGAATTCGGCACGGGCGGCACTTTGGATGTCACAGGGGAAGCTTCGTGAGGCCGAGGAGGCGTTTGGCGAAACGATTTCGGTTGGTCTTCTCCTCATGGAAGAGCATTTCCTAATCACAAGTCTGGTCGGCGCGGTTATCACCGGCATTGGGCGACATGGGCTGGAGGAATTTTACACTGCGACCGGTCGTGAACGAGAGGCGAGCGTGTTACGGGCCAAATACGATTCCGTGATTGGCCTGAATGAGGAACTGAGCGTTGCCAGTGCTAGTCAACCGACCTCGTTCGACGTCGCGTATGTACGGAATTCGATAACGCGCGTTGTGCAGGACAGTACGATGACTCGTGGGCTGAGGTGGGAGCTGCTCAGGTGGCTTCCCTTCGCGCCATGCACCAACGTTAGGGAACTCATTTTTGGGCCGGATCGAGAGTTACAGGTGGTATTTTCAAGTGCGCGCGAACAACTGGCTCGGTTTCCCAGCGAAGAACAGTACTACGACTTCATCACTGCAGAACTCGAGCGTTCTATTCAAACGACGCTGCCCGTTACCAAGCGGGCAGTCTTCCGGGCGGCGGACATCACGGGCAAGCTCCTGGGAAACAAGCGGCTGGGCGGTTGCGTCCAGGTGCTCTTGCGATAGTGACCTTCTAGCCAGGGCCGCTCCAACTAGCTAGCATTCTCTGCCACGGACCTTAGACCAGGATGCGGATTCCCTGGGATGGGTCTATGCCGTAGAGGCCCCACTGGGCATGGGAGTGATCCGCGATCGAGAACATCATCCGCAGCAGCGACCCTTTCCCGGATGTGCGGTCGAAGGAAAGCCGGAGAACTTTCGTCCCCCGGCCTTCTGACGCAGCAAATCGGCTACGCTAAATCACATCCCGTACTTGCAACCTAAGGGCAGCTCTTGCGGGAGTCAATGCGCGGCTGTGCTGGCGGTCGGAGTCGAACCGACAAGGACTTTCGTCCGACGGGATGTGATTCCGTTGCGTTTACCAATTTCGCCACGCCAGCACTCAAATCGGCGGCGAACCGTAGTAACCAAGAAGGCTAGACGCGTGAATCTTCGCACCCTTGCCGAGCCGCGTATCTACGATAGTGAAGCGGGAAACGAGTGAATAACCAAAGTTACGCCGAGTGGTACCAATTCTCGCGTACGCACTTGCGGCGTTGACGGGGGTCAGGCGAGAGGGACGCTGAGGACAGCCCCTTCTAGCCGAAGCCGCTCCAACTAGCTAGCATTTCTAGTATGCTGGATGCCATTAAGAAGAAGCTCCATGACGAGGTCCAGGCGCTCACCTACGAGCTGACTGTCACCCTGCCCGATACGCTCGAAAAGGCGATCGCAATGGGTGATCTGCGTGAGAACGCCGACTACCAGGCCGCACACGAGCGTCGTCAATTCGTGCAGGTCCGTATCAATCACCTGCGACTGAGGCTCGAGAAGCTAGCCAATCTGGATCTCTCCAAGATCCCCAAGGACCGGGTCGGACTGGGTTCCAGAGTGAAGGTCAAAGATCTCGATTCCGGTAAGACTGAAACCTATGAGTTGGTGGTTTCAGACGGCGCCGACTTCGAGGGCGGTCAAATCTCTGTGTCGTCTCCGCTGGGGCGAGGCCTACTCGACGGCAAGAAGGGCGATAAGGTTGGCGTCAGGCTTCCGGTGGGGGCGCGGAGCCTGAAGATCGTGGGGCTCCAGACGGTGCACGACCTGATGGCTGAGGAGAACTAGGGCACCACCGCTGCCAAGCCGGCCTCCGCCACGAGAATAGTGAGCGCATTTTGAATCGCGATGTGCCCGTCGCGGTTGAGCCACCATTCACGCAGCGAATGCCCTGCGCCGCCCGAGCCGCCGCGGCCGATCGTGACGGCGGGAATCTGAGCCGCAATCGGGATGTTCGAATCGGTCGAACTAATTGCGAACTCGGGTTCAGCCCCGAACAGTTTCGCTGAGGCGTACGCTCGGCTGGCTAGTGGTGAATCTGGATCGGTCGCTCCCGAGGGACGGTCGCCGATCATCTCGATCGTTACAGACAGCGGGTCGCCCTGCGCCCGAACCGAGTTCTGTTCTCGGAGGCCCCGCATCATGGCGGCTTGGAAGATCGAATCGATGCCGAGCAGGCGTGCCGGGCTCTCCGACCGCATGTCCACTTCCATCCACGCCGAGAACGGGATCGAGTTGACTGAGGTCCCGCCACCGATTCTTCCGACGTTGTAACTCGTCTTGAGACCCTCGACGACGTACGCGCGTGCCGCGTCGTCGAAGATCCTGACAGCTCGGCTCATTGCGTGTGCCGGATTCCCAAGACCGAACGCCCCCCAAGAATGCCCACCGGGTCCACTGAAAGTGACCTTGTAACGGTGCGATCCCAAACCGCCGTTTACTATCCGCCCGATATCTCCACCATCCACTCCGATCCATGAGTCGATCTGCGTACCGCCGTCACGAAACAGGTGCTTCACACCGCGCAGATCACCCAACCCTTCCTCTCCAACGGTCGCAACGAACAAGAGGTCCGCCTCCGTGCGCGCGTTCGTTTGGGCCAATGCGCGCAACACCGTTAGCACCACCATGAGCCCTCTTGTGTCATCCCCGACCCCGGGTGCGAACAGCGTATCGCCACGTTGCCTCACGGTGACGTCGGTGCCCTCGGGGAACACCGTGTCCAGATGACCGGCGAGTACCACGGTACGGCCGTTCCCGGTGCCGCGACGGAGCGCGATCACGTTTCCGACCTGGTCGATGTACACCGAATCGGCGCCCGCGTCACGCAGCATCTTCGCGTAGCGCTGTGCACGCCGCGTTTCCATGAACGGTGGGGAGGCGATCTCGGTCAGCATGATGAGATCACGCTGAGTGCGGGGTTCCAGCCGCTCCACCGCTTCAAACGCCGCGCGCATGGCCGGCCGTGCAAGCAGTGCCTGAATCTCCTGTTCGTACTCTGGATTCTGACTGTGTACAGCAGAAACAAACATTGTGGTAAAGATGGCGCAGAGGATAGCGATGATCATTACACGACACCGTTCCGTTAATTGATGTGGTTCAGCGAACGCGAAAGATAGTGCCCCTTACCGCACTCTAGGCAGGGGTTATCTTGATAAGTACGCCCGCCGTCCGGTTAGAGAAAGCATTCATCGATTCAGTAGCGAGGGATCTCATGAGGACATTAGGCATCGTTTGTCTCGCTTCGGCGCTTCTCACGTCTTCGGCGTTGGGGCAACGGCGCCGGATCGTCCCTGCCGAATGGCGAGTGGAGCAGGGGTGGAAGACAGATTGGTCCAACTACATTCTGCATCCCGATTCGCTTACGGTTACCGGTGACCGCAACCGGCTGCCATCGCTGGACTATCCGAAATTCGAAACCATCGAGTCGGCCGGCAAGTGGCTGCGGGACCGCGAGCCGGTGGCCGTGGTATCCATCAACGGCGACGTGCGAGCATATCCCATCAAGATCATGATGGAGCATGACATTGCCAACGACGTGGTGGGTGGCACGCCCGTACTGATGACGTTTTGCATTCTATGCGGTAGCGCCATGGCGTTCGACCGGCGCTTCGACGGTGAAACCTTGGAATTCAGTTACGCCGGCGCGCTCCACAATTCCAACCTGGTGATCTACGACAGGACAACGGAGACATTGTGGGGACAGGCTGTGGGGCAGGGTCTCATCGGCAAGTACGCGGGCGAGCGTCTCACGTTCATTCCGGCGCCGGTGCTGAGCTTCAAGGATTTCAAAGACAACGAGCCCGACGGCAAAGTGCTTTCACGGGACACCGGCTTCGACCGCGACTACGATCGGGGCAGGTTGGCCGAGTACGACACATCACCTCCCTTCGCACGCATCTTCCGGTGGAAGGTCGACCAGCGACTATCAGCAAAGGAACGTGTGCTCGTCATCGAGACCCCCGACGACCTGGCGGCATTTCCATACTCGGCGTTGTCGGAGCGAAAGGTCATATCGAGTGAAGTGGGAGGTGAAGAGTTCGTCGTACTCTGGGCGCCCGGTACCGCCAGTATCTACGGGGAGAAGGCGGGTGACGGTGTAGACGTAGGCGCGGCTGTGGCGTACTCACGGATAGTAGACGGCCGCCGTCTGCGGTTTCGCGCGACCGAGCAGGATGGTCGCTTCAGGGACCGGGAAACAGGCACAACGTGGACGCTCGCCGGGAAGGCGATCGACGGACCACTCGCCGGCAGTACACTCGAGCCGGCGGTGCACGGCGTTCACTTCTGGTTCGTATGGGCTGCGTACCGGCCCGAGACCAGAGTGGTGCGGCGGTAGACCCGCTTTACTCTCAGCGAAATTCCTGTGACGCCGTTTCGGCGCGTTCGGTGCTGTTGGCTTCGTTCGGCGGGTTGGGCTGCGTAACTTCATTGGGCTGGCACGGCGCAACCCACGTGAATGTCGTTTTTCTCAGAGACGACGGCTGGTGACGGTCGGTCATTGGACACCTCCTTATGCATACAACGCTAGCATAAAACGGGCCGTTTTCGGGGTTCGCTATTGACCTAATTTTGCACTGGACTGTGGCGAGCGTGCCTCAGCTCTCTGCCACGGATCTTTGATTAGGATACAGATTCCCGTGATGTGTCTAATGTCGTTGAGGCTGGACTCGGCACCGGCGGAATCCGCGCTCAAGAAAATCATCCGCGGCAGTGTCATCCGCGGCAGAATTTGAGGAGCAACATCATGTATAGATCTTTCTTTGTAGTTCTGGTTGCCTCTGCCCTTGCCTCCACTGCAATCGCACAAGGGAAACCCAGGGCTAGAGACCTCGGTGTGCCCTTCGAGGGTGCAACCGGGCCGCTGAATGCCATTACTGACGTCGCTGGAGTGTGGGTGGGACACACTACGTTGATCAGCGGCCAAGGTCCTCTGCGAGTAGGTGAAGGACCGGTGCGCACCGGAGTCACTGTGATCCTACCGCGCGGAGAGAATCCGGCCGACCCCGTCTTTGGTGGGTGGTTCGCGCTGAACGGCAACGGAGAGATGACGGGCACCACCTGGATAGAGGAATCTGGGTTTCTCGAAGGGCCCATTGCCATCACCAACACCCATAGTGTGGGCACCGTGCGGGACGCTATCATCGCGTGGCAGGTCGAACATGGTACCGGATTTCAACCGTGGTCGCTGCCGGTGGTTGCCGAGACGTATGACGGAACGCTCAACGACATCAACGGATTCCACGTGAAGCCGGAACATGTCTTCTCCGCCCTGGAGCGTGCGGCTTCGGGTCCGGTCGCCGAGGGTAACGTGGGCGGCGGCACGGGCATGCGCTGTCTCGGGTTCAAGTGCGGCATCGGAACGTCGTCGAGAACTGGAATAGGAACGGACGATTACACGGTGGGCGTGCTGGTACAGGCGAATTTCGGCGGCCGGCGTCAACTCACCATTGCAGGAGTGCCAGTAGGTAGGGAGATCATCCGGGGCGGTGCAGAGGGTCAACCTGACGAACCGAACGAACGCGGTTCGATCATTATCGTCGTGGCTACTGATGCGCCTCTGCTTCCGCACCAGCTAAAGAGGATTGCTCGGCGCGCGTCCTTGGGTGTCGCAAGAACCGGTGGAACGGCCGGCAACGGGTCGGGCGACATCTTCGTTGCGTTCTCCACTGCCAACCCCGGGGCTGCGAGTGCTAATCCCACGTCTGCGGTTACAGCGCTGGCCAATGCACGAATGAGCGTCCTGTTCGAGGCGACTGTCCAAGCTACTGAAGAGGCGATTATCAACGCGATGGTGGCGGCCGAAACAATGGTGGGAAGAGACGGCAACCGCTCGGAGGCGCTGCCGCACGACAGGCTACGAGAGATCTTGAGGCGTTACAACCGGTTGAACCCGTGAGTCTGCCGCGGATCTTTGATCAGGACGGGGATTCCCGAAGGATGCTCTTGCTACTTTGTTCGCTCAGAAATCCAGCTCGTAATCCGTTCTAGAAACCCCGGGGCGAACTCCTTTGGTAGGGTAGAGTACTCGGCCACGCTGCCGGACACGGCTTGTTGAAACAAGTGATTGGCACCCGGGATCACTTCGACGAAGAAATCTTTGCTGCCACCCTCGCTCAGCGCCTGTTTCATTACGGGAAGATTCAAACCGGCCGGCACTTGTAGATCTTTCTCGCCAAACAGTGCCAGCACGGGAATTCCGACTTCCCGCAGTGCATCGGCAGGATCGTAATCTATGAAAAATCGAAACCATTCGTTCTGCACGCCGGCGAGCGTAGCGTCAGTTGTGGTCCGGATGTAGGCCTCCACATCTCCTAGTGCCGCCACGCTCTCCTCAGGCGCGCCTTCGATCGCTTCGCGAAGCTCGGCCTCCACATGCCCGCGAGCAATATCCCACCCATCGTCGTGGTGTCGTTGGAAAATTCGACTTCCTCAACGGCGTATGGAAGTTGTTCGGCATCCGGTTCATTCGAAACTACCGGACCGTTGCCCTCCCCACGGGACAGATTGAAGGTTCCTTCAATGCCGGCCTGGGTGAACGAACCCGATATTGACTCGTTGTCGATAATCCCTTGGAAGATTGCTAGGCCAGGATCCGCTTGCAGTTCGAAGTGAACCGCATTGCCATCCAAGGTGACATTCGTCAGTGGCACACCCGTCGCTCCCTGAATGTCTATGCTTGCTTCGAGTTCGCCTCCCGAAGCGGCGAACTCCACCACCATGTCCAGATTGGTTCCCGCAACATGGATTGCCCCAGCCCAGCGCCCGATCAGTGTGTCCATTTGCGCCCTAGCCGTCAAAGGCGAGATAAGTGCCAGGAGTGATCCGAGTACAAGAGTAATGCGTTTCCGCTTCACGATTTCCCTCCGCCTTCCGGCTCGACAACAACGGCGTTGCCAAATGCCCCACCGCTCACCGACGCACGCTGCGGGACCACACCGGCATGCTGCGCGGCCAACGATACTTTGGTTGCCGGATACTGACAATCTCGCTGCAACAGGCATCGGTGAACGCTCCGTGTGATTCCACCGACAACATGAAGCTAAGCTCGGCAGGGCCGAGTATCCAAGTCCTCAAGGGGAGTGTCGAAAAAAGTGCGATGCGGGAACGCGCCCGGCGTCAAGCCCTATCTGTCACGGATCACCTGGCCCACCCCTGGCCTACTCTCGTCGTAAACTCTATTCTTGACTCCTCTCCAGCGCTCGGAGCCATAGCAGTGACAGACAAGTGGGAGCGTCTCAAGACCGGTCTTGCAGATCGCTAGAATGAGGTTTTCGACTAACATGCTGCTGGTTTGCCTGGTCGCCGGCTGTGTAGCGGAGGAGATAATAGAGCCGGACGAAGAGCTTCTCGAGCCGGCCGACGGATTGACGCACGAGATGGCATTCGTGGACCGCACCACGGAAGCGGGATTCATTGCTTTCGGTTCTGCTTCGTCTGAACCTGACCAGGAAGAATCGGCCATGCAAATGGAGTTGGCAATGCTGGGTGGAGTTGCTGCCGGCGACTTCGACGCTGACGGTGACGTCGATCTCTTTCTGGTATCCGATGGCTCGGGCGACAATTTGCTATATCGGAATAACGGAGACGGCACCTTTGAGGAAGTGGGTGCTCAATACGGTATAAGCAGTACGCCGATATACGAATCCGGGCCCATCTTTGTCGACTATGACGGTGACGGCCATCTCGATTTGATCGTTGGCGGTGTCCGGCGGATGTCTGAGTGGCAGGATTACAATTCTGTCGCGGTATTCCGCAACACCGGTATGCAGAGCTTCGTTGATGTGACACCGGGAACGGGCTTGGTCTTGCCACCGGAAGTCGACACCTACTCGATTTCCGCCGGAGATGTTGATGGAGATGATCGTCTTGATCTGTTCCTCAGCCACTGGCGGACGCGCGGCGGACGGGATTCTCTCGGCGCGGTAGTGACTGTCTCTCACGGGCGCAACTTTTTATGGAAGAACAATGGTGCCGGAAGCTTTGTCGACATTACCAGTGAGTTTGGCTTGGATGAACTCCGATTCACCTTGACGGCCAACTTTTCTGACATCGATCGTGATGATGATCTCGACTTGCTAGTGGCGAGTGATTTCCGTAGCAGCATGGTATTGCTGAACAATGGCGGGACGTTTGTGGAGGAGCCGAACTCGGTACTGAGTGATGGTAATGGGATGGGCGCCTCGATGGGGGACTACGACAATGACGGGGACCTTGACTGGTTCGTAACGAGCATCTGGGATCCCAACGGGATAGCCGAAGGGGAGTGGGATATCTCCGGTAACCGCCTCTACCGAAATGACGGTCATGGGCGGTTCGCAGATGTGAGCATTGCGGCAGGCGTTCGGGAGGGGTACTGGGGATGGGCGAGTTGTTTCGCTGACTTCGACAATGACGGCAACCTCGACTTGTTTCATGTTAACGGCATGCAGGCGAATAGGAATTCGATATTTGGTGAATTCTGGGCGGACCCGTCCCGTCTCTTCATTGCCAATGGGGATGGGACGTTTACAGAACGATCATCCGAGGTCGGGCTGAGTGACTACGGGCAGGGCCGCGGGGTTGTGTGTTTCGATGCCGATCGAGATGGTGATATTGATATTTTCGTAGCCAACAACGCGCAGCCACCAACGTTTTACGTCAACGAAGGGACAAATGTCAACAATTATCTAGAGATCGTGCTTCGGGGTGTCTCCCCGAACACCCAGGGCATAGGTGCACGAATAATGGTAACGGCAGGAGGAAAAATTCAGACCCGAGAGATCCGCGCGGGTGGCAACTACGTTTCCCAAGATCCGGCGGAAGCGCACTTTGGATTTGGTCAGGAGGAAATCGCCAGCGAGGTACTCGTCAGATGGCCTGACGGGCAGGTAACGGTTCTGCAGGCTGTCGCTGCCAACCAGGTCTTGGTGATACCTCACCCGGGTTTGTGAATAGCGGCTCAAGAAAAAGCCGGAGAGCTTTCGCCCCCCGGCCTTCTCCTGTAGCTAACGACTACGCTAGATCAGGTCCTGTCTGATCGTCCATGCGGCTATTGCCGATTCAGAGTACGAAAGCTGAATTCGTCGAAGGTGAGGTCCGGTTCACCGGATAGAGTGTCGTTGCCGGTGAACGTTACATCGACAACAAATACGTCACCACCAGTCGCAGGACTTCCATTCAAGAGAAAGATGAATGCCCATTCGTTGGGCACCAGGTCAGGATCCGAACCGTCGATGAACTGGATCACATTCTGTGCGATCTCGTTCACGCTCCAAGTGCCGACGAACGACCCGATGTCATCGATCCCTGCAACGGTTCCATCTGATTTGAAGGTCAGCTGAACGGACTCTCCATTGCCAGCGATGGTGTAGGCAAGCGTCGAGGTTCCGCCAGTCGTAGTGGGTGCGCCTGCAATATCCGTCTCGGTGAGATCAACAGGGCGAAGCAACGTTAGCAGTTCCGGCGGCTCTACTGTGCCGTCGGTATCGGTGAATATGCCAATGGCAGAAATGGAGCGCGCGGTTCCGCCCGCCCGTGTCAGTGTGGTCACGCCTCCATCTTCGTCAATAACGCTCAGGACACCCGCCGCGTCCACGTTCCATGAAAACTCACTACCTGTCCCCGGGATCTCTTCACTGTCGACGCTGAATCCGGTCGATCCCTGCGCACCCGGACTGGACAATTCGTCGAACACGACGATGCCCGCCGCGCCCTCATTCGAGATGACAAGGACGAACGCAACGCCGGCCAGTTCGGCCACGTCAAACGTGTTGTCCGTTCCGTTGTTGAGGTTTTCGTTGGCCGTATTCGCGTCTACGAGAGCTGCGCCGGGCACTGCGGCGATCGCACCGATAATGGCGGGGTCACTCTCGAATGCGGCGGCATCCGTATTTTCGAAAACAGCACTGGAAACGGACTGTCCGGCAAGTATCGCTGCTGCAACGGTAACGTCGATCCCGTTGCTCGGATCGTTGTCGATGTCCAGTGATTGAATGAATCGCGCGATGTTTTCGGGAACTACGAAATCAAAGGGCGTACACACCGGAGCGCCATCTGACAATGTTCCGAGTTCGACCCCACCAATAGAGAACGTCAGCGGTTCACCAGGCGTATACTCAAACGCACCGGTTTCGTCGGTAACCCCCGGAAGGTTGTCTCCGGATTGGTAAGTCAGGCCCTGGACTGCGGCGTCAATGAAGAACCCTGTCGCCGTCGTACCTGCTCCGGGGTCGAGATCTGTCAGACTATCGCTGTCCGAGCAACCGATAAATCCTATCGAGAGGAGAAATGTTAGTAGGAGTGCCCCCGACCGGCGGCGGTGAGATCTTGCTGGTTGAGGGGTACCACGTGTGTGGCATAGCTGCGCATTGGGCATTAACAGTCCTTTGATGAGGGGCAGAGTACTGAATTGACGACGTGGGTAGGGTGATCTACACCGGTCCACGGGGGGTGGACACCCCCGCAAGGCAATTTCTAAAGTTCAACCGTTTTGTCAAGGCCGGGTTCGGCATCTAGATCAGAACTTGAGCAGCGCGATCATCGTTCCGAGGATGGTGAACGTTGAGAGGAATGACCATCTGAGCAATCTGGTTTCCAGGGCACTCATCTTGGTCTCAAGGGTTGCTTCCAGCTCCTTCATGTTGGCTGCTAGGGTGCTGATCTCGGTTTCGAGCTTGGTTTCCAACGCACTCATTTTGGTTGTGAGTTTGGATTCCAGCTCACTCATTCGCTGTTCCAGCTTGGCATCGAAGCGTGCGAAGTTCAGCTCGTTGAACTCACGAAGATTTGCTCTGTACGTTGCGTCCACCTGGTTGAACCAATCGACTAGTTCCTGGGCGATGTCCTCGCCCAGGCGTTGGTAGAACTTCTGTGACAATCTCGCTGTAACCGGCATTGGTGAACGCTCCGTGATGTTCACCGACAACATAAAGCTAAGCTCGGCTGGGCCGAGTATCCAAGTCCTCAAGGCGAGTATCGAAAAAGCGCGGTCGGAATGAAATCTAGTGTGGGCGGTGCCCGAAGACCCGGACACCGCCCCATTTAGTTCAGACCAAACCAGCCTCGCGATAGCGGTGGAGACCCGTCTCTGCATGTAAACGAAGCTTGCGGTCGGAGTCCTGATCCAGAACCATTTTGAATGCCGGAAGCACGCGCGCGTCGGGCGCGCGTATGGCCAGCATCGCAACCGCCATTCGGCGCACTCGAATGCTCTCGTCGATTTCGATACGTTCGATCAACAGCGGCACGACGTCGACCGGACATTCGTCTTCCTTGCACTCCTCACACGAGATAGAGTGGACCGCCCAGAGCCGGACCAGGCTCTTGGGGTCGCGCAGTAGAGGGATCAGACGTTCGAGCGACTCGGCGTCGGCGTTCTGATCGAGGTACATGGCGCACCAGCGGCGAACCTGCCAGTTGCCGTGTTTGAGGCCCTCGCGCACCGCCGGCAGTGCGGCGCGGCCCATCTTCTGGAGGGCGCAGTACGCCGGAAACCGCTTCTCCGAGTCAACAAATGCGCCGACTAGCTCCTCTGGTGAAGCGGGCAGTCTAGTTTCATTCATAGTGCGTATCTCCCCGGCCATGGGCCGCGTTGGGAGCGCGAAGCCGATGTCGCTACAACGAAGTAGGCCCCGCGCTCGCTCCATACCGCGACAACCGCTCACGAGTCAAGTCGTGAGTGCAGGTTGTCGATGGAGTGAGCGCGGGGCCTAACCCCGCGCACACAGCTTATGCCACGAAAAATTCACACGGACGCGTCCGGCGTCAAGGGCCGATCTGCCACGGATCTTTGATCCGCAACAGTCCATCACGTAAATGCCTGCTCCAGGGAGTTGATTATTCACTATGTGAATGATTATCATTCATACCATGAATAATATGACACTGCCCCGCCTCGTCTCTCACACACTCGGTACCCGCCTTGGCGTGATGCCCGCGGTAGTGGTGACGGGAGCACGCCAGGTGGGCAAGAGCACCCTGGTGCAGGACCTCACGCCGGGCGATCGGGCCTATTTCTCCCTCGACGACCTCGACGTGGTTGACGCGGCGCAGCGCGACCCCGATGTACTCGTGGGCGGGTCGCGTCCGGTGACGCTGGACGAGGTCCAGCGCGAGCCTGACCTCTTGCGAGCAGTGAAGCGGGCTATCGACCGAAACCGCAAGCCCGGCATGTTCCTGCTCACCGGTTCGGCGAACTTGGCCCTAATGCACAGGGTATCGGAATCGCTGGCGGGTCGGGCGAGCTATCTCACCCTCTGGCCGATGACGCGGCGCGAGCAGCTTGGACTCGGGATCTCGGGACTCTGGGAGGAGCTGATCCAAACCAGAGATGAGGATTGGCTCGACCTGTTCACCGCCCAGCCCGACCAGCCCGAGGACTGGCGCGCGCTGGCCCGTCGCGGAGGTTTCCCGACCCCCGCCGTGCATCTGACAACGGCAGCCGACCGCACGGTCTGGTTCGATGGCTACGTGCGTACCTATCTCGAGCGCGATTTGCAGGAACTCTCGGCGGTGGCAGCACTACCCGACTTCCGCCGCGTGATGCGGGCGGCATGCTTCAGGCTGGGTCAGCTCGTAAACCAAACAGAGATCGGACGCGATATCGCCCTCCCACAGCCCACCGTGCACCGCTACCTCAACTTGCTTGAGACATCCTATTTGCTCGTGCGGTTGCCCGCCTATGCAGTTAACCGGACCAAGCGGCTCATCAAATCGCCCAAGCTATACTGGGGCGACACGGGAGTAGCATTACATCTGTCAGGAGGTGCGAAACCTGAGGGAGCGCATCTCGAGAACCTAGTGCTGCACGATCTCCTGGCCTGGCGTGATGCACGGATCGAGAGCGCCGAACTTTCGTACTGGCGCACGACGCTCGGGGAGGAGGTGGATTTCGTAATCGAGACCGGCGGGCGCCTTCTGCCAATCGAGGTCAAGTCGCGAGGCCGTCCACGCCACGCCGACGCCGGCCATTTACGCGCCTTCCGAAATGAGTACCCTAAGCGGGCGCGCGCGGGACTGCTGCTGCACACGGGGAAGACGCTCGAGTGGATTGCGCCGGATGTGCTGGCCGTCCCGTGGTGGCGCGTCATGTGAGGAACGGACTGATCCGGGTTCGATACAATCAGCCGCGGCAGTGTGTCTCTGCCACGGATCCTCGATCGGAGCGCGGATTTCAAGAGATGGGTCTACAGAGGGGGCGACGGCGGGTGGACTACAGCTTCTCGAACAGGGTAACGACGTCGATCTCTCCCGATGCGCCGTTGGGAAGTTGCCAACAGAGCGTGGAATCGCAGATCTGGGGGCGTCGGTCCTCGGGTGTCCATCTCTCGATCAGCCGAGCTTCTAGGTCGACGATCCAGTATTCCGCTACCTGGGTCTGTTGGTAGATGCGGCGTTTGGCACCGCGGTCGCGGTGAGCGGTTGATGGAGATAGTGCTTCGACAACCAGAACGGGTGTGGGTGCCTCGGTCCAGCTCGTGATTCTCGTACCGGGCAATCGCTCTAGCACGAAGATGTCGGGTTGCACCAAGGTTTTCTCACCGAGCTGTAAGTCGGCGGGACTCCACAGCACTTCCAGTGTGGGCCATTCTCGCAATTGTCTCGCAAGCTCGAGGAACAGTCTGCCTAGGGCGTGTTGGTGTGGGTAACTCGGGGCGGGCGTCACGACGTGAGTGCCGTCCAGCAACTCGTGCCGCAAGCCGTCGTCGGGCAGTGCGAGCAGCTCCTCGATGGTCGTAACGCGATCGTCTGTAGCCGGCATACCCACAATGTGTATCTCCTCGGCCGAGTGGTGCAAGCGAACGAAAGCCGAGGATACCATGTGGGAGTTGCGGAGTAGTAACCGGATCATTGCAGGCAGGTGCAAAAAAACGATTACAGCTCAAGAATATCATCCGGGGTTTGAGATCTCTTGCTATATTGATTCTCCACGGGACGTAGCGCAGTCCGGTAGCGCACCTGAATGGGGTTGGACTCCATCGCTCAAGCGGCCCGATTCTCGGACCGCGTTCGCGATGTCACTCGTGCTCGCCGTCGCTAACGCTCCGGCATCGCATCAGGGGGTCCCGGGTCCCCGCGACCCTTTCGATATTGTGGTATAATTGAGTTTCACGGGACGTAGCGCAGTCCGGTAGCGCACCTGAATGGGGTTGAGCGATCATCGCTCAGGCGGCCCGATTCTCGGACCGCGTTCGCGATGTCACTCGTGCTCGCCGTCGCTAACGCTCCGGCATCGCATCAGGGTGTCCCGGTTTCCCCCGCGACCCTTTCGATATTATGGTATAGTTGAGTTTCACGGGACGTAGCGCAGTCCGGTAGCGCACCTGAATGGGGTTCAGGGGGTCCCGGGTTCAAATCCCGGCGTCCCGACTACGAAGGAGCGGGTTTCACCCGCTCCTTCGGGCGTCAGACCGACGGCCTTGTGTCGTCGCCACTCGCCTCCGGCTCGTGGCATTCCGATCAAATCCCGGCGTCCCGACTACGAAGGAGCGGTCCTAGCGGCCGCTCGTTCTCTTCGGCCCGACGTGCTGGGTCGTCGCCCAGCTGGAAAGCCGGCAAAAGGAAACTGTCCCACTTTAGATGGTCCAGAAATTGGGGGCACCTCACAGAATCGGGTCAAATGTCCCAAACACGACCTATCATGTCCCAAGAACACCCTATCCCAAACTCTGTCGGCCGTGAATATTGGTCCCGAAGTAGGCAGGGACGGAGATGCGGAGAATGTCCCTTTAAGGAGAGAGACGATCTATGTCTATAACAACGGTGCGAGTCCCGTCAGATCTGGCCCAACTCATCGTGGAGTCGTCCCCCGCCGCATACGTGGTGGTAGACGCCGAAGGCAGCATCGTTTTCTGCAACGCTCGAACCGAGAAGTTCTTTGGCTACTCCAGGGAGGAGCTGATCGGACAGCCGATGGAGATGCTGATCCCCGAGAGACTCCACCATAAGCATCGAGAATATCGGCACGCCTTCACGCTTGCACCGAAAGCGAGGGCAATGGGGGTCGGACGCGATCTCTATGCGCTGCGCAAGGACGGCAGCCAGTTCCCGGTCGAGGTTGGACTACATCAGGTGATGATTCAGGGCGCACCACTTATTGTGGCGACAGTTGTGGACATCAGCGAGCGTCGGCTGGTGCAGGAAGAGTTGAGGGCGTTCACTGACAGTTTGGAACACGAGGTGGTCAAGACCTCGAAGGAGCTGGAGGTCTTACGGACGAGGGAGGCCGAGTTCGGCAGAATCCTCGAGAGGTCGCTAAACGAGATCTACATCTTCGACGCCGAGACTCTCAAGTTCGTTCACGTGAACAAGGGTGCCAGGGAGAACACGGGCTACACAAAGGAGGAACTAGCGAACCTGACGCCGCTCGATCTCAAGCCCAAGTTTACAGCCAGCACGTTAGCGCGGTTCATCGAACCCCTACGTACCGGTGAGGCGGAGAAACTCCAGTTCACGACCGTTCACCGCCGCAAGGACGGGTCGTTATACCCGGTCGAAGTGCACCTACATCTTTCTGCCTTCGAGTCGTCGCCGGCTTTCGTGGCGGTAACTCTGGACATCACCGAGCGCAAGCGAACAGAAGACGAACTGCGGGAGAGCGAGGAGCAGTTGAAAATGGCGCAGCGCGTGGCAAACATGGGTTTTTGGACCTGGGACATCGCGAAGAATCAGGCGTACCGGTCCGAAGAGCTGTATAGCATTTTTGGCGTGCGCCGCCAGGATTTCAAACCGACGTACGAGGGGTTCCTGGAGTGGGTTCATCCGGATGACAGGGACTTTGTGAGAGCACAGGTGGATGCGACGGCACGCGGCGGGAGTCACAGTATGGACTACCGGATCGTGCGGCCCAGCGGCGAGATACGGTACATCCATGAGGACGGGGAGGTGACCGGGTGCGTGAACGACACTCCAGTGCAGATGCTTGGAACGGTAGTCGACATTACCGAGCGTAAGCGGACGGAGGAGGAATTGAGACGCTCGGAAGCGAACTACCGTGAGCTTTTCGAGCATGCCACCTATGGCATCTACCGCTCGAGTCCCGAGGGGCGTTTTCTTGCGGTCAACCCCGCTCTGGTGAAGATGCTCGGCTATGAATCCGAGGATGAGCTTCTGGGTGTGGAGATGAGTAGTGACCTGTACGCCACTGCCGGGACTCGCTTCGAGCTGATAGAGCGGTTAGGCGCGGCCGAGCGGATCGACGGAGTCGAGGTGGAATGGAGGTGCAAGGACGGAGGTTTGATCACGGTGCGACTGACAGGGCGACCGGTGCGGAACGAGGCCGGAGATCTGGAATGCTTCGAGATGATCGTAGACGACGTAACTGAGCAACACAGGCTTGAGGCACGGCTCCGTCAGGCGCAGAAAATGGAGGCTGTCGGCCAGTTGACAGGCGGCATAGCACACGACTTCAACAATCTCTTGACAGTCATTATGGCCAACCTGGAACTAGCTGCCACAGCTCTGCCCCGCGAGCCAGCGGAGTTGTGGGCCAGTTTCGAGGATGCACAGAGCGCGGCACAGCGCGGCTCCACTCTGGTAAAGAAGCTGTTGGGTTTTAGTCGGCGCGAGCGATTGAAGCGGCAACCTGTGGATCTTGCGGCCCTAATCGGTGAGTTGTTGACCATGCTGCGTCGCGTCGTACCCGAGAGTATCGACATTTCCTTCCAGGTTCAGGAATCAGTCGGGAACGTGCTGGCCGACTCTGGCGCGGTGGAACAGATGGTGCTCAACCTCGTGACGAACGCCCGCGATGCGATGCCGGATGGAGGGGAACTCACGATCGAGGTAAAGCGAAGGCGACTAGACACCACCTATGTAGCCGTGCATCCGTGGGTGCGTCCTGGCGAATATATCTCGATCTCGGTTACGGACACGGGTGTGGGAATGGACGAGGCGACAAAAGAACGAGTGTTCGAACCATTCTTCACGACTAAGGCGGTGGGTACGGGGACAGGGCTCGGGATGGGTCCACGTCTACAGTGAAGTGGGACGCGGTACCCGAGTGAATGTCCATTTCCCCGCGACGGACGAGGAGGCCAACGAAGCGACCAGGGAACGACGGCAAGAGGAGGTTCACGGCGGCACCGAGACGATCCTTGTGGTGGAAGATGAAGTCGCCATTCGGAGCGCTACGAAACGGGTTCTGGAAAGTCAGGGATACCGGGTGCTAATGGCAGCCGACGGCGAAGAGGGACTGCAGGTGTTTCGTGCGCATGAGGCGGAGATCGAGCTTGTAATCTGCGACCTGGTCATGCCGAAGCTGGGCGGCCGCCAGTTATACGAAACCCTCAAGAGTGAGGGCAAGCGTGTGAGAGTATTGTTCACCAGCGGCTACGGTGCCAGAGACGCGCAAGTGAGTGCCGAGTTACCACCGGATATGCCGTTCCTTGACAAACCGTGGACCATCACCGAACTCCTGGCGCAAGTCCGTCAGGCGCTGGACCAATAGTGGATCGGGAGCAGGGCACCGTGAACAGTGTCCTTCCGATTCGCAGTTGCGGGTAGGAGCAATTACGGCTGAGCCGTCGGACAGCAACCGCGAATTAGCCCGGGGACTACCTGACGAATTCCTGACGCGCAGCGGCGTCCCCGTTGACCGGGTTGCGAAACTGGTGAGCACGCATTGGGGATCGTACGATGATCCAGCGCGCGCCGAACTTGCCCAGGCACTGCTGCCGATCCTGGAGGAACTCCTCCAGCCCGGAGCCTAGGTCACCGACGGGCACCGTGAGCTTTGCGAGAGTGTGGTGACGGTTTGGTTGGAGAGGCAGTGAGGGAGAAGACAACGCGTCTCCCGCTAATGTAACATTTCAGTGGCTTGTGACATCGTAGAGAAAGGACCGGACGGTTAGCTGGCCCTGGTGCGACTTTGTTGTTGCTACGGTTTCAAGGCAGCAAGAGGTTGTTTGCCGCGAATGAACTACGGCAAGATGCCGTTATGACGTGCAGGATATTGTAGTTGGAGAAACGGTGCACCGAAATGGGGTTCAGGGGGTCCCGGGTTGACCTGCGCTTCGCGTCAAATCCCGGCCTCCCGACTGAGGTAAGTCCAACAACAAAAAGTAGTTATTTCTTGGGCCGTGATGACCATGATCATGACGATGAAGAAGAAGATGTGCTTAACGCGCTATTCGGGGTCGAGCCCGTGCGGCGCGATGCCTTGCAGCCTCAATCATATCATAATATATTTTGTGATAGCAATTGATATGGAGTGCCTGTGTCTACAGTGCAGATAAGCGCGCGCATCGACTCGCGTCTCAAGAAAGTGCTTGATGAGGTGTGTCGTTCCCGCGGCATCGTCATGAATCATTTTGTCCAGGAGGCGCTGCTGGATCGGTTGGAGGAGCTGGAGGATGTAGAAGATTTGAAGGCCATCCGGCACGAGCCGACGAGGCCCCTCTCCGAGGTGCTGGCTGAGTTGAAGCTCAGTGGCTCGCTATAGCATCGAGATCAGCCGGACCGCCGAGAAGCAACTCCGCAAACTCCCAGCCGATGCCCGCCGGCGCGTTGCGCGGTCCATGCTCGCGCTGGGGGAGGAGCCCCATCCGCCGGGCTCTCGCAAACTCGAGGGCTATGACGACGTCTTCCGGATTCGGGTCGGCGTGTACCGCATCATCTATAGTCTATCCGGTCGGAAACTCGTGATCGTCATTCTCAAGATCGGGCACCGGAAGGACATCTACCGTTGAATGGGCAAGTGCATCCTTCGAGGATGCTGTTTTTGGCCAAGCGAGACCTCGTTAGGGCTCGACTCCTCGCGAAGGCTCCGGTTATGTAGCATCTTAGCCCCATGACCGAGATCACGTCCAAGCTCTCGACCGCGCTCGCGGACCGCTACCGGATCGAACGCCACTTGGGCGAAGGCGGCATGGCGACCGTCTACCTCGCCGAGGACTTGAAGCACAAGCGCAAGGTGGCGGTCAAAGTGTTACGGCCTGAACTCGCTGCGGTACTCGGGGCCGAGCGGTTTGTCCAGGAGATCACGACCACCGCGAACCTGCAGCACCCGCACATTTTGCCGCTGTTCGATTCGGGCGAGGCGGACTCTTTCCTTTATTATGTCATGCCGTTCATCGACGGCGAGACGCTGCGCGACAAGCTGAACCGAGAGACCCAACTTGGTATCGAGGAAGCGGTCAGCATCACGACCGCCATTGCCGACGCACTGGACTACGCTCATCGGCAGAACGTCATCCATCGAGATATCAAGCCCGAGAACATCCTGCTCCACGAGGGCCGCCCGATGGTGGCGGACTTCGGAATCGCCTTGGCAGTGAGCGCGGCGGCAGGTGGGCGAATGACGGAGACTGGTCTGTCGTTGGGCACCCCACACTACATGTCGCCAGAACAAGCGACCGCCGAGAAAGATCTCACGAACAGGTCCGACATCTACTCGTTGGGCAGCGTGCTTTACGAGATGTTGACGGGCGAGCCGCCGCATACAGGTGCATCAGCGCAAGCGATCATCATGAAGATCGTAGCGGAAGATGTGCAGCCCGTGACGGAGTTACGGAAGTCAGTGCCGCCACACGTTGCGGCGGCTACGGCGAAGTCGTTGGAGAAGTTACCCGCCGACCGGTTCGGAACAGCGAAGGAGCTAGCGGAGGCCCTCACCAACCAGGCGTTCATGCTACCGTCGATGGAGCCGGGGTCGGTTGGCAAAGGTGCCGGGCGATCACGCGTTTGGTCCGTGCTCCCATGGGCGGTTGCGGCCACCGCAGTGGGCATCATGCTGGTGCGAGGCCCAGCAGCCTCCACGGACGCACCGCGTAGCTGGAACATCGCGCTTCCAGACTCGTTCCCGATGGTCTTCGTTGGCGAAGGGACGTTCGGTCTAGGATACCCAGCGCTCGACATCTCGCCCGACGGATCACTGATCGTGTACGTGGGCCAGATCGAGGGAACCACGCAGCTCTTCGTCCGCCCAACCGACGGGTTCGACGTGAGGGCTCTTTCGGGAACGACAGGAGCGTTCCACCCGTTCTTCTCTCCCGACGGGCAAGAGATCGCGTTCTTCGCCGACGAACAGTTGAAGCGAATCCCCGTCGAGGGCGGGAACGTGTCGGTCGTGACCGAGGCGCCGGACGCCGCTGGAGGAAGTTGGAGCGAAGACGATGAGATCGTAGTGTCCATCCAAGATGGCAGTGCCGTCATCGTCGTCCGATCCAACGGGCTGGAGCCTCGACGGTTCGGTGGGTTCGGGAATGGAAGTCCACAGTGGTTGCCGGGTGGTGAGTGGGTGTTGCAGACGTGCGATCTTATCTACCTCTGCGCCTTCGTTCCGGAAAGTGCGGAGAGGCGCTTCCTGACCGCGAACGGCGACGCGGTGAGCTCACTTGCCGAAGGCGATGTGCTCCGGGGGAACAGCCCCCGATACTTCCCGAACGGGTACCTGGTTTACGGTGTGCCCGGACAAAACGTGGCGTTCGCGGTCCGCTTCGATCCGGGAACCCTCACGACGAGCGGGCAGCCCACTCAGGTCCTTGGGGGACTCCGCAGAGAGGCGTTCTCCGGTGCACTCCACGTTGCTGCCTCCCTCGACGGAACCCTCGTGTTCGCCGGAGGGATCGACGCGGCACTCGGCGAATTGGTATGGGTTGATGGTGACGGGGTCGAAGAGACACTCCCCTTTCCTGCTCAGCTCTATGGGGCGTTCAGCCTGTCACCGGATGGGAGGCGGGTGGCGGCACCGGTCACCACCGGGGCGGGTGTGCGCCAATTATGGTTCTTCGACCTTCAGAGAGCCCGGCACCAAGTCTGGGCCGGAGCCTATAACGCCTTCAGCGCGTCGGCGTGGGACAGCACTTCGCGCTTCACGTACGCGCTCTTTAAGGACGGAGAAAACCGCACCATTCGCATCGACGCCGACGCGGCTAGCGGGGGAGACGCCATTTATGAAGGTAAGGAGATTCTGAGCGTCTGGCAGGTGATGTCGGACGGCAGGCTGCTGATCGGAAGATTTGGTCTTAAGAGTGATCTTTGGCTTGTGGACCAAGATGACCTAGCGGACGCCAACAACATCGAAGAGGTCGGCTCGCTGCTCGTCCCGCTCGAAGGAGGAGAAATCTTCGGGGCGTTGTCGCCCGACCAGCGCTGGCTCACGTATACGTCCAACGCGACAGGACCGTACGAGGTCTACGCGCTCGTGTACCCAATAGACGACGATCCCCGGCCCGTTCTCTTGTCGAGAGACGGCGGGGGGGGATCCGTGTGGTCTCCCAGAGGTGACGGCCTGTACTACAGAGACGCCCGCCGCTTGTATTGGGTCCCGTTGACTGACTCGGCGGAGCAGCCGTTCGGAGACCCGGAGTTCTTCGCTGAGGGGGAGTACTTGGACCTGCCGGGATTGGAGTACAGGGTGTCTCCGGACGGATCTCGCATCCTCGTCGTGCGGAGCGTCGGGAAGGCAACGACCACGACGCTGAACGTCGTCACGAACTGGTTCGAGGAGTTGAAGGCGAAAGTGGGGAACTAAAACATCTGCAATTGATGCGAAGAAAAGGTGTACAGCAGTTGCCGTAACAGTTGCCGTAAATGACGGCAATGTACGGCATGAGGTACTGCAAGATGCCGGTGCCAACGCTCGAAAACTCAGAAAAACCGACAACTTGTCGTGATTGAGTGTACCCCTGAGCCGAATGGGGTTTACCTGCGGTGGCTGAAGCCATCCTCGGTGCGCTTCCGCGTCACCTGCGCTCGGCCTGCGGCCGTGCTCGATGCGCTTTGCGTCAGCGGGTCCCGCTACGCTATAGCAATCTCCCGCCCACACAGCATCTTGCCGAGTGTTCTGGTGGACCTTGTGAGTCTAGGTAATGTGCTGCACTTTGTTCGGTGGTCCAGGGTCCAAGAATCTCGACAGTCGGTTTTTCACGGTGTGTCTTAGTACGCAAACGGCGGCAGCTTATCGCGCAAAAGGAGAAAAACATGTCTCGAAGTCCTCAACTTTCAACGATCAGCGCAGTTCTGGCGGCACTTCTTGTCACTGCTGCGTGCCAGCAGACTCCCTCCGCTGAGCCCGCCACTCCAACGAATGATCTCGTCGGCGCCTGGTCGCTGACCGCCGTTAATCCTGGAGACGGTTCACCCATAATCGAACCCTCTCAGCCCGGCCTCTACATTTTTGCTGACGGCTATTACAGCGCCGTCTATGCGCCGGGCACCGAACCGCGGCTCAAGTCTGAGGTATCCTTTCAGCCGACGCCAGAAGAGATGGTCGCGCAATATGAGACCATTATCGTCAACACAGGGACTTATGAGATTAGCGGATCGACGGTAACATTCCGCCCAATCATCGCGAAAAGCCCAGGGTTCGTTGGCGGGCACCAGATGTCCACATTCCGGGTGGACGGGGACACTTTGGTGCTCACGGCAACCACGCTCGTCTCGGTGGATGGTGTGTCGCCATCCGATTTCGGGGGTTCATTGACTCTCGTGCGGGTGGAGTAACGCGTTGCTTTCGCTTGAGAGACGCGGCCTAACGCATATTGAAAGCGCGCCCCCTGCTGCTATCATGGAGTCGACGAAGACCCATGGACCATCGCAGCAAGGAGCAGCTCTCATGAAACGGACTACGAAATATGTCGCACGGTCGCCTCTGTGCGAGGAGAGAGCGGCCGGGTGATCGCCCGGAGCATTCTGCCGACGGAGGAGCCGGCGCTCAGGGACTTCTTGGGCGGCATGCGCGGCACTGTGCACGTCGCCTTTGAGGAAGGAACCCAGGCGCAGTGGTTGCACGACCTGATCACGCCGTTGGTGGATCGCGTCGTCGTCTGCGATCGGCGCGGCGCAGCCCGTCGTGGCAACAAGGGTGACCATCATGATGCGGATGAGTTATCCGAGTTGTTGCGGCGTAACGGACTGCGGATGGTGTATCACGGCAGTGCGCTCCACCTTGATCTCAAGGAGTTCACCCGCACGTACCGAAACCTGGTCGAGGACTCGACGCGGGTGATGCTACGCCTCAAGGCGCTGTTCCGCGCCCGCGCGATAAGGACCTCGGGCACGGCGGTCTATCACCCTCGGAACCGCGGGCAGTGGCTCGCGCAACTCACCGAGCGCGGTATTCGGTTCCGGGCCGAGGCCCTCTACGCGGAGCTCGACGTGCTCCGAGCACTGCGCCCCAAGGCGAAGGCGGCGATGATCGCGGAGGCCAACCGCAACCCGGCGTGGCCTGTGCTGCAGGCGATCCCATTTTATGGGCCGGTGCGTGTGGCATTGCTGCTGGCCACGATGGGGACGCCCTGGCGCTTTCGTACCAAACGGAACCTGTGGGCCTACGCGGGTCTGGCAGTGGTCACACGCTCGAGCGCGGACTATACGCTCGTCGCTGGTCAGCCGGTGCGCCGGCGCCGGGCACCATTGACGCGTGGGCTGAATCCAAATCACAACCGGGTGCTCAAGGACGTGTTCAAAGGCGCGGCCACAGCCGCCACGGTGCAGCCCGGGCCCCTGCAGGAATTCTACTGCGGGTTGCTCGCCCGCGGAATGCGAGAGCCGATGGCGCGCGTGACACTAGCGCGCAAGCTCGCCGCACTCACACTACGACTCTGGAAGACAGGAGAGCGCTACGATCCAGCGAAGCTGACAATGCAAGCGCAGTAGCGTTCGGTGCCAAGAGGCGGCGGTGCGGGTGCTGGGCACCTCGCCCCTCCGGCTCCAGGCTCCGGGACAACGGTGCGAGGGGTAGTCTCATTACAGGTGTTCCGCCCGGCAGCAGTCCGCTGAGGCACTCGCCTAACTCTAGGCCCCCTCGCAGGACCCGAAGAAGCGTCAGGCCGGCTGTGTGCCGAGTCTCAGATAGAACCATGGTTCGCGTCACGCGACCTTAATGCTTGTTACTTGTCCGGTCGGATCTGGAGTTGAATTGAGGTGACCAATGCGGAAGAAGACTGCCCCGCGTACCCAGAAGCACCGGAAGGCCTCGTCCCCTCAACAGTCAGGGCTGATTGCCCATGGACAAAATCCCCAGCAATCGGCGGCGGCGAGGTGTGCCATTGACAATCGCTTTCATAGAAC
>JAZDCZ010000007.1:0-2487 GCA_036679605.1 Gemmatimonadota bacterium
GCCCGTTCCCCTCTCCAGAGGGCAGGGGACCCTGCCAAATGACTCCAATATTCTGCCAAAAACGCACTCTTCAGCACGGCCACCGCGAAATCCAACGCTTGTTCGACGCCATAGTTTAATACGAACTCGATCTTAGCGTAAACTATTATTGGGTTTAGACTTGCACGATCTACCGGCAAAACTGCGGGAGTTGGACAACACGGTTTTACAACCACAAACCACCCAACCACTTACAACGGTAGCCTTCAGCTTCCCAAGCTGAATGGGGGGAGTGAGGAGATTGGGGGGCGGTCCATCGCACCCTGATGCACTGGGTCGCAAGGCGTCGCACCACGTCGCAAAAGTCCCCACGGTGAAAAGAGATCCGTCAGTCTGGAGACTGAAGGCATACCGGGTTTTCGTCGCAACGCGACGCACTGGGTCGCAATGCGACGCACCGTGACTGCGGGGAATTCTGCGGGGATGTGCTGGAGATGGTGCGGGGGGAACCAAGGACTCATAGCTCATGGCCATCGATGCACGACCGCCCAGAAAAGGCTGGCCGCAAGTCGGTCAATTCATCACGCGCCATCACATTTTCATGAACAACGCGGGAGGTCCGAGGTAGCAAAGCGTTGGAATGACCGCAGTCCATCTAGACGGAGACGGAAGAGTCAGAGTCATTTCGGGTGGGGTCGACCGACGTGGTGTGACATCACTCGGTACGCTTCTACGTACGACGAGAACTCGGTCCACATAGAACGGGAGCTACAACTGTCTGTCAAATGTCGTGGTATGGAAATCCAGGGACTACAAGGAGCGCGTGAGTACATGATTTTGGAGACGCTCCGCAGAGAATGCTGAAACGGAACTTGTCGGCGTGTGAATGGCGTTTGCGCGAAGGTCAGAAGGCCCCTCGAAGGGGCCTGAATTCGGCTCTCTTGCATATGTGGGCCCATGTCTATGGCGGTTGAAAGGCGCGTGTTATCGGGCATCGCGCGACGTTTGTGTAACTGTCAGCCTCGGAGAACCGTGACGTCATAGACACTCACAACAGCGTCCCGCGAAATCAACGTCAACTCCTCCACGCGGCTCTGCGCAATGAGAATGCGGTCGAAAGGATCTCGGTGGTGGTCGGGGAGCTTGCTGACTTCGAAGGCGTGGTCCCAGGTAACTGGCAACGACTCGAAGCCCTGCGCTGCGACGACCTCGGCGAAGTCGTCGGGTAGTTCAATTTTCTTGAGCGCCTGCTTGATCACGATTTCCCAGATGGTCGCGGCGCTCACGCAGACCCGGCTCTTTCCCTCCGCGAGGACGTGTCGCGCTGACGTTGAGAGAGTCGGATCGTCTACGAGCCACCACAGGAGAACGTGGGTGTCGAGGAGATAGCTCATTCCGGTGCCGCTCCGAACGCCTTGGCGATGTCGTCTGGAAGGTCGTCGAAGTTCTCGGCGACGTGAATCTTTCCCCGCAGTGCTCCGGGCCTTCGGACCCGCAGGGCTTTTTTGTAGGCCCGCAGAATCACCGCGGGCTTTCCAGCTCGAGCAATCACGACCTCTTCCCCAGCAAGTGCCAGCTCGATGAGTTTCGAAAGCTGCGCTTTCGCTTCCGTCACACTCTTGACAAACATGCCTCAATCTCCTTGGACAGCGAATAAGACCAGACTTGGTCTGGTCTTGTTACCACTAGAATAGCCCGACTCGGCTGCAGGGGCAAGGCATTTCGTCAGGTCCGGTCGAAAAGCCAAGGCTTCTCCGGAGAAGGCCCGTTTTTTTGCACTACGCGGTTGCGAGTCATAACCACTTGTGGTCGAGTCACTTGCACGATCTACTGGCAAAACTGCGGGAGTACGACACCCCGGTTTTGCAACCCCAGGCCGGTCGGGCACTTACAACGCCCCCTTTCAGCTTCCCAAGCTGAATGGGGGGAGTTCGAATCTCGTCGTCCGCTCCATCGCACCGGGTCGCACTGAGTCGCAGGGAGTCGCACCACGTCGCAGAAGTCGGGAGACGGTGCGGAGATACCGTGCGGTCGACTACCCCCGTAGTTCTCGCACCAGGCCGCACCGAGCCGCAATGCGACGCACCGTGACTGCTGGAAATTCTGCGGGGATGTGCTGGAGATGGTGCGGGGGGCTTACTCGGGATCCAGGGAGGTCGCTGGGACGCCTAGGTGTGAGTCCGTTCCCTCGCCCTTCACTTCCTGAAGACCCCGTCCGATGGGATTCTGGCCAGTGTAGTCACCTGACCCTCCCGAAGGACACGAATCCGGTACTCGTGGCCATGGGCGTACTCGACCACATAGAGCTGTCCCTCGGGTCCGACTCCGACGGCAAACGGTCGGTAGTGGCGCGCCTCCTGCAGCGGGCCGTCCGGGCCGCTGCGGTCCGGGAATCTAGCTAGATTTTGTATTTTCGGCCGTTGTTTCTCGCACGTGCGGAGCCGCGACGAGCTCGGCGGTGAGAGAATGGGTAGGGTTTGGAGCTGATCACCGCACTCTGCGGCGAAA
>JAZDCZ010000070.1:0-2278 GCA_036679605.1 Gemmatimonadota bacterium
GCTAAAGCCTTGCTTGGGCACGAACGTTCAATGATCGGACAGATTTTCAACGAGGAGAGCAATCGCAATCAGTTGGTGGAGACTGCTCGTCGATACCTCCCGAATAGCGATGGGCGTATCTCGGATCCAGTGTTGCGTGACCGGATCGCACAACTCACGATGGATAAGATCTGCCTGGACCTGACGATCGCTCACTCCAAAGAGGCGGGCAAGGCCGGGCAACAGCCCGGACCTGAGTCGTCGATTTTCAAGTATTACGCTACTGAACTCAACAAACGTCGGACGGCGACGATGCTGTCCGTCCTGGGGCCGCAGGCTCTTGGATGGGAAGGCGAGGGTTTTGATGCGAACGAGACCGGGATGGTCAGAAATTGGCTCCGTGCTCGTGGCAACTCCATCGAAGGCGGGACGAGTGAGATCCAGCTAAACATCATAGCCAAGCGTGTTCTTGGGTTGCCGGACTAAGGAGACATTGATGGCCGATGTTCTGAACGAAGACCAAAAGCTCTTGAAAGCCACGGCGGCTGAGTTCGTCAAGAAAGAGTGTCCTACCTCGCGGTTGCGGCGGCTACGTGACAGCGACGATGCGGACGGATTCTCGCGTGATCTGTGGGTGCAAATGGCGGGACTCGGTTGGCAGGGGATTATGATTCCCGAAGGCTACGGTGGATTGGGCTTGGG
The DNA here is from genome assembly GCA_036679605.1 of Gemmatimonadota bacterium. Taxonomy (GTDB): domain Bacteria; phylum Gemmatimonadota; class Gemmatimonadetes; order Gemmatimonadales; family GWC2-71-9; genus JAZDCZ01. Next base: position 682 of record JAZDCZ010000070.1, read on the forward strand.
GATGACCGAGCTTGCCTGCGTGCTCGAAGAATTCGGGCGTAATCTTGTGCCCGAGCCCATGTTGTCGGCTGCGTGTCTAGGCGCTATGCCGGTTGTGTTGGCAGGGAGCGAAGAACAAAAGACCGAACTGTTGCCTGGCATAGCGGACGGATCTCTGTTGATGACGACGGCGTATCACGAGCGAGGTGCACGATACGAGATTCTACCCGTCGCGACTCGTGCCACGCCTAAGAACGGCGGCTGGATTCTTGAAGGAGAAAAAACTTTGGTACTCGACGGTGGTAGCGCGAGCAAGTTGATCGTGACGGCGCGCGTCGACGGTTCCGATAGGGATGCCAATGGAATCAGCCTGTTCGTTGTGGATGCGGGTACTCCAGGACTCGAGGTTCGTCACCAATCGACGATGGACTTGCGCAACCGGGCTACTGTCGAGTTGCGGGAAGTAGAAGTACCGGACTCGGCGATGTTGGGGGATGAAGGATGCGGCGAGGAGATCCTGCGGAGAACACTTCAGTACGCGACCGCAGGTCTGTCGGCCGAATTGCTAGGCAACGCGGAGGGCGCTTTCGCGTTGACCCTCGAGTATCTCAAAACGCGCAAGCAGTTCGGGGTATTGATAGGTTCGTTCCAGGTCCTCAAGCATAGAGCGGCCGAATTGTTTACCGAGATCGAACTGACCCGTTCGGCAGTCGCGGGCGCTTGTCACGCTCTCGATACGCAAGCATCGCAAGCCGAGGCTTTGGTGTCGGTGGCCAAGGCTCGAGCCTCGGATACGGCGGTTCTCGCCGGCTACGAAGGAATACAGATGCACGGCGGAATCGGCATGACTGATGAGCACGACATCGGCTTTTACGCAAAACGTGCGCGCGCCTCGGAACTTAGCTTTGGCGATGCAGCCCACCATCGGCGGCGCTTTGCAGAGCTATCGGGGTTTTAGCGGCAGCTTGGCCCCCGTTGGAGCCGGGGCCTTGCATCTACCCCACCCGAATGGGGGGCAAGCCTGTTTGGCTCGTGAGGCGGGGGAGTTGGATGTAGGCTTGTTCCCGAGTGCGAAGCTCCGCCATACTCAAGGGCGAGCGAGTGCGCGCGGCGTGGGATTACCCCTTGACGGGAACGGGTCGCTTTTGGTTTATTGTTCGGACAGCGCTGCTGTAGAGACTGGTCTGCTCAATGCGAAACAAACAAAGCTCGAATCCTGCCAGGGGAGTCAGAACCCCGCCGCCCAGCGGAGCCGGTAGCGGTTTGGTGGCCAAGGTGGTGAGCCTTGGGTTGGCTCTTGTCCTGGTTATCGGGATCCTTGAAGTCCTACCACGCGTGGCCCCGGGATGGATGCCGGCCAGGGTGCGTTCGGTGGTGCGTTTGTACGATGCGCGCACTACCTGGGAGAACATGATGCGCGCCGACAAGGAACTTGGGTTCTCGCTCAGGCCCGATTTGAACCTGGAGTTTCCCTCCGAGGGTCGGATGATCCGTATAAAGACCGTTTCCTCGGGTGTGGATCAGGTCGGCATGAGAGATATCGGAACCAAGCAACCGTTTGACGCCGTCGCCATCGGAGATTCGTTTACGTTTTGTGACGATGCGCCGGCCGACGAAT
>JAZDCZ010000071.1:0-7487 GCA_036679605.1 Gemmatimonadota bacterium
AATCGCATTGCCCAACAACTCAACCGCCGGCCACGCAAACGCCTCGGCTACCGTACCCCGGAGGAATGCTATGAACCGTAATCCTCATTGTTGCACTTCAAACTTGATATCAAGAGGCAACCACTCAAGGGCCACCCGCCAGCGATTCCAGCTCATAAACGGCGATGGTTTGGACATCATCTTCATCCATTGCAGTCCCGAGTACGTAGTCACCGCCGATATCTCTCGGTTGGAATCGAGCTGGCATTGTGACATCACCGAGCCAGCGACCCTCACGGTCGAAGACGCTCCAGACGCTGGGCACCAGTGGGGTCGTGTTGAGTTGGCCTGCGCCGGGTGCGTCAGCCAAATTGGCCTCCCGGACCCACAGGCGTCCGACTTGGTCAACAATGAATTGGGAAAAGGCCGGAACTGTCTCCGCGTAGGGATCTCCCCTCAGGGACCGTCGCTCGGCTTCTGCCTCCTGGCCGGTGCTCCTGATCCACCGCTTCCCCCACTCCCTGACGTATTCGTCGATGTCTGCGTTCGTCACTCGTACGGGCGTCCACGCTCGCCGAATAATTTGTTTGAGGTGTCCTTCTACTGTGTAGACCCGAATGGCGTAGTCGGTCCCGATACCGACGTAGAAAAGATCGCCATCGCTTGCGTAGGTCATCGTGGCCCCAAACCAGGGAGGCCGGGGTTGGGATCCAGCCAAGGTCAGCTCCTTGCTGGGCAAGTTGCCAAGCGCACGGATCTCTTCGTTTCTACCATCCACGATCGATACCGGAACGGAGTCTACCCAGATTGCATCCGACCCGGGTTGCGGCCGCAATGGCATCGCCGCTACGACTCGCGTGCCGCTACCATCCAGACTAACCAATACGATCCGCATCACCGTCGCCGTTCGCATTTCTCCGTTGAGGGAGCCATGACGATCTAGGTATTGGCCCGAACCGGTGAAGTAGGAAAGTGTTCGCATGTCACCAGCCACTAGAGTATCACCGGGCATAACAGAGAAGGACAAGAGATTCTGGAACTCTCCGGGGCCCCCTCCTTGCCCGCCTACTGAGTTGAGAAATGTCCCTGCTTGATCAAAGAAACGAAGCGACCGGCTTCCTCCATCCGCGACGACGATTCGTCCATCGCTCAGCCGCGCTGTTCCCGCAACCCGATAAAATTCGTACATCTCGCCGGGTTGTGTCCCTATCACGAGTGCCGGCGTCTCTCCGAGCCGAAGCGATTGCTCCGGTGCCCAAATGGGCCGAGGGTTGTCGATGACGATCGGGGCCTGGGCTTGAGCGTAGGGACCGATTATCGACCCAACAAAGAGAACAGCTGGAAGGAACACATCGACCCCTCTCGCCTGTTGCCGCTTAACGTCATTGCCAATATACTGCGCCGCACTCCTCACCAGATTCTTCATACTCATAGAAAACCTCCGTCACTCACCAACACGCCACATCTAATTCGCTCGCGGCGGCGACAGTATCATTGGCTAGTTAGACCGCAACCCTTCTTGCAGCATCAATCGTCAGTGTCTATTCCGACAAGGTGCCAGAAAACTGATTCCGCCAAGATCCGCGTGCCGTATGCTCGGGCCTTTCTTGCTTTTCCTGATAAAGAATCAGGGTCAGACATAACTAGATAGTCGAGTTTCTTTGTGACTCCCTTTGCGACCGACATTCCGTGCGCAATTGCTACCTCCGTAGCCTTTTCGCGAGTCGCACGTTCACCTTTAATTGACGCATTCAAAGCTCCTGTGAAGCAAACTGTGCGGCCCTCTAGCGGAATTCCCGCAGTTTCGTTCTTGTGCCCGTCGTCACGGACGGATGATCCTGCTTCCAGTAAGCGTTCCAACTCCTGCTCAAGCCCGAGCAACCGCGCGACCTCGGAGATATCTCTGGTTTCACTCTCAGAAAGCTTGTCATCCTTCAATGCGATGTTGATCAACTTTTCCAGATACGCCTCGTTAGCACTCTTGACGTCGCCTTCCGAGAGACCGGCCGCTAGCGCCTCCTGCGTGAGGGCTACGGCTTCTTCAGAAGTGATGCGACGGTCTTCGAGGGCTCGATCAAGCAAAGCGTAATACGATTGCCAATTTCCAGGTTCGTCCTGTGATGCAGGCAAGTGGGACACGAGGGTGCCCACAAACGATTCTTCATGTCGGGAGCGCTGGGTTGCTCTTTTCCTTGGCAAAGGTTTTTGTCGAGTTTCAACTTTTGGCCAGGTGGTCTCCGATGTCAGTTTTGAGTCACGAACAAAATTTCGAATCTGTTCTGGTCCGGCGTGAGAGACACACCTCCCGAACAACTTTGCCGTCGCCTTCGCGTCGGCCAGAGCAGAGTGGCCTTCGGTTAGATCAATCCCAAATAGTTCGCATGCCTCCTCCAAGCGCCGGCTCGGGGAACCCATCGATAGCGCCAGTTGCAACGTGTCGACAAAAGAAAGTCCGGGAATTTCAACTCCACCACGGGCGAATTCCGAATCAAGGAAACGACAATCGAACAATACGTTGTGCCCGACAATCAAAGTGCCTGCTAGCTGGTCGGCGATGGTGCCAGCTAGATCCATGAAGGCAGGAGCATTGAGTACATCGCGCGTTTCGATTCCGTGGAGCCACGTGGGCCCGAGATCTCTTCCCGGATTTACGAGAGAATCGAATTCACTGCAAATCGTCAAATCGTTTCCCAACCCAACGATCGCAATCTCGATGACCCGGTCGTGGCCATACGGATAAAGGCCGGTCGTCTCTAAGTCGATTACTGCGTATTGCATATCGATACCAAGACGGTGCCGATCGACCGAGGTTGCGGCCTAACGACTCTGCAAATAAGCTGCATGCGCTCGCCCACCAGCCCCAACGCACTTTCGGTCATATGTGATTCCGCCATGCGATCATATCAACGGCTCCCACCGCGCATGTCAGCTTCATTTGCCTGATACTCATAAAGGCCTCCTCTGGAGCTTACTCAAGAGGTAGGCTCTGGAATCGAGAAATCCTTGACCGAGGAGACCCTTATGAGATTCTACACGCAGCAACACCAATACTACTGTGGCATCGACCTGCACGCACGCTCCATTTACCTCTGCATCATGAATCAGAAGGGAGAGATCCTCCTGCACCGCAACATGCGGGCGACTCCCACCTCCTTCCTCAAAGCTGTAGCCCCGTACCGTGAAGATCTAATAGTCGCGGTCGAATGCATGTTCACCTGGTACTGGCTGGCCGATCTCTGCAGGAGAGAGAAGATCACCTTCGTGCTCTCCGGCGTCGCCTGCACTTCCGGCGCAAACGCTCCGAGCTGCTGGCTCATATCCAGAACACCAACAGCCAGTACAACCTGCCAGACATCGAAAAGAAGATCACCTACGCAAGCAACCGGCCCGGAGTGGTCGAGCGCTTCAACGATCCCAGCGTCCACAAGAGCGTCCAGGTCGATCTCGAGTTGCTGGCCTACTACGATCAGCTGCTACGGGATCTAGAGTATTTCATCCTGCGCACAGCCAAGGAACACGACCACAACACGCTGTATCGGCTTCGCACGGTGCCCGGTATCGGCAAGATCTTATCCCTGGTGATCCTCTATGAGATCCACGACATCAACCGCTTCCAAAGACCGCAGGAGCTGGCCTCCTATGCCCGGCTGGTCAAGTGTGCCCATGAATCAGCCGGCAAGGTCCGTGGTACGGGTGGCGGGAAGATCGGCAACGCGCACTTGAACTGGGCATTCTCCGAGGCAGCGGTCGGCTTCTTGAGAAAAAATGACGAGGGAAAGAAGTACTACGCGCGACTCGAGCGTAAACACGGCAAGGGCAAGGCGCTGACAGTGCTCGCTCACAAGATCGCTCGTGCAGTCTACTACATCTGGAAGAAAGACAAAGTGTTCGATCAGCAGAAGTTCCTAGCTGCCTACGCCACGCCGCGAGCAGTAAGCCCCTCCAACAGTCGGCGGCGCACGTTCATGATCGTAATGCCGACGGAGATATAGAGAACATCAGCATTCTCGTCGTACTCCCACGACCTCGCATCTCTCACCTCCGGGCAAATGCCTCAAAGCATACGCCGAGATGTTGCGTTGATCGCTTGAGACCACCGGGTCAACTTGAACCCTCAGCCCGGTCGGATTCGGTACACGCGGACATGCTCAACACCCAAGTCGTCACGCCAGACACCCACCAACTGATCACTGGTGACGCTGGTCATCATGAAGCCCCCAGGAGTATAGACCTGGCCTAACCACTCGCGCTCGGGACTGTACACGTCCCACGTGCCGGGCGCCAGGAAGTCAGGAGGGTAGATCTGAGCCCAGACCTTGCCATCAGCGGACACGACAACGCGAGAGTATGCTGGTAGTACCGTCGGACGGCTTGCGTTACCCAGCGCAGACAGATAATCACGCTGCTGGGGCTCGGGGATAAACTCCTCGGTGAACTCTTTGTAGGCCATGACATCGTCCTGAGTCACTTCCCAAGCATCTCTCGCCACTCCGTAGACCTCCGAGAGACGACCCTCCTCGAAGACTCGGATTCGGAAGTCAGGGCCAGCCGCGAGATGGACCGACTCATGGTAGATATCGAAGCTGGCGTTGATCGTGAACGGGATCGGAACCTGACTATGCCCGGTCCACAGCCACACCGGGCCGGGTGCCTGGCCCTGCGGCTCCTCTGTCGCATTGTCAAGGTCGATCCGTACCAGGCGGACGGTATCGCTCAGGAGCTGGCCGGGTTCGAGTGAGCCCGCCGACAGGACGCGAGGGATCTGGGCCAGAATAGATCCGTCGCTGAATACGTCGGAGGCACGAGGTAGGGGATCCCCGCTCGACGGGACCCTCGCAGTCCGGGCGAATTCACCCTCTGCGTCGAACACGGTGAGCCGGACGTTCGCATCGTCCCACGCTGCAACGCTGTCACCCCTGAATGACCCAAGCAGACGGATGCGCATGAACTCTCCGGGCCCCTCCCTTCGTCCCCCTATCGTCTTCGAGTGAGACCCATCGGGACGGAAGATCCGCACTTCGCCAGATTGTCCGTCGGCAACCCAAAGCGTCCCAGAAGGACCGACCTGAACGTGTTGAATCCGGTAGAACTGACTCGGTCCGGTGGCATCGGGACCGCCAAGACTCAGGACGGGCTGCGAGTCGACTTCCGCGAAGGTCCGAGGGGAATCCGGACTGATGGTGATGCGTACTCCCGCACTGTCCGTGACCGCGCGCTGCAGCTCTCCCTGACACGCTGCGAACCCAAGGGTCAGGCAGACAGATAGGAGCAAAGTGCAGTGCATTACCGACTGGTTACCGATCCACATAACGATTCTGCATTCCTGCTGTCCGCTACGGTGTCCACAGCACACGTAGTGTGCGACTACGGTGCTGACCGCGCCAGCAGCAGATGCTTGTCATGCCTCACCCCGTGGCCAGATACGAGGCGATCGGCGAGTATGGAGACACGCGATCACGTCGAGCAGCTGACCATCAAGACGATAGTACAGGGCATAGGGAAAACGCCCTAGAAGCGCCCTTCGATGTCCCAGTGCGATTTCCGGGAACGCCTCAGGCAAATCCGAAATCAGTTCGATGACTTTTTCCAGTGCGTCCAGAAAGTCGTCGCCCAATCCAGCCCGCTGCTCATCGTACCAATCCCTGGCCGATGCCACGTCCGCAGCCGCCTCCGTGCGGAAGCGGACCCTCACGCTTAGATCGTCCTGTTCAACCGGTCCCGCAAGTCCTCCCACCGGACATACTTCGGCTCCGGGTCCGCCAGGCGTCTCTCCAATTCACGGACATGCCACTCGGGAATGGGCACGTCATCAGGGCTAGCCGCTATAGCGTCCCAGGCCTCGCCCAGTAGGTCGATACGCTCCTCGGGTGGGAGCCGGAGTATCTCGCTCAGAAGAGCTTGCTTCGTCATGCGTCTAATCTCACTTCCTAGTGCCGGTCACCGCAATGGCCACAGGGGTTGAGGTGAGGCATAACGTCATTGGCGATATACTGCGCCGCTCTTCTCAACAGCATCTTCGAACCCATAAATATTTCTCCTTTCCAACCATGTACCCACCGCTACAGACATGCAAGGCGGCGTCAGTATCATCGCCTAGTTAGACGGCTCAGCGACGCAAAAGTAAGGCGAAGCCCACTTCCTTGAGGAATCGGCGATGCTGCTCGACCCCGTCAGCTTTCGCCCTCGGATCTGGGTCGAAGGCGCTTTCTTGGTTGGCTAAGTTTCGCGTGAGTAAGTGACCAACTCCCTCGTAAATATTCAACTCGCAGATACCACCAAAAGCGATCAATCGGTCACAGTACAGTCTCGAGCCCGAAAACGGAGTTAGTGTATCCTCCGCACCAATGACAATCGATGTAGGAGGGGTTGTGCGTCGTACATTCTCAGCCGGAGAGTATTCCGACGCCGTTGCCCGACCTTGTAGCATCCTTGTAAACCACTGGTCTCTCCGCATATCCAGCGCCGGCGACCAAAGTAGCAATGCATCGAGTTCCGAAGATTCCTCTTCATTTTCACCTAGGGGACAACCAACAGTCGCCGTGGCGGCCACAAGCTGGGCTCCCGCGGAAACCCCATAACCCGCCAAACGTCCCGTCAATCCGTATTCAACTGCATGCTTGTGCGCCCAGCCTATGGCTTTGCAAACATCCTCAAAGGCCTCAATTGGTGTGACGTTGTTTCCGGACAATTGGTACTCGACGGCTATGGCAACCATGCCCCATTCTGCGAACCGTCTTGCCGCGGGAAAAGTCCACTCCGGTGCGCCCGTGTCCCAGCCTCCGCCGTGAAACAAGAGAACCGTGTCGTACCTATCGCCCTGGCGGCGGACCTCTGGACGGAACAGGTACGCATTCAACCAACTTCCACCGACCTCTCGATACCTGATGGTGTCCGATGGCGCACGCGCACCATCCTGCTGCGCCGCCAAAGAGTGAGCAACAGCGCAAAACCAGATCAATGTGCAAAGGGAAGCCGTAAGCCTCATGAGGTTCTCTCTGACGGTGAGCCGCCTAACGTTTTTGCGGATATACTGCGCCGCTCTCCTAACCAACATCTTCATACCCATAAGTTACCCTCGTTTCCCAACCATGTACCCACCGCCATGGACGCTCACGGCGGCGCTGTATCATCCGCTAGTTATGGTGCCCGCGGTTACCCGCCACGGTCGCACTCGCCGCGACAATCGAACTCGTTTGCCGCTGCTGCCAGGTGGCGCCTGCAAACGGATAGGTCGGTGTGCGACGTCACATGCACCTCGGGCGACGGCTTTTCTTCGGCTCCATTCGTTCAATCCTTTGAGCAGCGGGGGTGAGACCTTGCGGTTCGCCATCCGTCGCTGCGAGAACCCGTGGTGCTGAAAACCATCGAAAACATCCGGTATCTACTTGGGCAGTATAACTAGTGGCCTGTAACACGTGAAACAGTAGTGGGACTGATGCGGCGGCGCGGGTTTGAATAGGTCCAGCGGATCGGCCGCGGTTCGTGATTGTACCGTCGGATATAGAGCA
>JAZDCZ010000072.1:0-7470 GCA_036679605.1 Gemmatimonadota bacterium
GCGTCCAGCTGCACTCCCTGAGCTCAGAGCGTCCGCCCGCCTACACCATCTCCAGTGCCCCGGCCCTGCCGCGCCGCGATTTCTGGAGTTTTGCACGCTTGCCGGAAGTTCACGCTCAACCAGCGCCGACGATTAAGCCCGGATGAGTTTTTGTACAGGACGCGGAAGGATAACGAGATCTTACGTCGTGGTCATTGACGGCCACTCGTTCCAGAACCCACCCGGAGGCACTCGTAGAGTCAAGTCACCAGCCGATGTCTCATGCGAGCTCTCGACCTTCGTGCTCGGACGTTGGGGTTCCTCCTCGCAGATCTTGCGACGGATCGCCTCGAGTGCGGCAAGCTGCGCCTCCTTTCGGAGATCACCCATCGCGATAGGTAATGCACCGGCAAGAAGGCGATATAAGATGACACCGAGCGCGGGAGTATGGACTTCACGGTCGGGGACGAGGGATGGTCCTTGGCTGTCATTTGTTGCTTCCCCAGGTCACGCTGGGGGAGCCTTCGATCTTGGTGACAACATACCCATGCCGATGCGCCCACCTCGTTCCCGCCGCATCGAGATCGGGCTGACCGCAGTTGACATAGTCTATGGCCAGCGAAACTTCGCCGTAGCTTTCAAGCAAATCCACCATCTCCGGTATGTTCGATTCGTCGCCGTGCCGGATCAGATTCTGGCAGGCAAGTTGCACGCCTTTGATGGCTTCGGACTGCACCTGTGGAAAGAGCGCCACGGAGGCCAAAGCGTCGCCGAGCATCCGGGTAGTGGCTCCTTTGGCGGTGGCTGCCTCGAATACCTGTGGCCACGATGTCGCTCCGGCCTTGTTCGCCGCCGCCAAGCGGATGGCGGGATCGGTCGCATTTGCCGCGATCCTGCTCAAGAGTGACTTGTTCTCCAGTCTTGGCAACAGGATCTTCAGAACATCACGGTCAGTGGCGCGCAAGGCGGCCTGTTCCAGCGCCGCACGGCCGCTCAGCCGTCGGGCGGCGGCAATGCGTATCACGTCGAACTCGCCCTCCAATGCCAACGCCAGCAATCTTCCGTTGTTGTCTTGGGCCGCCAGTGCCTCTCCTCTGCGCGCAAGCGCCTTGTGCGCCGCTACCACGTCAGTCGCTGGGTCTTGCAGCGCTTTCTGCAGCTGCTGCAGCGCTTGGTCACGGTCCTCCCGATGGTAGGCGGTGAGCGCAACTTTGCGTAGCGAGCTACTCTGACATAGTGTCTGGACGATAGTGGCGCGTACTGCTGCCGACGACTCTACCTGCAGCCGCTGCAGGAGAAATCTATCGTTTGCGATCCGCAGCACCGCGGCCCTCCGGATCGCGGCCCGGTGATCTCTCTCCGCCCACTGTCGGAGCAGCGAATGATCGGTTACTTTGCCGATCGCTGCGACGCGGATGTCCTGCCATTTCCCCTCGACGGCGATATTGGCGAGGAGGTCCTGGTCGGTGAGCTTCTCGATGGCGGCGTCTCGAACGTCCGAGTGTTTCCCCGCGACGGCGAACTTGGCGAGGAGGTCCTGGTCGTTGAGGCTCTTGACGGCGGCTTGGCGCAGGTCCGAATGCTCGTCCTCGATGGCGATTTCGGCCAGTGTGTCCTGGTCGGTGAGCCTCTCTACGGCGGCTTGTCGGACGTCCCGGTCCTTGGCCTCGACGGCGATTCTGGCCAGCAAGGATTGGTCGATCACCTGCCGAGTCAACTTTGGCTTAACCCACATCCCCATTTTGGCCAATACGTGCTGGTCGTTGAGCTTCTCTACGGCGACTTGGCGCACGCCCGCGTACTCGTCCTCGACGGCGATTCTGGCCAGTATGTCTTGATCGGTTAGCTTCCTGACGGCCGCACGACGAAGGCGAAGGCTGGAGTCCAAAAAACGGCCACGCCGGTGCTCGACGGCGATTTTGGCGAGTACATGCTGGTCGGTGAGCTTCTCTACGGCGGCTTGGCGAACGAAGTCTTCATCGTCCTCGATGGCGATTTTGGCCAATGTGTCCTGGTCGGTGAGCCTCTCTACGGCGGCTTTGCGGACGTCCCGGTCCTTGGCCTCGACGGCGATTCTGGCCAACAAGAGTTGGTCGATCACTTGACGGGTATACTGAGGCTTTACCCACATCCCCATTTTGGCCAATACGTGCTGGTCGTTGAGCTTCTCTGCGGCGGTTTTGCGGACGTCCGAGTTTTTGGCCTCGACGGCAATTCTGGCCAGTGTGTTTTGGTCGGTCGTCTGTCGAGTCAATTCAGGTTTTGTCCATATCTCAAATCTGGCGAGGTACTGGTCGTTGAGCTTCTCTACGGCGGCGTTGCGCACGCACGGGTCCCAGGCCTCTACAGCGATATTGGCGAGGAGGTCCTCGTCGTTGAGGCTCTTGACGGCGGCTTGGCGCACGTCCCAGTGCTCGTCCTCGACGACGATTTTGGCCAGGGTGTTCTGGTCGGTGAGATTCTCAACGGCGGTTTTACGGACGTCCGAGTTTTTGGCCTCGACGGCGATTCTGGCCAGTGTGTTTTGGTCGGTGAGATTCTCAACGGCGGTTTTACGGACGTCCGAGTTTTTGGCCTCGACGGCGATTCTGGCCAACAAAAGTTGGTCGATCACTTGACGGGTATGCTGAGGCTTTACCCACATCCCCATTTTGGCGAGCAAAGCCCGGTCAGTGAGCTTCTCTGCGGCGGCGCGACGAACTAAGTTTTCATCGTCCTCGATGGCGATTTTGGCCAGGGTCTCCTGGTTGATGAGCTTCTTTACGGCGGCGCGGCGGACGTCCGAGTCCTTGGCCTCGACGGCGATATTCGCGAGGAGGTTTTGATCGGTGAGATTCCTGACGGCCGCATGACGAAAACGGCCACGCCGGTGCTCGAGAGCGATTTTGGCGAGTACATGCTGGTCGTTGAGCTTCTCTACGGCGGCAAGACGAACGTCGGGGTCTTCGTCCTCGACGGCGATTTTTGCGAGCGCGTGTTGGTTGGTGAGCTTCTCGACGGCGGCTTTGCGGACTTCGTAGTCTTCAGCCTCGACGGCGATTTTGGCCAGGCTGTTCTGGTCGTTGAGCTTCTCGACGGCGGCATTGCGCACGTGCCAGCCCTTGTCCTTGATAGCGATCTTTGTGAGCGTGTTCTGGTTGGTGAGCTTCTCGACGGCGGCTTTGCGCACGTCCGAATCCTCGTCCTCGACGGCGATTTTTGCGAGCGCGTGTTGGTTGGTGAGCTTCCGTACGGCGGCAAGTCGAACGTCGGAGTCCTCGTCGTCGATGGCGATTGTTGCGAACACGTGCTGGTCGTTGAGCTTCTCGACGGCGGCAACACGAATGCCGCAGAATTCGTCCTCGACGGCGATTTTTGCTAGCAAAGCCCGGTCGGTGAGCCTCTCGACGGCGGCGCAACGAACGAACAGGGAATCGGCCCCGACGGCCACTGTTGCGAGCGCGGCCTTGTCCGTGAGGTTCTTGACTGCGGCTTCGCCGACGTCCGAATCCTTGGCCTCGACTGCGATTCTGGCCAACAAGAGTTGGTCGATCACTTGAAGGGTATACTGAGGCTTTACCCACATCCCCATTTTGGCGAGCAAAGCCCGGTCAGTGAGCTTCTCTGCGGCGGCGCGACGAACCCAGGGATCATCGTCCTCGATGGCGACTTTGGCCAGGGTCTCTTGGTTGGCGAGCTTTCTCTACGGCGGCTTGGCGAACCCGGCGATCATCGTCTTCGATGGCGATTTTGGCCAGGGTCGCCTGGTTGGTGAGCTTTTCCACGGCGGCGTGGCGGACGTCGGAGTCATCGTCCTCGACGGCGATTTTGGCCAGGCTGTTCTGGTCGTTGAGCTTCTCGACGGCAGCCTCACGAACGTGCGGTTCCCAAGCCTCCACGGCGATTTTTGCAAGTTTGGTCTGGTCTCGGGTACGCTCCACGGATTCGAGGCTCGCGAATCCCCCACAGCCGACCGGCACAAACAACGCGATGCACAAGGCTACCGCTCGGACATGGGTTGCTTCGTTGCGTTTCATTCTCCCACCTTCGTTCGAATGCTGCGTGTTCATTTGGCACGTCCCTCTAGCGAATACTCCCGGCGCGAGAGCCATCTCACGGCACAGCAGAGAATGCAGAATCCAGTCCTTCTGCTCGACACAGCGCCCTTCACTCGGAGCCGTCGAAGACTCCGGTGTGATTCTTTTCGAACAACACTTTGGAGTGCGTTGGCTCCGAAATCAAGGGGAATAGCGAGTGGCCCGGCTGCGTAGGAGCCTCGACCCCTCGAATCGACCGTTGTGCGTACTGAAAACTCCACTCTCCGTACCCCCGCAAAGTAACGGATCGGGATCTCATACCCCGAGCTGTGACGCATGAGACTCGAGGACGGAGATCCCCCCTCCAATGCCGAACTGAAGTCCTACGAGCTCGTCTCCAAGCTACTCGGCTTCACGCCCAGCGGCCGGAAGTCGGTCCTGACGGATGGAGACAAATCCGAACGGACGGAAAGCGAGGTTGCTAAGAGCGTCGCAGCCCTTTTGGGTGTCAAGCCGATGCCAGGCCCGTCCGAATCCCAGTGACGCTGGCCTATCAGCAACTTCGATGCTCTCGGTGAGATCATCCAACGCGAACTTTCCATGCCTAGCTCCGAGCGTACGGATCTGAAAACCCCATGCGTTCCGCATCCCCCTTTATTGATCTTGACCCCTCTCCCGATTCTTCAGCATTCTCAAGCTCGTGCATAATGCACGCTATTCGACATCCAGGAGGTCCTGTGAGACTCTTGCTATCTCGACGACTCCTACGGTTCACTTGGAACTTAAAGCTCAATCTAGATTGCCACCTCTTCGGAAATGCAAGTCCTGGGCACCCGGAAAGCGAAAACTCTGGGCTGCGTAATGCAGGTCGCATGCTTGAGGAAAGATCGACATAGGTAGGCCCTCACGGGCTGTCCCTGTCACACCACCGGGCATACGGGTCACGTACCACGGCGGTTCGATCGAGTTAAGCGTTCGAAGGTACGGCCAATCGGGGGACGGGTGTCCTGACATACGCCAAAACCCGGTCGGAGAACCAGCTGCGACCGCTGCCCCAAACTTGGGTACGCCACGACGGCGCAGTTCTCGGAAGCGGTTCCGTCCGTTTTTCCACTGCCGCCAGAGATACATCCGTAGTCTCCGGCGAATCCGCGCATCGAGGTTCGAAAGCACTTGTGGGGTTTGACAAAACCGAAAGTAGCCCCTCCAGCCGATAAGAAAACGAGCCAAACGCTCGACCAGCCGGGGCAGGCTCACCCCAAGAGTCCGTCGCGTGAGCTCCCGCACTCGTCTCTTGAACCGTTCGAGGGCCTTTGGCGAGATCTGCCGTTGGCTCCCGTCGTTCGAGAGAGTGAAGCCCAGAAACTTCCGCTCCCCTGGCCTGGCAACCGCGCTCTTGGCCTCGTTGACCTTCAGCCGAAGCTTCTTGGTCAGGAAGTGAGACAAGCTGGCCATGACCCGCTCGCCGGCGCGACAACTGCGAACGTAGACGTTGCAATCATCCGCGTAACGGCAGAACCGGTGGCCGCGATGTGCCAACTCCCGATCGAGATCGTCGAGCATCAGGTTGCTCAGCAAGGGTGAAAGTGGGCCTCCTTGTGGGGTCCCCTCGTCAATCGGACAGACCAACCCATCTTCCAGTACTCCGGCGTTCAGGAACGCACGGATAACCTTGAGCACTCGCTTGTCGGACTCCCTGGACGCAACTCGCGACATCAAAAGGTCATGGTTCACTCGGTCGAAAAATTTTTCGAGATCGAGATCCACAACCCAGTTGTAGCCCTCGGCAACGTAGTTCTGTGCCTGGGCTACGGCCTGATGGGCTGATCGGCCCGGACGGAATCCGTAGCTGTACTTGGAAAATGTCGGGTCCCAACGTTTCTGGAGAACCTGAAGCAGCGCTTGCTGGATCAGTCTATCGACGACACACGGGACGCCGAGCTTTCTGACCCCGCCCTCCGGTTTTGGGATTTCCACCCTCTTCACCGGGTGCGGCTTGTAGGTCCCTGCGAGCAATTGTTCTCGAATCGTTGGCCAGTGCTCCTGCAGATAGACCAGTGTGTCGCCGATGGTCAGGCCATCGACGCCCGGGCTACCTTTGTTCCCACGGACGCATTTCCATGCTACTACGAGGTTTTCTCGCTCGCACACCTCCTCCATCAGTCGTTCTTCTGGCGCCGGGCGTTCGGGTATTCGTTTCGCCGTGACTGGTTCGGTCCCTTCATGAGCGGGAACCGAGGTTTCACCCCGATCCTCCGCCATAAAGGCCAGCTTCAACTGCCTGTCCTGCGTTTTTCCGCCGCTTTCCAGCCACGAGTCGCGACTCCTACTTGCCACTCCCAATCGTTCGGGCCTTCGACCGTCGTTCCCGGCTCGGCCTATCTGTTGCCGCCTTTCGGCATTGGAGTGCCTCAATAGCCTTGCCGACTGCACGGCTTACTATGCCCTCTGCTGACTTCTGCGTCGCGGTCACGGAGCCTCACGGCTCCCTCAGTCTCGAATCCGAGACACGGCGCAGACCTCCCGAGGTAAGTCCGACCGCCTTCCCCGCACACCTGCCAGATCTACAGCCAAGGCCCTTGATGGATATGGACTTCGCGATCAGTTGCCCGCTCGTCCGACCGAGGATGCCTCTTATCCGGTTTCTGTTCGTCAGGTCGCGGTTTTGCTCCACGCTTCCTTCAGATGGCACCTCGCGGTGACACCCTTGCGTTATCGCTAATCCTTCACCTCCATCAGGTTGGATAGGGGACTTTCACCCCCAAGCTGTCGAACATGCTCGGCACACAACGAAACCGCTACGCGGTGGCGATGGACGCGTCTGAACCGAACGTCCGAGCTTGGATCCGCGGTACAAAATCCCCTTGAGGGATTGCCGCTAGCGACGCCTCTGGCTGAGTGTCGATTCCTCCCGTCATGCGACCTGACCGCAGCTTCCCCGATGAACGCGATCTCATCGCCTGATGCAGGTCCCATGCTTGCGCTAATGAAGCTCATCTCGGAACGAACCCTGAACGAATCGGGTACGCAGAGCGCTTTTTGGGAGCCCTATCCAAGCGTCCCAGCCTCCACAAGCACCAATTCCAACGCCACTTACGAAGCAATCCCCGGGATCTGAGGCTCGCCTAAACCGTCCGATCGTTCAGGTGCACCTTATGGCCCAGCGGGATCGAGACTCCACTCTTCGATGCAGCCATCGCATGTTACTCTATACATCGTGGGCGGTTCCGTTCGTGACGCCCCAAGCCAAATCCAAAGGCGCCTTGGGCGCACAACTCCGAGCCAATTCCAAGCCAGATGAACGCCCCTTGTACGCCCGCAGCCCCGCGTTCAGGAAAAAGGGCCCGAAACCTGAACGAACGGCGGGATCTCGCCTCAAGAGTTCACGTTGGGAGGACAGACGCCATGGTGGCTCGAAGACTGCCACAAGATGCTTTCGATTACTACTTCGCCCTCGGACCAGGACGATCCTACC
>JAZDCZ010000073.1:0-4824 GCA_036679605.1 Gemmatimonadota bacterium
TCATCCGGAGCGATTTCCGCGAGGGGTGCCGACACCGGACACCCCACCGCAGGCGGTCTGGATCAACAAACCGGTCGACGGTGGTTTGGACAGGAAAAGCGAACCCGTAGAATGGCCCGAGAGCCGCGATCTTGAAATGGCGAGAGGTCGGGGTACCTCCAAATCCGCCGTTATCGGAACGCGAGAGGAAGAGATGTCACTCGTGAATGCTCTCTAAACTCTTGACCCTGTGTGTCTCACTTTCATTGACAGGTACCGCGCTGAGTGAGCCACCCGAGTGCATTATATGTAAAGCTATACACCTGGTCCTTGGGATCGGTCACGCTGGTCCTGTACAGCGCGTCGTAAGCAAAGCGGGTGGCCTTCGTGTTGACACCGTCCTTCACCGAGTCGGGACGGTTCAGCACATCGTAAAACGTCGTTCTGGTCGGCAGGCCCGCTGTGCTCGTTGTCGTCAACCGGCCGTAGGCATCGTAGCCAAACGTGGTGGACCGGCCCCCGGGCGAGCTTGCAATGTTCCTGGCACCCGGCCCCGTGAGTCGTAGGTGAACCGTGTGACGTTGGTGCCACCGACCCAGGTCGAGTCAATACGGACGTTGGTGCCAAGTATAAACGTCCGGCTCGGCTGCCCGATGCCGTTGATCGTCTCAGGCTGAGCCCAGGCACCGTACGTGGTGATGGTAGCGGTCCCGCCCGCCGGCCTAGCGTAGGTCACAAGCCCATCGGAGTTGTAGAGCAGGCTGTCGACCGCCGTGGGATCGGTGGAGTTCACCGTGCTGCCGCAGCCCGACCGCTGGGTCACGTTGCCGTCGGCATCGGTCTGGTAGTTGCACCCGTCGAACGAGGTGATCCTGTTGCCGGTGCCGTACGCACCAGTCGCCACCTCGGTGGTGCCGTAAAAGATCCGCTTGAGCGAATCCCGGGTCATGTTACCCACGGCGTCATAGATGAAGCTCCTCACCGAATCCGTAGTGGGAGGCGGACAGTCGTAACCGTTGTCGGGATCGAACGTGCAGAGATCCGACTCTATCATACCCATCGTGTCCCTTACCACACGGTTAAGCCCATCATAACCAAACACCGTGCCGAACTCTACGGGGATGGGATTGGTGTACTGTGTCTTAGCTCGCGGACGTTGGCCTGGCTGTCACGGGTACTCATACCGCGCAGGTATAGGGCGATGGTTTTCTCATCGAAGCCCGGGAACCGAACGGCGCTACTTCTCGATCAGTCGTGGCTCGAAACGACCGTCACGGTCGCGGGGGATCAATAGCCCCAGCGCGCTCGAGTCAGTCAGGACCGTCTTCTTATTGTGGCCGTTGCGGCGATTACCGGCTGCCGGTTCCTCATTGGCGCCCAGATGCACATCCATCTCGACATCCATGATTCGCTCGGCCAGCCCCTTCTTCAGCTCGTCAACTAACTAGTCGGATTCAAAGACCATCTGGGGGTCACTCCCATCAACAAGCTGGTCCAACAGCTCCGGACGGATCTTTGGTTTGTTGCCCTACCTTCCTCCTCTGACAAAAACAGACCATGGCTCACAAACACAAAACTTCTGGTACTCCTCAGTAGGGTGACCCTCCAACACTCCCAACTTTGGGTTACAACCTTTGTTCTTAGCGCTTCTCTTCAGCAAGAGCCGCCGCGCGCACCGCCCACCGATCAAAAATACCCCGATCCTTGAGCCAATACAGGTTGTCACATGGCCTAAACTCACCGCGTTCCGACAGCCAATCACCGATTGCCCTGTACCGATCCGCCAAATCAGCATAGAAATCCGGATACCGCGCTTCTGCGCCTACCCATTCCTGACCGCTCCACTCACTGACGTTGACCCATCCTGCAGTCAAGTCAAACCGGTCCCCCCGGAGCGCAAAATGGCAACTGGAGGCGCAGTCACCTCCGGAGGGATCCTCCGTGTACCAAATGAGTTCAGTCTTGCCGTCTCCCTCGAGATCACGCAGTTCCGCAGGCCGACAGGAATCACCACCATCATGGTGGGTTGCCATGAGGTGCCGTCCGTCAATACGAAAAGTGTGAGATCCTAGGATGCCTTCGAACGGATCATCAAACGTGATTATTAAACCGTCAGTCGCGTCCCCTCCAAAACTCAGCCACCGGACGGCAACCGGGTCCCACGACCCGAATTGCCAGGGCTCGTGCATGATTGCAAAGGAGTCTGCGACCTGTACAACAGGTACGGCAAGTCGCTCGTTGTCAGACATGCGGAACGCAGTGACGACGTAATAGATATCCTGGACCGCGATCGGTCTGTCGAGGCGAAACTTGTGACCACGCAGGAACTCCCGGATTGCCCGCAATGAGTCTTCCTGCAGTTCGCCGGTCGCAGGTATTGCCCTTTGATAAGAACCGCGGCCAGCGCCCGGAGTCGGCGAGTTAAACCGCGCGCTTACGGAACCGATGTGCTGCGCTGTTGCAAGAAACAAGGCGATGACAGTCCACTGTAGCATCATAGCAACCTACTTTCAACGAAAGCACGGCACAGCATCCACGGCTCTGTCGTCGGATGTGCGTACCTCGAAGTGAAGGTGGAAACGGCCCCCTGTGCGACCAGTATTACCAGACAATGCCATCACTTGACCCTCCATGATGAGCGTCGGGCCTTGATACAAGATAGCCGAAAGATGGGCGTAACGCGTCTTCAGGCCACCGGCATGAAGAATCTCTATGTACAGGCCGAAACCCGCAGTTGGTCCAGTACCTCTCCCAGCGAATACGATGGCGCCTTTTCGCGCCGCCACAACATCTGTCCCAGCTACTACCGCGATGTCAGTTCCATTGTGAGGTCTATACCCTATCCTCGTGATCGGGTCCAACCTCGAATCCTGAACGCGAGAAGTGATTCGGCCGCCGCTTACCGGACGCGTAAGGGAACCCACAGAACAGCTGCTCTGACCGCCCCCACTACCAAAATCGAAGTAAGCCTCGAGCGCGTCGTCGAGAAAGTCATTGATGGCATCCCAGTCGGCGTCTGTGATGTCGCCCCAACATTGCATCGAATCGTCCGTGACTTGGGCACATGTAAGCCCCGTCGGATCCCTCCCCGACACCGGATTCCCACCCGCAAACGCGTACACATTGATCCCGCCGTCAAGCCCTATCGGATCCTCACTCAGAAACCGTCCCGAATGCACCTCATACCACCGGTTCCTCATGTAGTAGAGATCCACCTCGGGCCCCATCCACAAGGCACCCTTGAAACGCGCTCGGTCTCTGTCACTAAACGGCTTGGTATCCCACCCGTCCACCAGATTACCCTTGAGATCGTACTCGTAATGCCGCTTGAGTACCTTCGTGTCACTCACCAGGCCGATCACGTTGCCAAACCCGTCGCCGTGCGCAAAGTACACGCTGTCGTCCTGGTCGACCAGAGCATGCAGGTTGTCGAGACCCGGATAATAAGAGTACTCGGCCTTCTTCTGCCCCGTAGCGTCCAGCTCGGCAAATAGATTGTCGCCGTCCCACCAGTAATAGCTGATCGTATCAGAGACGTCACGCTTCACCAGCCTGCCGAAGGCGTCGTAATAGTTCTTTATCTTCTGCCCTCCCACGAGCATCGAGTCCAACCGGTTCTCCGACGAC
This sequence comes from Gemmatimonadota bacterium, assembly GCA_036679605.1. Taxonomy (GTDB): domain Bacteria; phylum Gemmatimonadota; class Gemmatimonadetes; order Gemmatimonadales; family GWC2-71-9; genus JAZDCZ01. The sequence continues at coordinate 3,607 of JAZDCZ010000073.1, forward strand.
CAGTAGAAGGTTACCGTGCTGCCGCAGCCTGATCTCTGCGTCACGTTGCCGTCGGCATCGGTCAGGTAGTTGCAGCCGTCGAACGAGGTGATCCTGTTGCCGGTGCCATACGTACCGGTAGCGACCTCAGTGGTGCCCCAAAAGATCCGCTTGAGCGAATCCCGCGTCATGTTACCCACGGCGTCGTAGATAAAGCTCCGCACCGAGTCCGTCGTAGGCGGCGGGCAGTCATACCCGTTGTCAGGATCAAACGTGCAGAGATCGGACTCGATCATACCCATCGTGTCCCTTACAACCCGGTTAAGCCCATCGTAGCCAAACACCGTGCCGAACTCCACGGGAATTGGGTTGGTGTACTGGGTCTTTATGCGGCCCACCGTGTCGTACTCGAGCCGCCTCGCCAATACGTCCAGCATCGCCTGGTTGCTTTCGATCTTGGCCGTAGGACTGGAAGTGATGAATTCCCGGTTCACCACATCTCCACCGGCAAACGTCGTAGACGTGGGCTGCAGGTTCGAGTTGAACGTGTGGGTCGTGCTCTTACCCCCCACTCTAATCTCGTCCAGTGTGCCGCGACTGGTGGTGTACTTGTACTTCCTGTCCAGGAACGTCTCATGCGATACATTGGTCCACACGCTGTCCAACAGACCCGCCGAGGTGTACTTGTAGTTGCGCGTGTAGGTCTTACCACCCATCTGGGTCCACGTCTTCTCCGGAGCGCCCAAGACGTTCAAGAAAATGGAATCCGTCGACATGGGACTCGTTGCCTTCACCCGCCGCCCGTCGGTCGAGTACGCAAATGTCGTGTTGTCCGTGTTGGACCCCGACTTGGACGTCTGGCGGTGCATGACGTCATACGCATAGTCCGTGCTCTGGAGCCTGCGGTTCTTCCAACGCTTTAACTCTCCGTCCTTGGAATATTCGTAACTGTCGGACTTGTTCACCGGATCCGTCCGCTGAGTGAGCCACCCGAGTGCATTATATGTAAAGCTATACACCTGGTCCTTGGGATCGGTCACGCTGGTCCTGTACAGCGCGTCGTAGCCGAATCGGGTCGCCTTGGTGTTGACACCGTCCTTGACCGAGTCTGGTCGGTTCAACACGTCGTAAAACGTCGTTCTGGTCGGCAGGCCCGCTGTGCTCGTTGTCGTCAACCGGCCGTAGGCATCGTAGCCAAACGTGGTGGACCGGCCCCCGGGCGAGCTTGCAATGTTCCTG
>JAZDCZ010000074.1:0-10163 GCA_036679605.1 Gemmatimonadota bacterium
GCTTTTCGTTCCACCACTCCTCGGTGATGGCCTGGCGGGCGGCGGTAACAACGTCGTGACTAGTACGCGAAGCGAGATAGCTGATCACGGATGTCTCAATGTAGACCGAAGACGTCACAGCAAAATCGTACTCGTACTCAGCCTAATAGCTAACGGATCGGCGATAAGCGGCGTGGAATAGCGCCACCGAGATCGCCGAGCCTGAAGAGGCTGTTGCCAGATTCTACCGCGTTCGACCTGCTCAGCTATCCCACGACGGTCTTCATCGTTTTGTTAGACTGCACCCTGGCGATTTCGCCGCAAGGGAGACAACGCCTCGTGTTGAGCGTTCAAGAACAGGCTCCATGCCTGACTTTTGTATCACGTCACCAAGCCAATGCGGGTCGAGTCGAAGCTTCTCATAGCTGCTGACGGTAAAATTCCAGCCGGATTCGGTTCTCTCATGAACAAGATCATGGACGCGCACGTGACTATCCAGATACTCAAGGAAACACGTGAGTACTCGGCGGCTATCTGATCGAACTGGAATGAAACGTGCGCCTCCCTGGCGCCAGCGCCGTGACAGGACCGAGCCACTAGCTTCAACGAACAGTTAGACCAGACGGCCAATGTCCCTCTGACGGCCGGAGACACTGCAGGCCCAAAAGACTCAACTGCCCTCTCTTGGCGTCAAGCCTTTCGGGCACTCAACCCCGATCGTGTCCGCCAATTCAATACGGAGAGCCTTCGCTTCCTCCGTGTCTCCCTCGGGTTCTGACCTGAGCATGTCCTCCAAACGGCGCTGGAAGTCTCCAACACCGCTCTTGTTCGGATGAGAATCAAGGAAGTCGGGCTCGGCCTTCAGAAAGTCAATCATCCAACGCAGTCCATCGGCATTTCCTAGCTTTAATAATGAGGTGAAGAGTCCAGATACGGCACGACTGTCATTCAGAACTTCCAATTGCGCAACTTCCTGCCCGTAGAACTCAAAAAAGGCTGCAGGAAGTTTGCCCTGGGCTGTAACAGCCACCTCAAAGAGGTCGGACCGGAAGACCTTCCTTGTGTCTGGGTGAAGAGGCACCAGTAAGTCTTGCCAGTGCGTGGGCTTGAGATATTCGGGTTTTTCCTCGCCTGCCACTGTCTTGCGGGCATGTTCCACAAGCGCATCCCGGTATTGGTGCCCAAGTTCAAAATCGATCTTCGCTTCGACGAGATCAACGACGAGCTCCGCAAGGTTATCTTCGCCGTGGAGCTCGATCTGCCATCTATCGAGGTCGGTATCCTGGAGGCCCGCAACGCAGACTCTCTGCAGCTCTTCCGCCGCCCCCGTTCTAATCATGAGCGCGTACAACGAGCCTCGATCGGGAGCGAATTCCTGCTCTTCGAGATAGTTAAGGAGCTGAATCTTCTCCACTAGCAGAGTAGCAAAGGTCTCTTGTGTTTCCTCCGTAAGGGTCTCGGAAATAAGCGGCCACTTTTCGAGAACAGTTTCAGGTGGAAAAAACTGGGCGAAGTCGGCGGCTTTCGCGGCGTGGCGCAGGCACTCGACTACGAGCGGTTTGATGGCATCGTTAGCTCCGGCGAGCTCAAACAGGAGCGCGCATTGGTCCGTTCCAGATAGGTATTCAGTGATAGCAGAAACAAGGTCCTGTGGCGGCGCGGCAATCAGTTGTGTCGCCGATTGATGCCCCGCAGCAGCGTTGCCGGTCCCCGGCGGCGCCGGCAGCGACGGCTGAGCCTCGAGGTGAAGCAGGAGACATCGAGCTGCTGCTGCCGTATTTACACCCCTGCCCTTTGAGTAGACGGCGTGAAGGTGATGCAAAAGGTGGCCACCACTTGCCATAGTTGAAAGTGCCTTCTGTGCAGACACGACGTCGGATCGGAGATCGACTAGGATGTTCAAGAGCGCCTCGACGGATGTGGTGTCCAGGGCATCGGGGCTCTCGAGGCGCGATCGCGCCGTGGCGACAACGGTTTCCCACTTCAACTCGGCGTTAATAACGCGAAGGACGTGTAGGGAATCAACAAGCATCGGGAGAAGCGCGTCGTCGCTGAGCCCGGCAGTTACGGCTTCCTCGAAATTGTCCTTGGTCACGTCGACGCGGAACACCTTCCAGAAACGGGCGTCCGAGTCGCGCTCGGCGAGGTAGTGACAGACGAGAAGGCTATTCTGAGCAGGCCCCGGTATCTCAATCCCTTCCGCGAACGCGTCTTGGAAATTGAGTTCCTTCAAGGTCTCCAAGAGGGCAACAACGGTGATAGACCAGTCCGCCGCGGAAAACCCTTTGTCTTCTTCTGTGTGGCCGGGAGAAAGAGTAGCAAGGAGACGTTTGGCGAGTTGTCGGTCTCCGCAGAGGCGACACATAGCACTCAGTCCAAGGCTCGTTTCGGTGCCGAGAGGCTGCCATTTCTTGACAGCGAGCGCGGCGGTTCGAAGGTGGCTGAGCGTGTGCTGCTTCATCGCCGAATCCAGTCCCTTGATGATTTCAGACTCTGCGATGCACCATGCAGCTTTCGCAAGCTTTTCTGGCTCCTGTTCGGACCACTGAAAGAAGTCGATCGACTCAAGAACCTCCCAGAGCCCAGGAGAATCGACCAGGCTTTTCAGGGCCTCCGCGTCGGCCTGCTCCAAAATGTGTGTGAGCTTGTCTCCTAGGATGAGCTGCCGAGCGACGGAAACGCTCGTGTTGAAAGCGAGCGCGGCGAGGTTGTCTCTGATCTCGGGACTGACGAGGTCCTGGACTTCAGGAGTGGGCAACTCGGCGTTTCGAAGCACTTTTTCGACGTCGTCACCTCGATGTCTCAAGAGAACGTAGTATGCGAGATCGGAAAGAGGCAGCTGGTCCTGCCACTGACGATGAAGACCGCCGATGTCGTTCACATACAGTTTGAGATTTCGGGGAGTGGGAGAATTCATCGGTTCGAGTAACGACGCGTAAAGTCGGTAGACTGCGTGGAAGTCGTCTTGATTGTGATCCGGAAGGGCTTCGTGAAGCTGCTCGTTTAAGTATGTTCGCCAGTTAGAGACGAGGAGCGGTGGCACAGATAGACGGAGTTGGAATGTTTTGCTGAGAAAAGAGCTCGCGACCTCCTTGGAGGCGATGGTATCAGCCCAGAGATGTTGAATCCCCTGGGGATCATACGGAACCACAATCCAGAAACGCGCGATCCACGCAGGGCAGTGGTGCTCGCTAAGCTGAAGGAATGTGCGAAGAGATGACCATATTGACAGCGCATCATGGGGAGCGACCCTGTCGAGATTGTCGACTACAAGAACAGTGCGGCGGTCAGTGTCGGAACCAAGTGCAGCCTGCATCAGATCAACGAAGATCGACTGAAACTCTACAGATGTGGGTTCGGGTGTTTCTATTGCTTCGGTACGGGTGGTCGTTGTCGAGCCTTTCACGAGAACGGCCCATGCTTCTGTGCTCGCGTTGCGAAGCCGCGCCCAGAGCAGAACGAAGAGCGGTGCAAGGGTGAAGAGAAGACCAATCAAGAATTGCCAAGCGAAGGTCCTACCAGGCCCCGGAATGAGGTATACCGGGTCCCGGAGCCCACTATTCATAAGGGCGAAGCCAATCGGCACAAGAAACGTGCTGGTGAGAAGGTATTTCGCAAATGGGGTCAGGCGTGGAGTCGTGACAGTTTCGGAGACCTTCTTCCGTCTGGAAAGATGGTCCCTTCTGTCGGCCCACTCCTTCTCTGAGATCCAGTCAGCATCGACGAAAGCGCTGATTAGAGTCTCAAGGAAGGTCCGCCGGAGTGGATCGCCCTCGTGAGCCCAGGCGTCGAAAACGAGGAGAGTTAAATTCTCGTCGCGGTCTGTTTCGCCGCGAAGAAGCTTCACGACGGTAGATTTCCCAGAGCCCCACCCTCCCTCGAGGCCGATTGCTTTCCCACCGCGTTCGGCGCGGATCAACTCAGCGAGGGCTGTTGCTATTCTCTGGTGCGATCCAAAAGCATCGGACGATGCCGGGGCGTCAGAGATGAGTTTTGTGCGGCAATCAGATGCCATGGTCTAGCTCGCCCTCCAAGGTCGATGTCGTACGGCTCATATCGTTACTCTTGTGTCGGTGTCTTTTTCGGGGGTTGCAATCCAGTGCAAGAGGGGTTTCCTCGATCTTATGTTGGGCTAACGTTGCCTTAAGCTGCGGGCGCGACGCTTGCGCCAGCAAGCGGTGTGACCGTCAGCTTCAAGGTGTTGTTAGCCAGCACACTCCCAGCTCGCCCAGACACCTCCGGAAGAGCCGCTCCTGACGTACGCATCACGGCGCACTCTCCTTGCCATCTCCCTCCTCGCTTCTGGTTGGCGCCTCTACAGAGGCACTCGGGTTAGACGCTGAAGGTGGAGTGGCTGGTGCAGGGTGTCCAACTCGGAAGCGAGAAATGAAGTCACTCCGGTTATTTACCCTCATCAATACAGGGTTCTCGCAACTGGACGCCTTTCCAAAGAACACGACGTGCCTTTCTTCGAGGCTTGGAAGCACATGGGCGTAGTCTGGTCCTAGATAGTTCTCAAGAAAAGCCATTCCTGTATCGTCGAAGGTGCGAAACGCCAGAATGGTATTGCACTGATTCAGAATCGTTTTTGTTACGTTGGCCGTTCTCTGCGATATCAATAAGCACCCCATCCCGTACTTGCGCCCCTGCAAAATCGCGCGACTTGTCCCGGCAACTGCATGCTTATCTGAATCAATCGTCAGGTTGTTGTACTCAGGAACCAGGGAGTGCGCTTCTTCGAATACGAGACATACCTTCGCGTTGTCACGCATTTGGTCTTGGCAGGCTGCCAAGCAAGATTCAGCGACGATTCGTGTTATTTCGGCAGGAGTCGTCTCTCGAAACGCCGCTACCTGAGCCCAGTCATCTTTACCGGGACCAGTCTTTTTGTTTCGAAGGTCACCAGCCTGGATGGAAGCACTCAATTGGCCCGGATTGTAGATCTTGATCTTTGACGCGCAACCGTCAGACAAAAAGGCGGCGATATCATCACGAATCGCGACCTTAAGATTCGCAAAGCTCCCTCCCTGTGATCTCGAATCCTCAACTTTGTCACGGTCTTTGTCGGCAGCAGTCCTAATCCTCTCGATGCATTCGGCCTCGCCAGCAGCGTCATGGTATGCAGCGAGTTCTTGAGCATATTGGTTGGTGAGGTCGAGGCAGACCACCTTGATGCCTTCCGCAAACATCCGCTCCAGAATCTCGATCGCGAGAAATGATTTTCCAACACCGAGGATCCCCAGGATCGCGGTGTTGTGAGTGACGAGCTCGTGGATGTTCTTAAGCCTTATCGGGTACTTGGTGGAAGGAAGGTGTCCAATCGCGTTCTCGTCTAGATCTTCAGATGGACCCTTGCTCGTAAACACTGGCGAGTGCATGGCAGGAATCCACTTGACCGACTTGAAACTACCCGTACCCGAATCCCAACGACCGATCTTGCGGGCTTCGGCGCGCGCAAACCCGCGTGTGTTTCGTTGGAACACAGTTTCTTCACGAGTCAGGCCGTCGGTGATCTGGTAAAGAACTGACCTTCCCTTGATCGACGCCTCCACGACCGCTCCTTCACTCACGCTGGCCTCTTGAATGACCTCCACATAAAGCCTGTTAATCGAGGTGTTCTCGGCAACCAAGCCCACGAGGTCGCTCGCCCGTTGGGGATAGGTCTCCTGATCGAGAACACTCTTAAGGTATCCGTCGGGAAGAACCCTCGCCGCGTATCCGCTTGGGATGGTCTTCGCTAGTACCTCCACCCTATTCTGCGCTTCCGCTGGTAGCTCAAGAAGCTTCGCACGTAGGAGCATTCCGAAATCCCTCCCGAAGTAGCCCAGGACTTGCGATAGCTGCGGTCTCGCTCCCCGATCATTGACTATGAGATAGTCACCAAACTTGGCGTCCCTTGCGGGCTGGCGGACAATTACGATGCCCGGATCGTCGAAGCCCGCGATTTCTCCCGCGACTCCCAAGACTTCGGTACTTCCCCAGATCCTGCGGATCTTGCTGAGAAAGGTGGCGAAGTGAGCCTCGGGGCGAAGCAGAACTATGACGATTAGGACCAACAGAATTGTAAACACCTGCAATGAACTATCACGATGGAACAGGCCGACGGCAGTAATGATCACGATGCTGAACAAGATCCGATCGTTCCCGAACTGGTTTGAGAGCTCCTTTGCGGATGTTCCGATTCGGAGCCATGGCCCTTCTCGCTGAGATCGCAGCAACAATGCGCATGCGGAAGAGATCCCGACAAGGACCAGGTACACTAAGACTGCGACAGCAAGAAATGACTCAACACTGTCAAACGCAGACCAGTCAAACGCTAGCCAGCATGTTACGAAGGCAGCAACCGCTGAGGCAATGTGATTAGCGGGGCGCTCGAAGTAGGGCGTCACGAGAAAGCTGCTCAAGAGCAAGCTTAGTACTCCGGCGACAAACCAGAGACTGTTGCCGTCAGTTGCCGGGATCCATGAACCGAACGCCAGTCTGTTGGCCGCGAAGAGTAGGCCAAGATAGAGAACCAAAAACAGGAATCTTATCTTACTGCTCTCAATTGGTTTCACGACCGGACCCTCATGAATAAGCCGAACGTAGGCCGCATCACCCGACAATGTTTGTGAGCCGGAGACTAATCGGGATAAATGACCACATGAACGTCAGGCCAACCTTGCATTGCTTTGTCAGAACCGACTCTCCTAACCTTGACTGGCTAACGGATCGGCGATAAGCGGCGTTGAATAGTGCCGCCGGACTCCGCCGAGCCAATGAAGGTTGATGCCAGAACGGTACAGCGGTCGTTCGAACCACGCTATTCCACGTCCGGTTCAACGCCTTGTTGGGCGGCGGCGCTACTGCTTGCACGTGCAACCTGAGGAACCCAGCTTCTTGGCCAGTGTGCGACACGTGGGGGGAACGAACCAAGTGGCTTGGACTGTACGCTCACTGGGAGTGAGGCGAGCTACGACGTAACGCATACCCACGTACACCTCGTCATCTGATCCAAGCGCGATCGAGTTCGGATAGAGGCCTCCCAGTTCGATCCTCTGGAGCACTTGCAGCTCACCGCCTCGATACGAGAGGATCCGGTCGGTAGCAACGATGAGAATTCCCAGAGTTGGGTGCTTGATAGCAACTTCAGCAGCCGTCCCGAGAGGCGTTTCGCGAACGATTCGCCACCGGCCGTCATCGCCACGACGGATGTACTTTATCGAGCCCTCACGCAGGCCTAGATGGGCGAGTCCGGAAACCAGAAGGACCTCTTCACCAGCGGGGAAGAACGCGACCGGGTTGCCACCGGCGCCCCAGGTTTCACTGAGGCGATCGTTGGAACTCCCATCCGAAGAGAGCCACCAAACACTGCCACCCCATTCGCCCGCGTTGAATCCGACGAGATAGCCGTCATCAACCTTGAGATATGACCTGGCCCCGCGTGCGGCGTCGCCGAGGCTTGCATAAGCGGTCTCTGGCAACGGCAAGGAGACCTCGAGTCGCTGTTGATACTCCTGGACCACCACGCGCCCCGACTCGGCCCCGACGTGCCATTCACCCCCGAATCCATGGTTGGCGCACATGAAGAGAGAGTTAGACCACTCGTCGGGGGCTCCGAACTCCGCCCAGCGAGCGATTTCCTGTGGTGGGGCCTCACCTGCGAACTGCCAGGCATCGGCGCTTGCCGCAGTCAACAGAAACAGCAAGACGATCGCATACTGCATCGGCTTCGCCGCCCAACGCTGGGCGTCAGCCGCTGACGGAAGCGGGAGCGAGGAACGAGCATCCGCTATAGGCAGTCGGCTGCACGCCGATGTTAGGCCGCAGGTGTGCACTACACGTTGATCCCCAAGTCGCTAAAATGTACGGTCTTTCCGGAAACGTATTCCGAGAGAAATTCATCCGAAAAAGTGTACTTAAAGCTGTGGAGGACCTTCGCTCTTTTCATGTTGCTGGCCTTCACGTAGATGTCGAACCTGTACTCACCTTCAGCAAGGGCGAACGGCGGTTTCCCTTCTGGAATGACGAACAGAATCGACTTTACGATGACCTTCTTTGATTCAAGCGGGAAACTGCTGAACGTACCGATGGTGTTGTCGGCATGCAGGTAGTGCCTGCCCTGCCAGAATTTCAACTGGTCAATCTCTAGCGTCGGGTGAAGAACTGCGAACTGGCCGTCGGCTGTACGTACCAGCTTGAGGGCAATCCACTCGACTACACCCTCTGCATACCCGGTGTTGACGAACGACAACGGAAGTATCACCGTCAACTCTGCGTGTACCGGTCGTGCCTGCGCAAGGATAACCTCGGCCCCAAACACCGCTAGCGAAAACTCGAACAACTCGTTCTTGAACGCTGACAATATGGCTACCGCCAATGAGGCAATCGACAGGCCGAGCGGAAGCCAAAGGGCAGCATTGTCGCCTCCTCGAATCACGAATGCTCCGACAAGTGCCGCGGCCACAATGCCGGAAACGGTCAGGAACAATCGGTGTGGGAAGCGCATGTCACCTCGTTGAGTGCTGTGTGGATCGCGGCCTAACTATTATCTGACCCGCCCCCGCCTCGGGCTATCACACACATGGTCTTGGGCGAGCAGTACACACCCTTCTATACTCCAACAGCTTGGCCTGGCGCAAGGCAAGGACGCTGAAGATGATATGCTGCGGAGTTATGCCGCCACGATGAAGGCGCGGCTACTTGACCAGGTACGGGCTACGATCCGGGCGAAGCATTACAGCTACCGGACCGAGAAAACGTACGTTCAATGGGTTCGGCGCTTCGTTCTGCATCACGGCAAACGTCACCCGGCTCAGATGGGAGAGGACGAAGTGCGAGACTTTCTGACACACCTGGCAGTCAAGCGGCAGGTGGCCGCAAGTTCGCAGAATCAGGCACTTGCCGCGATCCTTTTTCTCTATCGAGAGGTGCTTCGGCTCGAGATAGGCTGGATCGACGGAGTCGTGCGGGCAAAGCGACCGTCACGAATCCCGGTCGTACTGACGCGGGCGGAGGTTCGATCGGTTTTCAAGCACCTGCGCGGCACACCGCACCTGGCGGTGGGTTTGCTCTACGGCGGTGGTCTTCGCCTGACCGAATGCCTCGGACTTCGCGTGAAAGACATCGACTTCGAGTACGGCCAGGTCCTCGTCCGTGATGGAAAAGGACAAAAGGACCGTGCAACGATTCTGCCCGGCGCGGTCCGTGATGCACTACTTGCTCATCTGAGAGAAGCGAAGCGGCTACACGAGCGCGACCTTGCTCTGGGCTTCGGACGTGTTCCCCTCCCCTTCGCCCTCGCTCGAAAACACCCAAACGCGGACCGAGAGTGGGGTTGGCAGTTTGTGTTCCCGGCATCCAGGCATTGCACCGACCCACGGACCGGCAAGACGGTGCGGTTCCATCTCGTCGACAGCGCAGTTCAGAAAGCTGTTAAAGAAGCTGTCCGCCGCTCCGGAATCGCGAAACCGGCGAGCTGCCACACCTTCCGCCACAGCTTCGCCACCCACCTACTCGAGGACGGCTACGACATCCGAACCGTTCAACAGTTGCTCGGTCATCGCGACCTCAGAACGACAATGATCTACACGCACGTACTTAGACGCGGCAGCCTAGCGGTACGCAGCCCTCTCGATAACCGCTGAAACATCAGAGGACTAGATCGAGCGGCCATCGAACCGTGCCGTCCTGACGCTACGAGCAGCCGGCAGGTTGCGTTTGGCACCCGCGCTTCCGCGGTGCCAAACGGAGTCTGCCGGTTGCCTCTTCGTCAGCCGTGGCACGACTGCGATCGCCCGCGCTACCCCGCCAGATCCCTCGCCGTCAACTCCGCCACCGACTCACGCCGCCCTGACGCCAGCTTGGACATGATTTCCTTGACCGGCGCCTGGCACTCGCCGGGTAGACTTTCGTGATCGACTTTGCCGCCGCCGCGTAACACCTCGACGATCCAATCGACCGTCACGCTGTCGGGAGCAAAGGCAAGTACAAGCTCTTCGTCTGCCGGCCCGGTCGAGCGCACCAGCCCGACCGCCGTAAGATCCTTGACCACCGCGTGTACTCTGCCCACCGGCACGTCCAAGGTCGCGGCAAGTTGGTCGAAGGTCACCGCATCGGTGTGACGGATCGACGCACGAGCGAGTTCTGCGACCATCGCCAAGCCGATGTACTCGCGCAGCGCGAAACTATCCATGCTCACAGTG
>JAZDCZ010000075.1:0-53931 GCA_036679605.1 Gemmatimonadota bacterium
TTTACCGGTACAGAAAGCTATTCCGCGGGGAACCATCGGCTTCGCGAACAGATGGAACTTGAAGTAGTCACGATTGGCACCGAGCTTGTTCTCGGATTTACCCTCGATACAAACGCTTCGGACATTGCCAGCGCCCTAACTCCGATAGGGGCCAACGTGGTGCGCGTAACTTCGGTGGGTGATGATGAGATGGCTATCCGGAACGCCGTCACCGATGCTTTGGAGCGCACGGGTCTGGTGATAGTGACCGGAGGGCTGGGTCCAACTCGGGATGACATCACGAAGAAAGCGGTAGCAGCTATCTATGGAGCACCGCTCAGGCTGGATTCAAAGTACCTGGCGGTTCTAGAGCGGCGGTTCGAGAAGTTTGGACAGGGACCCATGCCCGAATCGAACCGCTCACAGGCTGAGGTGCCGGCAGGAGCTGAGGTTCTGCCTAATCGTAGGGGGACGGCCCCAGGTCTGTGGCTGGAGGGAGATCCTGGCACCACAGTCATGCTCCCAGGAGTCTCCAGAGAAATGCGGGGACTGATCGACGAACATGTAATACCACGGCTGGGCGACAGACTGCAGGCGGATGAGCAGACCCGCGTCACACGCTCGCGTACGCTACGCACAACCGGCGTCTCCGAGTCGAAACTGGCTGACCAATTGGGCCGGATCGAGACGAAAATCGATCCCGTAACGCTCGCCTATCTTCCTGGCATAGCCGGTGTCGACCTGAGGCTGACCGCGTGGCAGATGCCTGACGAAAGCGCCCAGCGTGTGCTGGATCGGGCGGCCGAGTGTCTCGAGCCGCTCCTAGGTGCCAACTTCTATGGAATTGGCGAAGTTGACCTCGCCGCAATCGTACTTGACACGCTCAAATCGCATAGGGTTGGTTTAGCGGTGGCCGAATCTTGTACCGGAGGTGAGGTTGGATCCAGAATCACTGCCATTCCTGGATCGTCGGGCGTGTTTGTGGGCGGTGTTATCTGCTACTCCGACAGTTCCAAGATGCGCCATCTGGGCGTGCCGAATGAATTGCTCGATTCCCATGGAGCGGTCAGCGAGCAAGTAGCGAAGGCAATGCTGGATGGGGTTTGCCACATGTTCGACGTCGAGGCTGGAGTGGCAGTCACAGGCATAGCCGGTCCGGGAGGGGGAAGCGACGAAAAACCGGTCGGCACCGTTTGCCTCGCGGCACGATTGGGATCACGCAGCCGCGTGCTGAAGAGATGGTTCCCTGGCGGACGCCAGGAGGTGAGGCAGCGTAGCGCTCAAGCGGTGCTCGATCTGCTGCGTCGACTAGCTTTCGAATTGTGAGTTACCTCCGGGAGCGGATGGTGTGAGTCAGATCAGCTGTTTATAGTTCTGGGTTGGCAAATAGCGAATTCATAGCAATGCAGGGAGTCATTAGACGGGTCATGGTGAAGCGGAAGAGAAAGAAGAAGCAATCCGATGATACCACCGAGACGGCAACCGAGGGACAGGTGACGGGTGCCGAGTCTCCCGATGCCAGGCACTCAGGGGCTGAGGAGGCACAGGGCGATGCAGCAGCGGTGCTGGAGCGCCCTGAAGATACAGTCGAGCGACTTGCGGAAGAATTAGCGGCGCAGAAGGACAGATACCTTAGGCTTGCCGCCGAGTTCGACAACTTCCGCAAGAGAATGATTCGTGAGCGAGAGGAGATCGGGTCGCGTGGCCAAGCGGCTGTAGTGTCGTCGATTCTCGACAGTCTCGATGATTTGGGGCGAGTTGCATCGCTGGACCCGGATACCGCGAACATCCGCGACGTTGTGTCTGGGGTTGAAATGGTCGAGCGGAAGCTGCTGCGGGAATTGGAAGGGGTCGGGCTGACACGCATCGGGGCCGAAGGTGAGGTGTTTGACCCCAACGATCACGAGGCGATAAGTACCGCGCCGGCGCCGAACGGTGAGAAGGATAATCTGGTCTCCGAAGTGTTTCAGGTTGGATACCGATTCGGTGGGCTCCTGCTGCGTCCGGCTCGAGTTCAGGTTTTTGTAACCCCAGACGATGTGGACACGGGGGCATAGAGAGTATGTCTGGGGCCAAGGACTACTACAAGGTCCTCGGAGTGCCGGATAAGGCCACCGCCGACGACATTAAGAAAGCCTACCGTAGCCTTGCCAAGAAGTACCATCCGGACGCCAATCCCAACAACAAAGAGGCGGCTGAACGCTTCAAAGAGATATCCGAAGCTCACTCCGTCCTGAGTGATGTGGAGCGGCGCAAGAAATATGATCTCATGCGCAAGTTCGGTGCGTTCGCAGGTGGGCCGCGCAGTTGGCGTGGCGGTGGACGATCGAGTTCTACCGGGTCCGACGACATCGACTTGGGCGGGGGCCCGGGAGGTGCATTCTCAGGTCTAGATGGGCTCGGTGACTTCTTCTCGTCCATCTTCGGTCGCGGTAGAAAGTCCGGTGAGATCGAGCCGATCGAACAAGTCGTCGAGATCCCTTTCAAGCTCGCGGCGTTGGGCGGCAAAGTGACCGTCAGCGTTCCCGTGACTGAAGCATGCCCTACCTGCGGCGGTTCCGGGGCCGCGCCGGGAGCCAAGATTTCTACCTGTCAGGAGTGTGGCGGACGCGGTACGGTGAGCTTTGGTCAAGGGGGATTTGCTGTTGCGAGACCATGTCCGGTGTGTAGGGAGAGAGGTCAGGTCGCCAGTCAGTCTTGCGACAAGTGCTCAGGCAAGGGAGACGTCTCGGTAAACAAGAAAATCAGGGTCACGGTGACCGCCGGGACCGAGTCTGGCAACAAGGTGCGATTGAAGGGTCAGGGGCAAAGAGATCCGACTGGAGCGCGCCCGGGTGATTTGATTGTAACGTTTCAGGTAAAGCCGCACCGCTTTTTCAAGAGGCAAGGTCTCAATATCCACTGCTCCGTTACTCTCAATGTCGCTCAAGCTGCGTTCGGTACGAAGCTGCAAGTGAGGACAATCCATGGTCGCAAGGTGGTTGTGCGGATCCCTTCTGGAACACAGCCCGGCAAGAAACTGCGCATCAAGGGACAGGGCATAGAACGAAATGGTAGGCGAGGGGATCAATTGGTGGAAATCACAGTCAAGATTCCCAGCGACCTATCTGCTCGGCAGGAGGAGCTACTGAGGGAATTTGCGGCCGCAGCGGAACTCAGATACTAGTCAACTTCATCGTTCGCCGAGCCAGTTGCTTGCGCTGTCTGGTTTGATCTCTCCCAATCTGTCTACGACAAACGTGGCAAACGGCCCGTCTTCAGACCAGCGCACCACCTCTCCAGTGATCGGGGAGAGTCCGAATGCGACGAATCCGGGGCGGCCCTGCTGCCCTGCAATGATGTGAGGACGTCCCTGGTGATCGACTCCTAAATCTGCCACAAACGTCGATTCGCTCCATGGCCAGTCGAGCCTCCACCTGATCTTACCCAGTGAGTTGTACAGCGTGATAGACCGATCGGGCACGGCGTGGAGCACACCTCCGCGTGCGCCCACGAGCAGTCCTGTGCGAGGGCTGGTCTGGACGAGCGCAAAAGTAGACGCCCCGTCTTCGGAAAATGCAATCAGACGACTATCCGGCGCCTCCACGACTATGCGTCCGTCTTCGAGAACTGCAAATTGATGAGGTGCCGAGGCGATGGTATCTAGCTCGATTCGCCGTTCCACCACGCCGCTCGACGACAGTACGATGATTAGCGGGCGGCCATCACGAATATCGGAGACATACCAGCGCTCTCTTGCCCACTGGAAGTGTACTGGGCTAGCCAATTGACCGGCTCCCAGAGTGTCGAGCTTTCCAGTGCGGCGGTCAAGTATGAGAAGACCCGAAACTGCAGGGACCGAGATCGCCAGCACACTATCGCCAGCGGCAGCCACTGCACGGCCATCTAGGAAGATGAGATCGCGTCCAAGACTGGGAATGTCGCACGCCGTGAGACTTGCGGTCAATCCGAGCGTCACCACTATCGATCGTGATCCAGACATTTCTACTCTACTTGCTCCATCGGGGTGTTAGTATCGTCACAGAAGTTACTCAGCTCTCTCGGGCTTGGCGAGCACGCCGCCGGCGAGATAGATTCTCATTGCCATTCGACTCTGGGTAATTCACAAGGAGCTTGCCGTGCATCACGACTCGGGTCGTAGGATGGGACAGGAAGTGCTCGAGCGACGGCTCACGTTCGACTTGAGTGCAGAGTTTGGTCACCGAGATATTACGTCTGAGGTCGAGTCGATCGTAACCGATGCCGCTATCGAGGTCGGACTGACGGTGGTGCAATTGGTCGGCTCTACGGGCGCTATCACAACCATCGAGTATGAGACCGGTGCGCTGGACGATCTCCGGCGAGCACTAGATATCATCGCGCCCACGAATGGTCACTACGAACACAACGCACGTTGGGGCGATGGCAACGGGTTCTCACACGTCCGGTCGGCGCTGCTCAAGACTAGCATTGCAGTACCGATAGTGAACGGTCGCCTCTCACTTGGAACCTGGCAGCAGATAGTAGTCCTCAATCTGGACAATCGGCCAAGATCGCGCGAGATAGTTGTGCTTGTGCTGGGGTCTGGGTAGCCGACCCTGATGACGACGGTCGCAGTTGAATTCAAAGATGCTGGTGTCACCCTGAACGGTGGACGTCTAGTTGGACCGTTGAGCTTGCAGGTTGAACGAGGCAAGACGGCGGTCCTGCTTGGCGAGAGCGGCTCTGGGAAGACCACGGCCCTTCGTCTCATCAATCGTTTGCTCGATCCCACAGCTGGAGAGGTATTGGTCGACGGTAAGCGCACTACTTCATGGGACCCGGTTCAACTGAGACGCCGGATAGGATATGTGATCCAAGAGGTGGGCCTCTTTCCTCACTTGTTGGTGGAGCAGAACGTCGGGCTCCTCCCACGGCTAGAGGGCTGGTCGAAGGACCGGATTTCGGATCGCGTAGACTCGCTGCTAGATCTCGTAGGCTTGCTCCCACGTGATTTCCGAGGCCGCAGGCCTCACGAACTGTCGGGAGGTCAAAGGCAACGAGTCGGAGTTGCGCGAGCGTTGGCTGCTGATCCCCCTATCCTGTTGTGCGATGAGCCCTTTGGGGCGGTCGATCCGGTGACGCGGGCGGCCCTGCAGCGCGAATTCAAGAGCTTGACTCGCCGTCTGGAAAAGACCGTAGTCTTCGTGACGCACGACGTGCGGGAAGCCGTGGCGCTGGCAGATTCTATCGCTGTGCTGCACCAAGGTAGCGTCGTATTCATAGGTACGGTGGATGAGTTCCGGCGAGATGAGACACCGGCAGTGCAACAGTTGCGAGTGTTGGGATGAGCTTTCTGGATTACATCGTGCAAAACCGTGGAGAGGTATGGGCCCACACGCTGGAGCACGTCGCTCTGGTGGCGATATCTGCGGGCATCGCAATCGTCATCGGCGTACCGCTCGGTGTTTTGATGACGCGCAGTCGGCGGCTAAGAGGGCCGATCCTCGGGCTGGCGAATGTTTTTCAGACGGTCCCAAGTCTTGCCCTCTTCGGTCTGTTGATTCCGATCCCGCTGATAGGAGGAATTGGCGCCAGAACCGCCGTGGTTGCGCTGGTGTTGTACGCACTACTTCCGGTTATTCGCAATACCTACGTCGGGATTTCTGGAGTAGACCGTGCGATCCGTGAAGCGGCGATAGGTATGGGCCTGACCGATGGGCAGGTCTTGCGCATCGTGGAACTGCCGCTGGCTGCCCCCGTTATTTTGGCTGGAATCAGAACCGCTACGGTCATCGGCGTTGGAGTAGCGACTATTGCGGCGGCGATCGGTGCTGGAGGTTTGGGTGTTTACATTTTCCGAGGCGTGGCCATGGTGGATAACACAGTGATCCTTGCCGGAGCCATCCCGGCCGCAGGGTTGGCCCTATCGGTTGACGGAGTGCTCCATCTTGTCGAGCGTCGGCTCGATTGGAAAAACAAATGAACCGCCTTGCATCTGGGCTGGCGTGTTTGTCGATCTTGGTTGGGTGTGGGCCCAATGATGCGATAGTGGTCGGCTCCAAGAACTTTACTGAATCAGTGCTGTTGGGGGAAATCGTTGCGCAACAACTCGAGCGATACGGACTGCAGGTAGATCGCCGGCTCAATCTTGGTGGATCGTTTGTCTGTCACTCGGCGATAACCGCCGGACAGTTGGACATATATGTGGAGTATACTGGAACGGCATATTCGGCGATCTTGAAGCTCCCGAAGGAACGCGACCCGAAGTTGGTGCGGCACGTTGTAGACAGCACCTACGCCGAACGTTGGGGGCTCGAGTGGGTCGCGCCGCTGGGTTTCAACAACACCTTTGCGTTGCTGATCCGTGACAGCGACGCACAGCGATTGAATATTGCTACGATCTCTGACCTCGTGCGAATTGCTCCGAATTGGCGATTTGGAGCCGGCTATGAATTCATCGAGCGTGTGGACGGATATCGCGGCTTGCTGGACTTCTACGGGCTCTCGTTTGATGGCCAGCCCAGGGAGATGGATCTTGGACTTACATATCGGGCCCTTGCGGACCGCCAGGTGGATATCATTGCCGGGAACTCGACCGACGGCCAGATAGAGTCACTGGATCTGTTCGCGGTGGCCGACGACAGGGGATACTTCCCTCCCTACGAGGCCGCGCCCGTGGTTAGAAAAGACGCATTGGAACGCTATCCTATTGCTACGGAAGCGCTCGCCGGGCTCGCCGGTGTGTTGGATGAGATCGAAATGAGAAGGCTCAATTACCTTGTCGACGTCGAAAAGCGGCACGTCAAAGACGTGGCGACTCAGTTCCTGAAACAGGTGGAGGGGCCAGAAAGCAAGCCGACAGGCTCTAGGTGAACTCGACCAGGTCCACGATGTGAATTCCCGCTGAGAGAGTTTTGTGGACCGGACACCGTTCGGCGACTTGGGCGAGTCGTTTGCGCTGAGCCTCATCGAACTCGCCCGAGATACTTACCTGACTTTGGATCCGATCCAGCATGCCTTCCGCCGTCTCGTCGCAATCCCTGCAATCGTCGGCATGGATACGGTCGAACTCGTAACTGGTGCGGATTG
This sequence comes from Gemmatimonadota bacterium, assembly GCA_036679605.1. Taxonomy (GTDB): domain Bacteria; phylum Gemmatimonadota; class Gemmatimonadetes; order Gemmatimonadales; family GWC2-71-9; genus JAZDCZ01. Next base: position 7,030 of record JAZDCZ010000075.1, read on the forward strand.
TATCGATCGCGATGCCTTTGTGCTGAGAGTACAGTGAGAGCGTGATACATGTGCAAGCCGCCAGGGCTCCAAGAAGTAGTTCATACGGATTTGGTGCAGTGTCTGTGCCCTTGACCTCGGGCGGTTCGTCAGCGCCCCAAGTATGCCGGCCATTGGATATTGTTACTTTGGTACCCGACGTGAGTTCCGCTGTGATGGTTGCCATGAGGAGGTGCTCCTGGTCCCACAGAGTAGCTGGGCGAGGGAAAAAGGGTTAGAGGACTGAGTCGAGGAACGTGACTATTGCTCTGTCGCGAAATCCCCTTCACTTTCACCTAGTCCGGTGAAATCGAAGCGGAGGACCGCGTAGGCTCCGTCCTCGATCCCGGTGGCAAGGTTACGAGTGATCTTGAGCGATCGAGAGCAAGTGAAACAGTGAGCCAATACGATTCCACCACGGACGTTGCCGTCGGGAATTTGTAGGGTTCCCGTCAGGCGGCCATGGGATCCCTCGAAGCTTACGCGTTCGTGTCGGTGTTTCGTCAACAGCGACGTCCAACTAGCATTTCAGTACCGACACTTTCTCGGCAATCTGATCGAATAGCTCGCGCGGAATATGTTCTCGAAGAGCCGTGCTGACAGTCGCAAAGAATCTCGGGATATCGCTGTCGCCGAAGCCCGTGGATTGGAGATTTTGCTCCAGTGTCTCTGCCCCCATTAATGCCAGCATCTCTCCGGTCCTGCCCCCCTTCATTGCGCTGCTCATCCAGGCATCAGCTTGCGGAAACGCATCCTTGACAGGCCCATAGGCCTTCGGCTCTACGGCGAGCCGAACCGAGGTAAAGATCCATCCCAATCCTTTTTCCGCCTTGGCCTCATCCACACCGAATTCGTTCACAACATGTTGTACGAGGTCCACTGGTTCACTCCTATCTGATGATGCCGCCGCCTAACAGCCGGCCGTTGTTGCCATATAGCACTCCAGACTGCCCCGGCGTGATGGCTCGCGCCGGCTCCAGGAGATCAAGAGTCAATCCACTGGAACTGTGTCCGCTCACTCTGGCTGCGACCGTTGCGCTACGGTATCGAATGCGTACACCGCAATCGTCACCAGCTTTCAACGGATCACTTAGCCAGTTCACGTTCTCGATCTCTAGTTTGCTGCCAAGCAAATCGTCCGCCGTGCCGACTACTACGGCTCTATTATCGGGCACTATGGTGATGACGTACATTGGCTCTGCAAAGCCGCCTGGCAATCTCTTTCGCTGGCCGACGGTGTACCGAGCGTAGCCATCATGCCGGCCAACTTCCTGCCCGTCGGTCGTGAGGACCGGGCCCGGGGCAAGGGCTGGAGAATCTGCCGGCAGATGTTGCTCGAGGACATCTACGTAATCTCCGTCCGGCACGAAGCAGATCTCTACGGACTCCTTTTTGTCGGCTGTAACCAATCCGAGTTCTCGAGCTAGGCTGCGTGTCTCCGACTTCGTCAGCTCTCCTACAGGTGTCAGCATTCGTGGCACAACCGTTCGATCGATACCCCAAAGGAAATATGTCTGGTCTTTTTCGCGATCCAACCCCTGGTAGAGCGCTCCATCCTTTGCGACCGCATAGTGTCCTGTGGCTATGTATCGACATCCAAGGCTGTCAGCATGTGCCAGGAGATCCTTGAATTTGGTAAACGAGTTGCATCGTACGCATGGGATGGGGGTGCGTCCCTGCGAGTACTCCAAGACGAAGTTCTGGATCACGTCTTTGTTGAAGCGATCCTCGAAGTTGAGGACATAGTGTGGAATCCCGATGCGTTGTGCAACTGCAGCCGCATCAGCTATTGAGTCGAGCGAGCAACACGGTCTGTCGGGCACGCTGTCCTCGTAGCAGAAGAGCTTCATGGTCACGCCAACGGCGTCATACCCTTGCTCGACCAACAGTGCGGCCGCGACAGAGCTGTCCACTCCGCCGGACATTGCGACCAGTACGCGTTCACCGAGTTTCGACCGCTTCACTTGTCTGCCACTCCGTGCAGTTCCCTTACCCTGTCGACGATCTCCGGCATGATATCGAGCACCTTTTCTACGTCACTCATCGTAGTTGTGTGAGAAAGCGAGAACCTGACTGTTGCCGACGCCAAAGTCGGAGACGCGCCCATCGCAACAAGTACATGAGATGGCGACACGGATCCCGAGCTGCAGGCCGAACCGGCGGAGCAGCAGATGCCTGCCATATCCAGGTGCATGAGCAGCGATCCGCTATCGGTTCCCGAAAACACGATATTGGAAATGTGTGGAGCCCGGGTTCCATCGGATCCCATGACAGTCACGTTGGAGATTCTGGCACTGAGCCCTCGCTCGAGTTCGTCGCGCAACGACTCTGTTTTGGTACGGGTATCATGGAGTTCGGCGGCAGCCAACTGAGCGGCAACTCCCAGACCAACGGCGCCAGCGACGTTCTCCGTACCAGGCCGAATCCCGTACTGTTGCCCGCCCCCGTGGATGAGAGGCCGAAGTCTGTCGCGATCGGGTACGACAAGTGCGCCAATACCTTTTGGAGCGCCGATTTTGTGTCCCGAGATCGCTAGGCAGGCATCGGGTACGTCAGTTGTCGCGCACGGTATCTTCCCGAGTGCCTGGACTGCGTCTACGTGGTACAACGTACCGGTATCGGAGCAAAGCTGGGCCAGGGCCGCTACATTTTGGATGGTTCCCACCTCATTGTTGACCCACATGACACTCACCACAGCCACGCCTTGCTGGAGCACAGCGGTAACCGCGTCCAGGTCTACTGTGCCGCTCGTATCGACCGGCAAGGTGATGCTTTCTCCGCCGAGCGACTCCACGGCGTCGGCAGATGCCAGCACCGCCTTGTGCTCTGTCATTGCCACGGCGACTCTGAAAGAGCGATTCTGAGCCCGGGCTGCCAAAGCACCTCCAAGAACTGCAAGGTTGTCGGCTTCCGTACCTCCTGAAGTAAAAAACACGTCTCGCATTCTAGCGTCGAGCGCTACCGAGATCTGCTCCCTAGCTTCCTCGAGTGCCGCGCTAGCCGATCGCCCCAGTCGATGGGGGGAACTCGGGTTGCCGAACCTGTCATCGCAGAGAAACGGTGTCATCGCCTCACGCACCTCAGACCTGACCGGCGTTGTCGCCGCGTTATCGAGATAGACGATGCGTTCCATGGTCTAAAAAAGTAGACGGGGTGGAGTACGAGGGGAATGGTGCAATTAGATCGAACGTACTCCCATCGTCACTACGTTGTCTACCTGGACCGTCTCGTAGGTCATGAACGGCTCACCGTAAGCCGTGCGAATGAGGCTTCCGTAATGAGCGGCCTGCGTCGTAATGAGATCGTACAATGTCTGACCGGTAGGGAACAGCTCCCCGGCCGTCTGCACCCCTGTGAATTGCGAAGAGTAGCACTTTATTGCTGCCATCTTCGTTTCAAATTCAGACGAGATATCCACAACGAAGGTGGGCTTGACGGGGTCCTCTCGGTAGGCCAACGCGTAGATGATCTTCTCCGCGCGATGTGTTGCTCCGTCACCGGGGTAATTCTTGAGTCCCGCCAGAAAACAAGCGTCGCGTACCAGCTCAGCAGCGACACTGTGATCTGGGTGGAGGCCCGTGGGGTAGGGGAGGATAACGGTTCTTGGGCGAACCCGGCGTAACAGGGATACTATTATTCGCCGGGTCTTGTCGGTGTTGTGAAGGCCGGCATCGGGTAGTTCTGCATTCAATCGCTGCGTCACTCCCATGATCTCTGCCGATGCAGCGGCTTCTCGACCGCGGATCTCGACCGAACCTCGGGTTCCCATCTCTCCTCGAGTGAGATCGAGGATGCCGGTTTGATGACCATGTCGCGCGGCCTTGATCAACGTGCCTGCGCAGGTTAGTTCAACATCATCGGGATGGGCCCCCACCGCCAACAGATCTACGGTTTCACTCACGATACCTCTCTCCGAAAGTATGTGTTCACTCGTGACGTAACGCCTCTACTGGATCGAGCCGGGACGCTCTTGCCGCCGGCAACAATCCGAATATCACCCCGATTCCGACGGACACCGAGGTAGCTACAACCGCGCTCCAGATTGGCACGCCAGATGTAAGTCCCAACACGGATTTGAGAACCTGGCCGGCTCCCAGCCCGACTCCGATTCCGATGGCTCCACCCAAGAATGTGAGGGTCGCGGCCTCAATAAGAAACTGCCACATGATTTCTCGACGTGTTGCTCCAAGCGCCTTACGCACGCCGATCTCTTGAGTGCGGTCGGTTACGGAAACCATCATTATTGCCATGACGCCTATTCCACCCACCAAGAGGGCAATGCTGGACAATGCTATCATGACCAGAAAGAACGCACTAGTCAGTTGGTCGAATATTTTGAGGATTTGATCGGAAGTTAAGAGATCGAACGAATTGGGGTCACCTGATCTCAGTCCACGCATGCGGCGCAGTTGCAGTATGGTTGCATCCATGGCATCTGGCACCGACACACCCTCCTTGGGCTTCACGATGATGATGAGTGCATTGGTTTCGTCGTGCCGGTACGCACGCTTTACGGTCAAGAACGGAATGATCGCCGCGATCTCTTGTCCTGGCGGCTGGAAGATGTTCTCTGGGGTTTGGTACAATCCAACTACCCGGAGCGGCTTACCGCCGATCCTGAGGGTTTGCCCAACCGGCTGGCGCCTACCAAAGACACGATTTGCGGCACCTTTCTCAAGAACAACTACGGGTGCTCCCGATCTCATTTCGGCTCGTGTGAAGATCCGTCCGGCAAGTAGCTCTCCACCCAGCACTTCCATGAATCGATCGTCTGCACCGAATACACTCGTCAGTTGTGTGCGGACACCCTCGAATTCCAGTCGCTCGAGAACTTGGACCCAGATAGCTGCATAGTGGATCTCGGGGAGCCGCGAGATTGCCTCACCCTCGTCGGCCTTCAGGACCGGACGGATTCGGACTTCCCTTGGGAGTGCGTCGGGGTTGACCGGCGTCTGTGAAAAGAACCGTAGGATGCGGAACGTAGTTGGCCCCACGATTTCCAACGTGCTCACTATCTGGTCGCGAATGCCGGCCACCATCGAAGCCATCGCCATGACGGTAGATACACCGATGACCACGCCCAAAATGGTTAGACCGGAGCGCAGCTTGCGTTCCCATATTGCAGATAGAGCGATGCTGACGCCTTCAGAAAGCTGTACCAGCTTCAAGGCTCTATCACTCTTGCCGCAGTGCCACGATGGGGTCAAGCCTTGCTGCTCGCGTGGCAGGGTACACACCAAAGACAAGGCCGACACTGGTGCCGATGAACAACGCCAGAGCCGCGGACCACAAGGTTACGCGGGCTGGGAGCGGCGTCGTGACTGCGACTAACTGGGCTAGGCTCCACCCAGTGAACACGCCCAGAAGTCCGCCGATAGTCGCAAGAACTACCGCCTCCGCTAGAAACTGTCCGGCGATGTCGCGTCGTCTGGCGCCCAGAGATTTTCTGATGCCGATCTCGCGGGTGCGCTCGTTGACCGACATCAGCATGATGTTCATGATCACAATGCCCCCGACAATGATGCCGATAGCAACCACGGCGGGTACCACGGTAAAAAGGACTTTGGTCAGGCTCTTCCAGAACGCTACGAGCCCTTCGGCAGTGTCGACGGTGAAATCGTTTGGTTCGCCAGGGCGGAGTCGGTGGGCGGTGCGCATCGCCTCTTCGGCTCGGGCCATGCCATCGGCGACCAGAGTTGCAGTCGGCATCTTGACGGATATGACCGTCGTTAGTCGGCGGCCATAGACACTCTCGAATACTCTGAGCGGTAGCAGTACAAAACCGTCCCACGATTGTCCGAGCACAGTACCCTTCTTCCCGACGACTCCCTTGACGGTTACCAGGAGGCGTCCAACGCGAACCTTCTTGCCGACCGCCTGCTCCAGATCATCGAACAACTTTGATGCGACGTCGTATCCCAGAACTGCCGCGTAGCGTCGCTCCAACACGTCAATGTCGGTGAGAGGCTCTCCAGCAACGATCTCATAGTCTTGGACCTCTTGATACGGCGCCGTGATCCCAAGGACCAGCACGTCACCAATGGATCTGTTGCGCCAGCTGACATCGGCAATGGGTGTAGGCCAGCCGGATTGGAGCGCTATTGCGTCGGCGGCCGGAACAGCCTGCTGTACGAACCCCACATCCTGGCGCGCAATTTTCGGCCTGCGTTGCAACTCGCGCCAATCTTCTTCATCGATCAACCCTATGGAAATAGGCGTACGGCGAATCTGAAACGCATTCTTGCCCACTATCGCGCCGGCAATGTTTTCCTTCACGTACGCATTCATTCCCTGAATGATTGCCACAACTGCTACGAGAAAGGCAACGGATACTATTATCCCGAGCAACGTGAAGAACGACCTGAGCTTGTGGCCCAAGACGGCTTGAAACGCGAGGCGACATGCTTCGGAGAACGGCATCTCGAGAATCTAAAGTGATCTTGGTCGGAGGGCAGTCCAACCGGGTATAGCGAGGGTCGGGCGTCGCTTATTCGTACCGCAACGCTTCCACCGGATCGAGTCTGGCAGCTCGGGCGGCCGGGTAGAGCCCGAAGATCACACCCGTAAAGATTGATGCACTCAAAGCGGCAACAATCGACCAGAATGGGACCTCGGCCGGAATCGGTGTCGTGCTTGAAACGATGAGGGTGATGGCTCCGCCGAGAATCATCCCGGCCGCGCCACCGATTGCCGTGAGCGTGGATGCTTCAACGAGAAACTGCCAAAGGATTGCCCTGCGCCTCGCTCCAAGTGCCTTACGGACTCCTATTTCCCGCGTGCGCTCGGTGACAGAAATCATCATGATGGCAACCACTCCGATTCCACCGACCATCAATCCTATGGAAGAGAGCGCCATCATGACCAGGAAGAACATTCCGGTGATCTGATTCCAATTCTGTAAGGCCTTTTCCTGCGTGAAGACACCGAAGTTGTTGTCTTCACGTGGGCCCAAACCCCTGATCGAGCGCATGGCAGCAGTAACGTTCTCGGTCGCATCACTGACCGCAACGCCAGCGGCTGGCGAGATGAAGAAGGTAAGTCCACCCCTCCACGTTCGAACGTGCTTGCGAAAAGCCCCTTGAGGAATTGTTACTTGTGGACGATTGCCTGTGCCGAAGATGTCGGGCGGTGGTTGGTGTACGCCTATCACTTTGAACGGTACCCCCGCGACCTTGATGTAGTGGCCGATGGGATCTCGCAAGCCAAACAGTTCTCCTGCAGCTTTCTCATTGATAACCACGACGCGCGTATTCGAGCGCGACTCAAGCTCGGTGTACGATCGGCCAGGGAAAATGTCTCCGCCAGTTACAACCGGCCATCCTGCGCTGTATCCCAGCACCGCGACGGAGTTGAGCTTTTGATTCTCGAACTCCACTGGGCGGCTGGTTTGCTCATGCATGACTACGATCGACACGCTCGGCAGTCTACTCAACCGTTCTGCCTCCGCTGTCGTCAGGGGCGGCGCATGCCACCGGTCGTCGTCATCGAACGTAACGCCGGTTTGCGGAGACCGCTGGACGAAGAACGTGCGCGGGCCTAGCTGCTCGAAAATTTCCTCCACGCCACTGTTGATACCGGAAATCATTGATCCGATTACCATTACGACCATTACGCCGATAGCGATTCCCAGAATGGTCAGCGCAGCTCGCACTTTGTTGGCCCGGAGCGATCCAAGTGCGATGCCGACACCTTCAAAGATTTGCGTCAATCTCTACTCCTGCCTCATGGCATCTACGGGATCCAGCCTTGCAGCGCGGCTGGCTGGGTATAGGCCGGCAGAAACGCCCACACCCGCCCCTACGAGCACGCCCAAGCCGATGGACCATGGAGCGACGGTAGCCGGCAGCGGTGTAGTTGCGTTGATGACTCCGGCCATGCCGAGTCCCGTGACTATTCCCAATCCGGCGCCTATTGTGGCCAGCGCGGCAGATTCTACCAGGAATTGGCGCAAAATGTCGCGGCGTCTCGCGCCCAAGGCTTTTCGGATCCCGATCTCCCTGGTGCGTTCGGCGACGGACATGAGCATGATGTTCATGATCACTATTCCTCCGACGACGAGAGAAATACTTACCAAGCCAGGGCCAATTGCCAGCATCATCGTCTTGATCTTTCCCCAGAAATCCAGCACGGCCGACGCGTTCTCAACGGAAAAATTGTTGTCTTCCTTTGGTCGTAGGCTTCTCCGGCTGCGCATGACGGACTCGACTTCCGCCATCGCAGTTTCCATGTCTGCCTCGGATGTCGTTTTCACGAGAAACTGATCGACTACCCGAGGTGGGGCCACGAATCGCTTGATGGGAGACATAGCGGGCGCCACGGCAAATTCGTCCAGTGAGAATCCGAATATGTCGCCCTGACTCTCGACCACTCCCACTACACGGTAGGGGAGGCCTCTAATTTTGATTTCGCTCCCAATCGGATCGCTATTCTCAAAGAGTCCCTCGGCCACCTTGCTGCCGAGCACGACCACTGGAAGCCCTGCTCGGGCCTCCTGGGTACTGAACGGACGACCAGTTTCTATTGTCCAGCTCTTTAGCTCAAAGTAGGCTTCGCTTGCACCGATAATCCTTATTTGGGCCGATTTGTCCGCATAGGATACTTCCGCGCTTCCACCTGACTCCCAGGATGTAGTGGCCGGAACGGTCAGCGCGGCGTCTACTGCCCGAGCATCATCGTATGTGATGCGGGGTCGGCGTATCCAACTGCGCCAAGTCTCTCTTGTTACGTCACCCCCGCTGAAGTCAGGGTAGCGCCGTAGCTGGAACGTATTGGCCCCCAAGAGATTGCCGGCCACTTGTTCGGTCATGTAAGTGTTCATGCCCTCGACAATCGTGACCACGGCGATCAGGAACGCCACCCCAACGAAAACCCCGATTACTGAAAAACCGCTTTTCAGTTTCTGCGACCAGATCACTCGGAACGCCAGGCGGAATGCTTCGGTAAAAGGCATGAGGTTCTTCCCTAGCTTCCGGTCTTCGAACCAGATTCCTTGATAGGACGCACCGCTGTGGAGTCTTTCATGTCGCGGATTGTTTGATAGGGCCCAGCCACGATCGAGTCACCGGCTGCAAGGCCCTCGATTACCTCGAAAGATTCCTCTCCCGCGATCCCGACCCGGACGGGCCTGAATTGCGCAATTCCGTCGATGACTAGAAAGACTCCCTCGGTTTCCTCGGCACCGCCTGTGGTATCGCGCGGGGCTGTCTCGGTTGAGATCGGCGTATGCTCTCTCACCGTCAAAGCAATAATCGGAATGCTCAATACGCTATCTCGCGTCGCCGTCACGATCTTGGCTGTGGCCGAAAGGTCGGGTCGGATACCAGGTGGCGGGTCGTCGAGCGTGACTTCGACGTCGTAGTCTACCGCCTGATCACCCGTACCGCCTGCGGCAGCGGCTCGCACCGCGCTCTGGGCTATTTTCGTGACTCGTCCGGAGAACGTCGTGTCGGGATAGGCATCGATCGTGATTTCGGTCGAGTCACCCGCGTGGAGCCGCACCACGTCTGTCTCATCCACGCGGACGTTGACCTGAATCACCGATAGGTCGCTCACGGTCATCAACAGCCCAGTTTCTCGGGAGAACGTACCCACTACCGCGACCTCACCCTCCTCGACCGCTAGACGGGTTACCTGACCATCCATCGGTGCCCTGAGAATGGTCTTCGCGAGTTGCTCCTGCGCCTCCTGGAGTGACGCGCGAGCCTGCCCGATGTTGTGGCCTGCTGATGTCGCAAGAGCTTCGGCCACATCGAAATTCTGTTGAGCTTGCTCTAACTGCTCGTCCGATATCAGGATTGAGTCTGTGCGCCTCAACGCGAGTGAGCGATCGAGGCTTCTCTTCGCCTGATCTCTATTGACCCGTGCCTGTATTGCAGACGCCTCGGCCGAGGCCATACTTGCTTGGGCACGGGATACGGCTGCTTCGTACTGCGACGGATCGATTCTGACTAGCAAGTCATTTTTCTTGACCCAATCGCCTTCGTCAACCGTCAGCTCGATTATGCGGCCTGTGATATCGGAACTAACATCGACGGCCTTGGTTGGTTTGATTTGTCCGCTTGCGGTGACTGTGGATACGAGATCTTGATATTCTACAGCCTCGAGCCTGACCGATTGGCCGCGATCGGATTTTTTTGCAGCATTTAGACTAATCAGAGCCACTAGGGCTACGGTACCGATCCCACCAATAAGAATTTTCTTGCGTCCGGACATATCGGTTCTATCCCTTAACGGAGTGGCCGCCCGACCGCTGCTTCCAGCGTCGAGATGGCGCGGTGGTAGCCGTATACGGCATTAATATAGTCTCTATCTGCCTGCTCGGCTGCGAGCTGAGCATCCAACAGTTCGAAAAAAGTGCCCGATCCGACACGGTAGCGCTCGCTGGCTAGCCTTAACCCCTCGTCTGCTGCCACTCTGTTCTGTTCCTGAATGGTGATAGTCTCGTAGGCAGTCTGAAGCGCGTAGAAGGCTTGGGACACCAGGGTATGAACATCCAGTTCTCGTGCCCGCAGAGCCTCCCTGGCGTCTTCAGCCTGAGCCGTGGCTTGTGAGTTGCGAAGCGGGCGGCTGAACTGTGTGAAGATCGGTAGGGAAATCGTCACACTGGCGTTGAATGGCTGTGCAGTGAAGCCAAAGGGAAAAACACTGTTCTGGTTCAGCAGCTGGCTGCGAAGTTGGGCTTCCTGCTGCGCAGTAAAGGTGAAACCAGAGCAATCGAGCGGGGCGACGGTAGGTGTTGCAAGCCCGGCAATGATGTCGTTCTGAAGATTGCACTCATTTAGGCCCGCCAGAGCGCTGTTTTGAGCACTCGCGACCCCACCCTCGACCAGAGGGGCGGCGTCGGTGAATTCACGAGCGAACCCCGACCATCCTGCCCTCAGGTTCAGCGACGGAAGCCACTCCGAGCGGACAGCGCGCTGGTTAGCGTTAGCCGCGTCCTTCTGGGCGCCCAGCTGTAGGATGTCGGGGTTACTGACGTTTGCCTGTCCCAGTAGGTCGTCCAATTGCCACTCCGGTGCCACGATTGGGAAGCTGTCGGTTAGCGTTACGGAGGATGGGTCGGTTGGGGCGGCTACGCCCATCCGTTGGAAGAGACGTAGCTTTTCGACAAGGACGCTTTGCTCGTCCTGGAGCAGAGTCACCCGCGACTGCCCATGGCTCACTTCGGCCTGTCGCACATCCAGCATGGTGTTCTGACCTACCTGGTAACGCGACCTAGCCAGCCTCAGGAACTCCTCATTCCGCTCAACCTGCGTCTGGGACAGCTCGACCTGCGCCTCAGCTTCGAGAACTGCGAGATATTGCTGCCGTACGGCAGATTCGAGATTGATCTCAGAACTCGTTATTGCGGCCTCGGCAGCTTTGAGGTTGGCGCGTGCCACCCCCGGTCCCATAATTGTTTGGCCGTCGAGCTGCATGCTCAATCCCAAGCTGTAGGAAGACCCTATGGTCGCCGAGGGTTGAAGGAACGAGGTCGATCCGAAGAAGTTCTGCGTACCGGCGCCGGTGTAGCTTGCTGAGCTGCTGAGATCAAATCTGGGGATAAACGATGCGTAAGCATTGCGCACTCCCCATTGTGCGCTGGGTCGATCGTTTTCGACTTGGCGGTGCGCGGGGTTGTATCTGGTGGCAAGCTCAACGGCATCGCGCAGCGAGATCGTCTGAGGTGTTGACGGTCGGGAACGATTCTGGGCAAGAAGTGCCGGAGGCAGACTCAATGCCACTGCAACGAGTCCGACGAGCGCAGTCTTTTTCATGGCGTGACCTTCTGAGAGATAGTTGTACTCGTGACCACCAGGCTCTACGGGTGGGGTTGCCTCAAGGTTTCAACCCGAGACGTTGTCTTTGCGACTGTAATACTAGAAGGGTCTCTCGGTGGTTCCAAGGCATGGAAATCGCTGGCGGGTACTTACTTACGCGCTAACGGCCGCTGGGTGGTATTCTGACGGCTGTGAGATCATCAGATGGGATCTCGAGCTTGATTAGGCGGCCCCGATCGTCGAACCAGATATGATGAGTCTCGGCTGCACTTTCCAATTTGAGATGTCTTAGGCTCCGACTCCGCCCACCAACCGAAGTCTGCTCCATGCCGTCATCTTTGAGCGTCGTCACCAGGCGCAGGGAGGTCCGTGGCCTAAACAAGATGATCGTGCCTTCCGCCAGGCCGGGGGGGATCAGGTACCCTGAGATGAAGAGTTCGTCCAATACCAGAGCCCGGCCCGCCGCCGGAAATTGCCGAGCCGATTCCCCGGACGGAGTAACTGTGCGAACCGTGATACGCCGGCGCTCGAACCGGACGAAAACACTTGGCCTATCCCCCCCGTTCACATCGATCCGGACTGTGGTAGGCTGAGAGTCAGGGCCCAGTTCCAAGCCCCACGTGGCGCTGGGAGTGAGGTTGTGTGGGGGATAGAATGAGGCGCTCACGATGCTGTAGTCTGAGCCTGATGTGGCCCGACCTTTGCGCACGACAAACTCCTCGCGCCCTACGATGTCGGAGCCTCGGTATATGAGGAACTGCCCTTGGTCCAGGATCCTGTCTTGGGCCGCCAAGATAGGTGAAAAGGCGTACAGCGGCACAGCCAGCATGAGTGAGAGAAGTTGTAATCGCATATGCGTCTTCTCGGCAGATCCCGGCGTGTGGAGGGTCACTAGTCACCCTCCACACGGCCGAATATTCTTGTAGCAATCCGTTCGTATATAACATGATATAGTTGCTCTCCCTTCTCAATCGTGGCCAAGCTCGGCTGGCCCAACGAGCCCGGGCTGTCGGAAGGAATAGCGTGCGGAGATCCTCGGTGGTAGCGCCTTATATGTCGCCTCAACGGTACGTAATCGTGGGCCTTGTCGAGTTCGACTAGCGTGGCATCTACGTACAGCAGAAGTGATGTATCCAGTTCGCCGCCGTGGACGGGGATCTCGGAGTCACCTTCCAAATCCTCATGGGGTACTGCAAAAATGTCCACTGTGCGAATCGTGGCGAATCGCGAACTGAGTGTACTCAAGGCCTCCTGGTGGGGGTCCTGGCCATGGGCGGTGAGAATTATGAATTCCTCTACCCCACCGGCTTCCCACGAACCGACTAGATCGTTGATGAGGCGGTGCAGCGTCTTGCGGCTCAATGAGGCACTTCCAGGGTACGGGCTCTTCGTAGCAGCATTCACCCCATATTCTATTGTGGGTGCTCGAAGTATCTGAAACTCTGTGGAGAGGTCGTCAGCGAGCCGCTCGACTATTATGGTGTCGCATCCCAGCGGCAGATGTGGCCCGTGCTGCTCGGTGGTCCCGACGGGGACGATAAGTTGGGCTCTTTCAGCCAGGATGCCCTCGATTTCTCGAGAGGTTAAGTATTTGAGAGGTAAAGGCCTACGCAGACCTTGATTAGACTCGCTCATTGGGAAGCCGCTTGCCTCCTGGTCCTGGTGGCGCTCGGAATGTGGCTAGCCGTTCCGTCATTGGAGTGGGCTTTGGTAGCCGGGGGTCTGGCTCTCGTTGCTGCCGCTCTTGCAGTTGGCAGTCGGCGAGTCGGACCTACGTTAGCCACGCTAGCGGGATTGGCTGGGACCGTCATCGCACTCCAAACCTCGTGGAAGGTACATAGGGTCGAACTGGACTGGCCAGCGTTGCGCGAAGACCTCATCCAGTCAGCCAGTCAGAGTTTGGACGCCACCTTGTCCGCTGCAGTTGAACTGGCGCGCTCCCTCGCTGACTCGGCGGCAAGTGTAGGTGACAGCACGGGCAGTTCCAACCGCCAGAGCGCGTTTCGCCGCCTTGAGAAGGCTCTTGTCAGCGACGGCCCCGAACAGGGGGTCGTTTGGTTGGACGGCGACGATCGACCTAGGGCCTGGGCCGGCCGGCATCGCTTGGCACCCCAGATGGCCGCCCCGCAGCTCACTGTCCGGATGACTCAGTTCTACGTGATTTTGGAAGCGCGGCGCCTCCGCGGATCCAACACCGGGGTAGGTCAGGTTGTGCTTGCGGCGGACAGTGCCGTCCCAGATAGGCAAGGCACCCTGGCCGAACGCTTTGCCAAGAGGACGGGTGTGGGGTTGGCATTCTATCCCCCGCGAAGCGCTCCCACGTCAGATGATGTGTTCGACTACAGCCTGGAAGAAGCTGGTTCACCTCCCGACACCCTGTTCAGTATTCAGACGGTCCCGCCGGCGCAGGGGTCATTCAAGCTGCAACTAGAGGCCTCCGGTGGTCGGTCGGTGGTACTTCTTGCTCTGGTGACCCTACTGCTTCTTCTGGTTTTTGCCGATGGAGCCGCTCGCTGGCTGGCTGTGATAGCGCTCGCGTCTTTTTTCGTTTTGACACCCGCGGGATCCCGTCTGAATCAGGGTGAACTGTTCTCTGCCGCCCCCTTCTTTCTCCCTGCGCTAGGTCCGGTTACAGGTTCGGTCGGGAGCTTGCTGGTTTTTGCGGCACTTGGAGTGATCGTGCTCGTGGCACTCCGTCGACGCCGGCTGCGTAGCAGGGCAGTTGGAACGACCTTGGCGGTTCTCTCTGTAGCACTAGCTCCATTCGCGATGAACGCATTGGCGGGCGGAATCACTCCTCCGGCGACGGGAGTTGGGCCCGGACTTTGGATTAGTTGGGAAGCTGCTCTGACCCTCTCGAGTGCCGTTCTGCTGCTGATCGCCGGACAGTTGGTGCGTAGCGTTCGCCGGACCACCGCACCTGTGTGGACGGCGTGGGTGACGTGGTGTTGGGTTCTGGGCGCTGGGATTCTGGGTCTCTTGATCTGGGATCCCGCGGCCGGGTGGCCGACTTGGTATCCGTTTTTGTGGTGGCCTGCAATTGCTCTGGCAGTGTTGCCGGCGCCACCTCTGCGCACGGTAACATCTGTTGCCACCGTTGCCGGTATGGCCGCCGCATTGCTCACGTGGAGCGCGGTGATTGATGGTCGACTAATCCTCGCCGAGCGTGATGCCGCACGTGTGAACGAAGGCGATCCGATTCCCATCGGCATGCTGGAGCGGTTCTCGCAGACGCTGTTGGATGGACAGGTTCCCAGAACAGCAGCATCGCTCTATGCGGCTTGGACTAGGTCGCCTCTCAGCGAGAACGATTACCCAGCTGTGCTAGCGACATGGGCGCCGGATGGCCGAGAATTGGCGCATCTGGATCTGGCGCATCTGGATCTGCGGTCGGGACTCTTGCAGGATCTTGCGGCGACCGCGCGTGACAGCATGGTCCCAAGTTTCGACCAGGTTGTGCAGCCACCGGGTGTGCACTACGTGGCAGAGATCCCCTTTCCCGACGGTTCTGTCGTGTCAGTTGGTGTTGGGCCCCGATCACTCCTCGTCCAGCCGGTTCGGGTGGCAAGGTTTCTCCGCGGTGAGCGCAACTATAACGCTCCCTATAGGGTGTTCTTGGGTGAGCCGGTTGGTGATGCCGGCGGAGAGGGGCGCATGATTTGGGATCGGGACGGCTGGATGGTTCGCGGGGTTCGCACGCTTGCCCCTGAGGGGCTGCGATTCCGCCTACACGTCCAAGTGCCCATCGGAGGTATCGGAAAGCACCTGATACGGGGGGCCCTGGTCCTGCTTGGGAACATTGCATTGATCGGCCTCTTGTGGCTGGTTGGAGAGGGTCTGAACGGTCGATTGGTCGTTCCCGAAGGCCTGCGTGAATTGACTCGAATCCGATCCTATAGGACGCGACTCACAATTGCCCTGGCGGGTTTTTTCGTTCTTCCGACCATCGGTTTTGCAGCGTGGGACGTAGGACGTCTTCGTCTAAACGCTGCGCAGCGGGGGGACCTCCTGATACAGCAGACATTGAGCGATGCGGTGGGTTCGGCCCGTCAGCTCGATACGCTACCAGATAGCGTGCTACGAGGCCGGCTGGCCGATTTGTCGCGGGACTTGAATGCGGATCTTGCATGGTACAGAGACGGAATTCTGGTCCAGACAACTCCAGGTATTTTAGCAGAACTCGGCCTGTTCGATCGCTATATGCAATCCCAAGTGTTTGAACAACTTTTTGTGCGAGACGAATTGGAAGTGACTGCGGATGCGGAGGTCGGTGGGCAGGCGACGCGGGTCGGGTATCGAAATATTGGGAGTGTTGGATTACCGACATCGGTGTTGGCGACGCCCCGGCTGGTCGATGTGCGAAGCATTCTCGAGGGCGAAGAGGATCTAGTGCTGGGGCTGTTGCTAGCCACGCTTGTCGGGCTGGCGGCAGCAGCAGCCTTGGCCGCAGTCGCGGCAAGATCGTTGGCGAAGCCAGTTAGGTCGCTGAGAAGTGCAGCGCTGGCAATCGGACGAGGTGAACCCATTACGCCGTTCGAGCCGGGCGTGCCAACTGAGTTCCTTTCGGTCGTGGACGCGTTCATCCGAATGGCCCAAGACGTTGAGTCGAGTCAGATGGCACTCGAAGCGACGCAGAGAAGAACGGCTGCCGTGCTGCGAAATGTGGCGACTGGCGTCGTGGCTCTTGATCGAGATCTCGACATCACTATTGCGAACCGGCGCGCAGAGGAACTTCTAGGGACGGCGCTACATCCGGGCGCCAAAATCGACGGTGCAGGAGGTGCAGAGTGGGACCAGGTTTGGCAGTGGGTCAAGTGTTTTCTGGAGGAGGGCTCAGGATCCGCTGCACGAGAATTTGCCGTTGGGAGATTACAGATCAGGGCACAGGCGGCTGCAATCCACGATACTCCTGGTGCATGTGTCGTGGCTTTGGACGATACCACTGAGTTGACGAAGGCTGTCCGGGTCCTCGCCTGGGGAGAGCTTGCCCGGCAGATAGCCCACGAGATCAAGAACCCGCTCACGCCGATCCGGCTCGGGGTTCAGCATCTCCAAAGAGCCTATCATAATCCTAAAAGCGATTTTGATGATACGCTGAATCGCACCTCTCGACAGATACTAGCCGAGATTGAACGCTTAGATGCCATTGCGCGGGCGTTCTCCCGTTTCGGGGCACCTCCGGAAGAAGCTGGTCCGTTGGAGCCCTCAGATGTCGCGCTGATCGCATGTGATACGGCTGAACTATATCGCTTGGCAGACGGAACCGCCGTAGAGGTCGTGTCCGATGGCCATGTGGTCGCGTCGGTTCGCAAGGATGAAGTGAAAGAGGTGCTTGTGAACCTGGTGGAGAATGCCAGAGATGCCGACGCGGCTAACGTCGAGATCGCGGTCAGAGGTGACGAACCTGGTGTTGTTACACTAACTGTAACGGATGACGGGCACGGAATCGCCCTGTCGGATCAAGGACGGATCTTCGAACCTCAGTTTTCGACAACTACCAGCGGGACAGGTCTCGGTTTGGCGATCTGTAAGCGTCTAGTAGAGTCCTGGGGTGGAACTATTCGGGTTACGAGCGAGGATGGTAAGGGAACAGTTGTACGGATAGTCATGGAGGTGGGCTAGAAGCAAGCGGCTGGCCTGGCAATCTTGCTTCCAGTGGTCCAAATCAAGATCACCCCGGAGTACCTTGGGCTATTGATGCTCTTGCGAAACTCATTTGCTGATGCAGATCCACGGCGGATTTCGACGCACTCCACGTCTCTGGAGTCGAGATAGAAGGTCAGGGGCGGTGTAATGATAGTCCCGTCAATGACGTAGAGGACACCGTTCACGTTGCCGCGCATGACTATTCTGGTGTCGTCACGGCGGCCCGTTATCTTGACTCCAGCGACGACACCCTGGAGGGCGTTCAAGATGTTGCCTCTCTGTGGAAGTTGTTCCTTCCGCACCACGATGGCCCCTGGGAAGGAAGCGCGCGTATTCGGGCGCTCACCTGTTACCTCGACACCACTCACGTTGAATGCCAGCGGGGCGAGCTTGAAACTGACATCGACAGTGGCTTTGGGAAGGACCGTGTAGTAGTCAGAGGTAATGGGGAGGAATCCCAGCAAGTTGGTTCTTACTTTGACGAGTCCCGGGGACACACTGTCGATAACGTATTTGCCGTCGGCATCGGTCGTGGCGGTCCGCGTGGAGCGAAGTAGTGCCACGACGGCATCTACAAGGGGGGCGCCAGTGATAGCGTTGGTAATCCGGCCTGAGATGGTTCCAACGTCTTGCGAGGAAAGACCAGGAGCGGCCAGCAAGAAGCTTGTTGCTACGAGACTCATAACACGGGTTAATTGGCGATCTCTCATATTGCCTTCACCGGTTCGCAAGGACCCAGACCCCGACGGCAAGAGTCTCAGCAAAACCACGGTTGTCTGGGATCCTGCCCTGCGTTTAAATATACGGTCGGTGCTGTAGCCAGCAAGCGGCCATCACCCCAACGAGTGGAACCCGCGACGGGCTCTAAGGATCCCGTGGCGCCGAGTATGGGTTAAATTAGTACCATCAGGCACCGTCCATTCCTGGAGACATCGATGCTCATAAAGCGTTCTAACGACATCCGTTCGGCCGAGATAACCGACGAGTCGCTGTTCTGGAATCGGCGGCGGTTCGTCGGCGCCGGGGTAGCGGCAGCCGCCGCGGTAATCCCTTGGCCGTCGGCAGCGTCTGCTGCTACTAACCCGCTGACCGAAGGCATAGGTGGTGACGAACTGACTCCGTATGACGCGGTAACCAGCTATAACAACTTTTACGAGTTCGGCACACGCAAGGATGATCCTGCGCAGCATGCCCATACGTTGCGGCCGCGGCCATGGAGCATTGCCGTGGATGGTGAGGTACACAAGCCAACGGTTTTCGACATTGAAGACATCCTCAAGAGATTTCCCACCGAGGAACGGATTTACCGGTTGAGATGTGTGGAGGCATGGTCTATGGTGATTCCATGGATGGGTTTTCCGCTGGCAAGTCTGCTGAAAGCCGTGGAACCGACATCGAATGCCAAGTACGTCGGCTTCACGACGCTTCACGATCCGGAGCAGATGCCTGGTCAGCGGAGAAGTGTCCTGCAGTGGCCCTACGTTGAAGGCCTCCGTCTCGATGAGGCGCTGCATCCTCTGACCATCATGGGTACCGGTCTCTATGGGAAGGAACTTCTCAACCAAAACGGAGCGCCCATTCGGTTGGTTGTTCCATGGAAGTACGGATTCAAGAGTATCAAGTCCATCGTCAAGATTCGGTTGCTTAGGGACCAGCCACCTACATCTTGGAATCTGTCAGCGCCCTACGAGTACGGCTTCTATGCCAACGTCAATCCCGAAGTCGATCATCCGCGCTGGAGTCAGCGACGCGAACGCCGGATCGGAAAATTTCTCAAGCAGCCGACATTGAAATTCAACGGGTATGCAGAAGAAGTCGCCCATCTGTACAGAGGGATGGACCTCCAAAAGTATTACTAGAGTGCGGTGAAAGGCCGAAAGTGGGTCGCGCTGCTGAGACCCCCCATATTCCTGGCGTCACTGGTGCCGGCGGCGCTCATCGTGTGGGACACGGTCACGGGCCACCTGAGTGCCAATCCGATAGAAGATGTCACCCACAGGACGGGCCGGTGGGGATTGTCGTTTCTCTTGCTCACCCTCGCTGTTACGCCGTTGCGTCGGTTGACGGGTTTTTCGCATCTCATCTTGCTGCGCCGCATGCTGGGCCTCTTCGCGTTCTTTTATCTATCGACGCATTTCGCGATCTATATTGGGCTGGATCAGTTTTTTTCGATACGGGACATTGTGGAAGATGTGGCGAAGCGTCCCTACATTACGGTCGGTTTCGCCAGCTTCGTGCTCTTGGTGCCTCTTGCGGTTACCTCCACCAAGAAAATGGTCAAGCGAATAGGAGGAAGGCGCTGGACACGACTTCACCAGCTAGTTTACGTGACCGCTGCAGGCGGCGTGTTGCATTTTCTCTGGCTAGTGAAGGCGGACACGCGTGACCCGACAATCTACGGAAGCATTTTGGTGGTGTTGCTCGGGCTTAGGTTAGGCCTTCGGAGAGGCAGGACTTTTGCCAGACCAAGAGCCAAACCAGCCGAGGACTTAGATGACTGCTAGCAAAGTATTTGTGGGCCTGTCGGTAGCTTGCTCGACCATTCTCTGGGCCGGCGGATGCTCAGATGGCGTACCTCAGCGCGCGTTGGATTCAATCACACCTGATGGACTGTCGGCTGACATCAAGACGCTGTCATCAGACGCGTTCGAGGGCCGCGGGCCGTCTTCTCTTGGTGAGGAAAAGACGATCGCGTTTATTTCCGAACGATTTGAGGATCTAGGTATCGCGCCAGGTAACCATGGGACCTTCCTGCAAGAGGTCCCGTTGGTGTCGATTACGGCCGATCCCAGCAGTCTGCTTCGGATTCGCGGACGCAATGGAACTCAGCGATTCCAGTATGGCGATCAGTACATGGCGTGGACGAAGCGAGTGGTACCGGAAGCTCGTATCGCCAATTCGGAGATGGTCTTCGTGGGCTACGGTGTTGTTGCGCCCGAGTACGGCTGGAATGACTACGACGGGATCGATGTTGCAGGGAAGACAGTCGTAATCCTCGTGAATGATCCTGGTTTCGCCACCCAGGATACCGCGCTGTTCAACGGCAATTCCATGACCTATTACGGGCGCTGGACCTACAAGTACGAAGAAGCAGCGCGACAGGGAGCAGCCGGCGCGCTCATCGTCCATGAGACGGAGCCGGCGGCGTACCCCTGGGAGGTGGTAACTGGAAGCTGGTCTGGTCCTCAGTTCGGGCTTGTGCCGGCCGACAACAACATGTCGCGCGTTGCGATCGAAGGATGGCTCACTGTGGCCACTGCGCGAGCTGTTTTTGCGGCGGCGAATCTCGATTACGATTCATTGAAGACTCAAGCCAAGGACTCTGGATTTGAGGCAGTACCAATGGGTCTCGATGCTACGCTTGCGTTGAAGAACACGATCGACCGCTCCATCTCGCACAACGTGTTGGGTGTGCTCCGAGGTACCGAGCGTGCGGACGAGTACGTGGTCTACATGGCTCACTGGGACCACCTGGGTCGCGACCAGAGTCTGAGTGGAGATCAGATTTACAATGGGGCAGAGGACAACGCGAGCGGCACAGCGGGCCTGTTGCAACTGGCAAAGGCGTTCGCATCGTTAGAGACACCTCCCTTGCGTTCGCTCCTGTTCCTAGCGGTTACGGCGGAAGAGCAAGGGCTCTTGGGTTCAAGTCACTACGCCTCGAATCCGGTTTACCCGCCTGAAAAGACAGTGGCAGTAATCAACATGGACGGGCTCGATCTACTGGGCCCGATGCGTGATATCAGCGTAGTGGGCTATGGCAACTCGGAACTCGACGATTACTTGGCAGATGCGGCCAAGATCCAAGGTCGGGTGATCCGGCCCGACGCAGAACCAGAGGCGGGCTACTACTACCGCTCAGACCACTTCAATTTTGCGAAGGTTGGGATTCCCGCACTGTATCCAGATGCAGGGCTCGATCACGTCGAGCACGGGGAGGAGTGGACTAGCGAGCAGAGAGACGATTACAGGGCGAACAGATATCACAAACCTGCGGACGAGTTCAACCCAAACTGGGATTTGTCAGGGGCGGTTCTGGATCTCCGTTTGTTCTTCAGCGTCGGCTACAGATTGGCGAGTGAATCGACATTTCCCAACTGGCGGGAGGGCACCGAGTTTAGGGCGAAACGGGACTCGATGATGGCTGGAGCCCAGTAACGACTATGCTAGAACGTGGCGGCCGTTACGATGGCAATGGTGTCTCCGCGCGGTATCACTTCGCCAATGACAGCTGCCGCTGCGGTTTGCCGACACTGGAGATCGGCGACCAAGGCGTCTGCACTAGAGCGATCTACGGCTATTAGCAATCCGCCCGAGGTTTGCGCGTCGGCCAGGAGTATCCTGTCGATCTGGCTAACGGAGTTCTCCCACGCGGTGAACTTGTTGATCGCGTCGAGGTTCCGTTGGGTTCCGCCGGGAACCACGTCTTGCTCGATCAACGGCTTCACCAATTCGAAAACGGGCAAGCTTCCCGCGAAAATCTTGGCACTCTGTACGCTGGATTCCAGCATGTTGCTCAGGTGACCTAACAGACCAAACCCCGTCACGTCGGTGGCGGCGTGTACTGCGCCACCGAGCGAGCGCATTGCACGTGCGGCGTCGGCGTTCAGTGTGGCCATGACGCCAATAGCCTCTTGCATATCCTCTTCGGTGATCGTGTCCCGCTTGAGGCCCGTAGCCAGAATCCCAGTTCCCAGCGGCTTAGTAAGGACTAAGACGTCGCCAGGGCGCGCGTTGGCATTGGTCACGATCTCAGACGGGTGAGCCTCGCCGATCGTCACCATTCCAAACTTCGGTTCTTTGTCGTCG
Organism: Gemmatimonadota bacterium; assembly: GCA_036679605.1. Lineage (GTDB taxonomy): Bacteria > Gemmatimonadota > Gemmatimonadetes > Gemmatimonadales > GWC2-71-9 > JAZDCZ01. The sequence goes on from JAZDCZ010000075.1 coordinate 29,262, forward strand.
ACTGAGTGCCCTCCGAGAATGAGGGCACCTGCCTCTCGTGCTACATCGGCTCCGCCACGCATAGTTTCTCCCAACAGTTGCAGCATGTCCGGGTCACGCGGCCATGCGACCAAGTTGAGTGCAAGTAGCGGTGTCGCACCCATCGCAAACAAATCGCTGAAGGCGTTGGCGGCGGCGATTCTGCCAAACTGGTAAGGGTCGTCGACTATGGGCGCAAAAAAGTCCACTGTGGCTACAAGAGCGCGATCATCAGTCAGTTGGAAAACTGCCGCATCATCGCGCGTAGCCGCATCGACAAGAACGCGAGCATCGTCTACTTCCGGTACATGGCGCAGCACCTGCGCCAGCTCATCAGCGCTGAGCTTGCTGGCTCAACCTGCGCCGTGCGACAGTGATGTCAGTCGGATGCGACGTTTCTGATCCATTGGGGAATCAGACATAACTTTTCTCGCTCCTGTGGAGTACGGTGATAGGTAGGATAACCCGAGTGGCTGGCGAGTAGGGAGTAGGGAGCCTCGCCAAAACTGATCTAGCTAGCCCAGTCCTCCCGCCAGCTTCGAGGCGTCTGGCGATCGCATCAATCTCCACATCGCCCAAATGCCGAACGCCGGTCCTGGAACCAGGGTGACGAACGCCCAGCGCCATCCGATGGCGTCGGCAGCTGCGGGAATGAGACGGATGGACAACAATGTCAGAAGGAAGCCCATGGCCGTTTGCATTGTCAGTTGAGTGCCCATGTACTCCGGGTCGGAGAGCTCGCTGACACTCGTGCTGAACTGAGCGGAATCAGCGACGACTGCGAACCCCCAGATCAGGGCCACGGCGATAACAGCCCATGGAGCTCTCCCGAACAGCAACCCGATCGACACTGCGCAGGCTCCGCTGATTGCCATACTTGTAATTGTGGTACGCGTTCGTCCCCAGCGATCGGCTAGGTGGCCTGCAAGCAGGCTACCCAAGCCTCCCAGGGCAATGATCCCGAACGTGCTGATGGATGCCATTCGTTGGATCGTTGCTGCATCCTGTTGTGGATCGGAGGCACGCAACGATTCTGCCAGAAAGAACGGAATCCAGATCCACATGGCATATAGCTCCCACATGTGGCCGAGGTATCCGAAGTTTGCTAGCCGGAGGGATCGGATTCCAAGTGCCTTGCGCATGTGGCGCCATTGAAATTGAGGCGCTTCGGATCGATACGGACCCAAATGGCCCGTGAACCAACAGAGCGCTGCTCCCAGTACCGCCAGTACGCTGACTATGTATAGAACCGGCTCCCATGATCCTATGTCGCCAAACGCCCGAACCATATGAGGAGACGCAGTCCCTATTGTGAGGGCGCCGACCAGCAGTCCGATGCCGAGTCCTCGATCTTCTTTGGTCCACGTAGCCATGATCTTCATGCCCACTGGATAGACTGCGGCCAAAGACATTCCGGTTCCAAAGCGCATTATTGTAGCGGCCACGAATCCCAAGTGCAGCAGGGGAATGAGGGCGTTGAGCAGAGCGCCGATCATGGCTCCGGTAGCGAACACCCTGCGTGGTTCCCAGACGTCTGGGATATTGAATAAGGCACTCATGATCGCTCCGGCTACAAAGCCCAGTTGCACTGACATCGTCAGCCAGGCAGCCGTCCCACCCGTCAAGTTCCAGGTTTCCATCAACGCCGGCACTACCGCGGTGGCGGAAAACCATAGGCTCATGGCGAGTAGCTCTGCCAGGGCCAGCGCGAGAATTATTCGCCACTTTCTATTCACGTCTGGTGCGGGATCACTATTGCGAAATCGAATAGGTGAGCGTGGTCGTAAGGAGGGTATCGAGTTCCTTTATGCCGGGCTGCGGCGTACTGTCGAATTCGCTCAACAGGCCGATACGAAATCCTATTCCTTTGTAGACGGAAGTCGTGACGTTCGCCTCGGAGCGGAGACGGTAGTCTCCGAAATCTCGTGCATTAGGTGCCCACGATGTTTTCCAGGCAAAGGCAGACGGCCCAAATGTTTGGCGAAATTCCGTTCCAGTAGTGAGCACCGCCGATGTTGCAGTTCCGTTGGCTACAAAGTTTTCGATCCTCGCGCCGCCGGCTGCCGAAAAACGGAAGTCCGTGGTCTTGGTTGACACTATCTGGATGCCTAGACCTCCGTTGTAGTTTGATCTGAGGTCGATATCCTGGAATGTATCCCGCTCTTGTCTGGTTTCGGCGAACGCGAAGAGTCGGTCGGTAAAGAAGATGTCCATTCGGAGTGCGCCGTAGAACTTGGACACCGTTAGCTCGAACTCTCCCGCCGCCGTGCGACTCTGTTCCCGACTCATGCCAAGCGAAAGATTGATTCGATCTTTGGGAGATTTCCGCTCGATTTCCCCGTTGGCCGTGAGCGCACGAGCCCTACTGTTGCCACTCTTGTCCGAGAAGCCAAGGCCGGCTGTTGCTCGCCAGAACCGAAGAAACGGAGTGAAGGTGTCGACATGTACGGGCTCCAAAGCGCCAAGGTCGGTTGCGTCTCCCACGGCACTAAGCTCCGAAAGCCGAACGGTCCGGGCAGTGCCGTCGTTCAAGGCAAGCACCAAGTTCCCATTAGAGGATGACACTGTTGCTGCCGCGATGGTTCCGTCAGAAAGACGCACTCCGATTGGGTCGGGCGATGAAAACGCCGTTATCTGGTCTGCAGGCAGTTTTGCGGTGCCGCCGACGAACTGAAACTGCCAAGTGTCGGGTTCAATTCTGGTCAGGTGCCCGGAGATTCGATCTCCGTTGGCCAATGAAATTCTTTGTTGAGCCTCGATGGCCGCAAACGGCGCGAGAAGTAGTAGCGGCACAAGTATGTCGCGACAGTGCGTTAGGGCGAACATGATTTGTATTCCCGGTATTTAGGCCGAAACGAACGGTGTTAGCACTATACGTCAGATGGTAATAGGTCGAGGAATCGATGTCCTTCGAACTCCACGGTCTCTCCGGAGCGAAATTTCACGGGGTACTTGAACTCGGGGCCGTCATACACGAACGTATGATATTCACCAAGTTCTCCACAGGGATCGAGGTCCTCAGTGCAGCCCAGCTCGGTCACGAGGTCGGCATCGAACTCTCGCCCAAGCAGGTCTCTCGCGCCTTGGTTCGAGTCCACGCTGACCACGACCAGCTGGTAGCCGCGTTCCACGGACTCCCATGCAAGTTCGATCGGTGGGTCTCCCCAGATCGGCTCGACATGCTCGAACCCTGCTTCCCTGACCCGATCCTCGTACCAGGATCGTACATCGGACAGGTGGATATTTCCGAAGATCACTCCTTCAACGCCGCGCTCCGTCAACTCGTCCAGCGCGCTGGCGAAAGCTTGCTCGAAGTCGTCGGGTGTAGTGTACCGGGTGATCGGTTTCAAGCCCAAACACTCTGCTTGTTTCAAGATTAGTTCGTGTCGAACCCCATGGAATCTGACCCTGTTGGTAGAACCCTCGTAGATGTTGACAAGGTAGTGTACCTCTAGGCTATTTCTGCGAGCACGGTCCAGCGCCAGAGTGGAATCTTTACCCCCGCTACTCATTATGGCGTACGGCATGGCCTAAGGTAGCGCGCGAGGCCCCCGGTCTGCCAGGGCCAGGATAGCTGATGCTTGTGAGGGAAGAAGTTAGTATCTTTGTAGCTCCTTAGGTTAGCTTGGCCGCCGCCGGCTGTCTTTTGGGAAAGGCGTTCTCCAAGTGGTGTTCTCGCTCAGTCAAAACCCAATCGGATGCTGCTGTGGTCCCTGCGGCAGACCATCCATTCTTGGTCGTGGGATGCAGCGTCCCCTATGAGCAATTCCGCGCCCTCCAACACGCGGGACGACGGTATCGATCTCGGCTCCATACTCGAGCACATTTCCGATGCCGTTATCCTCGCCGATAGCCATGGGAAGGTGTGTCTATTCAACCGGGCAGCGGAGACCATGTTCGGCTATTCCCAGGAAGAGATGCAGGGGAAGCAGGTGTCAATTCTCGTGCCGGAGCGATTGCGGGAGGCACATGCCCGCGGTGTGCAGCGGATAGCATCTGGCGGCACGTCCCACCTCAATGGAAAGACGGTGAAGTTGACGGGCCTCCGTAGCGACGGCACGGAATTTCCCATCGAGCTGTCGCTTTCCGATTGCCAAGGTGATTCCGGATGTTACTTGACTGCGGTTATTCGAGACGGCTCGGAACGTGAACGAGCCGAAGCCGCGCTGAGGTTGGAGCGGGCGTATTTCGAAGAGCTATTTCAGAGTTCGCCGGAGGCGATCGTACTGGTCGATAACGAGAGTCGTGTCCTCCGCCAGAACCGAGAATTCACTCGGTTGTTCGGCTACTCAGCCGAAGAGATGACCGGGAACTCGGTCGACGTCGCACTTGCGTCAGAGGAGCTGCAGTCGGAGGCAGGTGCCTTTACGCATCGAGTTGCTGAGGGCGAGCGGCTATGCGTCGAAGCGGTGCGCAAGTCCAAGGAGGGGAAGTTGATAGATGTGTCCATATTGGCAGCGCCAATTGCTACCGAAATGGGCCAGGTGGCGGCTTACGCGATCTACCGTGACATAACCGATGAAAAGCGCGCGGATAAAGAACTGCGGACGAGCGAGGCGAGATACAGACACATCTTTCACTCAACGTCTGTTTCGATTTGGGAGGAAGATCTCACAGCTGTCAAGCGGGTTCTAGATGAGCTGAGAGACCAAGGTGTGAGTGATCTCTCTAGTTATCTCGGAGATCGTCCCGAGTTTACGCGAGAGGTTGCGCAGAAGATACGAGTGCTGGATGTCAACGATGCTACCGTCAATATGTTCGAGGCGGAGAGTCGTGATGAACTTCTGGGGGCGCTTGATCTTAGTTTTATTAAAGATCATCTGAAGGCATTTGAAAGAGAGTTCGTTGCCATTGCGGAAGGCAAACCGTTTTTTGAGGTGGAAGTAGAGACCCAAACCTTACGCGGCAGACCGATCGACATCGTTATGAAGATGATGATTCCTGGCGAAACAGAGCAATTTCGTAGTGTGCTGGTGAGCGTCGTCGATGTTAGTGAACGCAAACGGGTTGAGGAAGCCATTCAGCGAACGCAACGGCTAGAGAGTTTGGGAATGCTGGGCGGCGGACTGGCCCACGAGTTCAACAATATTCTGGTCTCTATTCTAGGCAATGCGGAACTCGCGCAGATGGAGTTGCCCACCTCTTCTCCGGTGCGCGATATGCTGACCGAGATAGGGTCGGCGGTACACCGAGCTGCTGAACTGACCGATGAGATGTTGGCCTTTTCAGGTAAGGCCAAAGTCGATATAAAGCCGCTCGACGTTACCGCGGAGGTCCAGAGCGCCAAGCAGTCGCTCGAAGCCATCTGTCCAGCCAACCTGATGATCCAGTATGATCTGCCTGTAGATCTGCCGCAGGTGCTGGGAGATCCGTCGCGGATCAAACAGGCGTTACTAGGCCTGGTGAGCAACGCGGCCGAGGCGATGGAGGGTGAGCAAGGCACAATTTCTGTGAGCGCGGGGCTCAGCAACCTCGACAGTTCAGAACTTCGCAGGGGATATTGGACCGACGCTCTCGCCAGCGGCCAGTACGTCTCCCTTCGGGTTACGGACACAGGCGTGGGGATGGGCCGTGATACCATGGCAAAGGTGTTCGATCCGTTCTTCAGCACCAAGTTTGCCGGACGTGGCTTGGGGCTAGCAGCGGTGTTGGGGATCATGCGCAGTATTGGTGGGGCGATACAAATGGTCTCCGGGCAGAACCAAGGTACTACCGTGACCCTGGTGTTCCCCAGGGCTGAATCGGCACAGAAGCAACCCGCTTCGACGGGCAAGGATTTTTCCGAGTGGAGGGGGAGCGGTGAGATCTTGGTCGTTGACGATGAGAGGGCGGTTCGGTCGGTCACCAAGAAAGTGCTATGCCGGTGGGGGTTTACGGTCCTGACCGCAGACGACGGTGATGAGGGTGTGGAGCTATTCCGCAATAACTCCAGCAACTTGAAAGCGGTGTTGCTCGATTTCATGATGCCAAAGATGAACGGGGATCTTGCCTTTGCTGAAATGCGTGGCATAGATCCTCACGTACCGATCATCCTCTTGAGCGGGTATGCGGATCGTGATACTGGTGGCGAGAGTCCGTTCGAGGGACCTGATGCATTCATTCACAAACCCTTCGAACTGACCGAACTCTTTGAAACCCTTTTGGGAGTCTTGAAACTCCAGGAGTGATTTGCCGGAAAACTCTCTCAATGCGCTGGTTTCAGCTGCTTTCATGCATTCTCGAGGTTGAGCATCTCGATGCCTGCAATTGGGCTCGTAATGGACGAGTGTTCTAGTCTGCTCATTCGCTCAATGCTCTTGGTCATTCTCGTCGCGGCCGCACGAATGCTGGCTAGTCCTTCTTTTTGATCGGAGGTGAGATTGCTCTGGTCGGCGGCCAGGAGCTGACCCTCAGCGACCACAGTCGTGAGAGCGTTGTTGATTTCGTGCTGTACGGCCAAGGAGAGCTGTCCGATGGCAGCCATACGCTCCTGTTGTATGGTCTTCTGGTAGTGTGTATGAAGTTCCTCGGATAGCCAGCCTACGCTAATGGAGAGCGTCCCGTAGGCTATGTAGATAGGCACTGTGATTCGCCAGTCGTCTGGTGTGAAGTTGAAGGCTACCACAGCCTGAACTACGACGAAAAGCGATGTGCCCATCATGAGCGACAGAAAGGCTCCTTTGATTCCGTAGTGGAGCGAAAGGAGGAAAGCTGGAACGAGTGTAGCTAGCCACACCAACTCGTCTGTCAGCGCAGGGTCATCCGGGAGCACAATTTGAACCACTACTGGAATTAGATAGGCGGTTGCCGCGTAAAACCCGAAGCGCGGAGAGATAGGAGGACGATGTGAAACGTGGTCGATTTTGATTGCATTAGAGACTAAGTGACTTATCGACATGGCGTTCTGTAACCCCGGGGCATTGGATCGTAGTAACATTATGCTGCGGCGCGAAATAGAAAAGAGGTGGGGGAGATATGGCCATGATCTGGGGCAGACGATTAGCGGATATCAGCGGGCCGGCACGATGTCGTGGAGGGACACATTGAGAGAGGAGTCCTGTGCAGGATCAATCTAAGACGAAAGCCCAACTGATCGCTGAATTGCAGGAAGCGCGCAGGCGGGTGAATGACTTGGAAGATGTCTCCCGCGCTGATGAGCGGGTCGTGGAGGTGTGGGGCGGCATGAAACAAGCCCTCGATTCGATGCAGCTAGGTGTTACAATAGCCGACACGGCGGGTCGGATTCTGTACAGCAACCGTGCAGATGCCGAGATGCACGGATACACAGCCCAGGAGTTGGTTGGGCGAAAAGCGTCGCTGTTTGCTCCTGCCGGGCGTAAGAGACGGATGAAACGCGGTGAGTTTAGGGTCGCCGAAGAATGGCAGAGGGAAGGGGTCAACGTGCGGCGGGACGGCACAACGTTCCCGGTCAACCTCACATCGGAGATCCTAAGGGATGGGAGAGGTGAGCCTGTTGGCATGGTGACGGTGTGCCAGGACATAACAGCGCGCAGAGCCGTGGAGAGTGAGCTACAGGCAAGCGACCAGAAGTACCAAAGCCTGTTCGACGAGAGTAAGGGACTCATTTGCACCCACGACCTCAATGGAGTCCTGATATCGCTCAACCCCGCGGTGGCTACACTACTCGGTTATGAGCCGGAGGAATTGGTGGGGAGGTCACTGGATACGATGCTTGACCCGGCTGGGAGGTCTCAGTTCCCGGACTACTTGAATCGTCTCTCGGAACGTGGTGAAGCCAGCGGAATAATGCGGGTGGTTACGCAAAGAGGTGAGGTTCGGACTTGGCTCTTTAGGAGCGCAGTACACGAGGACTTGAGCCACCGGCGCTACGTGGTCGGCCACGCCCAGGACGTGACTGCATTGAAGCAAGCTGAAGACGCGTTGAAAAAGAGTCGAACCTGCCTGCAGTTGGTCAACAGCGTGGCGACCGGCATCAATACCGGCTCTTCCAAACATGAGATTATCAACCTGACTATGGAGCAATTGGCTGCGGTTTTCAGCGATCTCCAGGTGATATTTATCGGGGTTGGGGTCAGTGGTTACGCTTCAGTCGTGAAGGCCGTTCGGCCGGCCGGATCGGTCGATAGAGAGATGGGCGATCGGGATCTCAACTCTGCTCCCGAGTACTTCACCACGCTGCGGCGAGGTCGGCCCATCATTGTTGAGGACGTCGAGCAAGATCAACGGCTAGGGAGCCTGGTGCCACATTTCTTGGAGAACGGCACGCGAGCCATGTTGGAGGTTCCGGTCATACGCTCCACCGATCTCGTCGGCATCCTGTCCTTGCAATCCGAAGAGCCACGCACGTGGGATATGTACGAGATTGCGATGTTGTCGGAGGTCGGTGATTACATGACCGTGGCGATACGCGACGCTCACGAGCGGGACGAACGACGGCGCGCAGAGGATGGACGGAAACGATCAGAGGCTGACTATCGTGCTCTAATCTCCCATGCGACCTACGGGATTTATCGGACCTCGACGGATGGTGCGTTCCGAATCGTGAATCCGGCCCTGGTGACCATGCTCGGTTACGAATCAGAGCAGGAAGTGTTGGCGCTAGGTCTTGCTGCAGATATCTATGCAGATCCACAACAACCCTCGTGGTTGACCGAGGACTACGGTGCTGACGAACGCGTTGAGGAAATCGAAGCGAAGTGGAAGCGCAAGGATGGGAAGCTCATCACCGTCCGGCTGAACGGAAGAGTCATCAGGGGTGCAGACGGGAAGCCCACCGGAGTAGAGGTGTTTGCGGAGGATGTTACCGAGCGGGAATTGTTGGAGGAGCAACTAAGGCAGTCACAGAAGATGGAAGTTGTTGGGCAGCTGACGGGAGGAATCGCACACGACTTCAACAACATACTCACCGTGATTCTTGCAAGTGCGAAGCTTCTCAGAGCTTCAATGCCTCCTGACGAAGAAGAGATGCAGCTAGATCTGGCGGAACTCGAATCGGCAGCGAGGCGAGGTGCGGCACTCGTTAAGCGCCTGTTGGGTTTTAGCCGTCGAGCAATGTTAAGTTTGAAACCCTTAGACCTCGGCGCCCTGGTTGACGACCTCCTCAAGACCTTACGTCGATTGCTACCGGGTAACATCGATATCCAGCTCTCAGGTCCGACTAAACTGCCGTCTGTTAGCGCAGACTCCGGGGCCGTAGAGCAGATAATTATCAACCTGGCCACCAATGCCCGCGACGCGATGCCCAAGGGCGGTGTGCTGCGGGTCGAAACGACGGTTGTGCGGCTGGATAAGAAACATAAGACCGAGCAGGGATGGGGTGATCCTGGAGAGTACATCCGGCTATCGGTTTGTGACGACGGCGTCGGGATGGACGACGAGACAATTGAGAAAGTTTTTGAGCCATTCTTCACCACGAAGGAGCAGGGACGGGGCACGGGGCTAGGCATGTCGACCGTTTACGGACTGATGAAGCAACACCGTGGATTCGTGGATGTGCACAGTGAAATTGGGGCCGGAACCACGGTCACGTTGTACTTTCGGGGGACCAATGGTGATGTGAGAGCGGAACAAGAGGTCGCAGAGCTGGAGGCGGCCCCGAGGGGGACGGAGACGATTCTATTCGTGGAGGACGAGGCTCCTATCAGGCGTGTGGGAAAGAAGGTCCTCGAGCTACACGGATACACGGTGTTGCAAGCGGTAGATGGCGAGGAAGCTCTCGGCGTGCTGCGGGAATATCGAACAAAGATAGCATTGGTAATAACCGACGTGGTCATGCCCAAGCTGAGCGGGCCGGATCTGTATCAAGAGGTAAGAGCCAATATTGGGGATCTCAAGTTCATCCTCATGAGTGGATACACTGCACGCGACGTACACTCGACCGTAAGTCTGGATCGAGATCTCCCGTTCTTGCAGAAGCCATGGACCTCCAGCGAACTCCTAGTGCGCGTCCGCGAAACACTCGATCGACCGTAGCAATAACTGTGGGTCGAGGTCCCCTCGCCGCCGGAGTGAGCTGCGTCAAATAGATTACCCCTGAACAGGATTGGTACGGTATCGGTGACCCCCGTGGGCTACGATGATGTGGTCTACAGAGGAGGTCATGGAAATCAGTGCTCGCTCGAATACGATCGGCCGCCGTACTTGGAATCGACGCGTATCTGGTGGACGTCGAGACGGATATTTCTAACGGGCTCCCGTCGTTCACCACCGTTGGCCTACCACAAGGCGCGGTCAAGGAAGGGAGGGAGCGGGTCGGCGCGTCGATTGCCAATTCCCATTTTCTGTTTCCACTCAAGCGCATAACGGTCAACCTCGCCCCGGCAGACATCCGAAAAGACGGTTCGGCCTTCGACCTGCCGATAGCGCTAGGAATCCTCGCGGCGACAGGGCAGTTGAACGGCGTCTCGCCGGGCCAAGAGAACGGTCGCGGCCACTCCGGCATCGATGATTACGTGATCGTCGGCGAATTGGGGTTGGAGGGAGATCTGCGGCCTGTTCGCGGGGCCCTTCCGGTGGCGCTCAGTGCCAAGGCGGCTGGGCTAAAAGGAGTGATAGTCCCACTCGATAACCTGGCGGAGGCGGGGGTCGTCGACGGAATTGATATTCTCGGCGCATCGTCGCTGTGTCAGGTAGCGGAGTTCTTTGCCACTGGAAAGCGCTTGAGAGAGGCGGATGTAGACAGAGAGTCTCTGTTCGGCAAGCGCACTACCGACGATGTCGATTTCGCCGAGGTCAAGGGTCAAGAGCATACGAAGCGGGCCCTGGAGATAGCCGCGGCAGGTGCTCACAATGTGTTGATGGTTGGCCCGCCTGGGTCGGGCAAGACAATGTTGGCACGGCGGCTGCCCACCATTCTGCCGCAGATGAGCATGGAAGAGGCACTCGAGACCACCAAGATCCACTCGGTGGCGGGCATTCTGGGGCCGTCGTCTGCCTTGGTTACGACCAGGCCGTTTCGAGCACCGCACCACACGATAAGTGATGCTGGGCTGATCGGGGGTGGGTCGTATCCTCGGCCTGGAGAGGTGAGCTTGGCGCAGGGCGGCGTGCTCTTCCTGGACGAACTCCCGGAATTTCGCAAGAACGTGCTCGAGGTTTTGCGCCAGCCGATGGAGGACGGATTTGTAACCATCTCCCGGGCGTCGATGTCGCTGTGCTATCCCGCTCGCTTCATGCTGGCGGCAGCAATGAATCCATGTCCCTGCGGATATTTCGGTGACCCCGGACGAAGCTGCACCTGCGGAACGCAAGGGGTCGAACGCTATCTCTCTAGAGTGTCGGGGCCGTTGCTCGATCGCATAGACCTACATATCGAGGTGCCTGCCGTGCGCTACAAGGATCTCACCAAGGACCGGTCGGGGGAGCCTAGCGAGGCGATTCGCGAACGCGTCAATCGGGCACGAGAGGGTCAGAGGGAGCGCTTTCAAGAGCGCGAAGGAGTTTTTGCCAACGCTCACATGACGGCTCGGGACATAGGGCGATTTTGCCGAACGAGTGCGAGCGCAGATTCCCTGTTGAGGACCGCGATCACGCGTCTCAGGCTCTCCGCCCGCGCGTACCATCGCATCCTCAAGATCTCACGCACTATCGCCGACTTGGAGGAGAGCAAGGGAATCACTACGGCCCACATTAGTGAAGCCATACAGTACCGCAGCCTCGACCGGGCAGGGCCGGCTTGACGGTATATGCTCAATATGGCATATTTTGTTAGACCTGAGCCGGGGCTGCGACCGCTCCTCTGGGTCGGATCGTCCCTCAAGGATCTTCGCAGCTTTCCGGAAGCGGTGCAGGACGTCATGGGCTACGCGCTGTTCCGAGCCCAGTTCGGCGAACGGCATCCGGCGGCCAAGGCGCTACGCGGAACATTGCGCGGGCTCATGGAGATCGTGGACGAGTATAGAGGCAATGCATACAGGGTGATCTACACAACGAAACTCACAGGTGCGATCTACGCGCTCCATGTTTTTCGGAAGAAGGCGACCAGAGGAATTGCGACGCCCAAACATGAGGTAGAGCTTATGCAGGCGCGCTATCGCTGGGCTAAGCAGCATCACCATCGGCGGCTGGGAGATGGCAATGGCTGATAGGACAAAGATTACCAAGAGCAGTGGCAACGTGTTTGCCGACCTCGGGCTGGGGGATCCCGAGAAGCGGTTGGCCAAGGCCGAACTCGCGAGTGCCATCGGCCGCATTATACAGCAGCGTCGATTGACTCAACTTGCAGCCGCCGAGATTCTGGGAGTCGATCAACCGAAGGTCTCGCACCTCTTGCACGGGCGGCTTGCAGGGTTTTCGACGGATCGGTTGCTCGGTTTCTTGACCGCTCTAGGTCGTGACGTGCAGATTGTGCTGAAGAGGACGCCGCGTTCCAGACGGCAGGGCCGAGTGCGTGTCGTGAGCGGGTGACCAGGGAGCATATTGCTCGAGGCGTACAGTACCGCAGCCTCGACCGGCCTGCCGGCTAGATCTCAGTTCTTGGCTGTCATGCCTCCAACGACAGCGCCAATGAGCAGTGGCACCACGTTCAAGACCGATACAACAAGGTTGCCCATTCCCGCAATCATTCCAAAGAGTGCGCCAATTATGGGTATCCACCCAAGAAGTCCACCCAGAATGATAGTCAAGAGCCAGAGAATGAAAGCCGGTAGCAGGGCCGCCGCTATGGCAGGGCCGACGCCCCCCGCCTTTCTGCCACCCACGAAGCCGGCAATCAGCCCACCCACGACCGGTATCCAGAATAGGACCGCCGATAGGCCGATCATCCATGCCATGGCGCTTGGAATGTTACCGCGTCGTGCTACGTAGGTCGTCATGCGAGGCTCCCGAAGCTATGCTAGTCTTGATACGATGGCCCTCTTCTCGGGTTCCCTACGACATTCGTCACGGGTCGGTTTCACATCTGGCTTCGCTATTTCGCCATGGCCCTCGGAGCTGTAACCTCTAGCTGGCCCGCATGTTGCACAGCTAGGCCCCTTGACGGAGAGCCCTAATTCATGCCATTTGTGACGGAGGATTTGCTGCGAGAGTACCCGAGGTCAATTCAATTCTGGTCGCGCGACCGGATAATGGAGGCAACTTATGCAACTGGTGCCTGAAGATAAATCGAACCGGCGGTCCGCGGGCCGGCGCGAAAAGGGTGACCGCAGACGCAGTAGTGAGCGCCGAGGGCGTGATCGGCGATTGGGTTCGGATGAGGATGTCGCCAGGCGCTTGCCGGACGATTTCATGCGGGCACGGGGAACGCCGGGAGATCGGACCATGAGCCTGGTAAACCTCTATTGGACGGCTACAGAGGAAGCGGATCGGTTGGAACTGGCCCAGGCGCTGTTACCCATCCTAGAGGAACTAGCTGGGCCCTCCGAGCGCGTCACAGACGGTCACAGGCGCTCTTGCCAGGAGCTTGTGGTGCATTGGGCAGCTCGTCTGCGGTAGCTATTTCCGAGCGTTCATGAATGCTTCTGCGTCTCTGACTCCGCGCTGAAGCCGGGACTCAAATCCGGCTAACGCGGGCTCGCTGCAAGCGTCGAGCAGGTTGCGAAGGCGCTCGACTATAGACTCGACATCAAGAGGTGGGTGCGTGGCAATGGTGTCCTTCCATAACTCCTCCGCATCATCATGGAATGTCACCACGGCACCGAGTTCATCGTCGCTGAAGCGATCTCGTATGATGTCCTCTCTCAAGTCTGATACGATGCCGCCGAGCAACATTTGGATGGACTCCCGTGTTCCCCACCCGATACTCGATATGCGCTTGACGAAATCAGCGCGGCGATTCTCGCTCATGCCACCGTCCTTTTCGTGGAGTGTTGCATTGCTGCAATATACAGACGGGCCCTCGACGCCGGGCTCGTGACAGCGATTCGAGGCCGAATATTTTCCAATTTGGACGATTGTCCCTAAATTAGAACGTCCCAGTTCCGATCCGTCCAAGGCGGACAGATCTAATTGGAGGTGCTTGATTGGCGATGACTGAACTAACCACGGTCCTTATCGAGCAGCGAGTACGCACTGCTCTCGAGAAATGGGTGTCGGACCCAGATAAGATGGTGCAATGGGTCGCGACTCAAGATCCCGATTTATCGGAAGATGCAATTCGGGCATGCCTGGCGAGGGCGACAATACTGGTGGATCTCAGGGCCGATACCGAACGCTCTGCAAAGGCTGCCAAGGGAAGCGAGACCGATTTGCCGATGTCGGATACCGAATTGCGCGTGGCAACTTGGCTCCAGCAAAGGGCCTTTGAGCGGTGGATGAGAGGGCAGGCCTCCTCGGGCGAATCGTACAGAGTGGGAGACCGGCGGCATGGAGACTCACGTCGTGGCGGGCAGGAGCAGTGTTTGCGCCACGGTGATCGCAGACGAGTGGTGACGCAAGTGAGTACCGACCGCCGGATTAGAGCTGCAAGGCGGTTGGGCGACAGGCGCTCGAGAACCGAGCGGAGGGCTTTGACCGACAGGCGCCTTGCGGCGGCGAGCTAGACTACAAAGACCACGGGTACCCTAGCGGATGCGTTGACGGTCAGGCATCTTTAGGTGCCCTAGAGGAGAGTCCCTGCCGAGGGACATGGCGAGCCAAACCGACCACTTGGCTGAGGAGTCGATCGAATGGACGAGGTAGCCCTGAAGGAGCGCGGTAGCGATGACAGGCGAGGCAAGCGGGAGCGCAGGGTTGGGGTAGATCGGCGCGACAGTGAGCGCCGGGGCCTACTATTAGTCCGCGAGATTGGCCAAAGAGCCGGCAGCCAGCGCCGCGGGTTGGACTGGCGTAGAGGCCGGGAGCGCCGTGACGATAATGAACGAAGGATAGTTGCCAGCGCGCCGAGGTCCTGGAGACAGGGCGCCCAAGCGCAAGGCTGATTGTTCCCGCCCGAACTCTTACTTTCAACAAGGAGGTGATCCATTGTCTAGCCAAGAAACCGTTTGCAACCCGGCATGGGCAAGCGATCGCCGCACCGGTACCTGATTCGGACCGAATCGCTGAAACTTGACTGCGCCGGTCGACGCTGGTGAGGCGTCGTGCCGGATTGCAGAGGGTAACACAAAGACACGCCGCTGGTATTTCGGTACCGGCGGCGTTGTTTTTTGGATGCGTGACTTGCGATACCAGGAAATAGAGGCAACCCTCGCGATCTGTGCAGAGAACCCCGAAAGGGTCGTCGCGAAACTGCAGCAACTGTCGTCGATCGGTTCGTATGGTTTGAGGCCGATCCCCCCTCTCGCGATTGGCGATGTCTATCTGGATCTGGCCGGGCGCGAACTAGGAGAGCTAGGGCTGGGTCTGAGAATCAGGACTGTAGGCCAACAAACACTCATCACGCTCAAGGGTCCCAAGGATTTCGTCGTGGGCGGGGGAGCCAGTCGAGAGGAATTCGAGCGGCCATGGTCTCCTGAGACGCTTTTGTTAGTGCTCGACAGACTCGAGACCGCGGGCCTCGATGTACGGCGCCCTGGAGTAGGATTGCTCGGCAGAGATCCGTTGGAGGTGATGGCTGGGCTGGGGTTTGAGCCGACGCAGATACGTAAAACGAAGAGACGACCCCGTGACGTCGTTCATGAAGGTGATCCCAGTACTGCGTTGGCGGAATTGGTGATCGATTCCGTAGCGTATGAAATCGGAGGCCGAACGATCTTGCATCACGAAATAGAGATCGAGGTGAAACCGGCCGGCGATATCACGGTCATGCAAACTGTTGCCGATGAGTTGCTAGCGTCCGAGCCTTGCTTGCGTAGATGGGATCACGGCAAGCGGGCTACCGGACGAGCAATTGAGGAATTGCTTGACCGTGGAAGCCTCGAAGAGCTGATAGGGGACGACGGATGCTTGAAATCGACAGCCTACAATGTAATCGAGCAGTGGATATGCGGATTGCGAAAGGAGCGCGCATGAACGGCAAGGTTACGAAGTCGGACGCTGAATGGCGCGACCATCTGACAGACCTGCAGTACGCTGTGACGAGAGAAAAGAGCACCGAGCCGCCGTTCACGGGTCGTTACTCAGATTGCAAGGAACCAGGTACCTATAGATGCGTATGCTGCGGTAGCGAACTCTTCGGTTCAGAGTCCAAATACGATTCTGGCAGCGGGTGGCCGAGCTTCCACTCTCCCTTGACGAGCGAGTGCGTGGCTACAGAGGCCGATCACAGTCTCTCGTTGCCAAGGACGGAAGTGTTGTGCAGTAGATGCGATGCGCACTTGGGCCATGTCTTTCCTGACGGACCGGCCCCGACCGGTTCGCGATATTGCATCAACTCGGCCGCGCTCAGACTAGATACCGAAGCGAAGTAATCTACCAGGAGACAACGCTCCCCTCGATCTTGACAACGTCTGTGGCTGGCAGCGTGTCATAGTCCGCCTTGCTCAGACTAAGTGTTGGTATTGTGGGATAGCCAAGCTCACGAGCCACAACAATGCCCAGGATGAGAATAGAATCGACCGTTCGTAGCAGAAGCCCTGATGGCGACGTGCCGTTGCGGAGCAGCTCAAGCATCACGGCGCTCGACGAGCTGGAGCCGATCGTCGCAGGTATCGCCAGGATTCGGCCGGCTATTTCTTGGCCGCTGTTCGGGTGTCGCGGATCTCCTATTATGCCGCGTTCGGGGTCCACGCCGCCCCAGAAGCTCAGCGGACCGTCCAATTTCAGGATCGATCCGGAGGCCGAACCGTCGATGAGGATATTACCGAGAACGGAATTGACGGTCAGCACCAAAGATCTTCGTCGCGGGTGACTCTGCCTGTCTCGGCTGACGCCACACAGTCAGCGAGGCTGCCGTAGATGACCTGATACCCAGTGTTGGCGGGTGTGTAATGAGCGAACTTGCCGGAATTCGTCATCAAGACACCGCCTTTTTCGGGTAGTATCGGTGCGACCACTACACACGTATCGACCACGATCTCTATGGTCTCGATCAAGGGAGCTAGGTTGCCCTCGTTCTCCAGTTGTCGGAGAACATCGCGCGCGGTGCAAACGTAGAAGGGAATCGCAAAGCGCTTGCCGTGCGCGAGCCGCCTCAACTCCGCGAATTCAGATAGTGAAAAATGAGGACTGCCTACGGCAACGGCGTCGATTCGTTCCGCTTGCGTCGTAGAAAGCCAGTCACGGGATGAGCGGATCATGTCGGGCGTCAGTTGGATAACTCTGTTGGGCCGCACACCGTCGAGGGCCGTCGCGAGATCGGGCGCCTCCGGCGTTACTCCGGCAACGTGAAACAGGCCCACAGACCCGGAGGACGCTGCAGCCGCTCCCAATGCCTTGAGCTGGTCTTCTCCGGTATCGGGCGGCAGGCCGTCGATCACAGCGACCTCGTCACCGATCGTGGCACCCAGCCAGCTACCCAGCACGGGATAGAATACGTCTGACCGTTTGAGGTCGGGAGATAACTGGTCGGTATCGACCACGACTGTCGCTCGGCGATTCTCTTCTAGGTGTAAACCGGTCAGTGGAGCGCGACCGGTAATGGCGCAGCAGATATCGAGGAAGTCACCGTATCGGTTGGTACGAGCACCCAGTACGGAATTCGCGAAGACAACTGCATTGCTTTCGCCCCAGGCGATCTGGTCACCAATTTCGGGGCGGTACTCAATTTGGTAGGGGGCGCAGGTCCACGTTGGTCGGCAACCCATTCTTACGTACGCCTCCATCAGGCGTCGTGACATTTCGGTGCGGTGAGGATCGGCACGAACCCGGTTCGGATGGATCAGGTCTAGGGCGCCCACGTTTAACGTGGATGGTACTCGGACCGTACCACCACCAGCCACAAGTCGGTCGGCAAACTCGACACCGCCGTCACCGTGGTAGAGGCAGCTATCTATATGGCTCGACTTGATCTCGACCAGTTCATCAGCCTCCAGGAGGTTTGCCATTTCCACGACTATCCGCATGGCCATCGCATCCGATTCTCCGGATTCCCCTGCGGCGATCGCCTTCTCCTGGTCGGTGAGGTGCATTGAACCGGCGCTTATAACTTGCCGTCGACCTTTGCCAGGATCTCGCTCTCGAGGTCTGCAGATCGCTGGTCGATTTGTTGTCCCCTCTCGATCATCTCTTTGGCGAATTGCCTGTCCTTGAGACCAGATGCGTTGATCTTGACGTTGAGGAACGCTCCCTTGACCGCAGAGCGTACGCATAGAGCACCGACACCTGCGTCGGATGCAGAATTCGGGTTACCGATGTCGGCCATGATCTTTATGACTTCCATTGAGTCGGTAGCTCGGGTCATGACTCTCAGCGGGACTTCGATCGCGACCTTGGTCGCCTCCTCAATAGCAGTGTCTCGAGCTGCCTTTTCCGTTGCACTGCCGTTCGGCAGCGACAACGCATCCATTACCTGGTTGAAAGCGCAAGTATCCTCGTCCACGAGGTCCAGCAGTGCGTTGTAATGCTCCTTGCCCTTTTCTGCCCAATCTGAAAACTCTTCCCACCGGTCATCCCAGCCTCGTTTATGGGATGAGAGATTTGCGACCATAGTTCCAAGTGCTGCTCCCATGGCGCCTACGGCGGCGGCTACGGATCCACCGCCAGGCGTAGCGGAGTCGGCCGCGGTCTGTCGTGTGAACTCAGCGAGAGACCTGTCTACGAGGCGGATACCGGAGTCCTTACGCATTGCGTACTCGATGATCTTTTCCTCCGGTTTGAATGGATTGAGTTCGTCCAATCCGAGGGACTTTATCGCAATCTTGATAATTTCGGCGTCGGGTATGCCGGTGGAGAGCTGTTGCTTTTTTAGGAAATACCTTCCGGCGTCAAGCATTGCCTTGAGTGGTATCAGTCCTACGAGTTCTGAGCCAGTAACTCGCACCCCCCTTGCATCTGCTTTGCGGCAAACCTCGTCGAAGGCCACGTGTACCGGAGTCACCGCAATGTTCGTGAGGTTCATCGATATCTGCGCCACACCGTATTCCTCGATGAACCAGCCAATGGCTTTCACATTTTTGAGCGACCCTGGAATCCAACATGGGTTCCCGCTCTCGTCTCTTACTATGTTGCCGGTTAGAGCATTTCCCTCGCGCTTGATGCGGCCTTTTTCTCGTACGTCGAATGCGATCGCATTGGCGCGTCGAGTGGACGTGCTGTTCAGGTTGACATTGTAGGCCACTAGGAAATCTCTGGCCCCGACTGCGGTGGCGCCGGCGCGTGGATTGAACTCTGCCGGTCCGAAGTCGGGTTTCCATTCAGGTTGACTGAGTTTTTCTTTCAACCCCTCGTATTCGCCGGCTCTCACATCGGCGAGGTTGGTTCTCTGCGGTGTGAGGGCGGCATGTTCGTAGCAGAACACGGCTATGCCCAACTCTTCTCCTATGCGCTGACCAAGACGCCGCGCGTACTCGACCGTTTCGTCCATCGTGATGCCGGATACGGGCACTAAAGGACAGACGTCGGTAGCGCCAAAACGAGGGTGTTCTCCCGTGTGTTTGCTCATGTCGATAAGTTCTGCGGCCTTGCGAACGACTCGCACGGCGGCCTCAATGACATCGTCGGGCGCACCCACGAAGGTTACGACTGTTCGATTCGTTGCCTTGCCGGGATCGACGCCCAGTAATTTCACGCCGTCAGAGCCTTCGATTTGATTCGCTATCTGCTTGATAATTGATAGGTCATTCCCTTCGCTGAAGTTGGGAACGCATTCGATTAATGGAGTGGTCATCTCTGTGAATTCCTATTCATGTCGACCAGACAACTGGCAGAAATCGTAAACTATATCTTTCAGCATCTGCGACGCTTCCTCGAACTGAACGATTGGAAGCAACTCGTTCGGTTTGTGGGCAACCTCGATGGATCCGGGCCCAAAGATGGCGGATTGAATTCCCATTGTTTGAAACCAGCCGGCATCCGTTGCATAAGATGCGCTGACCGTATCTGTTTGACCCGTTCTGGCACTGAGCGCTCGATAGATGTCAGACCTGTCGGATAAGAGCATCGGTGGTGCTTCGCCTTCGATTTCAAACGTACATGAGTCTGTACCCACTGCCTCGGTCACGGCCGATCGCACACGCTCGATCGTAGCCGTGCTATCCATCTCAGGTAGCATGCGGATACCTCCCTGTAAAACGCAGCGGTCGGGTACGATGTTGACGGCCGTGCCACCAGTTATCCGTGCTAGGTTGAGTGCCACGTAGGGTACTTCCGGAAAATATTCGGTGTAGGCCGGACTCTCGTTTTCGAACTCCCTCCTGAGTTCCGACAGCCGCGCTATCAGAGTTCCCGTTGGTTCGATCGCGTTCCTGCCTAGATGAGGATATCCGCTATGTGCGCTCTTGCCTGTAAGAGTGACCTTGAATTCCAAGTGTCCCTTGTGCATCCTGATGACGCGCAAGTCCGTGGGCTCACCCACTATGGCATTCTCGGGCAAATGGTTTGATTCAGACCACGTTGCGGCGAAATGTCTGGCGCCAATCGTGCCGAGTTCTTCGTCGTAGGTCAGAATCAGTACGAGTGGGTGCTCGAGTCTTGTGGGATCAAGACTCGTAAGTTGGTTGATTGCCAGGGCTAGGAATCCTTTCATGTCGCATGTGCCACGACCCACATACGCATCCGCAGTGGGCGTCATTGTAAACGGTTCGCTCTCCCACTCGGGCTCCTCGGCGGGGACCACGTCCATATGTCCCGACAAGATGAGCCCGGTCCGATTGTGTCTGTCTTGCGGTCCGATCGAGATTACCAGGTTCGTCTTCGAACCATCGGGAGACATGTTCCTGTCGATTCGCACACCCGGTCGGTCGACGTACTCGCAAATGAAGTCGGCAATCGGCAGATTACTGTTACAGCTCGTCGAGTCGAATCCGATCAACTTGGCCAGGAGTTCTGAATTGCCTAAGAGGGCTGTCATGTTGTAAGCATGACAGAGAGCTTGAGCGAGGGCAAGGGTAACAACAAACAGCAGGGGAGGGGCGTTATGGCAGTATCACTTACTTTTCTGGGGCATGCCGGTTTCTTGTTGGACGACGGCAGTCAGGCGGTCGCCCTGGATCCTTTTCTCACGGGAAATCCGGTCGCGACGATGACGGCGGATGATATCCGCTGCGGTCACATAGTGCTAACGCACGGGCATGCCGACCACCTGGGCGACACCGTGGCGATCGCCAAAGCCAATGATGCCACAGTCGTTGCCGCGTTTGAAATCACAGAGTTTCTCGGTGAGCAAGGATGCCGATGCGATCCCGGAAATCCGGGTGGCAAGGTCTCGACCGATTTTGGATGGGTTGCATTCACTCAGGCGTTTCACTCGTCCTCGTACGAAGGGCGCTACATGGGGATGCCGTGTGGGGCCGTCGTACACGTCGGCGGAGTTACCGTATATCATTGCGGCGACACGGCGTTGTTTAGCGATATGAAGCTGATCGGTGAGATCTACCAGCCGGACATCGCGTTGATCCCAATCGGCGATCGCTTCACAATGGGGCCGGAACTCGCCAGTCGGGCGGCGGAGTGGATTGACCCGAAGGTTGCCATACCGATTCACTACAAGACGTGGCCGCTTCTCGCGTCTGACGCGTCGGGATTTACTCCGAAAGGAATAGAGGTGAAGGTTATGGAGCCAGGTGAGAGCTGGCAGTGGGGCTAGAGGCAGGCGCGTATTTGCCGCGCAAGGTCTCGAGATAGAACTCCATCGATGGGACCACGAGCAGGTTGTCGGCGATCTCCGCGATTTCCTCGGCGTTGCGCCAGCGCCGCTCTAGCCACTTCAGCTGTCCCCGAAGTGCCTGGCGTTCGGTTTCCTCGTGAGCGGCCATTTCCAGGGCTAGTCTCATTGGCATGGGATACTGACCGAGTCCCTGTGACCGATATTGTGAAGCGCGAATGCGCTTTGCCGTTTTCTCGAAGTAGGCCTCGGCGCTTCCTGCGTTCTCCAGTTCCTTCACCGCCGCCACCACGTGATCTCTCGACGCTCCGAAGCCGTTCGCAATGGGGAGCATCAGCCCCATGATGTGCACGGCCTCTGCGTCTTCG
The DNA here is from genome assembly GCA_036679605.1 of Gemmatimonadota bacterium. Taxonomy (GTDB): domain Bacteria; phylum Gemmatimonadota; class Gemmatimonadetes; order Gemmatimonadales; family GWC2-71-9; genus JAZDCZ01. The sequence continues at coordinate 51,183 of JAZDCZ010000075.1, forward strand.
TATGCTTCCCAGCCCACCGAGTGCGGTAACTCCAGCCGCCACTTGCCGGCATGCCGGCCCAAGCGGAGTTCTGGTAGGTGTCCCGTGCGCACGAAAGAGTAGTCCAGAGTGTTGACCCGGACCTTGGCGATGATCCGGCCGAGTATTCGTTCGATTCGTTCCGGTCCGATCTCGCGCCAGAGTTCCTCAGATCCGGCTCCGGCGACCAGCCCGACTCCTATGGCAACCGGCGCTCCCACCAGCAGGGCCACCCCAGCCCCTAGCAGACCACCGGCCCCAATCATCCAGCCATACTGATCCGCTGCCTTAGCGCCTGTCTGGAAGATAGCCCTGCGTCGCCGACTTCTCAGCTCATCGGCATAGCGCCACACCGCGAGTTCCTGACGCAACGGATCGCCGATGCGTATGAGGTCCAGTGCGCCGTAGACGACTGCCAAGGAGATGTTCTCAGTGCATAGCCGGACGGAGGTCTGTCGGAAGAGCTGCTCGCATTCCTCGATGGCGTCCCAGCGCTCGTCTAGCGGCGAGAGGTTCCATCCGCCACAATGGGGGCAGACGACCCACAGCCGCCCCTTTTTCGCGTCAAAAGCAAGGCGCTTTCCCGCTGGCTCGTGCTCGATCAGGTCATTGCGACCCAGATATCCTGAACAGAAGAGACAGGTGTATATGGGCCTCGAGTCAATCGTGTTCATCATGTGTAAAGTATTACATAGCCACTGTAGCCGAAATGTTCCAGGTGAACCCGGAAACTGACCATTTCACTGTCAGGTTCGATCGCGCTATTTTGCAACCATGATGATTGACGATACGGACCAGCCAATCATGGCGGGAGTCACGAGGATGGCACTACCGGTGCGTCCGATGGCCCTGGTTCTAACCGTGTGGTTGGGCGGGATTCTCGCCGGATGTAGCGGTTCAAGTGCATTCGAATGGCATGATGCCGACGACCACAGGTGGGCGGACCGGTCGGTGCCACGGCGTGGCCATGACGGCTTCACCATGCTTTCTCCATCTCGGACAGGTATCGTGTTCGCCAACGAACTCGGGAGGGAGCAGGTACTCGAAAACCAGTTTCTGCTGAACGGATCCGGGGTCGCAGTAGGCGATGTAGATGGAGATGGCCTGGCGGATATCTACTTTGCGGCGCTGGACGGTTCCAACATACTGTACCGCAATTTGGGTAACTGGAAGTTTGCCGACATGACGGTGCAGGCAGGAGTAGCGGCTCCGGATCGTTTTTCCACCGGTGCGGCGTTCGCGGATATCGATGGCGACGGGGATCTCGATCTTCTCGTAACGGCCTTGGGCGGGCCGAACGCGCTATTCGTAAATGACGGAACTGGCGTGTTCGAGGAGCGAACCAAAGAGGCGGGACTCGAGTCGAGGCGAGGTTCTACGTCAATGAGCATGGCCGACGTGGACGGAGACGGAGATCTCGATCTCTACGTTGCGAACTACAAGGCCAAGTCAGTTCGCGACATGTATTCACCGGAACGGTTGGTGTTTGACAGTGTCACAATGGAGTCAAATGGAGAGCGAACAATAAGGCCAGAGTTTCGAGACCACTACCGCCTTATGACGAAGAACGGCAATATCGTGCCCGTCGAGTTCGGAGAGCCTGACCAATTCTATTTGAATGATGGTGCCGGACGGTTCACGGTGGTTCCGTTTACGTCCGGGCGATTCCTACAACAGAATGGTGCGCCACTGGGCGACCCTCTCTTTGATTGGGGTCTCACCGTGAAATTCCATGACATGGATGGTGATGGCGATCCCGATCTTTACGTCAGTAACGATTTTGAGAGTCCTGACCGATTCTGGCTAAACGATGGCACCGGACGATTTCGATTGGCCGATTCGCTGGCCATGCGAGTGACCAGCGGAGCGACCATGGCGATGGATCTCTCCGATATCGACCGGGATGGCGATGTCGACTTCATGTTGCTCGACATGCTCGACCCAGATCCTAAGCGCCAGAAGACACAAACCGTGTTGAACCTTCCGGAGCAGTCAGCGATCGCAAGTATCCAGGGGCGACCCCAGGTTCCTCGGAATACTCTGTTCGTCAACCGCGGCGACACCACGTATGCGGAGATCGCATACTATGCCGGTGTCGAGGCTTCGGGATGGTCGTGGTCTGCAATCTTTGCCGATATTGATCTGGACGGTTACGAAGATGTCCTAATAAGCAATGGTTACTCCTACGACTTCCTCGATCTAGACACGGCAGACAGGATATCCAGGTCAATGCGGGGAGTGAGCCGTTCGTTAGCCCTGCGCGACCGAAGTTTTCTACTTCGCTTTCCTCCTCTTCCCCTACGGAATGTTCTCTTCCGGAATAACGGCGATCTTACTTTTGCAGAGAAGGGAGCGGAATGGGGGTTTGCAGACGAGGAGGACATATCCCACGGAGCGGCGACGGGTGATCTCGATGGCGATGGCGATCTCGACGTTGTGATAAACCGGCTAGGCAAGCCTGCCGGCGTGTATCGCAACGAGAGCAATCGACCGAGGGTGACGGTGAGGCTCAAGGGATTAGCCCCGAACACACAGGGCATCGGTGCCAAAATACATCTGCTCGGTGGGCCAGTCGATGACCAGCAAAAGGAAGCGACCATTGGCTCGTACCTATCGAGTTCCGATCCTGTGTACATGTTTGCGTCGGGTAGCGGAGCTATGCGGATTCGTGTGGAGTGGCGCAGTGGCAAGGAGAGCATGATAGAGGGTGTCGCGTCTAACAGGTTGTATG
>JAZDCZ010000076.1:0-3333 GCA_036679605.1 Gemmatimonadota bacterium
ACAATACATCCTTGCCGGAGTGTTGACGATCATCCCTCTTTGGGTGACCTGGTTGGTTTTCAGTTTTCTACTTGGGGTTCTCTCTAAATGGGGTCAACCCGTGGTCAACGGGCTGGCCAACCTCTTGCGCGGCCCTGCACCTTCTCTGGCCCGTTGGGTGCAGGCACCTTCATTTCAAAACCTACTGGCCGCTCTGTGGATGCTCACCGTTTTGTACGTCATCGGCTGGGTCGCGACTCACGTTGTCGGTCGACGGGTAATCGCCGGCTTCGACCGATTGATGGAGCACATCCCGGTCGCCAAACGCATCTACGGCTCGACCAAGAGACTGCTCGCCGTCTTGCAAACCAAGCCGGACAAGCTCAAGCGAGTAGTGCTCATAGAATTTCCGACGCCCGAAATGCGTGCTGTCGGATTCGTGACTCGCACTTTCAAAGATGAGAACACCGGCCAAGAACTCGCCGCCGTTTATGTACCTACAACCCCGAACCCGACCTCGGGCTATCTGGAAATAGTGCCCGTCAGCCGTATTACCTCGACCGATTGGACCGTCGACGATGCCATGACCTTCATAATCTCCGGAGGTGCGGTGGCCCCGGATACTTTCGCCTTCTCACCATCCACACCCGCGGACGGTAACAAGCAAGACAAATCGGCGGCGGCAAAGACGGGCTGACGGTATCTGCACCGCGGCTCTGAGACACCGCAGACGGCCACTGCGGAGATCCGATGACAAACGAGCGCTGCGGTTTGCAGGGGGAGTGCCGACCGCAGCGCTCTGCCCGGCTACTGCTGGGTTTGAGCCACCAGCCACCAGACCCATCCAACGTGCGCGACGGCAGAGCGGCTAACAAGCGCTACTAAAGACCTAGGACGATCGGCGGCACTCACTCGGCGTAGCCGAGCGCCCGTAAACGCTCGTGTGTCGCCGCATCCATGATCCGCCGCCGACCACGATTTTCGATACGGACGTGGGTCAGTAGACGGGCCCGCAAGCGGGCACCGAGGGTACTTTCGCGGGTGGCCAGGTTGTTTCGTTCATGCGGATCCACAGCCAAGTCGTACAACTCAGAACGGCGGAACTTAAACAACGCACGCAGGTTTACAAACGCCAAGGCCGGGTTGGATAGGTCGCTTGGCGGTATGTCGTTCTCGAAGTACTTTTTGTCCGCCTCGATAGTAACGTAGCTGTTTAAGAAATAGGTGTCCTCGGCGAAGAGGGCTCGGTCGGGCAGGCGTTGTCCGTGCATCGGTGCTCGCAACGATGCCCCTTGGAGCATATCAGGGATCGGTATCTTCAAGAGCTCGAGCACCGTGGGCATGATATCGATGACGCCGACACGATCGGTGACTATCGATCGAACCGGTTTCATAAACGCTGCCGGTTTGATGATCAGCGGAACGTGAAGTTGGTCCTCGTAAAGCGTGAAGCCATGCCCAGTACCTCTGTGATCCCAAAACTCTTCTCCGTGATCCGATGTCACGACGATGATCGAACCATCGAAAAGCCCCTTGGTGCGTAACCAGTCGAAGAACCGGCCCAGCTCCTCGTCGACATACCTCACCGAGCTATCGTATCGGTCGATGAGGTAGGCAAGATCCTCGGGCGGAATGTCCGAGTATAGATTGCGCGCCACCTTGCTTCGGTCGCCTTCCAGTTCCCCGTGATAATCGGGGTCCTTGTAGGAATGATCGTAAGCATCCGGAGTGGAGTACTCATGCACGTCGAAAAGATGGACGAAAACGAAAAACGGTTCGCGATCCCGACCATCGAGCCATCTGCGCGCTTTACCCAGAACCGTCGGTGTCGAAACCGGCGACACCTCAGACCTATCTCGCATCTCGAAACCCTGTAGGAGATTCCATCTGTCGTGGAACCAATGAGCACTGGTAAATGCCGCCGTGTGTATACCGTAACGACTCAATTCTTCGGCCAGAGTCAGGTGAGAATCGTCGAGCATGTCTATGATATCCGCATGCTGGCTGCTGAACCTGGCTCCGTGCGAACTCGGGTAAAGCGATGTGAACATCGTGGCATGCGAAGGCAAAGTCCACGGAGCCTGGCTCTGTGCATGAACAAACTTGGTTCCCTCGGCAGCCAGACGACCGAGGTTCACAGAGGTATCACGCCGATATCCAAAGCTACTCAAGTGGTCGGCCCGCAGAGTATCAATGCTTACGAGGATCACGTTGGCACGCGGCCGCACACCTATGTCTGTCGGTGCCGTCACGGACACCGGGGGAAGATCCATAGGGGCCGCATCACCCCTCAGCGAGTGGTAAGTCGCAACGGCTACAAGTGCGCACACTACGACACCGCCAAGAACGGCCGCACTCGAATACGAATCTGACCACCGTGAATCGGATACGACTCTTTGCCTACGGGTGATCGCCCACACCGCAAATGACGCCACCAGCCCGATCGCCGCGTACGCCATACACGCCTCTAGCGAACGTGGATCTTTGAACAAATCGAACGCCGCCCACAAGGACATCCCTATCGCGGCGGTGCCGCATACGATCACCGCTCCATAGAATCTTCCGCTTCCGGATCCGGTCCCGAATTCAACGTTGTTGACGCGCCTCGAAACCCTCCACGCTACCGCCGCTTCTACGGGCAGCAGAACCACCACGCTTGTCAGAGCGAACCCACTCGCGAGCAGCAGTATCAGTTCCACTCCGCACAGAAGTCCTTTCACGACCAGGTTGCTGTGCGGCAATAGGAGAAAACCGATTCCGAGCAAGCCTCCGATGACCGAGCCCCACACAAGGGCGTTCAAGGTTCCACGGCAAAACTCGCGCCGGCCCGCCTGTGCAAACGAGGCCCTCACGGCTATTCTCAGTCCCATCGGCACGGCAATTCCACGGCACGGAATCGGCGGACCCCGGCACCTAAAGCGCTTTCACACTGCCGGGACAGTGGGATCGTACCCCAGACACCGGTAACAGTCCCCGAAGAAAATTGGGTGCGGGGGGAGGATTTGAACCTCCGACCTGCGGGTTATGAGCCCGCCGAGCTACCAGACTGCTCCACCCCGCGGATGGTTTCTATGAACGCTCGGGTCTGAAGTCAACTTTCGCGCAGTGCGGCAAGCAATTCCGACCGCCTTACGAAGCGACTGTAGCTCAGTGGCATCGAGCCGACGAACGTCACCCATCGCCATACGCCCGAGCTTGAGAGGCCCCATACGCGTGCGGCGCAGTTTCTCTACCAACAATCCGCAAGCCTCGAACATACGGCGCACCTGCCGGTTGCGACCTTCGCCGATGACGATTTCGACCCAAGCCTTGCTACCGACCCGTCTCGTTATACGCACGTGAAGAGCTTTGGCA
>JAZDCZ010000077.1:0-3899 GCA_036679605.1 Gemmatimonadota bacterium
CATACAACCTGTTAGACGCGACACCCTCTATCATGCTCTCCTTGCCACTGCGCCACTCCACACGAATCCGCATAGCTCCGCTACCCGACGCAAACATGTACACAGGATCGGAACCGGATACATAGCTACCACCAGCAGTAACCTCACTCACTTGATCGGCAACTGGTCCGCCGAGCAGATGTATTTTGGCACCGATGCCCTGTGTGTTCGGGGCTAATCCCTTGAGCCTCACCGTCACCCTCGCCCTATTGCTCTCGTTGCGATACACGCCGGCCGGCTTACCGAGCCGGTTTATCACAACGTCGAGATCGCCATCGCCATCGAGATCACCTGTGGCCGCTCCGTGTGACACGTCTTCCTCGTCTGCAAACCCCCATTCCTCTCCCTTCTCCGCAAAAGTGAGATCGCCGTTATTCCGAAACGCCACATTGCGCAGATGCAGATTGGGATACAAGAGTCTGAGTTGCCGCCAATCACTACCGGGTCTCGCCCGGTCGATTCTCGCCTGCGTATCGGCATCCATGAAATCGCGCTCGTGACCGTTGCCGATGAGTATGTCCTGATACCCGTCCAGATCCACATCCAGGAATAGGACCGACCACGACCACCCCGACGCTTCGACACCTGTCAGCCGTGCGACCTCCGAGAATGTTCCGTCTCCTCGATTGACGAACATCGTGTTACGACCTACCTGCGGACGGTTCTCGATTTCACCCATCTGGGCCGGCTCCGGCTGCATAGCCGACACCTGCGTTTTCCGCAGTCGGTTGTCGCGGTCGAACATGTCCAACAACATGAAGTCCATATCGCCGTCACGATCGATGTCTGCGAAGTCGACCGCCATTGTCGCATTACTCGTAAGTCGCAGCGCCACACGTTGAACGGCCCTGAACCGCCCATGTCCGTCGTTGATCCACAGCCGATCAGGAGTCTCGAAGTCGTTGCACACATACAGATCCGGATCACCGTCACCGTCTATGTCGCTAAAGCGAGCGGCCAGACCCCAGTCCATAGGCGTAGCCGTGAGCGGTTTACCATCTTCGTCAAGGAATCCACCAGAGGTAAACGACACTTCCTCGAACTGCCCGGCGCCATCGTTGAGATAAAACTTGTCGGGTTCCGCATACTCCAGCCGCATTAGTCTGTTCTTTTGGCGAACAAGCGTGTAGTGGTCGCGGAATTCAGGACTTATCGAATATGTACCGGCCTCCTCCCGGACTACTCGATCAAACTCCAAGACTTCGGGAGGGTAAATGTCACGGACCGATTTCACCTTGTTGTTCGCCACATACAAATCCAGATCACCGTCACCGTCAACGTCAGCTAAGGCCATCGTCGTACCGTAGAGCGTCGATTCGAGCCCCGCCTCCTTCGTGTGATCCTCGAACACACCGGTGCCATCGTTCAGGTAAAGCGCGTTCGGCCCTCCTAACGCCGTAACCAATAGATCTAGGTCGTCATCTCCGTCGACGTCGGCAAACGTCGCGCCGGTAGAAAAACGGTCGGGAGCCGCAACTCTCGCCTGCGCAGTCACGTCGACAAACTTCCAGCCGCCCAGATTGCGGTACAGTACGTTTGAGCCGTCCAAGGCCGCAAAGTAGAGATCGGCAAGCCCATCGCCATCTATGTCACCCACGGCGACTCCGGAACCATTCAGGATGTGCTCGTTTTGGAGCACCTGTTCCTCGGTCACCGAGTTGGAGAACGATATGCCGGTCTTGTTTGGCAAGAGCCTTTGGAATCCATCCCCGCCGCGTCGCGGAACGCGCAGTTCGGCCCACCTGTAGCCGTCCTCCTGGTGCCACTCGGGCGGGCGCGAAGGATTGCAGCCGAACAGTCCGGATAAGATCAGTACGAGGCAGGAAGTCGAGTGTCTTGTCATATGGATGTCATTCGATACGGCTGGATGATGTATGGAAGGACAGCGGCCGGCGGTTATCACCGATCATCGAAGCGAATAGTAACCTCCTTGGTCCTGGAGCCAATGGCCTTCTCGGTCCACGTACCATCGGGCCACCGAACCCACAGCCCGGTGACGCCTTCCCCAATTCCCATGACTTGCACGGCACCGTCCTGCGACCAATGCCCTGATCCACTGTGGATTTCTCGCGCCGGCCCGCGGCGGCCGGCGTACACGACACGCATCATCGCGCCGACCGCGCGGGGATTCCCGGTTGGCCCCACCAGGCGAACTCGCAGTCCGGTCTTCGCACCTTGATTGCGGTAATACTTGGAAGCCGCTCGGTTCTGTGAGATTACCATGTCAATTCGGCCGTCGCCGTCCACGTCGGATAGGGCAGCGCCACGCTGATCTCCATATACCTTTATGCCGGACACCCGGCCGGGAACAGGATGGACTGCGCCCGACCCGTTTCCTGTGAGTAACAGTCCTCGGCCGGCGTCGTAGCGCGACGTTTCTGTTTCAGTGGGAAAGAAATTTTGAGTCAAGAAGAGATCTTCGTTGCCATCTCCGTCAAAATCGGCGACGACGGCATGGTGTGCCGGAGCCAGCTGCGCCAGCAACGGAAGTGAGTTGCCATCAAACCGATCACCGCGATTCAAGAACAACATGTTGTCAAACGTGTTCGCTTCGAGAACCGACGCACGACCAAGCGCCGGTCCTAGTATGTCTGGCATAGTCGCGTCTGCATACTCGTGGTAGCTAGGCACGCGGCGTTGAACATACGGTATGCCAAACATTATGGGGATCCGCCCCCGCAGCGGACTCATTCCACCTAAGTTGGTATCGTACCGCGCCTCCACAATGTCCATCATACCATTCTCGTCGAAATCGCCGAAGTACACCTGCACGGGATGCTCGTCGCTGGCCTCGAGCCGAGTATTTCTTCCCCAGCTGGTAGCCACTATGTCCGGCAGACCGTCTGCATTGAAATCTCCCGTCGTCACTCCGTTCCACATGCTCTCGTATCCTGACAACCCCCACAACTCCGTAACATCAGAAAACACTCCACCCTCATTCTCCAGCAAACGCAAGCTCCCCCAATCCAACGCCAACAATAAATCTACATCTCCATCAGCATCCACATCCGTATACACTGCACTCGACACCATTCCAATGCCCGACAATACACCCGCATTCAACGTGTCCAACTCATAACCACCCGATCCATCATTCAAGTACAAGCGCGACACCGGGGGCGTCGGATACCGATTCGGAACTACTCGACCGCCCACAAATAAATCCAAATCACCATCGCCATCATAATCCGCCACTGCCAGAGGACCCGTACTGCTCATCTCGCCCGGAACTACACCAAACTCGCGAGCAGCCACAACACCACTACCCCAATCTGCATCCAACCCCACACCACTACCCCAATCTGCATCCAACCCCAAAACCGATGCCGCCTCACGCGCCGCCGCAGGGCTCGATGCCTCGTAGTTCATCTGACCTATTAACAAACGCGTACCGCCCCCGACCTTCGGGATCGCCAGCAGCGTCGTCTCATCCAAATCCAACTTTCCCATCCGTACCGGCACCCGGCGCAACCGGCCTCCGTCGTTACGGTAATAGCCCATACTTCCGCCCCTGCCACCGCCAATTAATAAGTCCTCATCACCATCATCATCCATATCGTACCACGTAACTCCAGGGCCCAATTGACTCAATCGGTGCCGCAACAACGGCTGCCGAATCCAATCGTCATACTCAGTCTCCACGTGAACATGTCCCAGCTCCGACGTCACGTCCTTGAACAACGCAGCGACATCACTCGTAGCATCTGCCCCTGCTCTTACTTCGACCGAACCACTCTCATATATCTCATACAACCTGTTAGACGCGACACCCTCTATCATGCTCTCCTTGCCACTGCGCCACTCCACACGAATCCGCATAGCTCCGCTACCCGACGCAAACATGTACACAGGATCGGAAC
>JAZDCZ010000078.1:0-2828 GCA_036679605.1 Gemmatimonadota bacterium
CAAGTCGTCCAGTTCGATGCTGAAGACGAATTTGTGCGGGCCTACGGAGACCCTGCTGAGATAATTCCAACGAGCGTTGCTGTCGACGAACGCCGTCTCTACGTCTGTGATCGACGTGGCCACCAGATATTGGTGTTCGACCGTCGTCGCAAAAAGATCGTTCGAACTATAGGACGCCCGGGGAATGACGACGGCGAGTTCAATACTCCTACCTCCGTGTCGCTGAACGAAAACGGACATCTGTTCGTTACCGACATGGCCAATTTCCGTGTGCAAGAATTCGATGCTCAGGGAAAGCACGTGAAATCCTACGGGTTCCTCGGCGACGGGCCCGGCACTTTTGCGCGTCCGAAGGGTACGGCGGTGGATAGAGGAGGGTACCTATATACCGTGGATGCTGCCTTCGAGAACGTGCAGATCTGGGATACCAACAACGCGCAAGTCGTCCTCGCATTCGGCGGCAGCGGTGTTGGGCCGGGGCAAATGTATCTGCCTGGGGCTGTGTTCGTGAGCTATGACCTCGTTGATTACTTCAAGGGCTACGTGAATCCGGATTTCAATCTTGAATATGTGATCCTCGTCGCGAACAACTACGGTCCGAACAAAGTCGCGATATACGGCTTCGTCGACCCGAAGGATTCCAGCAGTTATGTGGATTTGTCCTCGGAAGAAAACGCCGAAGTAGAGTAATGCCGATGGGGCGCCGCTTAGCATGGTTCGCGCCGGCGGTGCTCGTCTTGGTCGGTGTGCCGATCATGGTTCTTACGTCGGCCTGTAGTGAACAGGTGCGACACGGCGTTCTTGAGGTTATCTTCGATGGCGTGCCACCGTATGTCTCTCCGGAGGAACGCGTTCGACTGCTTGCCGAGGCCGAAGAGAAAGCCGTTGAGGAAGCAAAGGAAGCCGAAGCAAAGCGTGCGCGACGCGGCAAAAAAGTGGCGAAGATAAGTCGTTTTACGCACGGTCCGTTTGCTGCGAAGGAATGTGGAAGCTGTCACGATCTGGCGGCTGCTTCCGGGTTCAGGAGCACGGGCGCGAACTTGGCCTTGATGCCGAGCGCGAGCGGTGAGCTGGCGGAAGCGGGACGTCTACGCATGCCGGTAGTCGAGCTCTGCATACGTTGCCACAGCGATTTCGCCCCCAATGCACAGGAGAACGCGGGCCTATGGATGCATGGCCCCGTCAGCCTCGGCTGGTGCGTGGTATGCCATCAATCTCACTCCTCGTCATATGAGCACCTCGTGCATGCTGAGCCGTCTGCACGGTTGTGCACCCAATGCCACATACGGGGAGACCTGCTCACCTTTACAGCGGAGCATCGGCCCTCCGAGCGTGACGTTACGTATCCCCCATCGGTGCCCGCTGAAGAGCGGACAGATAGAGATGCCGGAGAAGATGCAGTTCGATCGATTGACGATCAAGTCATTGCGGACTGTACACGTTGCCACGACCCTCATCGTGGCGTGAACCGCTTCCTGTTGAGAGCCTCCGGAGGCTCGGTTGGTAATACGTCTGCACGGCAAGTGGCGGGCAAGATCGTGCTGGGACGACGCTGACGCGATGAGGTCTACGGGGGGCAGACATGGCCTGTCAGGGCCTATACCGAGCGCTGGGCGTGCGAGCCTTAGCTTAGGTCGGCTAGTGTGTGTGCCATTGTTGATCGCCACGGTCTGCCTTCAAGCCTTCGTTCCCGACGTCCTCGCGGCGCGACGTCGGCGTGGTCCCAATTACCGGATATACAACTGGCGCGGTAAGGCGGCCACCGAGGTGCGCAATGAACGAGAAGTGCGAGAGTCTGATCGAAGCGCGAAAGTGGATCTCAATGAATGGACAGTGTCTGAAGAGATCACAACGGGTGCGGAGGGGTGGGTCTATCATCCCGAGTTACTACGTTTTTCGGCAGAACTCGGTTTGGAGTTCCGGCAAGACTTCGTCGAGTCTGCGGGCAACAAGGGCCTGTCGCAAATCGATGCCCTGCAGCAGACCTTTAACATCAACCTGCGAGTATTGCCGAACAAACCTTATCCGGTGTCTTTATTCACGAACCGGGTTCACTTCGAACTCAATTCACCTTTTGCTCCGCGGCGTACTGTAGACACGTTTCAGTACGGCACCGGACTGCAACTGCGAAATCTGAGGATAGGGCAGTGGGATATCCCAGCCAGGGCGCTATATCGTCATATCGAGACGGACACGAACGGTCCCTTCGGCACGGATCGTGTCAGTGAGGAAATCGAGGTCGTCGTCAATAATGAGACCGAGCATGCGCGCAGCGAGCTCGAATACCAATGGGACTTGCAGGAGTCAGAAAGTGGTGGCAGCACGCGCACGTTCGAGCGGCAGTACCTTAGGTTGTCTCAAGAACTCGAGTTTTCTAGGAGTAGACTCTCGAGCCAGATGCTCGCGACGGACACAGGTGGCGGTCTGAAGTCCCAGGCCATTTCGTTACAGGAGACTCTGACTGTCAAGCACAGAGACACGCTAACCTCGAATTATGGCTATGCCCTTAACTACCAGAAGAGCGCTAGCAGTACCCAGACTAGCAATCGCGGTTTTGCCGGTCTGACACATCGGCTGTATCAGTCTCTCAGCAGTACGGTCGTTGCTAGTGTTACCTATGCTGATTTTGACAACGGGCGTACCCAGCAGGCTGACGGGGCTGTGGGCCTCAACTACACCAAGAAAATTCCCGGTGGGCGCTTTGGGCTGAGGTTTGCTCCTTCGTACGCTTATCAGGATGAAGACGTTGCAGTCTCACGCGCCAGTGTTCTCAGCGAACGGCTCGATGTCTTGATCGGTGTGCCGATCGAGCTGAAAAATCTCAATGT
>JAZDCZ010000079.1:0-3807 GCA_036679605.1 Gemmatimonadota bacterium
GGTGGTCGAGGATAATTATTCGCTTGCCCAGTCGCTCAAGTCTCTGTTCGAGAGCTACGGTTGCAGGCGGTGTGAGATGGTCGCCAATGTTGAGGCTGGTCTCGAACTGATTGACCGAACCTCGTTCGACGTCGCTGTTCTGGATATCCAACTGGACGGCGAGAATGTGACTCCTATTGCGCAAAGGTTACGCCTGCAAGGTACACCGATCATTTACGTCAGCGGTTACAGCGATCTGCAGATGCTACCGCGCGAGCTGCGCGGGTATTCCCGTCTCGACAAGCCGGTTGAGCCGGCAGAGCTACTCTCTAACGTCTTGGCGGTGTTGCAAAGAGCGTAGTGACAGGGGATGGCGAGGGGCCGATCGCTGGGCGGCTTACCCCCACAGCGCCCAACTACCGGTGGTTATGACATAGACGGCGAGTAGGGCGTTCGTGGTGGCGTGTGCGACTATTGCATCGCTGAGTTCTCCGCGTCTGCGCGCGACGAGCCCGTAGACGAATCCGGCTATAGTACCGGCCATGAGTTGGTTGTGCATGGCGCCGAACAACAGCGAAGAAACGAGAAGCCCGACCCATGAGATTTGACGCAAAGGTATGCTCTGAAAATCGCCGGACGTAATTCGACGGCTGAGATAGCCGCGAAAAGCGAGTTCCTCGGCTAGGGGGACCATCAGAACCGCACCGAGGACTCGGAAGCCAAGCCAGCCTAGAGCCATCGCCGCCGGAAGTGCGGACAAGGCTGCCGGAAGTTCGCTTGCCTGGGCTTGGGCAGTCACGGGTACCAGTGCCAGCCAAATAGCAAACACGGCAATACCTGCTCCGACAGCTTGCCAGGACCAGGTCCAACGAAGTTCGCGGTAGGCGCCGCGAAAGAACCACAGGCAGACGACCACCGCGGGCAGGCGTAGTGGATACAAGAGATCGAATCCGCCCACCGAGACAGCGCCGGCGACCATAGTAGCGGCGAAAATTGCAAGCATGGGCAGTAGATAGGCGGCGGTTGGGTTGTCTTCTTGAGGGGATCGCAGGTCGGAACAAATCTCGAGCTTGTTGTCCTCGCTACCCATACGCGGATCAGGATTGGAGCGACGGAAGAAGCTCAAACGATGGCAGCCCGAGGCCAACAGAAGGGCGATCGTCGAAAACAATAGGGAACCGACGTAGGAATGGAAACCGCCGAGCGCTATTTTCGACGATCCCCAGGTGCCTAAGAGGACTAAGCCGGTGATTCTTGCAACATTAGCTAACCACACGGTCAGTGTCGCAACGGGAATCAGCAGAAGAGCGCGTGGGAAGCGTAGGGAGTCACGGAAGGTCCACAGGTAGACGCCGAGGAACACCCAGATCATGCCGATGCCTTGGTACCCCGAGCATGCCGGCGCAATCGTTACCCAGAAACGTTCGCTTCCCACGATGAACTCCCCGGGTTTCACCAGCGGGTCGGCGACTAGAAGGGAGAGCAGGCCGTGTACGCTGGCCAAGGTTCCCGCCCTCAGCGGTCGCCACAGCGTCTCCGTAAGGTATCCTGCTGTCCAAGCCGCAGCGCCGACCGAGACGGCCAGCACTAAGAGACGATTGGTCGCTCGAACTAGGACCAAGGCGGCAGACAGGGGGAGGGCCGCGGCAAGCAAGAACGCCGGAACCGCTAGGCCGACAATCGCCCAGGCCGCAACAATCGGCAGCGATTCGCCCGCCGGCCCCTCGAATATCGCACGGGTGAGAATCGTGAAGACGATGAGGCTGGCGAAGTGTCCGGTCAGGAACGGCCAGGTGCGTCGCGCACGATTGCCGTCGGCAGAAGCTCGACGAAGCTCGCCGAGTAACCGCCTCCCTCCGAGCAAGGCGGCAGCCGTTGCGATCGCGATTAGGAGTTGCGGGACGACGTTGACGCGCGAGAGTAAGGCATTCCACTGAGCCCCCCCAAGCTGAGTGATGGAATCAGCGTCGAAACGGATGCCGAGCAGTACACCCTCGAGCAAGAGCAGGCCGCCCAATCGTAAGTAGCGGGCGAGGGCCCTGTTGCCGGCTACTAGTGCACCTTGCATGGGTCTGTAATCACAGGCACGCAGGAAGAGGTCTTATAAGACGCTCGTATCAGCGACGCCGGCGGCGATCGCGTAGGATGGCCAGCCCGCCGCCGACCAGGCCGAGGGCAAGACCCGCCGTGCTGGGATCGATCTCGGGAACGCCGTTACCGCCGCCGTCACTGAGGCCGTCGTCTCGGGGACCGGCGTCGTGCTCTGCACAGAACCACAAGCACCACCAGCTATCCTGACCCGGCGAAGCCGTGGCCGTGTTGGGTATGCCGACGGTTAAAAGTACGGCAGTGGCTACAATGATAGTGAACTGGAAAAGACGCTGTACTTGCTTTTTCATATCGGTTCCCCCGTAACGGCCCGTCGTGGGCTCCGCCTGATCGAGCTGCCTATGTCCATTGGCACGGGCCCGGCGCTAGCCTTGACGGCAACTCAAGTCTTATTGATGACTTAATACCGAATACTTCATGTTGAAGTAGAATGGTATTGTTGCTTCGCGACGGTTGTCAACCACTCTGGTCGATGGGTTTTTCGGGCGTTTGTGTCGCGATGCCCGGTTACGGCGGACATGGCTATACTTCGGGCGACTTCGGCATATCGTGGCACGAAAGATTCTTCTTCCCTACGTGTATTTCCTCAGAGCACCCTCTGTGTAATTGGAAGTGCGAAACGCCGAGTTGCCAATGCCGCTTGTGAGACTACCGGCCCATATCTTGGGTACAGGGACGTAGGGAGCGGGTAGAAGAGAGCCCGCCCCCCCCCCATCCGCCTATGACCTGGCGCGGTAAAACCGGGCACATCGGGCACTAGGTGAGCCGGCTGCAGCGGGTTTGGAACGGCTAAGACCCCCAAATGCGCGTTTAGGCATTTGAGTCTTGACGAACGCAATCCAGCGTTGTATCGCTCACGAGTCAAACTGGCGCGCGCGCGCCGGGGATAGTTTCAAGGGTGTGGGCGTCACCCTCCGTTAGCCTCGGACTTGAGGAAGAACCAGAGGAAAAACCACCGATGTGGCCGACTGGCCTGCCGGGGGGGGAGCGATGGGAAAGATTGAGCAGCAAAGACCGACTAAGTGTCGGATGCTACGTGCCGTCGCGATTACGGTGGCGTGCGTTCTTTTCCAATTCCAGGTCTCGCTTACGGGCTGCGCCGGGACGCTGGGTATTAGAAGCGCTTTTGCTTCACTGCCCGAGCCCGGAGGCTGCCAGAACGACGTAGACGGAGCCAACGATGAGCCGGGGCAAAAGGACGTAACGCGGGCATGCACAGGTCTTGGCGACGGGTTGCCATATGACCTGATCGTTTCTGCCAATTGGGACGAGACCAATTTATCCGGTCACAACACGGCCGATGTCTGCTCGCTGTTTGATTCGGATAATGACGATTTCGTCGACCTTGCCGTCTGCGTAACCCTTCAGAGTAGCGGAAAAGCCAACGGCAAGTTCGCCGTTTTTAAAGCGCTGAGGCTCTTCGCGTGCGGAGACTCCAAGCCGGACCGTTGCACGAATTCCGTTCTAATCCCCGGGCCTTACACCACTCAGTGTGAAGTCGCTCAGAAAGATACCGACCCCTTCAGCCCTGCCGTCGACGGTGGTCCAGGCGACGAGTTCCCGGACGATACCGAGATCTTATGCGGAATCGATTTGGACGACTTCGGAGCGGTCGGTGCTCCTTCGTTGTTGGAGACTTGTTCATATCCGTCCACGATTCCGAATTCTGACCCATCCGACTGTATTTTTCTCCAAACCTGTTCGAAGGACTCAGACTGC
>JAZDCZ010000008.1:0-7823 GCA_036679605.1 Gemmatimonadota bacterium
CGTCGACGAGGTGAGGACCCGGTCGATCACGACCAGGTCGTTGGCCCGCAGCGTGCGCCCCGTTGCGGTATTGTCAACGATGATGTCGGCGTCCTCCGGTGGGAAAACTTCGGTCGCCCCAAACGAACGGAGGAAGTCGGCCTCAAGACCCACTCGCTGGATCCACGCCCGAGTCAACCGCTCGTATTCCGAAGCGACGAGAAGGCGCCTGCCCCGGGGCGGTCGCGAAAGGTCGAAATCACCGGGTGCAGCCGCGACGACCTGAACAGGGTCCAACCCAGTGTCCAGCAGTTCGACGACGTCGGCTCCCATTTCCTCTACCCAATCCGCTCCGGCGAATCCCACATCGCGGCTCCCCAACTCGAGCATCTCCACGATGTTTTGTGGTTTGTTGAGCAGCTTCATCTCCGCACGCGGCAGAGACACAGACGGCCGGTAACCCCGTTCCGTTGGATTAATCGCGATACCGGCCGCCGCCATGAGGGCATAGACACCGTCTTGCATCCGCCCCTTTGGGAGGGCCAGGCGCAGTATGGCGCAGTTAAGTTTGTCTTGGCTCATATTTGGAGCTCCGTTGGGAATGGGCCGGGACTCCGAGGTGGGTAGACACAAAAAAACACCGACCTCGGAGGCCGGCGTTTCAGGTCCGCTCAGATTGTTGAGAAGGGTCTCAACTCAGGCGCACACCTCCAGCCAGCCGCCGTGAAGCGGATGATGATGATGATGGTGCCGATGGGTCTGAGTTGTGTTTCTCATGGTGCCGCACGTAGTAGTGAACTTCGCTTCGAGTCAACCCCCACCCCTCCGCATCGGGCGCGTGGGCGTCCGCATTCGAGGCTATAGTTTGCGAAAGAACCGTTTCGCCGCGCGGGCATTGCGATTTCGCTGAACCGGGATATCGATCACGTCACCGTCCTGATCCACGGCCCGCCACGGATAGTGGCGCTCACCGCAGATCTTCACGAACACCTCGTCCAGGTACCAGATATCGCCTAGCCGACCCTGTCGACGCCTGAGTTTCCGTGCGTACTCTGGTCCGAACTTCCGACACCAATGCCTGACGGTCTCGTAGGTGACGATGACTCCCCGCTTCGCGAGGAATTACTCGACGTCACGGAAGCTCACGCAGAATCGGTAGTACATCCACACGCCATGGCCGATGATTTCAGGCGGAAACCGGCAGCCGCAGTAATTCGTTGGGTTCGCTTTCATCTCCAGAGTCTGACGCTGTCGACGTCAAGTTGACAATATCCCGCCGTGTGGTCAGGCCACCTCGTCAAGGAACTCGGTCACCAGTTGCACCAGCTCCCGCGGTGTGTCCATGTGTACGTAGTGGCCGGACTTGTCGATTACCTCCAGCTTGGCGTTCGGCAGCTTTTGCGCAATCTCCTGACCCAGCTTGCTGCTGATGAAGCGATCGTACTTGCCCCACACGACCAGCACGGGTGTTTGAAGCTCGTGTGCGCGCGGCTCAAAGTACTCCTGGCCCATGCGAAAGTTTTGGAAGTACGAGAGAAACGCCTCTTGGTTGCTCTTGTTCATACCGTCGGCCAGGAATTCTCGTCGCACCTCAGCCGGGATGGAGTGCCCCCGGTAGAAACCTTTGAGGTACGAGATCTGGGCTGTGACGCGCGGGAACCAGCACACAAGAGCCTTGCCGAGGATCGAGCCCTTCTTGGCAAAGCTCTTGAGCTCCCAGGAGGAGTACTGCGGGCGCGGGAATGGAATGCCGTCCATCACCGCCAGCTTAGAGACGCGGTTCGGGTGCTCGAGGCCGACCAGTAGCGAAGGAAGGAGGGCAATGTCCGTGGCCACCAGGTTAGCCATATGGATGTGAAGCGAGTCCATGAAATCTACAATCACCTCCGCGAAGCGGTGTGAAGTGTAGTCCTCGGGGGACGGCAACGGGTCGCTCCCGCCAAAACCCGGCCAATCGAGCGCCAGCACATGGTACTTGTCGGCCAGGAGCGGCGCCACAGCATACCACGCGTGCAGATTCTCCGGCACGCCATGCAGTAATAACACCGTCGTTTTTGCGCGGTCGCCCAACTCGGCATAGCGGACGTTGAGCCCTTCCTTCTTCAGCCGCACGGTCTTGGTAAGCAGCAGATGATTCTGCTTGGCCATCGTGTCGCGGCGCTCGGTGTTCAATAGTGATTTTCCCGATCGAGCCAAAGGTCCAGCGTTACTCGTGTTCATGCTTGCTCTCCTTGGTTTAGATATTGATGATTCGAGTACGATTTAGGTCGCGAAGATTCTTACGGCGCGCCGATAGGAAACAGCTTGCGAGAGAAATCCGAACAGAATCGGCAAGGCGTAAACCTGAGCGATCAGCGTCGTGGGTGCCGCTCCGATGCCATCGGTACTCAGCAACGCCTGAGACAGGATAATGGCCGAATTGAGCGTGCCGATGATCAATCCAATCGTCATCGCCCTCGCCGGAATTCCATGTAGAAAGGCGGTCGCGACAAAATTCTCCGTGGGCCCAGGTATGGGCTCTTTGCTGCACTCCCCCGCATCCACATCACTCATGCAGGGCGCGGCTGGACCCGTTGTGCAAGTGCAGCCAGGATCCTCAACTCCAGGAATAGTCGTGAACCGCCCGAGCGCCGTGGGCGTAAACCCGCGCGAATTGCTTCGTCCCACGCGGTTGCTCGCCCCGCTACGCCGGGCCGGTCGGTTTCCAATATCCATCTTCATGCCATTCAAACGGTCAACCCACGACCGGTCTCAGCTGGGTTTCCGTCGTCGAACACCCAGCGACCATACCTCACCTCTCCCTTCAGGCGCGGAATTTGCCCGGAGGGGGGAGCTATCATGCGATTCACCCTGTAAGGGACGCAAGATCTCGTTGTGGACGGAGAAGACGGTACGCCCAGACGAGGTGGCCTTACGGACCGACGTGGTACGGCTGGCAATCCGATCGAAATCCTAACATTCGGACCGGGCTCGTTTCAGGGGGTCACGCCACCGAATCCATCACTCTTTGTCCAAAACCTCACGGACCGCCGTTGTGAGGGACTCGGCGGTGAAGGGCTTGGGCAGGAGGGTGACGTCGCGAGTTCTGAGCTTTTCCTGGAGGACCTCGTCGTCCGCGTAGCCAGACATGTAGAGTACTTTCGCGTTTGGCCGGATCTCGCTGAGCCGCTGAGCCACTCGCCCTCGTACGCACCGAGTTGCTGGAGCGCCTGGCCTCCGTCATCTGCTGACAATACCGTGTACCCCTGCTCCTCAAGAAGCTGGATGACGGTGTGACGGAGTGGGTCGTCGTCCTCTACGACCAGTACGGTCTCGTCGCCCAGGACGGGGAGAGAATCCTCCGTCAGTCGCCCTTCGGTCTCCTCCTCGTCAACGATGGGCAGGTAGATTCCGATCATCGTTCCGACCTCGAGTTCGGTTGCCACCTCGATGTGACCCTCCATCTTCTGTACGATCCCATAGACGGTGGCCAGCCCGAGCCCAGTGCCCTTGCCGTCCGCCTTCGTCGTGAAGAAGGGATCGAACATCCGCGCCCTCACATCCTCCGCTATGCCGGTTCCCGTATCCCGGACCTCTAACACCGCGTAGTGATTCGACGTCAGACCCGGACGGGTCCTGAGGAAGGCTTGGTCCGGCATCATCATCGCTGTCCGAATGGCCAGATCTCCTCCGTTGGGCATAGCATCACGGGCGTTCACGACCAGGTTCGTCAGGATCTGTTCCACCTGCCCCCTGTCCGCCAGGACGTTCCCTAGCTTCTCCTCCGTCGCGATCGTCAAATGGATGTCCTCGGCGATCAGTCGGGTCAGCATGCTACTGATGTCGGCCACGAGTGCGTTGAGGTTCAGGACGACGGGCTTGACCATATCGCTCCGGGAGAACGCGAGGAGTTGCCCCGTGAGAGCGGCGGCTCGTTCGCCGGCCGCCTTGATCCCGCTGAGACAGTCACGCACCGGGTGATCGTCACCCACACGCCTCAGGCCGAGCTGGGCCTCGATGATGATGATGCTCAGAATGTTGTTGAAGTCGTGGGCTACACCGCCGGCCAGCCGGCCCAACGCATCAAGCCTCTGTGCCTGGCGGAGTTGCTCCTCCAGGATCAGTCGCTCCGTAACGTCTTCGGCCATGATCTGGAACACGCCGCCCCTCGCCGGGCTATCGTCTACTAGCTTGCCGCGGAGCCGCACTAAGAGTGTCGCTCCGTCCTTACGTTTCCATTCCACTTCTACTTCGTGCTTCTCTTCGAATTCCTTGAGCTTGTCGGGGCGTTGAGCGGGGTCCGCGTATAGTTGCTCGGCGGACCCGAGCGCCAAGAGCTCAGCCTCGGAGTCATAGCCCAGCATCTCGACCAGGGCGGGGTTCACCATCAGCAGCGTGCCGTCGGTGGTGGACCGGTAGATCCCGTACATGGCCTGCTCGACCAGCCCTCGGTATTCCGCCTCCGACCGCCTCAGCGATTCTTCGACCGCCTTGCGCTCCGTGATGTCCTGGGCCATGCCGATGTACATAGTCTCGCCACCAGCGACCGCCATCTCGCACACTCGCAGCGCGAGCGGGAACGTGCTTCCGTCCTTGCGCCGTCCCTCGACCTCCCGCTCTCTGCCGATAATGTGGGCTTCTCCCGTCCGGTGGTACCGCTCCAGGTGGCCGCCGTGCTCCGCATCACGGTACGGCGACGGCATCAACATCGTCACGTCGTTGCCCACAACCTCCTCGACCGTGTACCCGAAAATCTTCTCAGCCGCTCGGTTGTAGAACTGCACGATACCCGACCGATCGATCGTAATGAGCCCGTCCGCCATCGAGTTCACGATGGTCTCCGCAAACCGGCGCTCCCGGTCGGCGGCCTCTCTCTGCAGTTCGCGCTCGGCGATCTCGCTACGAAGCTGCTGCGTGCGCTTCTCGACCATCTCCTCCAGGGTTTCCTTGTGTGCTCTGAGTTCTTTCTGGAGTTTCGTCGACTCGGCAAGTGTCGTGTCCTTGGCCTGTAGAAGAAACAAGTAGTCGGACACCGGATCGTGGACAGCGAAATCGGCGAGCGAAATTCCCAAATCTCGTACCTGCTGGAGATCCGTCACCCACGGTGAACACAGGAATACGATCATATTCCCGCGGTCCATCGGGAACATTTGACCTTTCAACATCACATCGGCGCCGAGGCGTTCCAAGAGAAAAAGCGAGTGGCAATTCTCGAGTATACGGGCGTAGTCGATCGCTATGTTGGGTCGTTTGATCCGGAAGTAGTGAGAGAGGGGCTGTCCAACATCGACGTTGGGGAACATGCGTTGCAATGAGGGCCCAAGTCGCCGAATGCGTGTCTCGGCGTCAACAACCAGATGAAAGGGAAAGAGCCGCTCGAATTCCAGCGGTGACCATGAATACGATGGAGGTTCGCTCATGTGCGTTGCTCGAACCGTATCAGGAATTCATCATGTGGATGGCCTTGGTCTTTGCTCGCCTCCACTGAGATGTCCACTGTTGTGTTAAACAGGGTACCGAGCCCCTTCAGCAACCCCACGACAAACGGAGTCAATCCCTCGCGGGTACTCTCGTAGTGCAAGCGCACAGAGTTCTCGGTCAAGTCGGAGCAACGAAATGAAGGCGGCCTAAGCTCGGGAAAACTCAAGCCTACTCGGACGTGAAGGTTATCCAGATTCTGCAAGAATTCCACAAGCGAGCTTCCCGACATGCCGATAAGCTCGCCGTAACCTTCCTTAGCGGTGTAGATCGTCCAGTACTCGCCAAATGCTTCCAGAACCTGAGCTGGTGTGAGGTCCAGGATTTCGCTGGCTGCACCGACTAGAGAATAGGTAACGTCATCGGGGTAGCATTGCATGCTTAGGAAGGTGTCAACGCTGATACCAGCCTTTTCCTTGATAGCTTCCCATTTGTCCTGCCCAAACTGGGTCACGACCAAATCCTGAACCGCTTTGTTGACTAGTCCGTACATGCGGCGGATCCTCTCAAGGGTTGATTGTTCAGGCCGATGCCGGCGTCGGCGGTGCGGTCGCATCCGATAGCGTGTCCAGAACGTCGGTGCGTCATTCGCCGGGTGCGACTCGCAACCAATGGACCAAAGGCGGGCGCATCGATATCATCGCTCATCAGGCGGGGTTGCCGCTCGAGGGATAAGAGCCAGATCGCATGCCACTGGATTGCCCGCTTCTTGAAGCAACTCGTTGACTCGCTTCGCCCCAGATTTCACGGACAGGTGAGCAAATCTGGCTTCTTATCTCCCCCTCGTACTTACGGGGGGGCAAGATGTGAAAGGTCGCACCCTTCTGCGGCTCGCTCTCGGCCCACATGCGGCCCCAGCCTATCAAGGAGCCACGACGTCTGGGGGGTTGGCTTCAGTGTGTATTTCGGAACAAGCTCCTGGGAGGAGGCAGGCAGGACTCCGAGTTGTAAATACCCTCCGCTTAAATGATTGTCAAACCCGCCTTGAGACATAGGGTATTGTCAACTTGACGTAATCGAAGTAAAGCTGCGGCAGAGATTCGCTCGGACTTACTCAGGCCGCAGTGACCGCATTCCAGTCTTTGAAGGACCTCGCCCGCAGCCATCGATAATTCTCTGCTCGCACCCGGTGGCGAGAGAATCTGAAGAGATCCAGGATAACTCCATGGACCGACAGGAACCGCTGAGCTTGCCCCGCTGACTTGAACTGCCGCATCTGACGCTCTCGTTGTCGCGTGGGCTGATGCGATACCTCGGCTCGATTGTTCTCGTACTGGCCCGTACCGTGCCGGACCGACGACATCGTGACCCGGTGGGCGGCCCCGTAGCTCCTCAACTTGTCCGTCACAAGCTGCCACGGTGTACTCCCTTGCCCTTTCAGTAGCTTACGAATGAACCGTTTCGCCGCACGGGCGTTACGCTTTCGCTGAACTAGGATGTCGATCACGTCCCCATCCTGATCGACAGCTCGCCACAAATAGTGACGCTCACCTCGAATCTTCACGAAGACCTCGTCGACGTACCAGACGTCGCCGAGGCGTCCCCGGCGACGCTTGAGACTACGGGCGTACTCGGACCCGAACTTCCGACGCCACTGTCTAATCGTCTCATAGATGACAAGGATGCCGCGCTTCGCGAGGAGCTCCTCGACATCACGGAAGCTCAAGCAGAATCGGTGGTACAACCAGACGCTATGGCTGATGATTTCAGGCGGAAACCGATGGCCGCAGTAGTTCGTTGAGATCGTTTTCATCCGCAGAGTCTGGCGAAGTCGACCGTAACTTGACAGTACCGTCGCGAGGGTCGCGCGCTTCGCTCGCGGTCCACATCTTTGGCGCGCAGCAGAAGCGCAGAGACGTTTGAGCGCGTACCGACCTGCGGATCGAGATCTGACTGATTGGAGAAGATGGAGAGACATCGCAAGGTCCTCGAGCTTGTCCTACTCATGTTGGCGGTGTCCGGTTGCGTTGGCAGTACCGATAGGATACACCCCGCGAGTCTAGCGAAACCTTGGTGGTTGTGGGTATTCTGTGCTCTTGAAAGCGTTCGACGCCTTTGGCCAAGACCATGCGGAAGGTGTCGAATAAAAGGAGTTAGGGTGCACGGATGACAATGACGGAGGGGTGAAGTGCGGCGAGTGGGTTTGTTGACGATTTGCGTCCTGGCAGTGGGCTCCTCGTTAGGGGTGGGCAGTTCATCCAACCAGACGGTCGACTACTGGATCGTTTTCGGCTCCTTCCGGGATGGTGATTTTGCCGCCTCCATCCACGCGATTCGACCCGACGGCTCGGCTGAACGCGAGCTCTCGCTTCACGATGAGGGCCGACCGGCTTCGCTCGATCCGTCGTCGGCGCCCGACGAGTCCCTTATTCTCTTCACCCGAGGTG
>JAZDCZ010000080.1:0-6390 GCA_036679605.1 Gemmatimonadota bacterium
TCACGTTTACAGGCCACATCAAGGGCCTGGGAATCGGCTCGTCACCGAGGTTTGGGCGAACAACGCGGTAGTCGGGGGACGTCCAATGTTGGGATAGGTCAGGTGGCTTTGCCTCGCCCGTATCACCGAGGTTCAGTGTGAGGCGAGTCGTTGGACGGGACGCGATTTCAAAGAGCCACCTGTCGGACTCGAACCGACGACCTGAGCTTTACGAAAGCTCCACTCAAGCCCATGTGAAAGGCCGTGAGAGCGTGGCCTAGGGGGCTAATCCCGCCAACTACCCGAGTATTGCCTGACTATACCCCGCTTTCTGCCTACTGCTCAGGGCGCGCAATCGCGCGCGCGCTGCCGAATCTAGCCCTTCACGGCGCAATCTGGGGCGCAGATCGGAGGCCCAATTCGGCCCTCTTCTGGCGGGTCCGTGAGCGATGGGCAAGTGTGTCAGGCGTGCAGAAACTGTGCCTTGGTCATCGGATGAGCGATGGTCTGGCGTTGCCTCTGAGTCATCAAAGGCTGCGGGACGCGCAACACCGAGCGATGATCTCACGATGGTGGTATCCCGTGCTCCTTGAGTTGGTCGCGCGTGAGTTCGAGGAGACGCACGGCTTCGTCACGATCGCCCTCCGTACTGAGCACACTCAGCAGCCGCTCAACCGATCGGATGCCTGTGTCTACCGTGATGCGGCCTTCCTCGATCTGGTGTGCGACATCGACGATCAGAGCCATGGCGTCGATCGCCGCGTAGACCGGATCGGCCGTAGCAAGATCGGATTGCCACTGCACGAGACTCTCGGTGAGGGTGCTGCCCGCGTTGTCATACTCGCCGGATTCGATGTAGAGTGCAGCGAGATAGAACTGCGCAAGGCGAGCGTCCACATGATCGAGGTGGCCCTGTTCGCGGAGCAGCGCAACCAGCATTTCGAGGTGCTGCATGCGGACGCTCCAGAGAAGAGTCGATCCGTTGGCATCGAGGAGCGGAGTCTTGGTCAGCCATCCGAGCCACACCATGGCCGGCATGATATATCCGCGCCGGCGGCTTGATGGGCTGAGAAGACCAGAGCTGGCAAGCATCTCGAAGTAACGTCGCAGCCGTGCGTTACTCTCGTCGACCTTCTGCTGGGCAATGGCAACGGCCTGGCGATCTCTGTTCAACTCCATTTGCGCTTCAACGGCGAGATACTCTAGGTGTCGCCCGTACCACGCGGCACCAAAGGCTAGGACGACGAGGGCAATCAGGAGCGCGGTGGCTTTGAATGGTCGACGGCGTGTCCAGAGAATAAGCCGCCGCGTGGTTGAGGGCTTGGTCCAAGGAAGTGGCTTTGAACTCAGCCAATCCGTGACGTCGGACTCGAGCTCGCCCGCCGAGTGGTAGCGGTCCTCGATGCAGTACGCGAGGGCACGACGGCAGATGTGATCAATGTCTCGCTGTATGGCGGGCCTCGGCGGATCCGTCGGGTTGGTGAGTCGCGCGCGAACCGCGGCCGGGCTCGAACCGTTCGGCACCTGCCCGGTCAGGAGGTAATACAGGAGGCCTCCTAGGGCGTAGATGTCGGCCGGTGGTGCCGGCGGTGTCAGGGCGCATCGAATAACTTCGGGGCTGACGAAGGCGTAGTTGCCTCCGTACCGAACCTCCGTGTCGCGCGATGCGAGATCGAAGTCGGCGATCTTGGGTGTCCCGTCTTCGGCCAGCAGGATGTTGGCTGGCTTGAGATCCCCGTGCACGATACCGGCGTTGTGCAACGCCTGGACGCCGCTCGCTATCTGAGAAATGAGATCGGCCGCTTGTCTCGGCGGTAGGGGCACTGAAACCCCCGAGAGATCCCCGTCAGGCATGAGCTCGGTAACCAGGTAGCTGGTGCTGCCCTCGGCGACGCCTGAATCAAGCACCTGAACCACGTTCCGGTGGTGCACCCGTCGAGCAGAGATCGCCTCTGCGAGCGTTGAGGCACCGGATTCGTGGATCTTGATTGCTACCTTTGATGGGAATCCTCCGGACGACAGCTTCTTGTCGGTGGCTCGATACACGAAGGAATCGCGCCCGCTACCGATGGCCTCCTCCAGCCGGTATCGGTCGTCGGGACCAAAGTCACACGGGCATGGTCGTGGCAGCGCGTGCTCCACTATGGCGGCGTCCACAAGGAAGCTTGCCACGGATTCGATTCGGTTCATTCGAAATACTCCCCTCGGAATCGCTCGACCAGCTCCTTGCGGATGACCATCCAACGCTGCTTAGACGCGTCCTCTTTCAACCCGAGCAGTTTACCAATAACCCCATGGCCGACACCACGCATTCGGAGCAAAAAGATCCTCCGTGAGATCGAGTTGCGGAGCGTCCCGTACATTCTCAGTACGAGGACGCTCGCATCATCATCGGTCTCACATGTGTTGAAATAGCGCACCAGGCCGGCCGCAAACTCGCCGTCCTCCTTCAGACGGCTTCTGGAGAGCTCGATCATCCTGGTCTTGGAGATAGAGGAGTTTTCCGCGATGGCGACGATCAGCCCAACAAGCTCACCTGCGCTTTGCGCCCGTATTTCGTGCCGCTCGGCAAGCTGATCCATTCTTCGAAGAACCGTCGCAAGCACGTCGTCGCTGTCAAACACCGCCCTGGTCGCGCGAGTCAGCTTCCGCCGGGCGACCGATCGGATGATGCCCTCGTGGAGCAGAACAAAGGTCGCCAACGCCTCCCGATCTGCAATCAGAGATTCGGCAGACTCCTTGGTCTGCTCATCTGGTCGATGAGTTGTGGGTTCGTCATCCACTGGCGCGCCTCTCCAGCATAATCAGCGTAGCGGACAAGGACCAGGTCGTGCGGGTCGAATCCTGATCCAGGCACGAGAAACGGGCTTGTCACGCCAGGCAAGACGTCCAGGAGGATGCCAACGCTCGAACCCGGTGTCCGTCCCTAGGAAACCAACTACAGGGCCACCCCTGTGGCACGGAATTGTGCAGGTCCGCTCATTTTCGGCTCACTTTCGTGTCGCCGCGGCGTCGTCCATATGGCGGGACAGGCCCGTCGCTTGGAATGAGAGGAGATGAGACATGGCACGGGAAATTCCTTGGCACGAGGCGTTGCGGAACCTGATCTGCATGATGTACGAGGCGATCGGCGGTGACTGTGATGATCTTGATTGGGATGGCGACGGGGAGGGGGTGGCGACCGATAAGGTGATCGATCTGTATCGCGAGCACCGCGATGCCGGGGGGTTCCCGACGTCCCAAGCCGAGGGGGCGTTCTTGAGTGAGATCGATGATCTCGAGGTCCACCTGGCTAAACCAGCCAACAGCAGTTCCGCTTCAGTAAACGCCAAGCTCCAGGGATTCATCGCGGAGGTCCGATTCGACCTCGGGACTACGTCGTCTGCGACAAGCACCCGCTTTGCAGGTCGCAAACCCGTTGGGTATGCGAGAGTGCTGGCGCGGCTAGCGCCCGTCAGCGTAATCGCGATGCAAGGGCACTCGGGCGCAGAACTCGGTCAGGTGACTCCTTTGGGAGTGCTCCAAACCGTGTGTCTGGTGATCGTGGCGTGGCGCGTTGCGGGGTAGAGGAGGTGTAAGCCGGTCGGCCAGCTAAGAGACCGTCAGGATCGAGTGAGGTTGCTTGACCCAGCCGATGCTGAACCTTCCGCATCTGCAATTTGGCGTCACCGTTGAGGCCGCACGATGCGGCGACCAACTCGCACAAGCCGCTCACCACTTGCTCGGCGTCGATCGAGGCCTTGAGCATGGCCAGTTGGTCCGAGCCGTGCTTGGGTTCAACTCCAAGAAGGAGCCAGTTCGCGTTAATGTCCTCAGCTTGGCAGACCTTGATGAGCAGGGTGGCGTTGGGCACCTGGCCGGCGACAACACGCCGAAGATTCTCCTTATTGACGCCGAGGTTTCTCGCGAACTCGCTGAGCGACCGGGTGCCACGAATCTCCTTGATCCGCTCCACGATCAATCGATAGTCGGGCACCGGCGTCACGAGGTGATGATCGCCAAGCACGACGCCAGCATCATCGCCTGATTGTTCGCCCGCCATTCGCCGACCACCCTTCGTAGTACCGCACCCACCCCACACGAGGGACGCGGCAGTCGTCCTTGGGTGAGCAAAATCTCGACCGATCGGCTCAGGAACTCGGAGATTATGACATCCGTTGGGGCGTCCATCGCGCAGCGTGGTCGAGTTACCGGTAGACGCGGGGCTCAAGTCCAGGAGGAGAAATCCCGAGACCCCAGAAAGGCGCAAGAGCTCCTCCAGGTTTGCGCTCAAGACCGTGTAGTGGTCCAGACGTAGAGTGGGGACATTGGGATGATCTGGCCTCATTCAAGGAGCCAAAATGGTGGAAAAATTGAGTTCTTCAGAATAGAGGATCGGGCGGTATCCAAGACTTAGCCGAGACCATGTCACGCCAGTGAGTGGCTGACCTTCCGGTGACTATTCGAACGGGCGACTGAGCCCAAATGGCCTCCCAGAGGTCGAGAATGCAGCAGTACAAAACCGCCATATCGACGGAGAGTCGGTGTTGAGGCCGATCGAGTTCTTGCGCCCAACGGGAGTGGAGCCGATCAGGCTGCCGCCGAAGAGCCCGAATCTCAACGCGTACGCCGAGCGCTTCGTCCGCTCAATCAAGGAGGAGTGTCTCGATCAGATGGTCATCTTCGGCGAGCGGCGGCTTCGCGAGGTCATTGACGAATACATGGAGCACTATCACCGTGAGCGCCCCCACCAAGGCATCGGCAATGTGCTGATTCAACCCTCGAACGCACCTGTAGCGGCTCGCGGCGTCATCGAATGCCGTGCGCGTCTTGGCGGATTGCTTCGGTCATACCATCGTGGTGCCGCATGAGCCGAATAATTGCACCTTACGAGAGAAGTCCACATATCATGAACCGTCTATAAAAATCAACCCATTCAACAAGTTCCCTCCCGTTAGGCATGGGCGCTGCAATTCCATGCATAAACATTGGAATGTCATCCTGCCCGGTGCAGAAGTTCCACGTTGTGGTCGCGACTCGCCTCGCTTGAGATCCAAGGGCTCGCAGAAAACTGGGCTCAATGTCTGTGCATCTGAGATTGCCCGCGTATTGGTGACATCGCTGGGTGCCTTCGCGCGGCCAGTTTGAGGGGTGGTCATTGTTGGACTGGGAACTCAGCAGATCTGTATCGCAGAAGATCCACGCGTCGCCGTCCTGCGCTTTGTCCAACCCGTTCGTATTTAACGGCGGCGCAATAAAGTACTCGTCGAGTGGTCTTATGGGAGGAGGAAAGACATGATTGCCAGGGATTAAAGGAAGTTCAAAGTTTCCCCGTTTGCTCAGTGGGGCATCGATCCATTCTCCCGTCCAGGTATTGATTCGCCAAGCCTCCCAAAAAATATCGTCAAATACGGTAAGCGCGCCAGTTGTACAGTTTGCGCTAACCGCATTCAGTGTGACACGATTAATAATCCAGCCAGTGCCAGTGTTTGGAGCCCCGTTCCGGCACTTAAGAGGGGTCGAAAAGCGAAGAGACCATAACGCCACATGCAGCGCCGGAGTACCTGCGATGATTAGGTTGCGAATACCGTGAAACCTAAAAGACTCCAATCCCATCGGGTCCACAAAGAGCACCGGACGTGACTGAGTCATAGAATAAGTATTCACACCATCAACATACCCCAATGAATCGCGACTCGTCCACCTTCCGGTCTCCGGATCGAGCACGCGGTGGCGCACATGGTACTTGGAGGTCGATGGATCCCACTCATACCCCGCAAGCCCCTTGCGGTTGCGCAGAGAGTCGCTGGACGCAGATCCGCTGAGGGCCAATCGGGAGAGGTCCTCGGCGGCGGCTTTGATTGCGGTGTAGTAGGTGTCGTCGTCGGCGTCCACGGTCCCGTCGGGGCGGCCGTAGGCGGCGTCGGTCGAGGTCGTCGAGCCGGTGAGGTCCGCGCGGGCATTACTCGCGCCGTGCAGCGTGTCGAAGTAGGACTGATCGTTTGCGTCGGCGTCGCCATCGTGTACGCCGTAGTCGTCGGCGGCAGCGGTGTTGGACAAAGTCCAGTCCGCCGCGGGGCAGCCGTGCGGCGTGCCGTAGGGCTCGTACCAGACGCGCTCAAGGACTCTGCCATTATCCGCTAACAAAGCTATAACATCGGCCCGCCAGTTCTGGCAGTAGTAGATCCGGCGTTCGAGCGTGTCGTCCGCCGCGGCGTCCCAGTCCGCGTCATGGTCGTCCCGGAGTATCACGAGATCAATATACGCAAGCCCCGCGGCGTGATACAAGGTCTGCCCCCTGGAAACCTGACAATGAACGCGTACGCGGAACGATTCGTACACTCGATCAAGTCGGAATGCCTCGATCGTGTGATTCCGTTCGGCGAACGCCATCTCCGCCGGATGATCGATGAGTACGCCGAGCACTATCAC
>JAZDCZ010000081.1:0-4778 GCA_036679605.1 Gemmatimonadota bacterium
TTGCTTGCGGCCGCAGACTTATTCCTGGAACTGAATGGCTACGAGTTAATCGCGTCGTATGGCGATTGCACGTTCGGACCCCCCAAATGCACGTTCGGACTCTGGCGACGCACCGGGTCGGTATCACATAGTTGACAGCAGTCCGAATCGTTCCAACTTCACAAGGAGGTTGCAAAATGTCCCGATTGTTCCTGTTGTTCCGGCGGAGCCTGCTGCCCGCCGGTGTGGCCGTTGCACTGAGTCTTGGTGCGGGCCAAGCCACTGCAGTGTCGGCCCCTCCGGAGTGTTTGCCTGGTACTGAGAGACTCTGCCCTGACCAGCCCATTGCTTGCGATGACGCATGCATGCTTGCAGGCGGCGTTATGGGAATCTGTACGGGAGTTGGTAATGCCTGCTGTGCCTGTCTGTTTTGAGTGATGAAACGCGCCTGACCGGCAGTAGCGACTCCAAGTGAATTGGCACTGCCGGTCGGCGCTCTCTTGTGCATGATCCTGCATGTTTCTAGAGGCTTGTGTCAGAAAACGCGGACTTCGATCGTTTCTCTAACAGAAGCCTGACTCGGCCTGCAAGCGACCAAACAAACACCAGGGAGACGCGATGTTCCGAGTTTTTCCCTTCAGGGTCGTCACATTCTCATTCTTGTTGATCTACCTCAGCGCTTGTTCTTCTGGGGGTGTTGAGCTCGTCGATCCAGGAACGGTGCCCGGTGAGCCTGGCGATGTCCCAAAGCCTGGGCTCAGCATGAGGGTCAAGTTGGATTCCGCGAGCGTTGGGCTGGCGACGGCTCTGGGTTGGACGGATCGGAACGTCCCTGGCGTTGAGGTGATTCTGCAGCGGGCAGCCGTTATAACCGAGCGTGACACGCTACGAACCGACGATATGGGCTCGGTTGGGAGGGAAAACCTGCTGCCGGGCCCGTACAAGGCATGGGCGAGCCGCTCGCTCACGGCGGCCGAGCGGGCACAGGCAGCGGCAGCGGGCTGGGACGTGCGTGTCCTGGGCGGAGGCGACAAGTTTCCGATCACAGGAGGACCCCAGCAGGCGGTGCTGCAACTCTCGCCCGACCGACCGGGATCCCTGGTGATCAGCGAGTGGTATTTCACCGCCATTGTACCGCCCGGATCAAACAGTATCTACTATGTCCCGGGCTATATGGAGGTGTACAATAACAGCGACTCGACCATTTTCCTGGACGGCAAGATCATCGGTGCCGGATGGAGCATAAGCAAAGACTTCGCGCCGTTTCGGCCCTGCTCAGATGACCGTCTGCGAAACGACCCTCTGGGCATCTTCGCGCGCTATATGCACGCGTTTCCAGGCTCCGGCACAGAGCATCCGCTCGCTCCGGGCGCCGCGGTGGTAGTAGCGACGGATGGGATAGATCACACAGCGCTGGTGGAGGGAACTATCGACCTGAGCGGGGCCGATTTCGAGTTCTTCGGCCCCACCGACGTGGATAACCCTGCCGTGCCCAACATGATCGATGTGGGATTAGAGCCTTGGGTCTTTGGGCACGGGCTGTTTTTCTTGCCACTCGGTGGAGGAGCGGAGGTGCCATTCATTGCAGATCCAGTGGATATCGCCACGCTACCCGTTGAGTTCGACCCTTCTCCCGCGTTGGAGAGCCCTAGAGCATTCGTACGCTACCCGGCAGACAAGATCCTCGACATCGCCACATTTCGCAGCACGATACCAAGCATGATCATGGAATGTCTTCGCATGGTCAACGTGAAATTCGATCGGGTGGAAGGATATTTTCTCCCGGGCGTCAATACAGTGGTATCGTCGCACCGCCGCGTAGCGGGATTCAGAACGAACGGACAGGCCATACTGCAGCGGACCCGCACGAGCGCCGCCGATTTCATGGTGGGCCCGTTCAATCCGGGCATCTCACCGGTAGCTTTCCGCCGCTAAATTTCTTGGCCCTATCTGATTGCATCCTGAGGCGTCCAATCGGCTGCTCGATCACGCTCGGACCCCCCAAACGCACGTTCGGACTCTAGCGCCACCGTAATCCATTCATAATGATTGTGATGACTGACACTTTCCGGGTCTCAACCTAGATGCGTGTGTCGGTGGCGGCAACGTATGACACACATGGCGCACGTTGTGGGCGACTCAAATCGACTGTGGACTCTAAGGAGGTGTGACATTGAAGCTTTCCGGGATTCTAACGGCGACCACTAATATCGTCGTAATCGGTACCGTTGCATTTCTACTAGGCCGACCTGGCGGGGCCGCGTTCGAAACCGTCAAGGAGTACCGTGCAAAGACTCAGCTTCGTAAGCGGATCTCCCAAGAATGGAACGACTTCATACAAGTTGGCGGGCGCATCGACGAAGGAAAAGGACCTGTGGCGCTAGTGGAGTTCTCGGATTACCAGTGCCCTTTCTGCAAGCAGGCACATGGTGCACTTTCGAAGTTTTTGGCGGGTCACCCAGATGTCGGAATCTTATACCGGCATTTCCCGCTCTCAATCCATCCCGCAGCTGAGGGAGCGGCCCGGTCAGCGATCTGTGCAGAGCGCGAAGGACGTTTCCTCCAAATGCACGTCAGGTTGTTCGAGACATCGGAATGGCAGACCGATACAAATTGGACGCGAGAGGCAATCGCCGCGGGCGTTGTCGATACGCTGCAGTTCAAAGCGTGCTTGCGTAGTCAGCTGACGTCGACACGTTTGGACCGCGACAAGTCGCTCGGGGCCCGCCTTGCCGTCAGTGGGACGCCGACCTTTGTCTATCCCAAGGGTATTCGGGCCGGTATAATTTCTCCCGAAGAGTTACTCGAAATCGCCAAATCGCCGCATTAAGGGATCCCTATACTGTTTGCCACGGCTTCGAATTCACCTGAGAAGCCAACTCCGACACTGCCTACCTTTCCCAACGGCTGTTTTGGCGCTCGCTAGATCGCTGTAGTCACCCGACCCGAAGTCCCTAAGCATTGTCAGAAAATCCGGTCCTCAATCGTTTATCTAACACAAGCCTTGTAGAAGCCGCGCCGTCAGAAAGGGGTCGGGTTCCGTGAATTATCCCCCCCCCCGCTTTAGTCCGTTCTCGACGCCTCCCACGAGCACAAATCTGGGACCGTCCTCGGCGGATTGAAATCCTCGATCAGAAGCAGCAGATGGAAGGCGCTTGTGGTGAATCATAAGGCTGAAGGTCCTGCAATCCTGCGATCCTGGATAAAGCGCAAGCCCATTGCGACGACGCACTACGCCGTTGACGAGGACGACGTGGTCAATGCCATGGCCAGTGTGACAAGTGAAAACAGTCGCGACGGCTTGCTGACCGAATTGGTATCTGCTCCCCAGTTCGCCTGGCTTCCGTGGCGACTCATCGAGGCGTTTGTGCGGCAACCCGCCGCTCTCCAGACAACAATCGATTTTGCGCGTGCGCTGCGGATCTCCCCACCGAGAGTTCGACAGCTCGTGCGGGTGGGCGGTTTCAAGCGATCCGAGCACTTAGTTACGGCGCTTCGTGGGGCCGCATGGATATGGTTCGCCAGGCTGGGTGTGAAGCGTTCGGCCTTTGAACGTCACTTGGGAATCTATGATCGGGGCAATTTCCGTAGGTCCTGCAGGCGGGCCGGAATCGAGCCGCCGTGGAATGTGTTGGGCTCGGCGCTCTGAACGCCCGGCTTTACGGCTAGCCCGCCCAGCCTCACCTTCCGATTTTCCCAAATGCACGTTCGGACTCTGGCGACGCACCCGTCGGTCTCACATAGTTGCAAGAAGCCGATCGTTCCAACTTTAGAAGGAGGTCGCAAAATGTCCCGATTGTTTCTGTTGTTCCGGCGGAGCCTGCTGCCCGCCGGTGTGGCCATTGCACTGAGTCTTGGTGCAGGCCAAGCCACTGCGGTGTCTGCTTTTCCAGAGTGTTTGCCTGGTCCGTTCTGCCCTGGCAATCCCGGTCTTTGCGATCAGGCATGCCAGAATGAATGGGCGTTTGCTGGGATCTGTACCGGTATGAATGATGATTGCTGTACCTGTCTGTTCTGATGCGTTGGCGATACCCCGCAATGAACGAGCTGCCGCGGATCGTTGACTAGGGCACGGATTTGCTCCGCTCGCACCGCCGGAATGCTGTGGGGCAGACGAAACTTGGTTAGGGTGCGCTAGTTATGTGGCACTCCAACTGTCGCTAGCGTGCATGAACTCCCAGCACGTTCGGACCCCCCAAATGCACGTTCGGACTCTGGCGACGCACCGGGCCGGTATCACATAGTGACGGCAGTCCGAATCGTTCCAACTTCACAAGGAGGTTGCAAAATGTCCCGATTGTCACAGTTGTTCCACCGGAGTCTAATGCCCGCCGGCGTCGCCATTGCACTGAGTCTTGGTGCGGGCCAAGCCACTGCAGTGTCGGCTCCTCCGGAGTGTTTGCCTGGTACTGAGGGGCTCTGCCCTACCCAGGAGGGTCTTTGCCACCTGGCATGCCTGGATGCAGGGGGAGTTATGGGGATCTGCACGGGAGTTGGTAATACCTGCTGTGCCTGTCTGTTTTGAGCGTCGGCAAGACCCCGCAGGGAGTTCCAGCTAACCGTATTTCGGCACTTGAGGTGGAAGCAAGGTGAAACGCGCGTGACCGGCAGTACCAACTCCGAGTGAGTTGGGGCTGCCGGTCGGCGACCTTTTGATGCATGATCCTGCATATTTTGGAAATCGGTGTCAGAAAACGCCGCGCTCGATCGTTTCCATAACAGAAGTCTGATCTATCCAAACGAGAGCCGCCGGAGACATGATGTTCCAAGTTTTTCCCTTCAGCGCCGTCACATTGTCA
>JAZDCZ010000082.1:0-12140 GCA_036679605.1 Gemmatimonadota bacterium
TCGCCCCAGCCGTGCTCCTGGAACGCCTCTTTGTGTTTGCTGCCTGCAAACAACTCTCCGTTGCCCGCGTGGCATTCTTCACAGACACGCTGCGGCGGGATTTTCGTAGCGTGGCTACCATGACAGTCATCGCAGGCGGGTGAACCTATATCACCGCGATCGAGAAGAGCTGTGCCATGCACGCTCGACCGATAGCCCTCGAGCTGGTCGACGGGTAGAGGCGACCCGTCAGCGAGCATAAGCCCTTCCATTTTTTCAGCGTCGGCATGACAAAAAGCACACGTGGCCGGTACGTTCTTGGGATAAACCGGCGATCTCGGATCGTTTTTTCCCAAGATGCCGTGCACACCATGGCAACTCACGCATTCCGCCGAGCGGCTTTCCTCACCATCGAGCAATGCTTGGCCGTGTGCGCCGAGCTTGTACTTCGCCAACTGATCGGTGGGTAGGGTCGAGTTGAAGTGCCCGACAATATCCACGTCAGCATGGCACGTCCCGCAAAAGACGGGCACCCAGGCGCGATTCATCTCCGGATAATCGTGATCCATCACATCGCTCGGATCACCCCCGTGACAACCGGCACACGAGAGCCCTTTTTGCATGTGCACATCCCTCGCCAGTCCGGCGAGGGTCATGAAGTGCGGGGACCCTCCGGCTGACGGATCCATGGAAAACAACGTCTCAGGTGTCTGCGATTCGGCATCCGTGTGACACATAAAACAATTGTCCCGCAACACTACGTCGAGTTGATCCGGCGCCATGTGTGCTTTGAAGAGCTCCGCCAGGTGCTCGCTCGAGGTAATATTCTCATCGGCCACAGCTTCATTGAATAAATCCTTCGCGGTTCCCGGCAAGCCGTCGAAGTACGTGCTCTCGTCAGCGCCAAGCACCGGGTTCCCCGCCTGGTCTTTCCCGTTCAACAGGCCGAGTAAGGCCTCCGAAGGCTCGGTGGCCTGTCCGACTCGTGCCCCCAGCCTGTAATCAATGCCGACCGGTACCGGCGGATCGGCGTGCAGTGTGGTCAGCATCAAAAGCACCATAAACACCACGACCGCCGCTCCGAGCTGCCAACCACGAAGGGTCATCGCTGCTCCACCTCGCGCGAACCCGATACAGGCCGAAGACTCATGAACACAGCCACGGCTCCGAGCACAACGGCCACCGTCCCGGCCGCAAGATAGGACAATCCGGCGAAACCATGGAGAGTCACATGAAGGATTTCCGTCCCACTCAAGATGAACCACCTATGCTTATAGACGGTCACACGCACGATACTCACCACCACCGCCAACCCGACCACGTCCCAGGCTTTGAGCGTGAGATAACCAAGGAAGAAGATTGTAGCAAAGCCAAGATCGCTGAACTCCGGCGAATGCAGATCCGCGCGGGCGCGCCTATCCAGCCAAGGAATCAGTCCCCAAACAACGCCAAGAACACTGACAATCAGCAGACAGAGCTGAGGACCTTCAAAGCCGAGGATGTGTGGCGGAAACTCCTTGAGAAGCTGGTATACCCAGAGAAAGTACCATTCCGGTTTTATGCCCGGGTATGCGGGAGCCAATGGATCGGCCTTGAGCCCCAACTCCCATTCCATACCCGGAACTCCCGGCCCGTAGGGAACAAACACGGCAAGGGACAGCAAAAGGAGAAGACAGCCGAGCCACAGAAGAAGATCGCGCATGGCGAAGCTAGGGAAGAATTTCATTCCGCGCTGTGACTTCTGATCGCCTATGGGCAACGCCATTCCCTGCCTTTGCACGAACAACAGGTGCAGAGTGATAAGGCCGACGATCGCTAAAGGCAGAATGACGACATGGAACGAGAAAAAACGATACAGCGTATTAATGGTTACGTCCGGACCGCCCCGTAACACCTCGAGAACCCATTGTCCGACGATAGGAACCGATTTCACAGAATCCGTACCGACTGTGGTCGCAAAGTAGGCAAGTTCGTTCCATGGAAGTAGATAGCCGGAAAACCCGAAACACAGCGCGAGGGCAAAAAGGGCGTAGCCAGTCACCCAGGTCAGCTCCCGCGGTGGCCGGTAGGCCTTGAGCAGGAGGACGCTGAACATGTGAACGATCAAGGAGATGATCATGAGATGCGCGCTCCAACAGTGAACCGAGCGCACCAGCCAGCCGAAAGGGACTTTCGTAGTGATATAGCGAATGCTTTCGTATGCCGTAGACTCGCCGGGACGGTAATACATGAGTAGCAACGCCCCAGTCGCCACCTGAACCATAAAAAAGAATAAGGTTGCCCCGCCCAAGAAGTACCACACCAGCGAATGCCGACCGATAGGAACTTCCTTGTGGCCAAGAAAACGGAATAGCGGCTCGAGATCGTAGCGGTCGTTCAGCCAACCACGCAATCCGCTATGTCCCGATTGCTCGTTCACGTCTGCTCTTGCCCAACGAATATGTTGCCATCTTCATCTTTGGTCACAACATACCGGGGAAGGGGCCGTGGCGGCGGACCCGAGATCACGCGGCCGTCCACATCGAAACGACCGTTGTGACACGCGCACCATACTATCGACTCGTCGGCTACGTACTGGACCGTGCAGCCCTCGTGGGTGCAGTTCGCATCCAACCCGCGCAGCTCCTGATCGCTGCCGCGAAACACGATCACACGCTTACGCCCCAGGGGGACGATCGCAAAGGACTGTTGGTCGAGCTTTGTCAGGTCTCCGCGGGTAAGCCGTGCGGGACCACTCTGCACAGCAGCAGGCAAGGGCGTGAGATACCGTACGATCGGATATGCGGTACTCGCCAACCACGCAAGGACCGTGGTGCCCAGCAGCCAATCAAGAAAACTTCTCCTAGTGTGCGTACGTACCACGCGCTAAAGCCTCACGATCTTCGTCACTGCCTAGCCCGCGAAAGCCACGCAGGAAGTTCGCCCTCCTCGACTACCCTATGCCCTACTCAGACAGTCCAATTACATGATCGATGAGAGCCTCAATTTCAGCTTCCGATAGTTTCTTCTCGAAGGGCTTCATACGCGCTTTGTCTTTGTCGTCGAAAACACCCTTGGTGACATTTTTTATCATTTCGCAGCGGTCGAATTCTGCACGGACCTTCGGGTCGGTAAGATCTTTGACCTTTTTGGCGCGACCTGCCTTCGTCTTTCCTTTCCCGTCGCTGCCGTGGCACGACTTGCAGTGCTTGCCCCACAGCGCGGACACATTGATGGCTGCAACCGCTGACGCAGGAGCATCCGACGCCGCCTTGACGGCCATCCCGGCTACATCGTCTTCGGCACTCGCGACTGCAGCCGACATCACGAAGACGGTTGTAACCAAACATATACCAGCAGCAACACCGAGACTTCGTGTCGACCCTTGAAGACTACGCAAACGATAGCTCATGGAAATGACACCTCCATAGTTAAGGAAACAGTTGATACGTTGTAATCGCCATTCCCGCCCGTGAGTCCCTCATTATTACTGAAGAATCCATAGCGAAGCCCCACGCTGGAGGTTTCGCTGAGCTTGCGATTAAGGCCCAAACTCACTCCGTGTTCTTCCGCACTAGAGCCGAATGGTTGACTGGTCGACGAATTGTTTTTGTAGTTACTAGCCCGGTAGAAGAAATAGCGGCCAGCAAGTTCGGTATCTTCATTCAAGGCAACGCCAGCAGTCAGAGTCGCATTCCAGTAATCATTGTCAAAATCGGTAACAAGCGCCGTAGCCGATCCGCCGAGCCCATCCGCAGGCGTATCTGTGCTACTGCTCGTATAGCCCACATCGCCCTGAACATACGAACTAGGCGACGGACTCCAGGTCACTCCGGCTCCGAGCATGCCGGTTCTCACCTCCACGCTTTCTACCTCCGTAAGCGTCCCCGATGAATTGTCCACCGAGGAAAGCATCAAATCGTAACGAAGCGTTAGGCGCACGGAATCCAGGGCTCGCCATGCGATACGAATGTTCCCTTTCTTCTCTGCGACCTCCAGACCTCGAATGAAGGCCGGGAACCGATTACTACTCAGGGGAACGCCGGTCGAATCCACCGTGTGGCGATAATCCGTATCGCGCATGCCGTAGCTGAAGCGGCCACTCACATTAACGCGGCGATGCGGATACCAGACCGTACCGGCCGTGTATTTTTGCGCGATCAACTCGCTGTCGGTGTCTCTCTGAATATCAACCACCATGGCGCCCGCATCCGTCTCTACCTCGCGCAGGCTGCCGTCGACCTGCTCCCAATCGCCGCGCGCGTAGACGACTAGGTGCCTGCGCCCCGTATAGCGTAGTTCCAGGCTCTCGGCGTACGACGTCGTATCGGTGGCACTAGCTACAGTCAGAGGGGTCTGGGTGGTGGCCAGTGCCGGAGGAAACCCTACCAACGTTTCCGAAAAGGCCGACACCCCGTTTATGTCTTCGGCCTCGGCTCGGACCGCAGCCGTAACCCGCAGGGAATCACTCGGCCGAACCATGAGGGTCAACGCACCGGTGTGAGTTCGTAGTTTCGTACTTCCCGACAAGCCGAGAAAGCCCCTATCGAAGGGCTGTCGATTGCCGGAAGCGGGGTCGAACGGAACGCCGAAGCCGGCACCATAAATACGCGCGCCTCCCAGGTCGTTGTCAAGCTCGGTGTAGGAATACGCCGTCGACAACACCACGCGGTCCTCTCCGAAACCCGTGCGAGAATATGCATACAGGTTGTACAGATCCGAGTTGCTGGTATCACGCTGCGTTACAAAGCGATCGAGCCCCGTTTGAGCGGGTTGTTGGCGAATATTACGGGAGTTGTCGACATCGGTAGATTCATAACGCATGCCGAGGCCGATTTCCGTGTCGGCCAAGGGGGCTACTATATAAGAACCGCGCAGGTTAATGATGTCGCGTTGCTCGTCTATATCGAGAAAGGTCGGGACGATTGCGCGACGACCGAGGCCGCCGGTGAGATCCGTGCTGCCCCAACTCGTGGAGTCTTTTTTGCCGTCGCGTTCGAAGTGATCGTAGCGCAAGGTCAACTCCGGCAAATCGGGCACACGTAGTCCGGCCTCCAGCCAGGCTTGCCCACGATCCAGGGCCAAGTCCTGGTCGAAGAAAGTAATGAAGGCCCCGTTAGGCGGAAAGAATCCCCCGGCTCCGTCCGACCACGTGCGGAACTCCCGGTAACCGCCCGAGACAAAAGCCTTGTCTAGGGCCTCGTAGTCCAATCTCAACAGGTAATCGTTGTTGCCGGCGATGGCCCGGCCCTGTAATCGCAAAGTACCGTCCTCTCCGGTGAGCCATTCCAAGTAGAGTTTCTCGAGTCCCCCGATCGCATTGTCGTCGACCCGCTGCCGCTGTTTGAAGTGCGATGCATCGTCGTGGACCAGAGAACCCGTCGCTGAGACGATGATCTCTGAGTCGATCAACTCGGTTTCAGCGTAGGTCGCCCCAACCGCGACGAACATTGCTACAAACACGGCGGCCACGGCAAAAGCCAAGAGGATGACCGCGTGCCTCAGGTCAAGCCGGACTACATCTTCCATTTCGCCCCCCCTGGTCTTCGTGAATCAAAATCGCAGCGACGAATCGACGTTCGAGCCGTGCACGGCTTCGTGACACCCGGCGCTAAAACAGGTTCCTCGCGGCAAGAAGCCGGAATGGTCACGACCGCCGATCAGAATCGTGTTGGGATCAATCTGCTCCTGGAAGTGACACTTCAAGCACAGAGTCGCGTTGCGCTCGGTCAACATCTTGGCGTTGGGCGAACCGTGCGGACTGTGACACGTAACACAGCCCTCTCGCAGGGCTTCGTGCTCATAAACGAACGGACCTCGCTGCGCGACGTGACATCTTTCGCAGGTATCGGCCTGTGAGGTCAACTCGGTACCACCCCCTATGACCGCCGCACCTTCGTGCGGATCGTGACAGTCCGCACAACTCACTTTCGCCGTCGTCAATTGCAGAGGACCGGTGGTCACCGGATGACTATGCGGGAGGGAAAACTGCGCACGCTTGTCCAGATGGCACTCGAAACAGGCTTCCGGAGAACGACGGGGGTTCACGATCGTGCCGCGTTCGCCTCCGGATTCTTCGTGAATACTGCCCGGGCCATGGCATGACTCGCAGCCGATGTTGATCGCTTTGTCCTCCATCCCAACAAGCAGGGAGTGGGTCGAACCCTTGAAGCGCACAACTTTCGACTCGTGGCAATCCGCACAGGCCTCGGAACCGACAAACTCAGCTCCCGCTATTTTCGGGGGGGCCACCAGCGTCCGGCTCACCGACGCGCACGCGTAGACAAGGAGCGCCATAGCGACCACGATGACCAACCTCGCGTACGATCCCCTCATATCGCCCTTCCTTTCCTTCTGTCCTTCCGGTCGGCGAAACCTGCCCTAA
Source organism: Gemmatimonadota bacterium (assembly GCA_036679605.1). GTDB lineage: Bacteria > Gemmatimonadota > Gemmatimonadetes > Gemmatimonadales > GWC2-71-9 > JAZDCZ01. The sequence continues at coordinate 6,344 of JAZDCZ010000082.1, forward strand.
AGTTACGACTATTGCCAATGCAAAGTTCGTGCTCAACGCCGAGCCCGGCAAGAGTCGCGTTTTCTCTGATAATCAGAGGCTTAGTTTCTCATTATTCAGCCGGATCTCAATTCGCCGTCCTATTCTTGAGAATCGTCTCCGGGCATGTGGAGCTTCAAAGTTATAGTTTGTTATAATTTGTATAGGCCCGGCTTAAGGTCTATGTCTCCAATATGGCGAAACAGACAGCCCCGGCCTCAACCAGCCGTACCGGACGGCGGTTTCCTCGACCACTGCGTGCGGTCGAACACGCGATCACTCGTTTCCACAACCTCGTATATAGAACATCCGGTGGGCGCTGGGGGAACACATTCATGAAGGCCCCCGTCCTGCTACTCACGACCATCGGACGAAAGAGTGGAAAGAAGCGAACATCGCCGCTTTTGTACTTGGCCGACGGTGACGACGTTATTCTCGTCGCATCTCATGGCGGTGACATCAACGATCCCGCATGGTGTCACAATTTGCGAGTGAATCCGGCAGCAGAGATCGAACTCAGAGGCGACGCACGTAAGATGCGGGCCGTGTTTATCGACGACGCTGAACGCGAGCGGCTCTGGCCCGCACTGGTCAAGATGTATAGTTCTTATCAATCCTACCAGAATGCAACGTCAAGAAAGATTCCTGTCATCCGACTGCGTCCCACAGGCGATCGGGCCAGCCGCAACAGGGCCGCTCCTTAACCCCCAAACCGAACGGCATTTCCTTGGCGTCGACTCGCTGACCGTGGGAGTATGCCTTGCCAAAGAACATAGTGGGCCCTGGAGATTAAACCCAATAACCGCCGGCAAAATGCTCCAAAAGACCTGCAATGCGGGGCTCCCAGCGCTACTTCCACTGGCGCATAAGCACAGCCCCATCACTGTTTCTGCTTGGTAGGACGTACTATGATCTCGTTCACCGAGACGTCGTCGGGCTGCTCGATAGCATAGACAATGGCGCGGGCGATTGCCGCCGGTTTGATCGCCATTTCACCGAAACCGGCAACAAAACCACGCACCGCACTTCGGCGCCGCCGGCGACCAACGAACGGGCAACGGCTTCGCCGATACCGCTGCTCGCGCCGGTCACAATCGCTACGGTCTTCGAAAGCTCGGCCATCAGGGACAATCCCCCAAGCGCTTTCCGTCCCATTCCATATGCATCGTCATGGCTTGGCCGATCATGTTCATCGTATTGGTCATCGCCCCCTTCGCGGTGGTATCGGTCACCGTCATATGTCCTTCGGCGATCGAAGAACCCATGGGGCCCGGGCAGTTCATCTTCCAACGCATAGTGTCGTCGCTGACGTCGAGGTCGGTCAACGTACAACCGTTGCCGTCCTTGACGAGACTTTCGGGGGTAAACTCTTCCTCCCTCATGCACGTTTCAGTGACAGTCTCTCTCGGTTCGGCCAGCATGGGCATCTTCATGGTGTTCTTCATTCGCCACAGGCCCGGATTGAGCTTGAGCCCTTCCGCGCGCAACAACGAAGGAGCGCACAGGCTCAAGGTAGTTCCGACGACGACGACAAAAACTATCGTACGGCTCATGACCCTCACTAGTCTCTCCTTTCGACCGGCTGCGGTATCGCTCCGTCCGGGTTTTCGTCCTGTTCAACAACCGTTAGCGGGTGCCCGTCGCCGCGCGTCCGCTGCCCGAGCTGTTCGAGTCCGACTACTATATCTCGACGCGCAGCCATCGCATTCAGGAACGGACGCTTACGCAGCGGTGCAACTTCTTCGGTCGTGTACTGACGGAACCGCGCCCGACCGAACCGAGTAATAGTCCAGTTCAACAGCGCGGCAAGCCGTCGGTCGGAGAGTCCGGCATGGGCGACTCCGGGGACCCGGATCAAGTAAGCTCTGCCCTCGGGAGAGGCCAGAAAGCGGTCGATGCCTACGAGAGGAGGCACGCGCCCGGGGGAACCGAAACCATCGGCCTGGTGACAACCCATACAATTGAGCATGTAATCCTGTTCGGGCGATGCCGCCGGCGCGGCCGTCGCGACAAACGCAACGATCAGCACGGCGAGTAGAGCAAACAGGGGTTTCACTTCTCCGCTTGCGCCTCAACCGCGACTCCCAGGACAATGGCTGTGGAACAATGATATATCTGAGAAGACGCGCCCATACACCAGTTTATATCGTTACTCCGGAACGGATAGTAGATGGGGCGGTCGCCTTCGTTGCGATTACAGAAACAACGCCCACAGAAACTACGACCGCAACAATCATTATAGGAAACGATATAGTCCTTGCCGTCGGCAGGATTGTGGCAGGTGCCGATCCACGTCACCGGCGACATCTCCGTACCCGGCGGACAGGCCGTGTGACTACCGCCGCAGCAACTGCACAAAAACCCGTCGATCGCACAATGCCGCCAGTACTGACAACTGCTCGGATTCCCCTCAGGCCCTTCCATGCCTTCCTCGGGCGGAGACTGCCGCGACCGAGATCCCGCCGACTCCGCTGAAACAGTATCGTCAGCTACGGCACGCGAAACAGGCAAAAGCGGTAGTGCTGCGGCCCCCACTAAGAGCCGCCCCAAACGTGTAACAAAACTGCGACGCGAAGTCCGCCGGGCCACTTCTCGCGCCGAGACTTCAACCCAACTATCGAATCTGCTCATCGCGTACTCCGTCCGGTGGCTTCGACCGAGTCGCGGCTCTTTCCGGCAAGATAATCCTGGATCGAAGCGACGCCCTCTGCATGTGCCTCGAAAAGGCTTTCCAAGTGCTCCCTGGTATTGACGAGACCTTTGGCCCGGACGATGCCTTCCGCATCAATGAGCACGGCGAACGGAAGCTGACCTACTTGGTAGGTCAACCCCAACTCGGCCGACAATACATAAGGAAAGCTCTCGAGCCCCTGTTCACGAACGAACCTGTCGTGGCCCGAAGCTGCAGCGTCGCTGGCAAACACGAGCCGAAGCCGGCGGTCCTCGTCCTCGGCTACGCGTTTCAAGGTCGGCAACAAGCTCTTACATACGGGACAGCTCGGCGACAAGAAAAAGATCAACGTCCGCCGACCTCCGATTTCCTTGCCGCCTATACGAACGGGAACCCCGGCAAGATCTGCTACTGTTCGTTCCGGAGCGGCCTCTCCCACGTTCGGACCCGCACTGGTCGCCAACGCCCCGACCGGGGCGACGCGCTCGTGAAGAACGCCGATCTGACGCGCAAGAGCAAACACTACTAAAGCCAAAACGAGCACGACCGCCCACAAAACAATGGTCGATGCCAATAGCGCCCCCATCATGCACGTTCTCCGGTCGTCGACATCGACCTCGGCCTTCGATTCTTTTGATGTGCCGACCATTCGGTGATCAGCCGGTTGGCGGCCCCGTAGAGCAAAGCCAAAGTCACAACACCTATCGCCACCGTGTAGGCATCCATTGGCCCCAACGGTCGGGGTCGCAACGGCAGAGCTAGCAAGACCGCTACCGACAACAAGACCCAGTTGCGCAGTACGAGCCACCACGAGATCAATTGCTTGTGCATCGCCCCACTACACCCGCAACCTATATCGCGACGCCCACGTAGAAGATTCATTACGATCGCCACGCTATAGCAAGCGAGCAACAAAACGGCTGCTTCAGCAGTCGCAACTCTATGCACGTTCAATAGCAAGCTCATCGCAAGAAACGCTTCGAAGGCGATAAGGGACCTCGCAGCAAGCCCGACCGCTCGTTCGGGAAGCAGGCGGTAATCGAGCATGATGAGCCGAAAACTCTCGAAGTCCCCGAGCTTGTGGTACGCGGCTGTCGCAAACAATAGCGCCAGCGAGCATCGAACGACGATATCCACGACCGGATCGATCACGGCAACACCAAGCGTCCCCCGGCAACACCGGTGGTTTTTATGTCGCGCAGATGGTCGCCGCTGAGTGCATCGAACACGGCCACCGCTCCGAGTTGCGCGTTTCCAAGGATCAAAACCGGCTCGGAATCCTGGGTAGCAACGATGCTATCGGCGCCGGGGTTGGGAACAATCCAGTTTGCCACCCTGACCGCCATCTTCTCGACGAGCCCTCCGCTCTTGCCGCTTCCGTCGTCAAGGTAGCCTTGGAGAAACGCAACGAGGAGATTGCTCACCTTCATGCGGCTGATGCGAATGTGCCGCTTCAAGTCGTATACCCACACTTCGCTACCGGGCAGTTTGTGACTGCCGGGGCCACCCTTATGAACCAGAGAGTACAGGTATTTGCGCGGCGTATAGGCGGCCAGATGCTGGGTGCCGCCGATCCTCCATCCCTCCGAACGCTGGGCGGGAGAAAATAACGACCAAGGCTCCCTCGGTTTCGGTATTCGGCCGGAAAAATCTACTTCGTGCAACTGTCCTTCGAAGGTGACGAAGAACCACGATTTGTCTATGCGTACGGCCTTCTCTGTCACCGGATTATCGGTTGCATCAAAAAACCGGGCGCTCTCCACCCTCTCGACTTCGTGCCCATTGTCGTCGAGGGTAATCACTAGGACTTTGCCGTCTCCGCAAAGCATGGCGAAGCGTCGAGCACCCACGGCGTACACGAGTGCGCAGCCCGGAGTATCTATCTCCCCTACGAATCGACGCGATTCAAGATCGACGACCGATACCGATGTCGCAGGCGTCTGATTGAACACCAGGAAGAACCGCTCTTCGTCGAGAAGAGTCGACAGTGCCATGCCATGCCCGACATCGGCTCGCTTGGCCGGCACCTCTACGTCACCTAAAGCCTTGAGGGTAGTCGAATCATAGATGGTTACGATATCACTGCGCACACCTCGGTGGCCGCGCGAGTAGACGCTCTCGACTGTGTAGAACTCTCGACGCTGCGACGAAGTCAACGGCACAAGACCGGCGACACCGTAACCGCCATCTACCATGCCCAGCATGCGCGCGCTGTCGGCGTCGAACAAGGCGCTACGCCGAAGTATGAGATCACCGACCCATACCCAGTGATCGCCGCGCGGCTCGGGAAGAGTGAGGACACGCTCAGAGGCCGCAATATCGACCTGCGCACTCGCAAGACAGGACAGCAACAACAGAATCGCAGGCACCGCGACCAGGGTCACCGAGTACAACAACCGGCGATTCAGCTTCGTACATTTTCCCCTTTGCATGACCGGCACTCAAGCACCGTGCTGAGGTTCTTTCAAGCTACCTGCAAGCTACCTGCAAGCTACCTGCAACATCCCTGCAACTTACTCGCAGCGATACCTCTCAAAGCGCCTGGGTTCACCTTGGCGCCCCGACCCGTTTCAACCTATGCTAAGATCTATTGCGATTCACGATGTCGCCCGAACTCGAATCACTCGAAAGCCTTGCTAATCGGCCACGCTACCGAAGGGGTCAGACCACCGGCCATTACGAGAGCTACTTCCAGCGAGCCAACCATCCGCTTCGTCCCCTGGCTTTTTGGATCCGATACACGGTGTTTAGTCCTGAGGGGCGTCCGCAAGACGCCATCGGTGAGTTATGGGCGGTCTATTTCGACGGTGAAGCGGGAGAGATAACGGCGGCGAAAAGCGAGGTGCCAATAGACCAATGCAAACTCGAAGACGGTGACCTACGCGTGACCATAGGGGAGGCCCAGCTGCTTTCAGGACGTCTGCGTGGCAGCGCACGCTCCAGCTCCGGCACGATTGACTGGAACCTTGTGTTCGGTGGCAATCAACTACCCCTACTCGACCTGCCCGAGCGACTCTATGACACGAGGCTACCTAGGGCCAAGGCCCTCGTGGCCAACCCTTTATGCACCTACGATGGCACGATCGTAGTCAACGGCAGCGTGAAAAC
>JAZDCZ010000083.1:0-17144 GCA_036679605.1 Gemmatimonadota bacterium
TAAGGCAGATGCTCCAGGATGCGGCTGCGAATCCAAGGCGCACCATCGGTGATGGACACGAGGGTTGGCGATTTCTCTAGTGCCAGTTTTGAGGCATGCTTTTCCATCAGGCGAACGAAGCCGTTCCGGGGAAATCCGAATCCCGGCTATGGCATACAAATCCTCCGCCGCCTGCTTGAAATCCTCAACGACCCCCAACGTGCATAGCATACAACAAGCACCAGACGTTACGGTTCGTTCGTGGATGCCGACAAGGGCATCCACCGGACATAACCCGCCCGTGGCACGCGACCAGAAATAGCGGCGTTGCATGGTCACTGTTCCGGTCGCGGTCAGCACATTCAACGGACGATCGCCCTTATTGCGCGCGGGAGGAAGATCGCTGATCGCAGAGTCCGGAGGGGGAAAAAGCGGCCGCTTGGGCCGTGGGATCGGCATCGACATTCGCTTGCACCGCCAGCTCCAGGCCCTCACGGGCCACGGTCAAAGCCGCATCGCGGAAGGCCATTTCGCTCGCCTCGATCCAGTGACCATCCGGCGCGTTCTCCAACGCGTTGAGGGCCTTGGAAAACTCTTCTTCGAACCGTTCTCTCATTTGATGCATCAGCACGTCGCGATCCATGGGCAAGCCTCCTGTTCAAGTGAATAGTAACCACATCCATACCCGGAGAATCCCACAAACCGCGCGCTCGCGCAAGTAAAGTGTGGCGCGATATTTTCCACCGCGCCAACATAAATGGCCACACCCGCCATCGAGATAGGTAATGAAGTTGAGTCGATCGTATTTGCTGCTTGTAGTATAATCAGTGCCATAAGTGTACAGTAGATTTGGTGTTAACATCCACGTCTACTGTCGTGTCCTTTTGTCGTCGTAGAGAACACAAAAAAGAAGCATATCTACCGTTAGTGCGCACAGAGAGGTAGATCCGAGCAGAATGCCGAACTGCCGGGTAGGACCGAACGGACTCAAAGCAAAAAAGGCCAAACACGAGGCGGAGACAAACGTGCTCCCGACACATGGCCGCCAACAGCGCATCAGCCCGCGAGTTACTCCGCGTCGTTCTCCGACGGCACTAGCCAAGTGCACGGTGTCATCGATGGCCATGCCGATGGCAATGGCGCCAATCATGAACGATGGTAATCCGATGGATACTTGGGCGATCGCTACGATCAAGATCAGGCAGCATACTGGCAGGAGATTAACCCAAGCAGCGATAAGGGCCATCCTGAAGCTCCACGTCAAGAACCCTATGGACATAGCCGCAATTAGTGCCATGGCCGGCAGCGTGACTACCGTGACAAGCTGTAGGATTCTTCCCGTAGTCGTGATCTGCGCAGCGACGCCACGCCATTGCAATTGGACATGATTCGTGTTTGCCCAAGCATGCCATTCTTCCTGTGCGGAAACCAGATCGGGTAACGCATCGCCTTGAGCCAGACCCCAGTATGTTGATTGGTCTCCCCCGACGATGGTCGAGACATTGAGAACCTTCCTCACGCCTACCGTTTTTTGCAGCATTTTCGTAGGGTCGGCTAATCCGGTCACCGTGACTTGAAAAGGCAATGTTCCGGTCAGGCGCGCGTCGATGGTGGAAAAATCGCGTGTGATGCGCGCATCAGTTGGAAAGAAAGCTAGAGGATTCGATTCAATATGCAGGTACGGTATCGCAACGATTGATGCGATCGTGATGAAGACACAAACGAGGACAACGGCATTACCATGCCGGTGGACAATCGCGAGGTTGCAGCGTAGGAGTGGTTCAAGCCACCGGGCAGGAGGACGGCTCGACCGATCGCGAGGGGCAGGTGCGGGCAATAGCGTCACAACGGCGAGCCAGACCAGCGCCATGCCAAGAGTTCCGTGAAGGGCAAACAATCGGAGAGGCACCAAATCACTAATGCCAGCACTAGCGATTCCTGCCGCCGTCGTTCCGCAACACAATAGCAATGTACCAGTGATACCGCGACGAAGCGCTCGATGCGCCGCGTACGAGTACCCCAACGCCATGATGAGCGGGGGAATCATGGACAGTGACATGTCAACAGGAATTCGTTGCCAAGATACGATGCCCAACAAGACGACCTGGCTGAGCACAATCGCCGCGACGCCCGTTACAGCCGCCTTCGGTTTTCCCGTGATCGACCATAGCCAAACACCGCCCATGAGATTGATGAACAGCATGATAACCGGCAATCGTTGCTGACTGAATGCGTTGAGCGACACATGAAAGATTGCGGGGCCCGCTAACGCAAACCGATCCAGACTTCGATCATACTCAGCGAGCGCTGCGTGAATCTGACGAACGAAAGTCTCATCGTCAGAGTCGGTGCGTCGAAACACAAATATGCCTGCGTATGTCCCGTCTTCGCTGACGACGAATTTTTCGGGCGTGATTCCTTGCGAACGACCAGTCCTTTCAACGTAGGCCGAATCGAGACAAAAGCCTACTGCCTGTTGATGGCGGAGAGAATCGGCGATATCGGCTTCAACGAAAGCGTTTCGTTCAAATCCAACAATCGCATATGACTTAATCGCACCAACGGCCTCAAGGTCGGGAACCCAACTTCCCAGATCATTGTCAATCCGGTAGTGCTGCAAGCCCATCCCGCTCAGTGCCGCCGCAACGAGCCATAGTATCCATGCTATCGTTCTTCCCAGATTCTTGCGCGGAGGATTCTGTGGTAATCGGTTTGGAGCGAGATCATACAACGATTCTTCCCCGACGGTCGATGGTGTAGCGAGTGTCACGCCACGGAACGCTGCGTCTAATCGTCAGCCACCACCAGGATTGTGCCAGGATGCGCACCACAACACATACGGAAAGCGGATACCAGAATAGGTCTATTCGCCGACATCCGCCCATGCCCCAAAACCGGTAGCTGGCGACCATCATTAAAATCAGATGGCTCGCGCAAAGGGCGGCGAAACAGATGATATCCATGCTGATCTTCGCGCTCGTGTTCCAGGCCGAATAGAATTCCATCGCCAGCCAGACTGCGACGATATATGGAAGAAGCGAGCCGACGATCAGCCAGATCATACTGAGCGCGATCTTGGTTCCGCTTCTCAACGCCCCGACATAGATTCTCGCCCAACCGTTCAAGATTGCACCATAGTTCTCGTACATGCGGACCGAAACAAGATCACGCCCGGACGCAACCCAGCATGACACCCCCGACTTTTTGGCATACTCGGCCAGCGGGATGTCTTCTATGATGGCGGAGCGTACTGCTCTGTGTCCGTCCATTCGTTCGTACGCTTCGCGTTCGATCAACAGGAACTGCCCGTTGGCAAATGCCATGACGCTACGGGGTTCGTTTACACGTTGAGAACCGAACCAGAGGGCGATGATCCCGCCGCACAAGGGAATGATAGTGTGTTCCCAGAATCCCCCTGCGGTCTGCTGTGGCCAGAGCGTCAAGAACTTCACATTCCGTGTGCGGGCTTCTTCGATCGCACGTCCAACTGCGTGTGGCTTCAGTTTGCAATCGACGTCCGTAAAGAGCAGCCAATCGGCGAGAACATTTCGGGTTCCCTGCCACAAGGCATGCGACTTGCCCATCCACTTAGGCGGCAGATGGTCAATATGTTTAGCCTGCATCCGAGGATCTGATCGAGCAAACTCTTGTGCAATTTCGTAGGTGGTGTCCTCGCTACGATCATCGATCACGAGGACCGAAAGTTTCGGGTAGTTTTGCGCTAGTACATCTCGCAGGCAGTTGGCCAAACCCTCGGATTCATTTCTCGCGGCGATCACCACGCAAACTGTCGGCATATCAGTGTGTTTCGGAAATTCTGTCGAGTTTTCCACAGCCACTTCGAGAAACAGCCCGTCGCGGCGGGCCCTACGTTGGGCGACGATAAGCCCCAGCCACACGTTACAAATAGCCCCCCATCCGGCAAGCAGTAATATGGTTTCGACGGCCATGTAACGTTCTCAATCTAGTGGGGGAAGGCGAAGCGTCTTATCAAGTAGATGTGGATCATCGTGCAGGTAGTCATCCCAGCGGACTCTCTGAGTACCGCGTTTACGTGGTTGCCCAGCGCTAAGAATGCCCGACGGCGCGAGCAGGAACCCTTCGGGGCGTCCGGCAAAATGAACAAGGCCATCTGGACCGAACATGCTGGCGACGCCGTCCTTGAGCGGTAGTGCATCAAGCGTGTCATAGCTCACAAGTTGATACGACGCATCCTCCGCAATCTCCAGCGAATCTAGTATGGCTGGTGCGTCGATGCTGACGTGAAAGACTTCATGATAACCCGCAGAAGAAATAACTATCGGGTGAATGAGTTTGGACGGTGTATCGAATGTGTCGATTACAACGACATCATACTTTCCGGGAACACTCTTCTCAACAGCAAAACGTTTGCCAGTAAGCGGTACTCCAAACTCTTCACGCGCGGCGGACTCGATACGGTTGGCAACAAAAACCACGTGAGCGCATCCACAATTCAAAGAGGATTCGAGGAATATCGGAATGTCGTTGACGTCCAGCGTGATTCTGAGCATTGAACCGTCAATGTGACCGGCCACCGGATCATCCTTGCTCATTTCCGGACGCTCGGAGAACCACCAAACATAGTTGAGCTGCCGCAAGCGACGCCCACCGATCTTGGCCACCGTTTCGTATGAGTAGACGGTCGGTTCTGTGGGATCGATACGAACCTTGATGTGCTGGCCCTTCGCTGACAACTTGACGCCACCAATCCTGTCGAAGTTGGCGTCATAGCGGCGATTTGTAGGCCACTCCACGCCGATGATCGGAGCGTATTTCGTGATGAGCGCTGCGTCGTTCGATTCGTGTGGATGCCGGATCGCAATGCGAGCGAAGGTCTTTTCGGCCTTAGCGAGACATTTCTCGGCAAGATGGGATTCTTCATACGCGATGCCATTGGCGGTCATGGACGCAGCCCACGCATACAGGACTTTGCGTGCCGATCGTCCCTTGTCGTCGGGTAAATCTTCGACGCCCTCGCGGATGCTCACCAGCTTCCTCTGTAATTCCGGTGACGTAAGCCGATCCACATCTCGCAAATCGCTTGCGAACGCCGCGCCCGCAAGTCTTGAGAAATGATGTTGCAGGACGGCGCGATCAGCCGAGCTTCTTGTGATCTTTGCTAACTTCTTGCGTGCGTAGGCCGGTAGTCGTTCGATCTCATTCGCTGTAGACGTCTGACCCAGTGCGTAGGCGCCGCGCAAAACCGCACGCGCCATTTTGCGCTGTACTAACACATCGCCAACTGCGAGGGCGTCATCCAGGTCGCTGAGGAGGGCTGTGTCAAACCGGTAGTACGGACTGACTGTCGTGTGACGCGCGGCAGCGTTTGTCACCGAAGTCTTCTCCGCATGATACGCAATCGAGAGTCCTAATCGATTCGGAACGCAACCGCTCTCGAAACAAAAGCCAATGAGGCAAAAAAAAGGCGACACTCGATGTATCCATTGGCGAGTCCGTTGTTTCATAGGTAATACATCACCTTTAGTAGAGAGAAACCGAAGCGACATCTCGGTGCTCGACTTGAGGCTTTGGTGATCCGACGCCCATTAGCCCAAACCCTGTAGGCGCATTCGTCGGTGGATCGCAGAGCCTCACACAATCTCTTTCAAAAACGTTTATCAATAGAACTGTCTCATCCAACCTTGAAAACACCAAAGGGCCTTCAGCTCCAGCCCGGTCGTACATAGGTCGATCCACTTGTTCATCGACCACTCCGAGGAGAACCCTGTCTCCATATGGGTAGTAGATCAGCTCTCGACCAACGGCCATGTCCAGTTCGAGGCAGCATCCGAATAGTGTATTGCCATACCCTGACAGGTGGACTGCGTTCGGGAATGCTTCCGTTTGGAACGCCTTCATTTCGTTCGATTCGATGGCCATGCCGCCGTAGTGGACGCCGCAGATGTTCTCACGTTGCGTGGAACGCATTGAGTCAGCAAGAGCACGGATTACGACAGGTGTAGAGAAGAGCACTGTAATCGTTTGGGAGTTCAGAATCGCAAGGGCTTGATCGACGATGTGTTGTAGGTATCGCTGCGCAGCAAAGCTACCAGTAGCCAACTTCCTTGCCCACCGAGAATCGAAATCGACGCTGAACGGTGTCATCGAACCCGTTGTCCGAGCGATGGCGTCCGCAGCGCGGTCGATGATGTGCGGCCCGGACGGCCCTACATAAAGCCAAGTTCCACCCAATTGGAAATCAACGTGCTTTGCGGCAATGACGAAAGGATCGACAAAGGCTTCCCGGAATTCGTTCTCCAGATATGCCGTCCAGGCAGGTTGGCCTAGCGTACCGCCGGTTTGTGCGATAATCAACTCGCATTTGCGATCCATCAGCGGTCTTGGAAGAAAATCAACAAGCTCGTATTTCGCGAGATCCGCCTGATCCATCATGGGGAACCGGGCGAGATCAGCGACGCACATGATCTCGATGCGTGGATCGAACCCGAGTTCCTTGGCGCGGTCAAGCCAGTACGGGCTGCCTTGTTCAGGATCGAAGTGGATCGCGAGAACGTCGCGAAGCCGCGCCTCGATGCTCATATCGTGTCCTGTCATGTTCGCGCTACCTTGCCGGGAGAATGTCATGGTGTTGCAGAAACTCCAGAACCGTCGTCGCAACTTCCGTTTCATGGCCTCGGAAAAAATGCTCACCAGCAGGCAACTGGATTCGCATTTTGGGTTCACGAATCGACTCATACCAAGCCATCAATTCGGAAATGCCGCAAGTGAAGTCATTGTCGCTATGGAGCATGAGTAGCGGCACCGGGCACGCTGACAATTCCTCGAAAGAGTGCTGCTTGGGATTGGGGGAAATCAGGACGATTGCCTTAACGCCTGATCCTTGCAGATTCTTTACAACCGTCCAACACCCGAAGCTGTACCCGATCAACACCGGAGGAAAATCGCACCATTGACTGAGTGCCGCGATCGCCGACCCGGCATCGTCCGCCCAATCGTGTTCCTCATTGAAAGATCCTTTCGTCCAAAAAGTTGACATCACACTGGGCCAATCCGCAGGCCCACCTTCGCTACTTCCAACGCCGCCGTAGTCAAACGCTAGCGTTACCGTACCTCGTGACGTCAACGCTTTCGATAACGAACTCACGACGTTGTTGCGCATATCTCCGCCGAGAAACGGGTGCGGTCCCGCGATCAAAGCGCAGCAATCAGCGCCAACATCGGGATAGGCAAGGAGGCCTGACAGCATTCGTTCGCACCCTTGGATGCGAACGTTTTCTTCAACGAATCCCGTTGCGGTCAACATAGCACACCGGTGTGACTGATAACTCTTGGGCTTTCGTTACCGATCACGGGGAATTCTTTGAGGAATTCGCCGATGATGGGGACCATCTTTAGCGCCCGCTCCACATCTCCAAACATTTCGGCGCTGCCGTGGAAAAACACATCTTGCAACGGTTTGCGGCAAGATACGACATCAACTAAATCCTCATACGACAAGCGGTACTCAAACTCCGGTATTAGCGGCGACGGTACAGCGTGGGTTTCCTTTAGTCGACCGCGCTCAAAACGGCTGATCCAACTTCCCCCGATTCGACCGGTGATTGTATACTGTACCACTGCGGTCAACTCTTCGACTTTCGCAACCACAGAACGGGGTACGGCCTTGGGCAGATAGCTCTCGAAGTACCATGTTGGATTGAAGCCTTCGGCAGGTGACTGGAAATCGTGGGCATCGCCGTGTGCTCGACACCAGTTGGTTGCTTGGGCGTACTTCATACACGCAGCAAACGCTGAGCCGTCAATCAAACGTTTCCCCGAAGGCGTGTCCACCATACGGCTAGACTCAAACGTCAGACCGTCGCGAAAGTAATCAAGGCAGATGTTTCCCAGCGAGTAAAATAGGTCTTCATAGTGGTTGGCATCCGCAAGCGGCCACGTCGCATTGCTGAATCGCCCGCCAGCTATGTCGAAGTATTGCTCCAGCCACCGTTTGACTTCCTTATGAGTGGGTGGATCGGGGTTGGTGACGTGATGCACCGAGGATTCGGTGGTTGGCTCCAGGCTGATGTTGGCGATCTGCCGGGCGGCCCAATCAACGGGTATAATATTACAGGTGGCATGAGAATGCCCAAGAATTCGGAATGGTATCTGATGGCGGTCAACCTTGTGGTTGCCATCCATGGCCCGTGCAAGTATCTCGGTCGCTCTGGCAACAAGATACAATCCCTTCATGGCGCTGGCTCGCCCCGTATGGCTGTCACCAAACAGAATCGACGGCCTGCAAATCGTTACTATTCCGTTGTCTTCGCCCCAAGCCCAAACAAGCCGCTCTGCTTCCCACTTCGATCGTTCGTACTCGTTGCGAATCGGCGGAAGATTTTCGAAGATCGCTTCTGGCTGATGGCCGATTTGTTCGCCGCACACATAGGCTGTGCTGACAAAAGAAAACCGGCGAATTTTAGCATTAGTGGCCTGCAATAGTATCGCGCGTGTGCCATCGATGTTTGTCATTGCTGGCTCGCCCGAACCGTTGGCATGGAAGGTTGTATTCCCTGCAGCGTGCAGAACCATGTCAACGCCGCTTATGTCCTCCCAGTTGAGTGAGTCCGGCAATTCTCCCTCGACGGGTAGGATACGCCCATTAGCGATAAGCGCCGAGAGATTGAGACCCATGTCCACGAGAAGCTTGCCAAGTCGTTCGGAAGTCTTGGATATCGGAGGCCGGAGCAATACGCGGCATCTGATGTGCGGATGCGCGAGCAGTTCTGCAAGCACATAGTGTCCAAGAAATCCGGTCGCCCCAGTTAGGAACACGTCGATTGGCCTAGGTGTCATGCGTTACCTCGCGTGTTAGTGCCACGAGATTCCGTCCGTTTCCGTTATCGCCTACTCCCACATCGCGAGACAAGGCGACAAGGGCACCATTGCATGATGAACCGGCCCCGGCCGTGCAACCGAAGCAGTGGGCGACCGTGTTGATCGCCCTATTTTGGAGTACCGAAGCGTCAAGATCACGGATGTGAGCGGGTAGGCCAGAGGTAAGTGGGATGTCCATGACTTGATTGAAATCGCAGTCGTAAAGGCGTCCATCGTATCCCACCGATAGGGTTCGCCGGCACATCAATCCGTCCACTGTATTTGGATTGAACGCGCTAACCAGTCGATCCATATACACTGACCACAGGCCTTGGCGTTTCAAGTCGTGTTCAAAGCGGTTGATGGGCATGTTGTTCATGGCAAAAAGCCGATCAAAACGGACCCCGAAGCGATTGAATAATTCACGTTTGTAGTGTTGCTCCAAGTCGTGCTGCGGGGCACCGAGATCAATCCCGGCAGGGTTATGCACCAGGTTTAGTGTCAAGCCCATTTCAGGCATGGCATATCCCAGTTCGTTGAGTTTCTGCAGCGCGGCGATACTTTTGGTGAAGGTTCCGACTCCCCGTTGACGATCAGCGATGTCCGCCTCGTCGGATGGCAGCGAGGCAGAGATCTGGATACCGTGTTCAGCCAGGAACTCGGGCAGGTCTTCGTAGCCCGGCTCGAAGAGGATCGTCAAGTTGCAACGGTCCACGACTCGACAGCCCAGTCGAGATGCCTCGCGCGCCAGGTATCGAAAATGAGGATTCATCTCTGGAGCGCCGCCAGTAATGTCAAGCGTCTCGATGTCGAAGCGGCGCAGTGCGTCAAGTACGAGTTCCACGGTCTCTCGAGTCATTTCCTCGGTTCGATTGGGGCCTGCATCGACATGGCAATGGTGGCAAGCCTGATTGCAGCGACGCCCCATGTTGACCATGAGCGTAGATAGAGCAAGGGCGCGAAGTTCTTTGGGCCGACGATTCATCGCGTGCCCTGCAAAGCACCGGCCGCCAGTGTTCTCAAGCGCCTGGTACGGGAGTATCGATTCACCGCTAGCAGCACCAGCTAACTGTGATTCATCGAGATCGGTTGGCAGCTGCCGGTGTTCTGTTACGCAGGAAATATCGTTGCCACCGAACAGCCCCCCCAGTGCGCCCCAGAATTCCTCCAACCACTTTTCGCTCGCCATAGCAAGACCATCCTCAAGCTCGTGCAACCAGAATTGTGACCAAGCGTCTCGTCGCCACGAACGGTATATGGCTCTCGCGTCTTCACCGGCCTTTCCCGGTTGTGGAAGGGGCAAACCAAAGGCCACATCGCCTTTCATAAATTGTATTTCCGATTCGGGACCGGCGCAAAGGCAGTGTGCGATCGCCACAGTTCGCGATGGCACATGATAAGTAAACGCAACTGCGACGAGTGCTCCGGCCTGCACCAGAGATAGGTTGGTTGGAAAAATGACTTGGATGAAGTCGCCGTCCAAAACCTTGACTAGACGAGGCTGCTCGATGATGTCGAACCCTCCGCGCTGTGTGTAGGCAACTTCGACCAGCCATGCGTTACTGGAGAGAATGTCGGAAACGATCGTGGTGTGCTTGGTGTTGAGCGGCGAGCCTTGATGTGAAAGTGTTGAAACAACCGCCCTGCGTGGCAAGGATGGATCCGGGTCATCGAAAAAGGGACTGCCCCATTTACACTGGCTGCATCCGCAGCAGAAGTAGAGTCGTTTCAGCGCCCAGTAGTAGCCTTCGCGCCAACGACGCCCGGCCTCCTGCTCCCCCAAGCGGGGGAGTTCTTCAACAAATCGATCCCAGAGTGCCTGTTTGTGTTGAGCTATCCGTCGGTTGGCGCGATCGCCGTCGGCGTCAGCCTGGGGCTTGGGTGCGGACATCGGTCCGTCGAGATGTCGAACCAGCGGGTTGACGCCGGGACCAGCGTGCATCGAGTGAGCGTACAGGGTTTGATCTGTCACTCGATCAAACAGGCAAACCACCGACACGATGGCGCCGTCAACAATCGGGCCACCTGTCACTGGGAACATCAAACGGACCAAGGAATCGGAGAGGTCTTTGTATACGATCGGTCGTGGTTCAACGCTTAGTCCTTTGCCGTCGAAGACGAAACGTAGCGCCCGTATCGGCTGACTATCGAGTACAGAGCGCACGAGGACATCGGACACTTCCGGTCGCCGCGTGTGACTTTGCGGATACATCGTGAGCGTAATGTCTTCATATGCGCGGTGCATCATTCTTAACTCTCCGGTCCATCGGGGAAAGCATATATATCGAGACTTTGTAGGCAAGCGATGACCAGCCAGATTTGTTCGCGTGCGAGTTGTTGCGAAAAAGTTGACGTGGCCGTCTTATTCTTACGTCTCATGGGCACGTTCCAATCTCTGGTTGATGTCGCTTTGCGGCGCGGAGGAGGATACGAGTTCACATGCCGCCAAGTATTCGGTTGCGAATTCGGGCGGAAACACTTCGAGTAGGTATTCGTTTTCGATCCAGACCTCGATCACGCGGAAGACGCGCCTGCGATGGATTTCAGCACGCCATCCGAAAGCGCGAGCGAGCTCCAACACACGATCGGCGCTGGCGGATACTTGGATCGCCGTGTGTGAACCGGTGAATCTTCCGTACGAATCGCTGTCCAACAGCTCGCACGGTTTTCCCGGTTCGCCAGGGTGGATTTCGATCTCCTTTCGGTACAGTTCGATCAGCGATCCGGGTTCGCCGAAAGTCACGAAATAGCAGCCACGGTGGAGAAAATCGAAAGTCGCACCTTCGACGAGTTCGGCAAGCGCTCGTGCGACTCGCTTCGGTTCTCGAACTGGAATGGAAGTGTGGAGAATCCGCATAGTGCGTATCTATCATTACCGCCGATTAGCTCCGCCGGCCCGTTCAACTGAAAGCTCGGCTACCCCCGCGTCTCGGGCGTTTTGGGTGGCCGCACCCACGTTACACCAAAACCGAATTTTCCGCGCCAAAGCTGCAATTTTTGCAGTCAGCTACCTCCATCGGACGGGCGACGTTATGATGCAGGCGCGAACCCAACGGAGGCACCGATGACCCTTGCGAAGAGGATGACGCTCAAAACCTGTGTTCTAACAACGGCAATCGTCATCGTTGCCGTATCCGCTGCATGGGGCTTGCTGGCGGCGCGGAAGTCGGTGCGGATTGCGAGCGACGAGTATGCCGAGTTGCGCATGATCCTCAACCTTAACGAACATCTCATGACAGTAAGGGGCACGATCGAAGCCGGAGCAACCCTGGAAGGCGCGGATGCCGAACTTTTAGAAGCCGTACGCGAATTGCGGAATCTCCTCGGTTTCCAGGACCAACAGCATAGGGATATCGCCCCTCACGAGGAGGAAGAGGGCAGGTATCTACAAGCGCTGGAGTCGGATGTACGCAAAGTGGCGGCCTCGCTAACGACGCAATCCGGCGAAGTGGAGGTAGCCGCTGCTCTCGCCGGTCTCAAGGCGGCGCAGGCTCAGCTCAAGCACTTGGCAAACGAAATGGATGAGACGATAGCTCTTTCGCATCGAGCATCGAGCCGAACGCTCCAGGTAACATTGATCGTGTTGGTCCTCGTCTCATGTGCTATGATTCTGACGACCGTGCTGGTCAACATCGCGTTATACCGAAGCGTGGTAGTGCCGATACGACGCCTTCGTGACACGGTGAGGATGCTGGCATCGGGGCGGTTCGACAAGCGCCTTCCGCAAACCAATGATGATGAGTTTGGGCAGCTCGCCCGAGACTTCAATCAGATGGCGGCGGAGCTTGACGAACTCTATCACGACTTGGAGCAACGTGTTCGTGAAAAGAGTCGAGAACTCGTTCGTTCTGAGCGCCTCGCAGGCATTGGCTACCTCGCGGCTGGGGTCGCACATGAGATCAACAATCCACTCAGTATCATCTCGGGGCACGCCGAACTCACGCTGCGGCGAATCCGTAAGCCGACGGATGCACGCGAACAAGAGGTCACCGAACAGGCGCTCCGCATCATCCGCGACGAATCCTTCCGTTGTAAGGGAATCATCGAAAAGCTGTTGTCCTTGTCTTCCGGTGGAGACGCCGAACGTACGCGAGTCCCCCTCGATCAGATCGTGGACGATGTCGCAACGATGCTGCGATCGTTGAAGCAGTACCGCGGTCGAAAAGTCACCGTCGAATTCGCTCCCGGCTCGGATGTATTGGGCAATGAAACGGAACTCAAGCAGGTTGTACTCAATCTTACCGTCAACGCCTTGGAGGCCGTTGAGCCTGATGTGGGCGAAGTGCAGCTCAAGGGTAAGCGGCACAACGGCACCGTAGAACTTATCGTCTCGGACAACGGCCACGGAATGACACACGAGACGCGAGAGCACGTATTCGATCCTTTCTTCACGCAACGAACAGGATCCAAGAGGCGCGGCTTCGGGCTAGGCCTGTCAATCACACACGCCATTGTTGAATCACACGGTGGCAGGATCACGGCCCAGAGCGATGGGCCCAATCAGGGGAGTCGCTTCATAGTCGAACTCCCAGTGTTTTCTGCGGAGGAAGACAAAGCATGACCAGATGCCTCAAGCCGACCGAGGAGACGACAGTGATGATCGTGGAGGATGAAGCACGCCTTCGCGATGTTCTCGTGTCCAGCGCTCAAGAGTGCGGATTCCGTGCGAAGGCGGTTCGTGCCGCAGAAGAGGCCATCGCGCAGATGGAACAGGATCCGTGTGACATCGTCATGCTTGATCTCAATCTCCCTTGCATGGACGGTCTGCGGTGCTTTGAAATCGTGCGTGAACGTTGGCCGGCAACATCTGCGATAATCCTTACCGGATTTGGAACCCTGGAGGCAGCGCAGCGGGCGATTCGCCTCGGCGTCGTGGAGTTTCTGACGAAACCGGCATCCCTCGGCGACATCGAACGGGCACTCCATCGAGCTTGGCGCATGCGGTTCGAGTTGTCGGAGGATCAAGTCGACGACATCCCGCCAATCACAACGAATGAAGCCAGGGAAGCAGTCCAGCATGATTCACCACGCACGATGCACGAGATCGAGCGCGAAAGCATCACCGCAGCGTTGGACCGCCATGGAGGCAACCGGGAAGCGGCTGCAGCCGAGCTGGGTATGAGTACGCGCAAGCTCTATTATCGTTTGAGTGAACACAGGAGCATTGATGCACGCGGTGCAGGAGTGCCTGCGCCATCTTATTGCCCAGACATTACCCACAATCCGGTAAACGGCCCCACAGTGTCTGACTAACCGGCCCAATGATTTCCGTTGGATTGGGAAGCGTTGCCTGTGGCCTGCACTTCTTTATGACCGCGAATTGCTGGGCCAAAGTGACGGTTCCCGTAAGGTGACAATATTCGTCCAGCACCGATTCTCCCTAGTCCGCCGGTGGTGGTCAAGAACAGCATCGATCGGTATTGTGATTTGCCGACGCGTACGAATCCTCCCCCTCAACTCATCAGCCGCGATTCGACATCCTCGTACGACGGGCACTCGGCGTAGATTTTCTCGAAGTCCGCCCGGGCGCGGCGGCGATGGCCGAGAGATTCGTACACGAGGCCACGTTCGTAGCGCAGGGTCCGCAGCAGGTCGGCACTTCGCCCTCGCTTCCTGTGAAGAGCAAACGTCAACACATCCCTTGCAGCGGTATGCAACCCGAGTGCGCTCAGCGCTTTCGCCTTGTAGAGAAGTGTCGCCGCGTGAACATCAGATTCGTTCTTCACGTTCGCCGTCAGCGCCACAACTTGCTTGCAGGCTGGCTTGTCGCCGACGTCCTCCACCAGAAGCTCAGCCAGAGAAAGGGTCACGAGCATGGCATCTGGATTTCTGCGACGAAGTTGCCTCAGGCAGTTGGCTGCATCTCGCCATCGGTGTTGCTGTTGGTGAACCTCGGCGAGAGCAAGTAGTACGCCCGAGATGTCCGCGTTGATGTCCGCCGAGACTTCGTCCGTGATCGTCAGAGTAGCTGCAGCTTCCACGCCGTACTTGGCAAAGAACTTACCGAGTGCACTTCGGCGCGACGCCGCCAATTTCAGATGGCCCTCGGCCGCGTCGAACTTGCCTCGTTTCAGCGCCAGCATGCCGGCCATGAACGACGCATCCGCCAGGTTATTGGCTTGTTCGAAGTGGCGCATCGCCGCCGATTCCTTGCCGCGCACCAGCGCCCGCATACCATCGACGAAGTGTTCCTCTCTCTTGGGTGTGACGAGTCGCCGAAAGAATCCAAGGGTAAGTCGCTCGTTCGGCCTAGCCACTGACTCGCCCGTCGCCTGCGCGGCGCCCTTACCGGAGCCACGCTGCGAACGCCGGGATCCACCGCTCGTCGTCGTGTAGAACAGCCCGGTGCCGGGAATGCCAACGGTCCGCCTCACACCTCGCCGTCCGACGGTCACCTTGGCTCCGCGCGGCCCGAATGACAACGACGGTCCCGACTTGCTAAGGTTCAGCGTCAGCCCTGGGAGGATCTTCATTCGTCGAAAAAAACGGAATCCCATGCAGGGCATTATAACAGGCGGTACGAAAATGCGGCAGGCAACAAGGCCACTAAAAGAAGAACACGGACAGCGTGAGCGGACGCACGTTCTGCTGAACAGGCCGTCGAGGCACGGGCCGGGGGACACATGCCAACATTCAAGGAAGAAGTCAGTTCCGGCGGGAAAGGGAACGGGACCGCAGTTGGTCGTCAGGGCCAGCGACCGGAGGAGCCAGCAGCGTTCGAGTGGGAAAGGCCGATGCGGCGGGAACCCCAGGGCAGACGACGGATTTACGGGATGAAGTGTCGGTTCCGCCTGCCCCTGCGAGGCGGTCTGTTCGTCATCCGTTAGGGCGATTCGACCCCAATCAGCCAGGGACTAGCCAGGAAATGTTTTTGGTCGCCTGTAACCCCTTTGTTTACAATAACTTACGATGGAGGCGGGGGGGCGAAGCTCCATACCCGATTGCCGCAACCGCGATAAACGCTATGAAACAAGGGTTTTCTCACATCCAAGGTGACATCCGATAACATGCAAAGACACCCATTAACACCCATATGCCAGGAGCCAGCCAGGAAGTGAACATCCATTGATAGGGGCAAATGCCCCGTCGGCCACGCGGTCTTCCGCGAGCCGTGAAACTGACGAACACCGACCTGCGCGCGGACAGGATCTTCGGCCACGGCACAGCCCCCGACGATGACTGATGGTACTGGCAGCACGAGCTTTCCGGTCAATGTGTGGACCCCGTGGGAATCGCCTGCAGTTTGGCCTAAAGAGAGCCTTGCACATGTGCCGCCGTCTCCAGGCATCTGCACAGTCCGCCGAGTGGATCCCAATGGCGATCCGGTGCGACTGCCTGTGATATTGGCGGATCCAAGCGTGCAAGCGACTCCCGTTGACCTAGCAAAGCGAGCCGAGGGTTGGCAGGGCGTTGTCTATGTGGGAAAGGCGGTTGACGTACAGAACCGCTTTGCCCTACTGGTCAATAGCTGGGTGCCAAATCCTCCGTCAAAACCACATACATCACGCGAAAACTGGGACCAAAAGGACGCGGCATTTCGGGCGCAATATCCTCCGGATGAGATGCAGGTGCGTTTCAAGCGTATGAGCAACAAAGACTGGGCGGTGAGCACTCTTCGGAAAGCCTATCGACCGTACGCGGAGTCGCAGGCTGGAGAGCCAGGCTGGCCCTACGCCAACACCAACGAGGCGCTCGATGACATCGACAGTTGGTTCAAGGCGTAGTACCCCCATTGGACAAAACTGCACGGCAACAGCAAGGACGACATCAACGTCGCGTCCACCATCGAGGAAGAACAGAAGGAACTGGGGAAGGTAAGGGACTGCTTCGGGTCTTTTCCGGTTCTTAACAAGGACGTGCCCAAGTGATCCGCAGGCAGGGCAATGACGAACCGACCGCCATTTGCGGTCCCGGTTGGCAATACCGTGTTCATCTCGAAGAGCGAGAAGGTGGCGTTCTCCGGTTTCCGCGTTTACCTCAGCCGGCGCCAATTATTTGACTGGCCCTTTCCGTACTCTCGATCACATTCCGTATCGCTTCCCATTCGGATTGGGGAACGCTCAGGAATGCGTCAACAACTACGGGGTCGAATTGCGCCTCCCTGCCGGCCTTGATTTCGCAGCGCGCCTCTTCATAGGTCATTGCGTCCTTGTACGGCCGGGCGGACATCAGTGCATCGAACACGTCGGCGACAGTGAAGATCCGCGCGCCGCGTGGAATATCCGTCCCGGCCAGGCCCCTGGGATAACCGGTTCCGTCGTACTTCTCGTGATGGGCGTAGACGATTTCCTTGGCCTCGTTCAGAAAGCGAACAGGTTCAAGGATTC
>JAZDCZ010000084.1:0-2591 GCA_036679605.1 Gemmatimonadota bacterium
GGCCAAACATGTTAGCCCAGGGCAGAGCGCAGCGCCGCCCTGGGTGCAGGATCGCCTCGCGATGACGCCCTGAAAGGGCAAAACAAGGCTCGCTGTGAGCACGTGTGCTGTGCCGCCCTTTCAGGGCTTGGTGTTGTGGTCATGCTAACCCAGGGCGGCGCTGCGCGGCTGGCGCCGCTTCGCTCTGCCCTGGGCTTTCATGTTGCTGCCCCTTTGGGGGATGCGCCGGTACGCCGGCGAGGTGTAGTGAATGAAAGTTTCATACGGTGAAGGTGTAGCGAACCACACTGGCCCCGAGTCATGTGGGTTTGTCCGTAAGGGCAGGCTCGAAGCGTTGACAGGGGAACGTGCAGGTCGGGTATTGAGCCGCGAAAGGGGCGATTTCGGGACGCCGACGCTCTCCCCATACCACATCGCCTGTGCCGCTATCGCTAGGCACAGACGAGTCCCGCGCGGTCGTAGACCCCGTACATGCACTGAAGCATCTCGCACGGAACCCGGGAGGTCCTGTGTTCGGCTCGGTCAAGATGGCGACCGGGTCCGCAATGTGAATCCTAAAGGAGCACGACATTGACGCACGAACATGGGAAGTCGGACAGGCCCATAGTACCCGAGAACTCGACGAACAAGGCTGCCTCGCCCGTGCGTGGCACACCCGCGGAGTCGAGGGAGGGAAGGGGCCTGGCCAAGGGAAATTCGGGCCAGCAAACCAGACCCCGGACACAGCACCGGAATCATGGCCTGCAACAAGCGCTGGACCGGATACGAGAAGTAGCTGTATCGGATAAGGAGGTGAAGTTCACATCGCTTTGGCACCATGTATATGACGTTCGACGACTGAGGCAAACCTACTGGCGGATGAAGCCCAAGGCTGCACCGGGCGTGGATGGACTGACATGGCAGGACTATGGTGAGGCATTGGAGAAGAATCTCCCAGACCTCAGCGATAGGCTGGGCCGAGGCGCGTACCGTGCGAAGCCGGTTCGACGGGTGTACATACCCAAAGCAGATGGACGCCAGCGTCCTCTAGGCGTTCCCGCCATGGAGGACAAGCTTGTCCAGGCGGCGACGGCTGAGGTGCTGAATGCCGTCTACGAATCTGACTTCAAAGGATTCTCTTATGGATTCCGACCTGGTCGTGGGCCACACGATGCCCTCGATGCATTAGCGGTTGGTCTCCATCAGAGACGTGTGAACTGGGTGCTCGATGCGGACATTCGTGGCTTTTTCGATGCCATTGACCACGAGTGGCTGATCCAATTCATGGAGCACCGCATTGCGGACCCACGCGTCCTGCGTCATGTCAAGAAATGGCTTAACGCGGGCGTGCTGGAGGGCGGAAAACGGTTCCGCTCGGAATGGGGAACGCCACAGGGAGGCAGTATCAGTCCTCTGTTGGCGAACATCTATCTCCACTACGCGTTCGATTTGTGGGCCGACCGTTGGCGTCGTACGGAGGCGAGCGGTGACGTGATTGTCGTTCGCTATGCGGACGACTTCGTCATGGGCTTTCAACACAAATCTGACGCGGACCGGTTCCTGGCGGCACTGAAGGAGCGATTCCAACGGTTCCATCTGGAATTACACCCGGAGAAAACCCGCCTGCTTGAATTCGGCCGATTTGCATCGGAGAATCGCAAGCGGCGGGGGCTGCGCAAGCCGGAGACCTTCGACTTCCTGGGATTCACGCATTACTGCGGGCAGACCCAGAAGGGATGGTTTGCGGTTGTCCGCAAGACCTCGCGCCAACGCCGACGGGCTAAGCTCAACGCGTTGAAGCCAGCATTGCGGAAGCGTATGCAACTTCGGATCGGTGAGGTAGGCGCTTGGCTACGGAAAATCGTGCGGGGGCACTACCAATACTATGGTGTCCCGCAGAACTTTCCGGCATTGGCAAGCTTCCGCTTCGAGTTGGTGAAGATGTGGCACAAAACGTTGTGCCGACGGAGTCAGCGTGCGTATGTTCCGATGGAACGGATGAAACGCATCGCCGACATATGGATTCCTCAGCCACGTATCTGCCATCCGTATCCGAGCGAACGGCTCAGACTCGTCACCACCCGAGGCAGGAGCCCAGTGCGGTAGTTCCGCACGCTGGGATCTGTGGAGGGGGTCCCGGGCAACCGGGATTCCTACTCCAACCGAAGACCTTGCCACCCGAAACGTCTCAGCCGACACGGCGGGGCCTGCCCGCCAGTGCTTGACGCGACGCTGTCGCGAAAACAGGTGCAGACCCCCAATGCCATTCAAGTCTGGGTGGACGAATTCTCAACTGCCACCAAGTATGGCCACACCCGTGCGAGGTCTGGGGATCGCCGATCTCCTGATAGGCAGGGACGGTTTGGAAATGAATCGTGCCCATCGGGAGATTGACGGTGCCTGGGTCCGCAGGCTGGCGCCGGCGGCTCTGATCGCGAACTTCTTCACGGGGTCTGCGATTCTTCGTGCCAGGCAAGGATATGTCGTGCGATTTGTTCGGGGGTTTGGCCGGCCGTGTCGATCTCGATGTCCGCGACACGCCGGTAGACCTCGGACCGGCGGGTCAGCAGCGTCTCAATCTCATCGAGACCGGTCTTTCCGGTCAGTGCCGG
>JAZDCZ010000085.1:0-159403 GCA_036679605.1 Gemmatimonadota bacterium
CAGCAGCAGTGGCCGCGCCTGGCAAGCCCAGCCGCCTAACTGAGCCCGTGCAAACGGGGTCATGCGCTTGATTGGGAAGCCAGGCGTCGTGCCAGGTTAGTATCTGGGACCGCTTTCAGATGAAGCGACCGGTCGATCTAAACGGCATCGCCCGGGTGAGCCCATAATGGTGTCTGGACGCCACTGTAGATGGTGCATCCGAGTCGATACTACCGGCAGTCGCCACGCGGGAAGCTGCAGCAGGAAATAACTGACAGCAAACGCCATGCGGCGAACCAAGGTCCGCCGCTAGGGAGACCATACCCCTCTTGACAAGAAACTTCTTAATGGTGTTAGGCGCCAGTCACCGGATGCTCGATGCTCGAGCTATTTTCAAAAGTTGTGGATTGGTGGAATGAGAAGGGCGGCGTATCCTTTCGTGTAGCTGTATAAACACGAGACCCGGTAGAGGCCGGGGAAAGGAGACGCCACCCATGCTGAGGATAACTGGAGATGCTGTTGAAGGCAAAGGATCTGGTAGTGAGATGGGTCTGGATGACCTGGCTCGAGAAGGAGCTCGTCGGATGCTGGTAGAGGCATTGGAGTTAGAGGTAGCCGAGTACATTGAACGGCACGCTGGTGAGCGTGATGAAGATGGCCGGGCCCAGGTGGTTCGTAACGGGAAGTCCCGGGCTCGGAAGGTGACTGTGGGATCTGGTACGCTCGAGGTGAGGTCGCCGCGTGTAAACGATCGGCGGGTAGATGCTGAGGGTGATCGACAGCGGTTCACGAGTATGATTTTGCCGCCGTACATGAGGCGCTCACCGAAGGTATCAGAGGTGTTGCCGGTGTTGTATCTGCGGGGATTGTCGACGGGTGATTTTCGGCCTGCGTTGCGGGTGTTGTTGGGCAAGGATGCGGCCGGCTTGTCAGCTGCGACGATCACACGGTTGACGGCAGCGTGGGAGGGTGAGTACCAGGCGTTTCGCCGGCGTGATCTTAGTGACCGGGACTATGTGTATGTGTGGGTAGACGGTATTCATTTCAACATTCGTCTTGAGGAGGATCGGTTGTGCACGCTGGTGCTGCTGGGCGCGAAGTCAGACGGTAGTAAGGAACTGATTGCCGTGGAGGACGGGTACCGTGAGAGTACTGAGAGCTGGCTCGGTGTGCTGCGGGATTTGAAGCGTCGTGGAATGAGGGCTCCGGTGTTGGCGATCGGTGACGGTGCGTTGGGATTTTGGGCCGCTGTGCGTGAGGTGTGGCCCGAGACGAGGGAGCAGCGGGACTGGGTGCATCGGCTAGGGAATGTGTTGGACAAGCTGCCCAAGCGGCTACAGGCCAAGGCGAAGCGAGCGTTGCGGGAGATCATGTACGCCGATAGCCGTGAGGATGCCGAGAATCTGATGGAGCGGTTTGGTTGTGAGTATGAGGAGAAGTATCCCAGGGCCGTGACGTCTCTCGTGCGGGACCGGGAGAAGCTGCTGACGTTCTTTGATTTCCCTGGTGCTCACTGGCAACACATTCGTACGACGAACCCGATCGAGTCGGCATTTTCGACTGTTCGGTTACGGCAGCGGGTAACCAAGGGAGCGGGCACACGGACCAAAGGTCTGACGATGGCGTTCAAGCTGTTGGCGATGGCGCAAGAACGCTGGCGCAGTCTCAGGTCACCACATCTCGTTTCCCTCGTCCGAGCTGGAGTGACTTTTACAAACGGAATTCAGGTGGAACAGAGTAAAACTACGGATCGAAAGGTCGCCGCTTGATCATCCCTCGATCCACAACATTTGACAATACCTCCGGATGCTCGCCGGTTTCTCTACTGAACGGTTTAAACCCAAGCATTACGTACGTGTTGGGAACGTACCCGCCGACCACGCGGCGGATAAGATCCATCGACACTAGCGCGTTAACATCTCGGCTGATGGTTTTGATGGTTTTGGCAGCGTAATGACGGGCCATTCGTGGACTGACCTCAAACATATCCGCTTTCTTTTTCGGTTCGCGCACGCTAGTAAGGTCTAACACGAGATCACGTTGGCGCGTCTTTGCCTCAGAACGTTTCAGATCCCGAAAATGCTCCAAAACATAACTTTGCCACGCAACCTCAAGGTGTTCTCGCTGAATCATTTGCAGCTGAACATTTAACCCATCGACTAGACCTTGGAGTGCGTAAAGGAGAAATCCGAAAACGTCGCCACCTGTCTTGCTCGTCCTGTCGAGATGACGGTAGTAGTCCGTGCGGGTCTGGTTGTAGTGATTGCTGAGGAGGTGAGCAACCGGTGAAGGAACCCCAGCTGCTGCCAAGATCAAGAATTCTACCAGCCGCGCAGTACGGCCGTTCCCGTCACCGAAGGGGTGAATCCACGCCACGTAGAGGTGAGCCAAGACAGCCTTGAGAATTGCATGATGGATATCAGTACGATGCGACCAATCTGGCCACAGATTCGGCCCCAATTCGTCCAACCATCCGGCCAGCCGATCAAGTAGGTATTCGCAATCCTCACGAGGTGCGCCTTTGTAAACGCCACCAACCACGACTGCGTGTTCGGAAACGGCACCTGGCACGACTTCCTCACCAAGATTTGGCAACTCCGCTAGGACCTGCGCGTTGAAATCCTTAAAGAGTGCCGATGACAGCGGTGGGACCTGACTGCTGATAATTTGGTTCCAAATCTTGGTGCAAGCGTCGATGATGTTTTTTGTTTCTTGCTTCAAGTACTCCTGGGATGGTTGCACATCCAATTGATTGTCCAACTGCAGAAGGATCTGGTCTTCACTTAGCGTGTTGCCCTCAATGGCCGTCGTAGCCATGACACCTTTGGCGAAAAACAAGCGGTGCATCTGCGCCGACACAAAGGGGCGGACAGGGGCAGCGCCAACGCGCTCAATCATTGCGGCAGCTTCACCGAATAAAACCCAAAGCTGCGCGGGCGCCGACCGCAGATCCACCTCGAACTTGATCCAGGGATGCGTCGTTTCGTACTTCCTGCCGTGCATTGCACCTCAAAAGGCTGAAGTATGTCCTATTTATTTACTCTTGAAGTCATTATATCCCATACATATAGGAGATTGTAGCGCTCTATTTGTCCGTTGTTATGGACCGGAAAATGGCACCCAGTACGTCCCGATGCAAGGCTTGTTGGGGCTGGGGGTGCTTTTAAGAAGGAGGGAGTGGTGAATGGCGTCCAACGTCTCGCGATTCTGCTGCGCGACCAACATGCGGGCCGCAAGCGAAGCGCGCGACCCTCAAAGTCTTCCGCGACTGCAGCAATCGCTTGTTATGCAGCCCGCGAACTATCGAATCGAATGGACATGCTTTTCGATCCATTCCTGGAACTCCTCCCGGGTTCTCTGGCCCGCGGCTACGGCGAGGATCTCGGCTTCGGCCTCGTCGACTTCGGCCTCGAGTTCAAAGCCATTCAGCATGAGAACAGCCTCGGCCGCAGCGTGGCCGACTCTCTTGTTTCCGTCGATGAAGGGATGATTCATGATCAGTGAAAAACCCAAGGCCGCGGCCTTGGACGGAAGGCTGGGATACAGATCCTCACCGCCGAATGTCTGGCGGGGTTGGCCCAGTGCGGATTCCAGCATTCCGAGATCCCGCAATCGGTCGGAGCCCCCGGATTCTGCGATGATGAGAGCGTGAAGCTTGAGGACCTCAGCCAAACTGAGGTATCGCGTCACCCGAGGCGCTCGTAGAGTTCCCTATTCTTCTCCAGAAGCCTCGAGGCTACACGGTCGAAGTCCTCTTCTGGCTGGGCGACGAGTTCGCGGACTGCCGCCTCGGCAAGAGATTCGGCCGGCACGTTGAGTCGCCCCGCTATCTCGGCGAGTCGCTGCTCCTGGGCCTCAGAAAGTTCAATGGCAAGTTTCATGACTTCTCCCTTCCTCACAAAGCTACCCAGGTTCCGCACGTACGACTAATGCAAGAGCTACATAACGGCTCTGCAAATATGCTTCGGCGCCCACACTCGGTTCTTCGTCATTCTATTAACCTTCCGTTTCCAAAAGCGCCACAAAACCTTACGGACCACTTGCGCCGATGCATCATTTGCTTGTTAGGACCACATCCTTTACTTCCCGAGTTCAGGAACGGAAAGATCCTTGCAGATCTTGCGGCACAAACGATCTACTATCTCTGTGTCTCGGTACTGCTTCGACAGCACCGGTCTGCGGATTGCACCAGAGTGAATGGGAACGACCTTCACGTTTGAGGTGGCACCCATGACGGCGGAGGTGTTTGAGAAGTGCCGTTCGCTTCAACGGTTAACGGTGACGGTTTTCCGGTCCACTCCTTCGGGAACGCCACGCAAACCGTCGTCTCTACGATCGTCAAGGATCAAGGCGATCGCTTCGGCCAAGTTTTCGGTGGCTTCGTTCTTCGTCTTGCCCTGACCGTTGGCACCAGGAATTTCTGGACAATAAGCAATAAACCAATCGTTGTCCTGCTCGATGATCGCGGTGAACTCGTTTCGCATATCTACCTCGGTGCTCGGAACACCTTAAGATAGCTCAAAAGCGTGATGCGGCCTAACGTCATTGCAAATATGCTGCACCGCTCTCTTCACCAGATTCTTCATACTCATAGGTTGCTTCCGTCACTCACCATGAAGCCATGTCTAGAACGCTCGCGGCGGCGTCACGTATCATTTGCTAGTTAGGTGTCCAACTCGTCTCCCCGGATCGGCGCCCTATCTCGAACCCGGTTTAACACTCGGTCAAACTTGCGACGTGATCGGCGCTTGGCGCGGGCACCAAGATACTCCTCGGTCAGTAACGCTGAGAGCTTCTCCGCAAGGGCAGTGGTTATGAACTGATTGATCGAAATATCCTCATCTTTGGCAATGTTCCGAACGCGCTCGTGTAGCGATTCTGGTAACCGTAAGCTGATGGTACTCATTTGGACCTCTCAATCAAATTCAAAAACTGTAAGCGCACCAGAGCGCCCACCAGCAGCAATGTTTGTAGGGTAGCGACAATGCCACAACACGCTCAGCTACCAGCCTTCCCGCTCCCGCAACGTCGTGATGTGCGCCACGTGATGCTTGCCGTGCCATGCGTAAAAGGCTAACAGCTCATCCACCCTCATTTCGCCGAGATCGGGATGCCGAAACCGCCGAACCCAATCATCGTCTGCCAGGCCCTGCCAAAGATAGACCCATCGCTCGTGAAGGCGCTCGAGGAGCGCCATCGATCCGTCGATGGGCGCTGCCGCATCTGGGAGTTCCGCCCACGCCACCTCATCGTAGGTCCGAACTGTAGGAACGTACTCCGTCAAGGCGCGTTTCAGGCGGACGTAGCTGTTCATGTGGCTATCAGGCAGATGATGCACAACCTGCCGCACCGACCAGCCATCGGGACGATAGGGTGTATCCAACTGACTTTCCGATAGACCCGCGACGGCCGTCCGGAGGCGCCGAGGTGTATCCTCGATATCTCGGATCGCAACCGGGCGGTCGGTTAGCGACAGCTTGGCCGGCAGCGTGAACGCGCCTATGGGGTAGCGGAGGTCAGTCATATTCATCGCGGTTCATGTTGCCGTCTAACGGATCGGCCAATCACCTGCGGGCGACCCACCACCAGGCGAGCAGCCGCAGGCTGCTATCAATGACCGAACATGCACGATCGTTCGTTGGCGCACAAACGCATTGGCTTCCTTAACGAGCGAACGCTTCCCGGCAGGTGCATTTGCGGGTTAGACAGCGGCCTTATGTGCCGAATAGTGCAACTCCAGTCGCTCAGCAAATTGTCGAATTTGTTCCTCTGGCACTGTGCCGGTTACCCACAGAGTGTCGTCAAACGCATCGTACCATTCAAGTACGTGCTCAGTGTCCTGATAGACCTGCATGTGATCGCAATACTCAGGTTCGGCATGGGACTCAGCGAGCTCAGCGAGTAGCTGGAGAGTGTCTGGATTAAATGGCACCTGAAACATCTGTGCTCTTGGCCAGCTGGTACCGCGCGGCGGTTCTATACTCGATTTCTGGATAAGCGGCTTCAGAACGTTTTCGACGCTCAAAGGCGGCGAACCAACTTCCAGAAACAGCATCGTTGCACCGGGTAGGAGCGAGCCGACTTCTCGGAAGAACCGGACACTGTCGGGACGTCCGCGGACTTGCCAGCAATCGGATTCGCTGAGGAGTAGATCTCTAGGTCTCTCGCTCATTGGAGATGCCAATGCCGCTGTCTAACTACTGAGTATGCAGACCGACATAACTGCATATCTTACCTCCCGCCGAGACGAGAGTAACATATCATGTTCCCCCTGTCGAACATGATGAGAGACCTACCTTCTTCAACCAGGTAGTCCGCGGGCTGCGCACACCGAGCTCAGTCCGCGTCGATACTGGCCGCATCCGCCACAACTGCCCTGGCGTCCACATCGCGCATACCACTACGTTGCTCCCAATGGCAGACGTGATACACTTCGAATACAGACGCCCGGGCAAAGGTGTAGTGACTTACGAGGAGTTACTCGTCCTGGATCGGCCGGACGTCAAGGTACTGCTGCAAGAGCGGTACGACGGGGAAGACATAAACATCAAAGGTTCGTGCATCCTGAATTCGGGGGCACCTATCATTTGGTATGTATTCCCGGAATCATGGCATAGTGTCGGCCGGTTCCACCTGCGCGAAGGCACGCTGACCGGGTGGTATACCAATCTCTGCAAACCCATCGAGTTCCACGATGATACCTGGATCGGGAACGATCTCTTTCTCGACCTGTGGCAACCGGTAGACGGAGAGCCCGTGTGGCTGGACGAAGATGAGTTCGACCACGCAACGAAGACCAAACTACTGGACGGCGCCACCGCGAAACGAGTTCAAAATGAGCGAACTTTGATCGAGTTCCAGTTGGGACAGCATTCCTGGCCGCCATCCATAGCAATGGATATCGACTTGAGTCATGTCAGGAGTTTGCTCGAACTGAGTTGACCCGTGCAACGACAGGTGAGTGAGCGAGGCCCACCGCGAATTGACGAGGACCCACGGCGGCCGTGTACGGGCCGGAGATTCCTTCGTCCTAGCTACCGGCCGTTATGTGAATAGAGACTGTGAAAGTAATCTCGGCCTAACATGATGCAGACAGGAGGTCACACATGCTGAAGGTTGTCGGTATTGGCGCCACTCTTGGGTTTCTTGGAGCCGTTGGCATCTACTTCGCTCCAGAAGAGCCCTACCCCGGATACATTACGCTGGCCGGAACGCTCTTCGGGGTCACCCTCGCGTTGCTGATCACCACCGTGGTCACACGCAACTCTTCCCTTGGCCAATGCCTTGGATGGGGTGCGGCCATGGGCCTGTTGTCATCGGCCACAGTCTTCCTAGCAAAGGGCGGGTGGACGAGTTGGGATGCTCCCTTCGTAGTGCCAACGGGAATCGTGACTGGCGTTATCCTAGGCCCTGCGATCCGGTGGCTGTATCGTAGAACCACCTGACACCTATTAGCTCCCTGTGAAGCAGGCTCGGGAGCACCCATCATTTGGTACGTATTGAGTTGACCCGCAGGAAATCGATTGCGTCTGCACTTTTTTGAGTAGGTAGTCCACTTTAGAATAGTCTACCGTGAACCGGTCATCACCGAGATCGGTTCATGCTCATCACGACACTTCGCAGCATTCACGGCGTTGCCGACGTAGCCAATCTGTTCACGCTACTCGGCTACACAAAGCACGATAGCCCGTTCGACGACACTGCACGTATCATCGCACGTTGGAAGAGTTTCTCCGTAATCGCAAGAGATGCAGATGCACCGCGGGAGGATGCGCGAGATCTGGCGCGCAAGCTCGCGGTCACCGCGGAGCGGGCGCTGGCAGTCACGGTGGGTCCAGACCGTAGCATTGCAATGGCTGCTCCCAAATTCGGACAGCCGGGTACTACTCGCGTGCTGCAGGTTTCGTTGGATCACCCTTCGAAGTTTGCGCTACAGCAATTGGAGAGGCTCCGACCTCGTCACTCCGACACATCGCTGGCCCATGCCCTGTTCGTCGCCGAGATCCTGAGTAGTGAACAGGTAACCGATCGCTTCTTTATTGCATTCAAGATAATGCTCGAGAGAATGGCAACTTCACTTGGCGACCGCGGCAGTGCTGCAGATCGAAGAATGTTTGCTCTCCTAGCGCTGACTAGAATTCTGTTTCTCTACTTTGTGCAGGCGAAGGGATGGCTCGACGGTAGGTCAGATTACCTGAAAAACTTGCTCGACGAAACACTGTCCAAGCAGCAAAACTTTCATCACGCGGCGCTCCGACCGCTCTTCTTCGGCACTCTCAATCGCCCTCATCGGGAACGCACTAGTAGCGCAATCGTTGGGAAGATCCCCTATCTAAATGGAGGGCTGTTTGAACCGCATCCTGCCGAACGCCGAATCGGGCCGGTTTCCTTATCTAACGAGCTATGGCGGGATGCGTTCGACGGAGTGTTTGAACGGTTTCGGTTCTGCGTGCGAGAGGAGGACGATTCCGATGCCATCGCTCCTGACATGCTCGGCCGAGCGTTCGAACGTCTGATGGATGTCGGTGAGCGACATTCAACTGGAACATTCTACACCCCCTCGTCAGTGGTCCGACAAATAGTAGACTCCGCCATCCGGCTCGCTCTAAGCAACGACCTTAGGCCAGATCTGATAGATCGGTTGGCAAACAGTGGGTCGATAAGACGCGGCGAACGCGCTGCTGCGCTCGATGCTTTGAAACGCCTTCGCATTCTCGATCCGGCGGTAGGCTCTGGCGCGTTTCTACTCGGCGCTCTCGACGCGTTACTCGATATGCGCGTCAACGTGGAAACGAGTACGAGTCCAACTAACCGTTGGCGGTTGCGGCGGGAGATCTTGCGGGAGAATCTCTTCGGTGTCGATCTGAACCCGATAGCAGTACGTCTGGCGGAATTGCGACTCTGGCTTGCCGTCGTTGCCGATGACCCTGCAGGCGCAATTGAAAGCGTTGTCCCGCTCCCCAACCTCGATGGGATGGTGCGCCAGGGAGATACGTTGCTCGACCCGCTCGGGGCCGCACGTTCTTTCAATCATGGCATTTCTTCAGTTCCTACTAGGGTTCGAAAAGATTTCTGCTCGGCCCAGCAAGAAGTCTTCGACGCTCAAGGAAAAGATCAAAAACGCGCCATGCAACGGTTGCGACAGTCGGAAGCAACGATGGCCCGTCACTTGTTGCGCGCAGCCCTTGAGAGTACGTCACATACGCTTGACGATCTTACGGCAGCAGCTCAAAGTCACGATCTGTTCGGGAAGAGAGCAGGGCTCACACCCAAGCAGCAGCAGCGGTACAAGACGCTCCGCAGAATGAAGGGCGATCTCGAACAAGCTCAGCGCCGTTTATCCGACGGTACGATCCCCTTCTTTTCCTTTGAGGTGCACGCCCCCGATGTATTAGCCAACGGTGGCTTCAGTGTAGTTGTCGGCAACCCGCCATGGGTCAGGGCAGAGCGACTTTCACCCGAGCGACGAGAAACACTGAGGCGGAGGTTTGCATGGTGGCGCACCGAAACTGGAAGGGGCTTTCGACACCTACCCGATTTGTCGATCGCCTTCATCGAGCGGTGTCTGGAACTCACTGCGCCCGGCGGATCGGTTGGACTGCTCGTTCCCAGCAAGGTCACTTCGGCCGGATACGGCGAGACCGCACGACGAAACCTCGTGAGGGAAACGTCAATTGCCTATATCCACCGCGTCGATGAACGCAGTGCCGCGCGTTTCGGGGCGACGACGTATCCACTGGCTATCGTTCTGCGCAAAGAGCGTCCATCTGACGACCATGGCATTCGACTGGGTTTCGCACAAACCAACTCTGTGGCTCAGCAATCACTAGATCGGCCGGGACCGTGGATTTTGGTTCCCGACAGACTCCGCAACGCATTAGAGGAATTTCGCACCTCCGGGCGTCCCCTTGGTGAAGTCGCCTCTCCGGTTTTGGGTGTAAAGACAGGTGCCGACAAATTACTTGTCGGTCGCATAGTGGAAACACAAGACCAAACTGCTACCGTCATCTTTGGGGGAAGACGGGTGACCATTGAACTCAGCGCGCTGAGACCAGTGCTCAGGGGGCGTGATGTTCGTGCTTTTAATGCCGAGTCACACTTGGTCGTTCTCTGGAGTCACGACGCGACCGGACTACCGAACCTGCGGCTCCCGTCCGAGACCAACGCCTACGTCAATAGCATAGCCGAGCGATTATGTACACGTTCCGATTACCAACGTGGACCGATTTGGACCTTGTTCAGAGTAAAAGGGGCCCTCGCAAGCCACCGTGTAGTGTGGCCGGACATCGCTCGCCGGCCACGGGCCGTAGCGCTAGACCAAACCGCAGGATCGCGAGCGATTCCACTCAATACATGCTACATCTCCCCGGCACCAGATCGCGACACTGCCCTCGTCGTCACCGCGATCCTGAACTCCACTTGGTCTATGATGCTCTGCCAAGCTACTGCAGACGAAGCGCGCGGTGGGTATCGGCGAATCAACGCACATGTTGCGGCACAAATTCCGGTTCCACAAACCGGACCCAGATACCAAGACCTGGTTCACCTGAGCCACCTACTTCACCAACGCGATCATGTCAGCGACGAAGATCTGGACGAGGCAGTCGCCGAAGCTCTCTCGATATCTACGCGGTCCCGCAGAGTCATCGGCTCCCTGGCCACAGATAACCGCTAAGCAGCTTCTAACGGTTCGCGAATCCCTCGACATGGAAGTCGATTTCGGGGTACGTGTGTCTTCGTTGGGCCTGGAACGTGTACTACGCGCGGCTGTACTCGGACCGCAAGATGTGGATTGGACCCCGCCATCATGGCTCAAGCAACACCAAGTGAATGCCGTTCGCCGCGTACTTGCCAGCCTCCGAGCCTTCCACGGCGCCCTGTTGGCTGATGCTGTGGGATTGGGAAAAACATATGAGGCGCTAGCCGTTGCCACCGTCTACGACTCTGCTCTGGCAGTCGTTCCTGCGGCTTTACGCTCTCAGTGGATACGGGTGAGCAAAGAGTTGGGCGTCAAAATCCGGCTGCTAACACATGAAGCGCTGAGCCGGGGCCATCGCGTACCCGAGTTCCCGCTGATTATCGTAGACGAAGCGCATCGTCTACGGAATCAAAAAACGCGCCGGTATGATGCTTTGGCCCGGGGTGTCAAAAGTTCGCATCTGTTGCTTCTCACTGCTACGCCTGTCGTGAACAGTGGCACCGATATTGTAAACCTGCTACGCCTGTTCGCAACGGACCACTCGTTTGCCCTACTCGGCCTTCCTTCATTAGAGCGAGCGCTTCTACGCCGCGGGTACCAGGACATAGCCTATGCCACGGCACCGGTAGTGATCGCCAGATCTGCTCAGAATATCGGAGAAATTCAGCAAGAGCTGCCCAAGGTATCTGATCGAAACGTCATTCGCCCACTCCCACTTCCGGCTAAACAACTCCGATCTCTCCTGAGCACGATCGATCAACTCAGTTTCCCTTCCTTGAATGGTTCCCCAGAATCGAGCTTGTTGCGTCTACACCTCCTTTATCGACTTGCCTCTTCGCCTGTCGCATTCCACGACACTGTCAGGAAGCACCTCTTATACCTCGATCGTGCGCTCGATGCATCACATCGAGGGGAGACTCTGTCACGTGCCGCTGTTCGCCTATTGTTCCCCTCCGAGGATGAGCTTCAACTGGAATTGCGCGACCTTCCCGGATCTTCCACTTCGCTGCAACTCGATCCCTCGGTCCTCGAACGGGAACAGCGCCGCCTCCGACACGTGCTGCTAGTACTCGCCAGAGTAAACGGGCAAGCTCCTAAGGCTGCCGCATTGAGCGATATTCTAGCCACCCGCAACGGATGCAAGACCGTCGTATTCACCTGCGCGGTGGCGACGGCGCTCGACTTGGCACGTAGGTTGAAGTGGCGAGAAGTTGCAGTTGTCGGTGCTGGTCGTGCATGGATTGCGTCGGGGCCGATCAGCTTGGATGAGGCGCTCAATTTGTTTGCCCCTAAGGCACGCAAGGCCAACCGGCCGCCACGCGCTGCAACGGTCACCACACTCATCGCTACAGACGTGGCAAGTGAAGGGCTGGACCTCCAAGATGCCGACGCGGTGATACACTATGACTTGCCATGGACTCCCCTCAGGCTGGAGCAGAGAGTCGGCCGAATTGCCCGGCTTGGTTCTGATCACCGAACGGTAGAGGTGCGATGGTTCGCGCCCCCCAGGTCTATCGAGAGACGACTCGGTGTCGAAGCGAGGATCGCACGCAAGGTTCAATGTCAGCTTGGGTTGAGTGTAGCTACCACAAGCCGGGTTGGCCGAGCCGGCATCGTAAATGATATGCTACACCGTCGCGAAACTCTCGGTGTGAATGCCGTGCAGACTCCGTACGCCAAGCCGCGTCATGCCGTAGTTCACGGCCCACTCAGCGCCGCAATAGCATTGCAATGGATAGGTAGGGGGAAAGCAGTTCCCGAACTAGTAATTCTGGCTGGTGATCCTCCGATTCCCGTTTACGACTACGCAACGGCAGAGGAATTCCTTTCACGTCTTGTGCGCTCCGACCCGAGCGCAGTTGATCCACCCAGACCCCTTATCGTCGCTCTCGACGGACTGATACGTAAGAGACTTGCCGGCACGACCCGCGGCCCTACGAATCAAGCAAATCGGAGACTCGCACGCATAATTGTGCGGCGTGCCTTTGCAGCAGGCCGTCGAAGGGACACTCAAACTCTCAGTTTGCTCGATGCTCTCCTGGATCGAGTAGGAGAGGGGTCGGCGGCTGGTGCCGAACGAGAACTAGGAGATATTCTGAGACAGTCTATTTCACAATCGCGGGTGAGTCATTGGATACATTGTCATCCGGCGTCTGCTAACTCGCTCGCCAGAATGGAAATCCTGGGCGCTATTTTCGGTGACGGCACTGTAGATCAACCAATGACTACGTGCAGACCCAGGTAGCAGATGCCGGCAATCATTGCCGACGCCGGAATAGTCAGGATCCAGGCCCAGACAAGCCGGCCTGCAACTCCCCATCGAACCGCCGAGAGCCTGCGAGTTGCACCTACTCCCACGATAGAACCTGTTATCGTGTGGGTCGTGCTAACCGGGATACCTAAGAACGAGGCGACAAAGATTGACATCGCACCGCCCGTCTCGGCGCAGAATCCGTGCACCGGTTTCAACTTCGTGAGGCGTGAACCCATGGTCTTGATGATGCGCCACCCTCCCGCCATCGTACCGGCCGCAATGGCGCTATAGGCAGTGACGATGATCCAGAGTGGAATCTCCTCGAGCGTTGTCACGTGGAGGGCTCGAACCGGAAAATTCTCAAACTGCGCCTGGGATGCAAACAAAAGTCCAACAATGATGCCCATCGTCTTTTGGGCATCGTTACTACCGTGACTCAGGCTATACGCGGCAGCAGAGACCAATTGTAGCTTCCGGAAATATTTGTCCACCGATCGCGGTGTCGCGCGACGGAACGTCCACGCCACAGCTACCATGAGCGACAGTCCTAGAAATCCTCCCAAGAATGGCGCTACCAGAATAAAAATGAGGGGCTTCACCCATCCCGCCAGAATGAGAGATCCGATACCCGCCTTCGCCACTGCCGCCCCACCATAGCCACCGATCAGCGCGTGCGAGGAACTCGATGGAATACCATAGTGCCACGTGATGAGGTCCCAAGCGATCGCGCCAATCAAAGCTGCCAATACGACCAACGAGTCGACAATCGATATATCTATCAGTCCGCTGCCGACAGTCTTGGCCACGGCTGTCCCGAATATGAAAACGGCGGCAAAATTGAAAAAGGCCGCCCACGTGACTGCGGCCAGTGGCGAGAGAACTCGTGTGGATACTACTGTTGCGATGCTGTTGGCAGCGTCATGAAAACCATTTATGAAATCGAAGCAGAACGCGACGGCGACGATCGCAATAATGAACCAGACGCTATCTATCATTAGGCGTTCTTGAGCGAGATAGACTCTATGTCGTTCGCGACATCCTCCGCTTCGTCAATGGTGGTCTCGAGATTGTCGAAGATCTCCTTCCACTTGATGATCTCAATCGGGTCGGTTTCCGTGTCAAACAGCCTACCCAGCATCTGCTGATAGATCGAGTCTCCTTCTTCCTCCAACCGCTTCGCCTCTATGCAGTGTGACATCACATCTTTGTTCTTGCGCAGGAGCCCTACACCCTCCTTGATTTCTGCTGTGATCTTTCCGATGATCTCGCAGAGTTCCTTCACACCCTTCGGAGCCGGCCCGAGTTTGAAAACTTGCGCACGACGGGCCGTACCGTCTATTCGATCTATGACATCATCGAGATCGCTTGCGAGTAGGTGGATATCTTCCCTGTCAATTGGTGTAATGAATGTGCGATCGAGACGATTCACCACCTCGTGGGTGATGTCGTCGGCTTCATGCTCGAGACGTTTGATCGCCTCTGCGCAATAGGCCACCCGCACTGGTCCGCCCACCAGCATGTCGAGCAAATGGCCCGCTGCTTCGTGAGAAAGCGATGCTACCTCAACAAACAGATCGAAGAACTCCTCTTCCCGCGGAAGTAAACGCACTGATTCTTCTCCTATAGATGATCTACTTCAGTGAATCCTGACTATGCTGTTGTAGTAGGTAGCTCTTTTTCATCATAATAATCCAGCTTGTGCAGGGGCATCACAACGCTCGACAGTATGTTTAGAACGTGCGCGCCAATTCGCTTGTAGAATCGCGTTCCCAGTACCAGTGATGTTGCAGTACACGCGCCATGGCCACTCTGAGCGATCTTCTCGACAAGCACGTCACAACGGTGCGCAAGATCTTGGCCCTGTCGAATAAGTTCAATTGCACGCTCGATGTCGGATTCTTCGAAAACATCGGATGTCACATCGAACGCAGACTCGACACCAGACCGAATCTCCCTAAGCTCGGCGACCAGATCATCGTCGGGCAGGGGGCCGGAACAGAGATCTGTCACCTCCGTGAGGTTCTTGGCGTAATCACCCAATCGCTCGACATCCTTGACCAAGCTCATGAGAAGGAGACAGTACGGCAAGTCGGCCGAGTTACGACTAATCGACAGATGCGCTATGACCTGTTTACGAATTGCCCGCTCCAGCTTGTTGACCTTGACATCCTGCTTGTAGATCCAGGTTCGCTCTTCCGGGCTCACCTCCTTACCGAAGTACACTTCGCCTGCCTTCAACGTGGTCTCGTGTGTGAGTCTAAGCATCTGGGAAAAGTTCTCGCCCATCGCACTCAGAGGTTCATCGGATCGGAGAATATTGAGTAAATGTTTCAGCATCGGTACCTCAGGACTACTTCAAGAGTCTGTTCAAGGCGGCAAAGATCGCGGGCAGACCGTAGAATAGCACGGCCACATAGATGAGCGCCCACCGACGTGACCGCACCGCGGTATCTGCAAGCCACCTGGCGGCGGAGAGCGGAACATTCCGTATGGTCTTGACTGGAAAGATCAACAAAGTGCCACTGATATTGAAGAGCAGGTGCACCAGAGCGATCGTGATCCCCGCCTGGGCATTTTCCCCCGTGACGGCAAGCGCCGCCAAGAAGGCCGTGATAGTCGTTCCAATATTCGCACCGATCGTGATCGGGAACGCCTGAGACAAGGTGAGAAGCCCCGCACCGGCCAATGGAACCAGAAGCGATGTGGTGATCGAGCTGGACTGCACCATTACCGTCACCACCGCTCCCAGAAGCATCGCCAGTAACACCTGCCGTTCCAGAGCCCCTGATATCAGTTTCTCGACTCGTGACTCCATCGACGATCGCATCACCCGAACGATGAACCAGAGAGCAACGAAAATCAGCACGCCACTGATTGCAATGAGAACGATTGGCACGACACCGTCGGGAACTACCGCAGCAATCGCGGCCTTGACGGGTTTGAGTGCGGCCTTGAGAGCGCCTTTGATTGGGCTGTCGTACTTTACCCCCCCCACACCGGTCACAAGAGACGAGAGTGCCGTGGCC
Organism: Gemmatimonadota bacterium; assembly: GCA_036679605.1. GTDB lineage: Bacteria > Gemmatimonadota > Gemmatimonadetes > Gemmatimonadales > GWC2-71-9 > JAZDCZ01. Next base: position 15,959 of record JAZDCZ010000085.1, read on the forward strand.
ATGCGCCGCAAATAGCCCGTCCACAGTTCCAGCGGCAGCAGTACCGCAACCGCAATGAAGTTGAAAAAATCGTGGCAGGTGGCCACCGCGAAGGCCCGCCTGAATTCCTCCTTCCGCCCCATATGGGCTAGAGAGACGATGGTGTTGGTCACCGTCGTACCGATATTCGCTCCCATGATCATCGGCACCGCGTTGATCACGGGTAGTGGATTGTCGGGTGCCGCCACCAGACCGACAATCAGCGACGTGGTGACGGAAGAACTCTGAACCAATGTCGTAGCGAGGATACCGACCATGAGACCCATGAATGGGTTCTCGGTTGCGGTAAAGAATGAATCAAGGACTCCCCGACCCAGCGATTTGAACCCGTCGCCCAGACCGTTTACGCCAAGCAGGAAAATGAATAAAAGCGCGAGAACCGCCAACGCTTGTACAAGCGGGTGGGCAGCAAGAAAAGTTGTAGTTCTCGAAGGCGGTGTCGAACCACCTGTCATCAACACACTCGACGGTGAGTGATCAAACTCTTCAGACCCCTTAGGGGAGCTGTTTGGGAGGCAATCTCACGGATACCGTCTGCTAACGCAAGGCTACGACTTCACATAGGGCCTATCACTTGCCGTTACGGATCTTCGGGATATATTCGGTATTATGACCGAACGTACTCAGGAAACGGCTTCTAGCCACCCTCGGCCTCCAGGCCATCCCCACCCCCCGGAAGCCACTCAGCGTTGCCCTGAATGTGGCGGACCTGTATTCGCAGCTTCGGGGTGTTTCCATTGTCACTTCTGCGGCTGGGGACGATGCGGATAGCCGAGACTAGCAAAGACCGTGGAAGCGGAAATCGAGAACTGTTTAGCAGCACAGCCGTTTGTATCTGGATTCCTTTGTTCGCTCTCCGTTGTGAAATCATTCGCCGGCCCACGCATGTGCAACGTCCCACGGCTTTACTTTCATCGAGCGACACAAGACGACTCTGGCAGGTATCATCTCTTGCCAGACGTGCCGGTGTAAAAGCTGCAATGACCGTGAATCAAGCCATCGGACTGTGTCCGACTCTAACGCTCTATGAGCCTGATCCGGTTTTCTACGATGAGCGCTTCTCCCACATCATCATGGAACTGGGCAATGTGAGCCCCGTCATCGAGCCTGTTGAGTTGGGACATACATATGTAGGAGTAGATGGACTAGAGACATTGTTTGGTTCACCCAAGAAGCAGCTAGAAACCATTGTTAGTGCAATCTCATCTGAATGGTCTAGTACAATGCGCTTGGGTTGGGGAAGGGGAAAGTTTGTCGCTTGGGTCGCAGCCACCAGAGCTGAGCCGGGTGGCGCGACAATCGTCCTCGACAAGGAACGAAAAGCATTCCTCGCTTCTCAGCCAGTTGCCGTATTGCAAATAGACGCCGACACACATCGCAGGGTTCGGCAGCTCGGCCTCAAAACTTTACGAGATGTTGCACGCCTGCCGGAAATCGCCGTCATATCACAATTTGGCAACGAGGGGCGCCGCATCTGGCAATTGGCAACGGGTACACTTTCTGAGCCAGTTGTCGGTCGGGAGACACCCGATCCTATCGTATCGAAAATTCATTTTCCCAACCCGGTAGCCGACAAAACGATGCTCATCCATGCACTCGATCGATTGATCGATCGAACGCTACGTCATCCACGACGTATCGGTTGGCGTGTTCTCGAGGTGCTCGTACGCGCAAAGCAAGAGCATGGTAGCTCATGGATGATACGCGCGACGTTAAAGGAGCCATCCGCTGACCGGCAACATATAGCCGCACCGTTACGAGTACGTCTCGAGCAAATCCCACCGACAGGGGCTATAGAAGATCTCACTGTTGAGTTTGTTTCATTTGCTCGTGGCACCACCGAACTCCAACTCTTTGCTCGCGATGCCAATAGTGCAGCGCGAGCCGGCCGGCAACGTGCTCTACGTTACGCAGTAAGAGAAATCAGACTCCGTGTCAGACGTTCCAGCCTTTATCACGTCGTCGAGGTACAACCATGGTCCCGCATCCCAGAGCGCCGCTACGCGCTGATCGACTACGACCCTTAAATCTGCCGCAACCAGTGAAAGTCGTTCTAGATAAACTCGATCTACCAAGTGCGATCGAAGAAAATGGCATCCGTAAAACAGTGGATGCAATCATAGACACGTGGCGAATAGATGATGAGTGGTGGAGAGAGCCGATTGCGCGACGATACGTGGAAGTTGTTTTGAACGATGGAGGACATGTGGTCCTATATGAGGACTTGACGAACCATGCGTGGTTCTTGCAAATGCCGTAGAGTAGCTGACCGTAGAAATGCCCTTGCCCAACCCCGTGTATATAGAACTGCACTGTCATTCCGCGTTCTCGTTTCTCGATGGTTCCTCACTGCCAGAGCAACTGGTTTTAGAAGCCCAGTCAATAGGATATCCTGCTCTAGCACTCACCGACAACAACGGCCTATACGGTTCGATGATATTCGCTCAAGCCGCTCGACAACTGGGGCTGCAGGCAATTACTGGTGCAGAACTCACATTGCTCGACGGTTCACATATAACCCTCCTTGTAGAAACCCAACGCGGTTATGCCAATCTGTGTCGTCTTATCACTGAGGCACACCTGGAACAGGATGACAGGCACGATCCACGGCTCGATTTTGCATCTTTGGAACAACGCCACGACGGATTGATCGTTCTGTCCGGCTGCCGTAATGGCCTCCTATCTCGTGTTCTAGAACGAGAGGGATTGGCAACGGCCCACCGATTCGCCGAACGTTGCGGCAAAGTCTTCGGCCGTGACAATTTCTTCGTGGAGTTGCAGCGCAATGCCGTACGGGGAGACAGGACGTTAACCAGAACACTGGCGGCGATTGCGGATACGGCTGGTTTACATGTCGTTGCTACTGGGAATGTTCACTACCATCGGCGGGAGCAATACCGGCTACACGATGCGTTGGTAGCAATCAAACATCGCTCCACGCTCGACACTTCCCATTCGTTTCGCCGGCCCAATAGCGAATTCTATCTACGCCCACCCGCTGAAGTGGCCGCCATTTTTCATGACCGACCAGATGCCATAGCCAACACGCTCGTCATTGCTGAGCGATGTGCATCTTTCGACCTGACTAGAGATTTGGGATATACCTTTCCGGATTTTCAAAAGTCCGACAAGCTAACTGCCATCCAAGCACTGACTGAACTCTGCAGCGTTAAGCTAGAGGAATTCTATCCGCCAGGTTCGCCAAACCGGTTTGAGGCGGAACAGCGATTGAAGGAAGAGTTACGTCTAATAGAACATCACGATCTCTGTGGATTTTTTCTGGTATATAGGGATCTGCTAGAACTGGCCCGTGAGGTAGCCGCCGATATCCGAAGTGGCACTAGGAGAATCAGAGGCAATCTGCTCCCGGGGCGAGGACGTGGCTCGTCTGTGTCTTCAATCGTCTGTTATTTCCTCGGACTCTCGCATATCGACCCCGTCGTCAATCAACTCTTCCTCGGTCGTTTTCTCAATGAGACACTGGCATCGATACCGGATATCGATCTCGATTTCCCACGGGAGATACGTGAGGAGTTGATTCGGCGAGTATACCAAAAATACGGTAGTGAGCACGTCGGTTTGGTCTGTTCATTCCCGACTTATCGACTGAAGTCGGCGGTGCGGGAACTAGGCAAGGCACTCGACCTACCGCAGGGAGAATTGGAACAGGTTACTCGCTTGGCAGGATCGCGATCCGCTAAGGCACTACGTGAAGAACTTCAGAACCTGCCGAGTTTCGCCGAACGGGTAGACGCACCACTCTGGCGAGAACTGTGTACCTTGGCCGAAGATATAGCGGGATTGCCGCGCCACATATCGCAGCATGTCGGCGGTATGATAATATCGAGTTGCCCTTTGGTCGAGCTGGTTCCTTTGGAACGAGCTGCCATGCCCGACCGAGTAATCTGCCAATGGGACAAGGATTCTTGCGATGACGCACGTTTCGTAAAAATAGATTTCCTAGCACTCGGCATGCTCTCGTTGGTCGAAGAGTGCGTGGAGTTGATCGCACGAAGAGAAGGTCACCCTCCCGATCTCAGTCGAATAAATTTCGACGACACCGCTGTTTACGACCAGATATGTAGCGGTGACACTGTGGGGCTCTTTCAAATCGAGAGTCGCGCTCAGATCCAAATGATTCGTCGGACGAGACCTCGCAACTTGGAGGATCTCGCGATCGAAGTCGCCATAGTCCGGCCCGGTCCAATCGTCGGTGGTGCAGTAAATCCTTACGTACGTCGACGCGAGGCTCAGCGCGCAGCCAAGTCACACAATGTTCTTTACGAACCGCCGGTAGATCATCCTCTACTCAAGAAAGCCCTGGCAGAAACCTTGGGAGTAGTCATCTATCAGGATCAGGTGCTACAAGTCTGCCAGGCCTTGGCCGGATTCACAGCAGGGCAGGCGGAGGCTCTACGTCGGGCGATGAGTCGGCGACGTTCACGTGAATTGATGGAGGCATTCTGGCAGGAATTCCGCAGCGGTGCTGCTGAACACGGAGTCAACGAAGACACGGCACAGAGGGTGTTTGAGCAAGTGGTTGCCTTTTCAGAATTCGGTTTTCCTAAATCACACGCGGCAGCATTTGGATTACTCGCCTATCAATCTGCTTGGCTCCGTCACTACTACCCAGTGGAGTATTACACCGGCCTCTTCAACAACCAGCCGATGGGTTTCTATTCACTGGATGCGTTGGCTAGGGATGCGGCACGGCACGGCGTTCAGGTTCAACTGCCCGACATCAATAGAAGTGATGTTCACTGCACAGTCGAAGGTGGGTCGATTCGCATTGGCTTTGGATTCATACGAGAGTGTGGACTGAAAGTCGCCGAAGAAGTTGTCGTCGAACGCGAACGACATGGTTGTTATTCCAGTCTCTCCGATTTTGTACGGCGAGCACCGCCGCAACTCTCACGTAACGCCATCGAGAACCTCGTGTGGGTCGGAGGATGTGATTCGTTCGGACTCACGCGCCGGGAACTGTTATGGCAGGTGGGACTATTGCTTCCGCCCAAGAATGGACACCCTGATCGACATCGAGTACGACGGCAATTGGAACTGCCACTCAATCACCCTTATGAGAACCTGCGATTTGGCGATGTCCCATCGGACGAACGAGTCTTGGCAGAATATCAGGTTCTGGGATTCGCAGCCAACAGTCATCCATTCATTTTATTGGGCGAGGCGTTACCCGCCGGAATCGTAAAGAGCGATAGGCTGGAAAATTTAGAGCACAACTCTGTCGTAGAGGTTGCTGGTTTGGTCGTAGCACGGCAGCGACCTTCGACTGCGAAGGGAACCATCTTTATTCTGTTGGAGGACGAGACCGGAATGATCAACGCGATCGTCCGGCCAGACCTTTATGACCGCAACCGACTCGCTATCCGCGGGGAACCCTTCCTTTGGATTTCTGGAAAGTTGGCTAAAGACGATAGGACCGTAAATGTCATCGCCGAACAAGTTAGGGCGTTGAAGCTTCGCCATCCCCGAGAACTAACCACGACTTCTACCGGAGCCTCTAATTCACCTTATTCTTTTCTGAAACAACTCCGGAGATCTGCACCGAAATCTAAGAATTGGGGCTAAATGGGTACAGGCAAGCCTTTGGAGCGCAGGATATTTTCTATCGCCTCACCAATCTTGTTGTTCGGCGTGGAGGCACCCGCTGTGATCCCGATAACGCGAATCGACTCGTCCAGCCACGCGGCCTTCTTCACTTCGTCGGTAGAATCTGCCGGCTTATAGTTAATCGAACCAGATTCGACATCGATGCAACAAGCATCGGATATATGGTAGGTCACTCTCTTCTTCGCGCAGATCTTAGCCAGATGATTGGTGTTGCTCGAGTTGTAGCCGCCAATTACGACCATTGCATCGAGATCTCCGTCTATTAGATCGACAACGGCATCCTGCCGCTCCTGTGTGGCCGAACAGATCGTATCAAAAGAACGGAAATGGTCAGCTAGATTCTCAGACCCGTAACGTGCCACCATCGACTTTCCTATCCGGTTTGCAATGGCAAGTGACTCCGAAGCCAACATTGTAGTCTGGTTAGCGATACCAACCCTCACCAGATCTCTCCGAAATTTGAACCCGGGAGATACTTGCCTCTCGAATTGCGTCTCGAGCGCTTGTGTCTCACCGTCATCTTCGATGAACCGGCAAACGACTTCGGCCTCGGCCATGTTCCGGACAATGATATACTGCCCGCCCTCGTACTTCGTCACCTGGCTGGCCGTGGCTTTGGTTTCCTCGTGGAAATACTTGCCATGAACCACGGCTGTGAATCCGTCCCTGGCGTATCGTTCCACGCGCTTCCACACATTCAGGACCGATCCACAGGTGGTATCGACGAGAACGCAGCCAAGTTCGTGCAGGTACTTGAAGTCCTCGACCTTGACTCCAAAGGCTGGAATGAGCACAACATCATCTCGAGTGATTCCCGAAAAATCGAAGCTTCCATCACCGTGCTGACGAATGACCGTCACTCCCATGTCCTGTAGTTTGCTATTCACATGAGGGTTGTGGATTATCTCGCCTATTAGATACACCGGTTGGTCGGGGAACTTCCTACGGGTTTCGTATGCATACTCCACGGCTCGGTCTACGCCATAGCAGAAACCGAACTCCTTCGCGAGCCGAAATGTCAGGTCGCCAACGGTTAGTTCATACTCGTTGTTCCGGATGTGGTCTACCAGCTGACTGTGGTAGTCCTCGGTGAGCGTGTCCGCTATGGCCTGCTTGAGACCGAACCCCTTACGAAAATAGGTCTGTTCCATCATTGGAAATCTAACACGGAACCCTTACTGACCCGAGGCCGTGTCTGCCTGAGACATAAACGATTGTTTTGTTTGCTCGCAGTAACTCGCCGTCTGCTCAATTACCGGAACACGATCGAACACACCAACGTAATGTGTGAGAATGTCTGTCTCGACTTCCCTAATCACTGACGTGAATTGACCACGCACATCGCTGTCAAACGAAAAGATCTCGAGGGTGCCGCTGCCAGCCTGGAACGCATAGGCCAATTGCTTGCCACGAAACGCCTGTACACCAATCCGCGCCTCACCCGGTTCAGGTTCCTCCCTGTCTTTTGCTACGATTTCGTACGAGCCGAGTGCTGACTCATCTCTAAGGTTCAGAAAAATTAGAGTTCCAGTGCCCGGTATCGCTGCCTCAATTTCCAGCAACCCGATGTCCTTGCATAAATTTGCATGCGCCTTCCACTCACCGCCCAGTTTGAAATCCCCGGCGCTCGCAGCGACCAGGTAGCCGCGGCGACCAGTGGGAAGCTGCGGAGTAGGAGGTAGACTACTCAGCGACGTCGGGTCGTCCGTCGAATCCGACCGGACAAAAATGTCTTCCGATGGCCCTTCCCCGCTGCATGCCGCGATGCCGATCAACAGCCCTGACAAAATTCCACGAACCACTATGGAGCTTTGCACTTGTCACCGACGGCAGCCCGAGCCGCTGTCTCGTTCATCTCGAACATCCCCAAGCTACTCACGAGTTCTGTTGGCAGTTCACGAGACTTCATTGTTTCGCGGTCTGTGCAGACCAGTACCTCATGTCCGGTAGCGGCCATCTTTCCCGCGTGCAAGTGAAAGACATCGAAGTTGACACATATCGAACTCGTGCCGAAGCGAGTGAAGTATGCGGAGACCCTCAGCCGGTCGTCCAAGCGCGCCGGGTACATGAAGTCGCAGTCCAGGTGAACTCGGGGTAGCCACATGTCGAATCGATCAAAAACTTGGCTATAAGGAACTCCTGCCGCCCGAAACATCTCCATCTCGGCAATTTCGAAAAATCGGACGTAGGCTCCATAGAAGATTATTCCCGCCTTGTCCACGTCGGACCAACGTACGTACTCGTCGATAACAAACGGCTGTCTATCCATTAGATCCAAGGTAGACGGCGAGAGTAAGTAACGAAAGGGAAGACACCCACAGATTAACGCGGCGCCCTGAATACCAGGTCGAATCTCACTTCGTTCCACGGATCGATGCCCTTCGACAGATCGAAGCGCATCAATCCGTTCAGCAATGAGACGCCGATACCTGCACCGACCATCGGATCCGAAGAGAACGTGTCGCCAACATCTACGAACAGCACCGGTGCCAAGAACGGAGAACTGGTAAGGGCAAAATCGAGCTGTGTGGACCAAAACTCACGACCCAGTCGAGCGCCATATGTAAAGCCGCGCACGGTCTGTGGCCCGCCAAGACGGAACGCGAGCTGCGGTATGTCGTCACCGCGCATAGCGCCGGCGTGTAGAGTCAGCGTTCCTGTTCTACCCAATGCCCGAAACGGAACTGCTGCGGATCCGTAAATGCGGCCGGCCGAGAGATCTTCGTCGGCCAGGATGTCTGCGCCCGGCTTCAACTCCGTCAGCCCTATACGATAGGGGCGATTCACGCGCACACCGACGAAGTTGCCTTCTGCAATCTGAGGATTGAGTTGGAACGAGCCGCCAAAGGGAGCGCCCGCTTCGTTCTTCATACTGGTCTGTCGCTCGAAGAATGCTTCGAACGTCAAATCGCGTAAGAGACCGGCATTCCACTGATACGAGAAACTGGAACCTAGGGCAAGGTGGTAGTCGGCGTCGTCGTTCCCGGCGAAGATTCCGTTCAACGAGTTGCCGATACCGAGCCCGTTGGTCCACGGTTCGACCTCACTCACCGTTCTATAGACCTTGAAATCGAACCGGCCACCAGGACCGTCGCGCCTCCAAACAGCAGACCCAGTCGGTCGCAAATCGGCTAGACCGATCCGGGCCGTAAACAGCACCTGGGTAAAGTCAGGCCCCGGCCGGAGCTGATACCCGATCCCCACCGACGGACCTTGCACTCGATTGAACCGAAAAATGTCCGAGAACTCCTCCCAGGCCACTCCATAGCGCAATCGACCCACCCAATCCGCGGGTAGATCCTCCGACAATTTCGCGAGGGTAGCCACCGACTCCCGGAGGCGCTCCTCCTCCTCTGGATCGATATTGACCTTGAACTCCTCCTCCCAGTCATAAAGCATCAACTCATCGGTAGGCGGGATCTCGACTTCCCATCTCCCCTTTCCCCATGTGCCGGCACGTGCATAGCCATGTTCAGACCGATCCCGATCGCTGCGGTTTCGCACACGGTTGGTGTCACCTCGCACACGTACTCGCGTACGCCGATCACCGTCGGCCAAGGGATCGGAGCTGCCCCGTCCTGCAGGCAGGTCCTCTTGCGGCACTGTGAACGCTATTGCCGGAGTCGTATTGACCTCGTACTCGCTAAACGTCGAAAGCGCCCGCATCGGCAGGGTGAGGTTGACGAACCAGGGGATTTCAAATGTGAGGGACATCAACTGGCGGTACGGTAGCCAGTAACGGTTTTCAATTAGAGCGTACTCGACATCGGCTTCAGCACTCAGGAACCGCCTGGCCCACTTGTTGTCGTTGCGCGCATCCGCACTGTCCTCTGGAGTTCTACCGTCGGGCTGTGACCACACGTATTGACCGACGAACACCACCATGAGCCGCACCACATCGGCCGTCGCCCGATCGATCCACATATCGCCTGCCACAAGGGACGCAGCCAATTTCTTAGGCGTCACGTGCATCTTGACGGCCGTTATTTCAGGTCCGTTTGGAATCCGTAGTCTTGTGGAGTCGGTGATCGAGTAGTTGTAGTAATCGATGGCACCGAACGCCAGAGGGTGTAGCGCCGCTTGGTCCGGAACACCCATGAGCATGATGCTGTCACCCAAGGAGCGGGGAATAAACCACGGTCGGTCGAGCAATACCTCTTGACGCAATTCATCTTGAAGTTCGTCGACATCATCTCCCGACGCGCCGGCCATGCGAGCAAACATCCGGAGGGCTGGTGCCGCCGATCGCGCTCCAAGAACCTGCACCTTGAGATCGTTGGGAGCTTGCCACGACAATCTGGCCACCGTCTCGTGGGCAAACAAAGCCGTCTGCCTTGAGAACCGGCTTCGGCCAGACGTAAGATCCAAGCGCGTCTGCACCAGGGCGCTGTAGTCTCGTACTAGGGAGTCTTGCCGGACGTGCCGAACGCGTGCACGCGCATAGAGTTCCGCGGTGGCAGCGTCCTTAAATGTTGCCGAATCGCCCTGATAGTTGGGAGATACAAATAGCAGTGTAGCTAGGAGACCCGCGACCATCCATCACGCCCATCACGGTTAAGGCCGTACTCCTTGAGTCGGCGCCACAACGTGGTCCGTGAAATCCCTAGTTTCCTCGCACTGTCCGCTAGCCGCCAGCCACTTTCTTCCAGCGTCTTCATGATGGTGCGCCGCTCACGCGCTGCCAGCGTGTTCTCGCCAGCTTCCGATTCTGGAAGGAAAACAGCCTCTCCCACCTTGAGACCGCCGACCCTGAGCGGGGCAATGCGCGCACCTAGTCGTGACAACCTTGGCAGCAGTTCGCTCGCGCCGCTCGCCTCGTCGACTCCCAACTCAGCGATCGCTTCGTGCCCCCGAAGATTCGTGTGCACCACCCTACCGCCATTGTCGAGCACCACCACTCCCTCCTTGAAGGAGTCCAGTAGAACACGGGCAAGCGGTGAAAAAACGTATGACATCGTGAGCGTAACCCTGTCTTGATCGACAACGGACTTTACGCTGCTACCCGCAAGAAGGTTTCAGATCGAGTCGTTGGAACCTGGCGGAGATCGATCTAGCTTGCGGACGTATGACATCATATATTGACCGTCTGGACAGTCAGAGGGGCAGAGGTGGCGCAACACAAGGCAAACGCAAAAGAAGCGATCCTCAAAGCAGCAGAGAAATTGACAGGAGAGCGCGGAGCTGAAGGAGTAACCATTGATCAGGTGGCACGCGCAGCCGGTTCGGCCAAGGGTTTGGTCCATTACCATTTCAAGACCAAAAAAGGCCTTCTGTCGGCGGTTGCCGAACTCATTGCTCAAAAACGCTGTGAACGCTGGTCCGAATTGCTGGCCGCCGAGAGCCCGCGCGACGCGATCGACAGCACCTGGTCCCAACTGACCAATGAGTCAAATTCTGGAGTGGCTCGGGCATGGCTGTCACTCCTCGGACCGGGGTCCCCAGTGCCTGGCCGCACGGTCAGGAAGCTCCGTAGCGATTTTGTTGTTGGATTGACAGACGCTTTGGTCGAATTGCTGGAGCACGGCATGGGCCTCAAACCGACCATACCTAAGGAGGAAATCGGCTGCCTCTTGGCTGCGGTGATCGACGGGATGACATTGGAACTGGGGAGTGGCACGGACCCCGGCGAACTGAAGGGTGCTTACGACGCAGCCTGGGTAGGAATCCTCGCGCTGACGGATTCGCTCTAGGCCCGTGGCATCCTCTGCCAAACCGCAGCGCACAGGAGAGAGGACTTGGCGGTAGATATCTCCTTGGCCCTAACATTCATAGTGACCCGACACGCTCGATGTGCCGGGCCCGATCCAGGAGTCGTTATGAAGTCGATATTGCCTATTGCGATTCTATTGATGGCGGCGGTCGTGACCGCTCCGTCACCCGGTGTTGCGCAGACGGAATCACAAACCACCGTGTTGCCCGAGCGCGCAGTGCAGCGCAACATCCCACTCACCAATATGATTCAACGGGCCTATGCGGCCGGTACGCGAGATTCGACCGGAGGTCCCGGCCCCAACTACTGGCAACTGTGGATCGACTACACGATTGACGCACGGCTCGACCCGACAACGTCGACGGTCATGGGACGTGAGACCGTGGTGATCAACAACACCAGCGATCTGCCGATGACAACCATCCAGCTTCGCCTCGACCAGAACATCTTTGCACCCAATGCGCCTCGCTTGGAACCCATGCCCGAGATCACTGAGGGAATGCAGGTAAGCAAGCTCCTGTTCAACGGGGAGGTTGTGGATCTCAGACCGCCACAGCGGCGTCGCTCCCGCAGGGGAGGGCAGCGACAGCCGGTACGACTAGCCGCGTACGGAATCTCGCGGACCGATGCGCGCATTACCCTGCCTACGCCAATCGCCGCCCACGGAACAGCCACACTAGAGGCCGAGTGGAGCTTCCGCGTGCCGCGCGCCGACAACGTGCGTGGCATGAGGATGGGCCGCTGGGCCGATTCCCTGTATCAGATAGCACAGTGGTACCCCCGCGTTGCGGTGTTCGACGACCTGCGCCAGGGTGGGTGGGACACTGACCCGTATCTCGGTTCGTCTGAGTTCTACAACAACTTCGGTCGGTTTGACGTCACCATCGACGTTCCCGCCGGCTGGCTCGTGGGAGCCACTGGGATTCTCGAGAATCCGGAAGAAGTACACACGCCCGCCGCCAGGGAACGGATGTCGCACGCGCTCGAGTCCGACTCTACGCTACACATCGTAGGCGCCGGAGAGCAGGGTCCGGGAAGCGCTACAGTTGCCGGAGATCGGCTGCGCTGGCATTTCGTTGCCGACACTGCGGCCGACTTTGCCTGGGCTACATCGAACCAGTTCCTATATGACGTTACGCGCGCAACCATCCCCGAGCGGGGACCGGTTCCGGTGAACATTTTCTATCTCCCTAGCAACGCGGAACAGTATGTGCCGGTCGGGCCGCGAGTGCGACATGCACTCGAGTTCTACTCCAATCTGTGGATACCGTACGCGTTTCCCCAACTCACCGTCGTCGACGGGCCCGAGGGAGGTATGGAGTATCCGATGTTCATCATGTCCGGTATCGGGGCCGCCGACCACGAGACAGGACACGAGTGGTGGCCGATGACAGTGGGAGTCAACGAGACGTGGTACGGTTTCATGGACGAGGGGTTCAACCAGTACATGAACATCCTCTCGCGCAGTGACCGTCTGGGACAGCCTGCCAACTTGGACGGGCGAGGGCAGAGCTACGGGCAGATAAGCGGGGACGAGCGCGAGGCACCACTTATGTGGAACGCCAATTACGGTGGACCGATGTACGGGTTTCAGGCGTACAGCAAGGCTCCGATGATGCTGTCCATGCTGGGCGGAATCGTCGGTGATACGGCAGTGTGGGACGCCATGAGCCAATATGCAGAAGCCTGGCGCTTCAAGCATCCGACTCCATGGGATTACGCGTTCTCCATGAACAACGCCCTCGAGCAAGACCTGTCGTGGTTCTGGTACTACTGGCTTTTCACCACGGAGTCGGTCGATGGCTCTATTCAGAACGTAACCGAGGCGGGATCCCGCACGATGGTGACCGTCCGTCAGGACGGCGAGATGCCCTCGCCGGTGGTGCTCAAGGTGCAATTCGCGCCACATGGCCCTGCCATCGAGCAGATGGCGAACAGCACGCTACTGGACAGCACTTCAGCTATCGTGACATATCCAGCGAACGTTTGGTTCTCCGGCAGCCGCACATTCAACGCGAACCTTGATTTCGGCCCACGTAAGATCGAGAAGATCATACTCGATCCCAAGTGCCGCTTTCCGGATCGCGACATCAGCGACAACGTCTGGCCGCGAGATCCCGAGTTGGCCAACCAGGAAGGTTCGGGAGGCGGCTTCGGCCCAGTGAGACGTTGCTACGGAAGCTAGCGGCCTACGCGCAAAGATCGGAAGTACGGAGGTTACCTGCCCTAGCGGCGACGGCGCCCATGTCGCAGGTCTCGCCGGCGGCCCTCACGCTTGGCCGGCAGCCGTTTGAGTACGTCGCTCAATTGATCGAATGACGTAGCTCTGGCGATTTCCCGTTTTCCCCTAGTGATGCTGAAGTGCACAGGTCGGTCTAACTTCGGCACGTCGCGCAACCCAAGTCTGCGCGCTTGAGATTCCTTGAGCCTGATAAGTACTACAGGCGAGTCACCATGGAGATCGTACAACAGGGGCATGCGGTGACCCAGGATGGTTGCAAACGCGGGAAGTTGATCGAGTTTCTTTCTTTCTGACAGCGGTATGATGGCATCCAGGTCGAGCTTGAGGTCCGCACTGAGAAATCCCTTCCAACTCTTCACACCCTCGAGCTGCATCTCAATTGCCCTCCGTGCCGTCTCCCGGTGGGCTATCGAAATCGCCCCTCCCGAGCGGCGCCGATATTCCTCGAGCTGCCTTACAACCTGCGCAACTCCGGCTTGACAACGATGTGGAGTTTCGTCCGCGGTGACCGCCTCTGCCAGCGTGGCGCGACACCGTTTCACAAATTTCGCCGGGAACTCAGCCTTGATTGGCTCCCGCTCGGTGTCGAGCTGAAAGCCGAAATACTCTGTGTTGCGATTCAGAAAGAGCCCCGGCCGGTGACCGCCCATGAACTCCACGGCTGGGTCCAACCGTCTGGCATACCGACGCATGAACTTCAATGGAACATTACTGCCCTCGATTGCGGCTCGCGGGTTCCCAAACCGGTCGGCAAAGTAGGTAACCGAACCACACACCGCCGAATACGCATTGCACAGCGACGACCGAGAAAGGCGCACGCGTTCACCGTTAGCCAACTCTCCATCAATCATCAAGTCAAACGGCATCACCCGTGCAACAAGATCGCGGAATCTGCGCTCAACGTCGGAGTCGATACGGGGAAGCTTTTCTGGAAGCGATCGCTCCAGCGTCCGATAGACCGCAGCCGTACCGAGGGCCGCATCCTCGATCGCCTTCATCAAGACGCCCCTTTCCTCTGCCCAGGGTACGACCTCTTCATGGAACAGGTGACGGGGTAATCCGTACACCTCACCGAGATATCCGAAATCGTTGATCGCTTCGGCAGCGACGTTGTAGGTAGTGAGATGGTCGCTTCCGCCTACGATCAAGCCCCTGAGATCATGTTCATCGCGCGTCATCCGGTGCAGCGAGTCGATGTTGGCCGCGACTGCCAAGAACGGGATCAATTTTTCGTCGGCCTGTACCAGCAACTCCGCCCAGGGACGGTCCACCGGCATTGCCTCTACATTCTTGCCGTAGGTTGTGAGTCCACCGTCTCTAACCAAACCTCTGATGGCGAGCTGCTCGACGGCCGCCTTGTACGCCGTACGATCGACAGGCACCGGCAGGTCCAGATCCGCAAGGTCCACCCTCAAGGCCGCCGCCGTCAACGCAACCCGTTCGCTCTCTCCGGCAAGTTGAAATCTGGGAGGTGACGCCACGAGTGTGTCGAAATCGATGGCTCGGTCTGTCAATATGAAAACCTCACCACCACTTACTCTTCCATGAACCCGGCCGGCCATCTGAAGAATCGCGTTGGAGCCGAGGTGCCGGCGCGTCAGTACGTTGCGCCCCCGATCAATCACCACCTCATAGTTGGCATCGTAGATCACGACAGTATCGAGACCTTGGATATTCAGGGCCGACTGACCCGCCTGGGTCATCGCCAATATGAACGGTTTCTGCGCCGTTCCATCGAGAAAGGGCCGCAGGATCCGAATCGGCTCTCCTCCATGGTAGAACGCTGTCGTCAAGTTTCGCCAACGCCGATCCAGATTGGCTGCGAGTTTCTCGACCTCCGCTCTGGTAGGCAAGAATACGGCTACGCCGCGCCGTTCCTTCACAACCCGGCGAACAAATCGGTCGTCCAGAAATTCTAGTGGTGAATCCGGTCGGGTTCTCACCTTTGCTGCCAGCTTTGGATCGAAAACCGATGTCTCCAAAACCTCGGCTGCATCCAGATATTTTTCATAAAACGCCGGATCTACCGTCGCGGATAGCCACACGAAACGGCATCCCACCCGCTTGCCGAGCGCGAGACACAACTCCAACTCGGCTGACGTCTGATGAATCTCGTCGACAACCAATGTGTCGTGTTTGCAGATGAGGTCGTCTTGGAACCAGCGGCGCGCGATGCCCGTGGTCACGATCACGACGTTCCAGGTCGGGGTCTCCGGAGTGGCTTCACGTTCTCGGTTTACGACACCGACCTTGAGAGCGTTGCCCAAGATTTCCGACGCGATCGGTCGGATCGCCAAAGTTTTGCCAGTCCCGGTTCCAGCCACGATACCAAAACCGGCCCTCCCCCCGGCCAGACCCCTGATCTCGTCCCCATGTTCACGGTTCAGCACCGTGTCGATATCCAGCTGAAGTGCCAACTCGATCGTCTCGCACGCCGCGCGCGTCGGTGCAATGACAATGACCCGGCCGGTCTGCGGCTCAGATCGTCGATACGCCTCCCGATCAGGTGGTAGGTAATGGTCGCGGAAATCGTGACGGTCAGTCACTTGCAGCCATCGCTCGAATTCCAGCGCCTAGTCGCCGAGGCTAATTCCAAGCTGTCGGGCTGTCGCTATTTCGTCGCAGTCGATCGGGACAAGCTTCGGTTGCGCGAGTGCGTCCTTTATTGGCACCGTCGTCATGCGAGGAGGATCGAAGGCAACCATTTCACCAAACTTCCCGGCCTCCACGGCGCGGACAGCCGCCGCGCCAAATCGCAAAGCTAGCAAACGATCGAACGTGGTAGGAGAGCCGCCTCTTTGTAGGTGGCCCAGCGTCAGTGTACGTGTTTCCTTCCCCGTGCGTTCTGCTATCGCGTCCGCCACTACACCGCTCGCTCCCCCCAACTGTTCCACTCCCCCAACGACTGCTGCGGACTTGACCGTTACGTCTCCATGTCTCCCAGTCGCACCTTCGGCGACAACCACAATACTGAAATGACGACCACTGGCTTCACGATCCCTAATTTTGTCACACACTTTGTCAATGTCATATGGGATTTCTGGGATGAGGATCACATCCACGCTGCCTGCAAGGCCGCAATGCAGCGCAATCCATCCGGCGTGCCTGCCCATCACCTCCACAACCATCACCCGCTGGTGACTCTCCGCCGTAGAGTGAATCTTGTCGAGCGCATCCGTGGCCGTGCTGACCGCTGTATCGAAACCGAAGGTGACTGACGTGCCCCCGACATCGTTGTCAATGGTCTTGGGGACGCCCACGATCGGCAGTCCCATATCGCACAACTTGAGTGCGATCTCCAGCGTTCCATCGCCCCCGACGGCTATCAATGCATCCAGTCCAGCACTTGTAGCGTTTTCGATGAGCCGGTCCGAGCGATCCTCCTCCACCCAGTCACCGTCGGTCGAGAGCACTGGCCAGCGGAAAGGATTGCCCCGGTTGGTTGTGCCTAGGATGGTGCCGCCAAGATGCGTAATGCCTCGCACGCTGTCTCGATCAAGGGGGATAACGCGTGCAGCATCTAGAAGTCCGCTGAAACCTCGCATCACTCCCAGAACTTCCCAATCTCTCTGTAGTGCCGATAGGACTATGGCGCGGATGACCGCGTTGAGGCCCGGTGCGTCCCCGCCACCGGTTGAAATGGCCACCCGCACTTAGGTACCCCGCTGACTAATTTGTGGCTTCCCGGAGCAGATCTAGAACCTCTCCCGGTTCCGCATGTCGGTCGAGTTGCTTCTTGGAGAAAATTAGGTCACCGTCCATGGTGACTTCAAAGAGTCCTCCCGATGCCTCGATCAGTTTCACCTGGGCATCCGGATATTCGCTTTTGATTTCGGCCGCCAAACTGGAGGCCCGTGGCTCATAGTTTCAAACGCCGCAGTATTGGATACTGACGTGCATCGATACTCCTGCTTCAGGGTTCTGCATAATATTACGAACCCCGGCGTTGAGAAGCTACCTCGCAGCTTCAGGAAGGAAGTATGACAACACGCACAAGCTGGTTTAGGCTTGCCGTGAGGTTGGGAGCGACCGCCTCGGTTTTTTTTGCTGCGGCTGAACTGATGACAGAAGCCGAAGCTCGGACCAGTTCGTTGCTGCTGATGTTGCTAGTATTGAGCGGGGCGGCCGCCGCTAGTCGCCGGTTTGCAATTGCACTGCCTGGAAAAGGACTTGCGTCGTTCGGGACGGGCGTCGCAATACTGGGCCTGTTGCTTTCTGGCTGGCAGGTGGCAACCCTGGCGATCGGTTTCGGCGTGCTCGTTGGAGATGCGGGCCTTAGGCGATCGAGTATGCCACATGCACTTGCTGAGGCAGGGCGGTTTGTACTGGCCACCGCAATGACCGGGCTGGCCTACAGATCGGCAGGCGGATTCACCGGAGCGGAGGCGATCTCAGTCGCGAACATCTTGCCGCTCACAATCGCACTGTGGCTTCTGCCTGTGACAGCTCACGGGATTGCGCTGCTGGAGACTGCCCAACGTGACGGGTTCCATTGGCCGGACGTGAAACCTGCCCTCCAGTGGAAAGCGGTCAGCGCCGCCACTAGTGGGACGCTCGCGATCGGTTGGCTCAATCTACTTTCGGCAGGCCAGCCGACCGGCGCATGGATATTCCTCGCAACAATCCTGCTCGGAGCCACTTTCCTTGCTCATTGGGTGATCGGCACTGCCGTAAAATCCGGACAACTGCGGTGGATCGTGGAGTTCAATGCAGCCGTGGCAACGGACGGCGACATACGGCAAAGTTTTGAGCGGATCCGAGCCATCACTGGCCACCTCGTCCCCTGGGAGAGCATGACGCTTTCTCTGTTCGACAAAGATGCCGGCCAGATGCAGGTTCTTCTGGATAGCGACGGCGAGCACGATGAGCGCTACGACGCCGACTCAGACCTGGTTGCGGAAGCGCTGACCGCAAGGAGTCCGGTTGTGGCCAATGAGTTCACACGCGGCGACCTCTCGCTACCAGCCGGCCAAGCGGCGGCATCGGAGATAGTTGTGCCGTTGATCCAGCGAGAACGAGTAGTAGGCATTTGGAGAGTGCGACACTCGGATTCCACCATTTATTCTGCGGCAGACGGTAAACTGCTCGGGTCACTGGCACCGGTTCTTGGTTTTTCGCTCAACATCACGAGTGTTCTCGATCTACTGACAGACGTAGGCGAACGGACCACGGCCTACGTTGCGAACCTTGAGGCATCCGGGGCGGAAACGCGCGACGCCGCTCGGGCCCTGGCCGATCGGGCTTCCTCGTCAGGATCCGAGGCCAGCCGTGCCGCGGACCGGGCAAAGGCCGCTGGTCAGGCAGTAGAGCGGTTAGTCGAGGGAATCGAAGAGAGCGCACGAGTAGGGCTCGATGCAGAAATCGCAACCCGTTCCTTCGCCGATACGGCCGGAAACGCACACGAAGCTAGCCGTGACGTCGTGGGCAAGGTGGGTGAAGTCGCCTCAACGATCGAGCTTGGAGTCGCCGAGGTGGGTCGGCTGCGGCAAGCGGCAAAGGAAGTAGAGGATTTCTCCGAGACGATCGCCAACATAGCGAACCAGACCAATCTGCTGGCTCTGAACGCCACAATCGAGGCCGCCCGAACGGGCGCCCGAGGGAAGGGGTTCACCGTCGTAGCCGATGAGGTGCGAAAGCTCGCCGAACAGAGCGCCGAAGCAGCCAGCAATATTGGGCGGAGCACTCAAGACACGAGCCGCGCGATCGACAAAGCGGCTCTTGTCTTGGAGCGACTAGACACACAACTGACTGAACTCGCTACTGCGTCGCAAAGCTGGGACAAGGAACTGGCCGCAATAGCCGAAACTGCGCGCGTCACAAGACGGGCAGGCAAACGGATCGCCGACCTGCCCAAGAGCAACCTCGAAATCGCTAGAGAGATGGATGTGATATTGGATGACGTGCACGGGGCCACTGTTAGTTCTGCGACCAGCGCCGAGCAGATCGCCGCTGGAGCACTACAACTATCGACAAAACAAGAGCTTACGAGGTGGAGCGAAGAACTCGCAAGACTCGCTCGGAGACTTAGTGATTCCGTCTCCACTTTGGCGGCCGAACACCATGGTGGCTTGCGCACTACCGACGGCCAGAGTGGCACGAGGGATACAAATACTTAGATTGATGCGCATGCCCGATAACCTAGGGCCGTCGTTCGGCCTTATCGCCGTCGTTGCGGCCGTTACCCTTCTTTTCGCGTCGTCGAGCGTTGCACAGACGGGTAGCAGAGCACAGATCGAACTCGGTTCGTTTGGCGGGTTCACCTCGTACGACGATTCCCTCAACCTCCAGAACGAATTCGGCGCCGGTGGGCGGCTCGGTTTTTTCCTGAGCAGTGTTTTCCAACTGGAAGGCAGCGGAGACTTCACTCGGACACACCTCTCTACTACCGGCGACCCGGTCAACGTGGCGCGCATAGGCGGCACGCTCATCGCACAGGGACACCTCACCTCGTGGGACGCGCTCTATTTCGGCGCAGGTTACGAGAGAGTGTTCTACCGCGGAGCAATCGACAGAGAGGAGGATGGCGCCCAGGTACTTGTGGGAAACCGACTGTCTCTTGGTGGACGAGCCGCACTCAGATTGCAGGCGAACGGATCTTTCTTTCCGGCGGGAAAGCTCCGCGTGGTCAATCTGGGTGGCTCGTTGGGTATTTCGATCTACACATTCGGGGGTCCACAGCGCGACGCAGACGAAGATCTGGTCGCCGACAAACGCGATGACTGTCCCAACACTTTGCACGGCGCTTCAGTAGACGATAGTGGGTGTCCGTCGGATACTGACGGCGACATGGTTCTCGACGGATTGGATGAATGCCCCGGGACCCCGGCGGGTGCAAGAGTTGATAGGGAGGGCTGCCCCAGTGACGCCGACGGTGACGGAGTGTTTGACGGCATCGACGAATGTCCCGACACTCCTGCGGGAGCGACTGCCGACGCCACCGGCTGCCCAAGTGACGAGGACGACGATCTGGTCTTCGACGGGCTAGACCTGTGTCCTGGTACCCCACAGGGTGCAACGGTAGACGGCGACGGATGCCCTAGCGACGGTGACCTCGACAGTGTGTTAGACGGCATCGACCGCTGCCCCGATACGCCGGCCGGAGTGGTGGTGGATGACGCGGGATGTTCTATCGATAGCGACGCTGACGGAGTTTTCAACGCAGTCGATGCCTGCCCGGACACGCCAGCCGGCACCGAAGTGAACGAGCGTGGCTGCACGCTCGTCAGCGACACCGACGGCGACGGCGTAGCCGACCCTGAGGACCGCTGTCCCAATACTGCTCCCGGACAGAACGTGGATGCTGTAGGTTGCCCCATTCTGTTTGTGATCGAACAGGGCCAGTTCGTCAGTCGCGAGGGACGCCGTGGCCCCCTGGTTTTGAGCGGTGTAAATTTTGCGAGCGGCCGTTCTGTATTGACGCGGGCCTCCTATACCACCCTCGATGCAGTCGCCGCCTCACTCTTGGTCTACCCAGAAGTGCGCGTCGAGATCGCCGGTCACACCGACGCGACAGGATCGGACCGGATAAACCGGCCGCTCTCACAGGCACGAGCCGGAGCGGTCATGGCGTACTTGGCCAGACAAGGTGTACCGCCGCAACGGATGGCAGCACAGGGATACGGATCAGATCAACCGATTGCCCCCAACTCAACCCGCGCAGGACGAGCAAGAAACCGGCGCGTCGAACTAAGGATCATAGAGAATAATCCTTAGATCCCACCACATTATGAGGATGCAAATGCGAAGCCCTCTCAAGTTCGCTGTGCCTGTACTCGCTCTTCTGCTGGCGGTTCCCGTCTCAGCACAGCAGATCCCAGCGCCCGAATCTGTCCTTGGATTCGTTCCGGGAACGGATAAGAAATTGGTCGAGTGGCCCATTCTGGTCGATTACTATCGCCAACTTGCGGCAGCCAGTGATCGCGTGGAGTACAGAGAACTCGGGAAAACCACGCTCGGCGCTCCATTCGTCGCGCTCATCATCTCAAGCGCCGACAACATGACGCAATTGAACGAGATTCGCGCCATGAACGCCAAGCTAGCCGACCCGCGCACGTTGCGATCTGATACGGAAAAGCAACAAATCTTGGACGAGGGCAAGACGATCGTCCTAATCACGTCGAGCATTCACTCTACGGAAGTCGGCGGACATCTGACTCCCACGTTGATCGCACATAAACTGGCCAGCGAGAATACGCCGGAGGTCAAACAGATTCTCGACAACACCGTCGTACTGCTTGTGCCGTCGCTCAACCCGGACGGAGTGACAATCGTTGCGCGGTGGTACAACAGGACGTTGGGGACCCCTGCAGAAGGCAGCAGACCGCCGGAGCTATACCATCACTACGTAGGGCACGACAACAACCGGGATTGGTACGCGTTCACGCAGGTGGAAACGCAATACACTATCGATAGTCTGTACAGCGTGTGGCATCCGCAGATAGTTCACGACATACATCAACAAGGGTCGAACGGAAGCAGGTTCTTTCTACCGCCGTTCATGGATCCAGTCGAACCGAATGTCGATCCTTTGATCGTGGAGGGATTCACTACCCTTGGCACATACATGGCGTGGAAGCTCGCCGGCCAAGGCAAGACAGGAATCGTGAAAAGCTCGACCTACGACGCCTGGACGCCGGCGCGGGCTTACATGCACCATCATGCCGGTGTCCGCGTGCTGTCAGAGACCGCCAGCGCTCGTCTCGCTAGTCCCATAGAAGTTCCGTTCGAGCGACTCCGTGGTCGTCGCGGTTTCGACGCCCAGAAATCGAGCTGGAACTTCCCGAATCCATGGCCTGGCGGCAAGTGGACGTTAGCGAACATTGTGGACTATCAAACATCAGGTGCTTTTGCACTGATGGAGCACGCTGCCAAGGGACGGCGCACGTGGCTTTCCAATTTTGCACGCATTGGTGAACGAGCGGCACACGGGTGGAAAAACTGGCCATACGCATACGTGATACCCTACGAAAACCAGAACTCCATATCGCTCGCGACCATGCTGAAAATCATGGAACGAGGGCAGGTCGAAGTTCGAACCGCCAAGAAATCGTTCTCGGTTGACGCGAACGAATATCCCAAAGGAACGTACGTCATGGTACTGAGGCAGCCCTACGCCTCGTTTGGGAAGGCACTGCTGGAACTCCAAGACTATCCCGACTTGAGACTCTATCCTGGTGGGCCGCCGAAGCCGCCGTACGATGTCACCGCACACACACTGCCGCTTCTCATGGGAGTGGACGTTGCTATGGTGGATGACAGCATTCCCGTCGAGCTGTCCGATCCGGTATCGGTGCCTGCCCCTCGCACATGGTACAACGGCTTGAGCCGTGACTCGGGCAGTCGGCGTATCGGTCTCTACAAGAGCTTCACCGGCTCGATGGACGAAGGCTGGACGCGGTGGATTTTTGACACGTGGCACATGAGGTATGAGTCACTCAGCAACTCCGACATGCAGCAAACCAACCTCGCCAAAAAATACGACGCCATAGTGATACCCGACATGTCACAGCGTGAGATCTTGGCGGGGTTGCCCGCCAGCAGCTATCCGGTCGAGTACACTGGTGGTTTGAAAGGTGAGGGTGCCCTGAGATTAAAACAATTCGTTCTCGATGGTGGGACCGCTATCTTTTTGAACGCATCTACCGCTTTTGCGATCGATCTTTTTGAACTTCCGGTGCGCAACGTGCTCGCCGGTCTCGGCTCAGAGGAGTTCTACGCCCCTGGCACCATCTTCAGATTGCAGCTCGATACCGGGCACCCACTGACCCGGAACATGCCGGAGGAAACCATCGCATGGTTTCAACGCAGCCCAGCATTCGCGGTGTCCGACACCAGCTCAATAAAGATTGTCGGACGTTATCCCGACGATCCCGACGACGTTCTGTTGTCGGGTTGGGTGTTAGGACCCGATCATGTTGCCGGTAGGGCTGCGCTAATCGACGCATCCGTTGGCAAGGGTCACGTGGTGTTGTTTGGATTCAAACCGCAGTACCGCGCTCAGACGATCGCGACCTTTCCGCTGCTATTCAACGCGTTGCAGCCGAGAAAATGATTCGAGATCGTAGTGCAGTGATGCTCGCCCTCGCCATCCTGTTGTCAGCGCGAGTACTCGGTGCACAAGACGCTCAGCCTCCACCTTGGAGGAGCGGCCAACATCACGGTAAGCAACGTCCCAACTATTTGGCGGAGATTACTCCTCAGGGGGGCTTAGCCACAATCAACCTACCGCCACCACCGCCCGGCGCATCGCCCGCCGTGGTCAAGGGATTGTACGTAAACGCATGGATATTTGGGTCGAGCAGGTTCTATGACTTGGTCGCGTTGGCTGACACAACCGAAGTCAACGCGTTCGTGATCGATATCAAGGACGGCACTGGTTACATAACATACAGATCGAGCGTTCCCGTTGCCGAGGCGGTCGGCGCGAACGCTTGGGCGCGAGCGCCGGACGTCAGAAAGCGCCTAGCGGTATTGCGAGAACACGGTATCTACCCGATCGCCCGCATCGTCGTCGCGAAGGACACGTTGCTCGCCACCCATAAGCCGGAGTGGGCCGTTCACTCTGCAGGCGGTGGCCTGTGGCGCGATCGATTCGGAGGTGCGTGGGTCGACGCGTACCGTGATTCCGTTTGGATCTACGCAGCAGATCTGGCGGCCGAAGCTGTGCTACTCGGGTTCAGAGAGATCCAGTTCGACTATGTAAGATTCCCAGACGAAAAGGCTGAACTGTTGGAGCAGGCGATATTCCCCGCTAGGGAACCTCGTGAATCACGACGCCGCGGGATTCGCCGCAACCTCACTTTGGCAAAGGAGCGACTCGAGGCCTTGGGTGTTCCGCTCACCGTAGATGTGTTCGGGCTCACCACGAGCGCTTTGGACGATCTTGGAATCGGTCAGAATTGGGAAGATCTGCTGTCGGTGGTCGACGTCGTGCTTCCGATGGTCTACCCCAGCCACTACTACAAAGGTGCCTATGGATTCAGTTTTCCCAATGCCGAACCGTACGGAGTAGTTCGAAGGGCACTCGAAGACGGTCTGCGCCGCGCGGCGAGCGTCGCCGGCGCCGCTCAGGTTAGACCTTTCTTACAGTCATTCTCGATCCGCCGCGTACGCTACACTGCTGTCGAAGTGCGGGCTCAGATAGCTGCGGTAGAAGATGTGGGTCTCACCGACTGGGTGCTGTGGAACGCGAGCGGCCGTTATCCGGCCGGCGCGTTCCGGCCGAGCGATTCCCCGTACGTCGACTCAGCGACAACGGTCGATCGCAGGCCCGATTAGCACTAGCTAGCTGACGTCTGCCCCCGATTCCCAGACCGCGATGCATCCGGCTATCGCACTTGCAGCGGTTGTGTAGGGACTAGCTAAGTAGAGTTGCCCCGGGCCAGAGCGGCCCGGAAAGTTGCGGTTGATGGCGCTGATAGTGACGGTCTCCTTGTCGTACGAGACACCGGGACCCGCGTTGATACACGCACCGCACGACGGCTCGATGAAGGTTGCACCTATTTCGTCGAACAGATCGAGATATCCCTG
Source organism: Gemmatimonadota bacterium (assembly GCA_036679605.1). Taxonomy (GTDB): domain Bacteria; phylum Gemmatimonadota; class Gemmatimonadetes; order Gemmatimonadales; family GWC2-71-9; genus JAZDCZ01. The sequence continues at coordinate 41,107 of JAZDCZ010000085.1, forward strand.
CTCCTCACAATAGCGTCTCACGTCCTGAGAGCCGCACTGGATGAAACAACTAACGTCGGCGTGCACGCGTTTGCCGCGACCCAACGCCTCCCGAAAAACACGCGCGTACATGTCCATGTCCGATTTCTTGCCCGCCGTGCAAGAACCGGCGTACGCTATGTCTACCTTGACCGTTTCGCCGAGTTCTTCGATAAACAGGCCGTTTCCGGGATCTCCCGGTAACGCTACAAGCGGTTGCAGATCGCTCGCGGTGAGTTCGATTACCTTGTCGTATTCCGCATCGGGATCGGAGAAAAGACCCTCCAGTGACGCCTCTGCTTCCGCCTGATTCATTCCGCGCTCGTGCACGAGAAACTCTACCGTTCGGCTGTCCGGTTTGACGATTCCGGTGAACGCTCCCACCTCAGCTGCCATGTTAGTCATCGTCGCACGTTCGTCTACCGTGAGTTGCTCGATGGCCTCGCCGGCATACTCAACGATCTTGCCGATCGCGTTGCCATTCTTCACGTAAGGATGGCGAAGAATCTGGAGCATGAAGTCCTTCGCCGTTACGTTATCAGGCTTACCGCCCGTAACGCGGATGAGAACCGCACCGGGAACCTTGATTCGCACGTCCTTCGTGAGCCAAGAGTTGAAGATCGCCGTCGTACCGACACCGAACGCGATGCAACCGACAGCGCCGGCATGTGGCGTATGGGAGTCGCTACCAATTATCACCTGGCCCGGCAGGGCGTGCTGCTCGAGAATCTTGGAATGACAAATCGCCTCGGACCCTTGGACAATCTCGTTACGTCCCAGGCGAGGAAGCTCACCGTAGAGCTTTACTCCCTGGATCTCCGCGAATTCCTCCTGCTTTCTTTTCAACTCCAACGCCACGTCGAGCAAGCCCTCCGCTTTCCGTTCGTCGGTCATCGCGATTTCCAGAAACGTTAGGTGATCGCGGAAGAGCAATACTGATTCGGGATCTACTATGCACTCGTTCTTACCAACGTTCCTCTCCCAGAGAATCGCTGACATCGGAGTGACATATTCGTGACTGAAGCGGATGTCAGTACGAACGAATCCCTCATCCCCCGGGTCCACGCTCGTCACGCCGATTTCGTCCTCTGCGAGATCAGTTACCCAGTGACGCGCAATTATCTTTTCACCTATCGTCATCGGCCGCGCATGATCGGCTATCCGTGGCACCTGTACCGACCCTTGGATGCGGGCGACGTTATAATGGAAGAGGCCTCCATGCTCGATCACGGCACGAGTTATGGTGCCGTGTTCTTTGGTGAATTCGCTGAGCGGAATCGCCTCACCGCTGCGAATACGATCGACGAGACCAAAGTCGGTGCTCGTCAGAATCCCTAGGTTCTGGCAGTTTTCTTCATAGATGCGCTCGATGTTCTCGGCAATAACAATGCGGATTCCCGCGCACATCTCCGCATACGGCGACTGCTCGCGCGACGAACCTTTGCCGCGACGCTTGCCACTTACCGAGCAGACGAATTTTCCTGCCTTGACACTACCGCGCTCAATAGGGAATTCGCTGCCCGCCTTCAGGCCCAGATAGGGGAACTCGCCGAGCGTATCGTCGTAGTAGTAGCAGATATAAGCGGGAGTGATTTCGTCGGTGGAAATATCATCACGCAGTGGGAGAGCGTCCGAAAGCGAAAGGTCTTCGCCACCGAGCTGGCGCCGAATCAGCTCTGCGTCATTCGCCAAAAACAAGATCCGGCCGGCAATGTCAATGGTTGCTGGCCGTTTCTCAACCTTGCGGCTCTTTATGTCGTCGTGCATGCTGTGAAAGCTCACCAGTACTTCCCACCCGAGCAACCTTTAGGTTAGGATTCTCCAGTCATGCCACCTTGGGTCGAACTACGCACAGCTCGAATAGGAACGGCAATGTCGTTGCTGGGACTACGGCTGCTAGTGGTGACGATGTCGCTTGCGGCCCAGAGCAGCGAACCCACCTCCCTTGAGATCACCGGCGAGTTCCAGTCCAGCAGAATTGACGAAAGCTCCGGTGTGGCAGTGAGCCGCGAGTTTCCCGGGATTCTATGGACTCACAACGATTCCGACGATGGGGAATGGCTGTATGCAACGAACCTGCACGGTGATGACCTGGGGTACATTCGGGTACGAGGCTCGGCATCCAAGGACTGGGAGGACATCGCCTTGGGACCCTGCCCTAACAAGGGAGACGGAGATTCGTGCATCTACATCGCGGATACCGGTGACAACAGGGAGCGACGTCGCAGAGTATCCATCTATGTGTTCCCGGAGCCGGCGATCGACAGTTCCGGCCGCGTGTCTGCGAAGCGCACAGCCCTAGCACACAGACTGCGCGTCTCGTATCCGGACGGCCCGCACGACGTAGAGGCCATGGCCGTGACTCCAAGTGGTGATGTGTACCTGTTCGCCAAGGGCCGGTCGGGACCTGTGGCGGTGTACTTTATAGCCCACGACCAAGTCAGCACCAAGGCCGTTACCGCTGAGCGGTTGGGGACACTGCCGATCACAACTCAGCCGCGACTCGGTTGGCTAGTTACCGCCGCCGCCATATCCCCAGATGGAACGAAAGTGGCGATCCGGACCTACACAGCACTGTACTTCTACACGCTGGCCGAAAACAAGACCTTGGAGCCTCTGGGCCCACGCTGTTGGTTGGGGACCTTCCAGGTCCAGGGCGAGGCGGTCGATTTCCTAGATGAGAGCACGGTGGTATTGACAAGCGAGTCAGCCCTGGGTCGTGCTGGCACGATTGCAACCGCGGTCTGTCCTGTAGACGCAGACGGAAGGTAATTCGATCCATTTGGCCCCGTAGGTACTGGCCGAATCGAGTCCCAAGGGGTATGTTCCCGCCCCTAGTAAGCCGCCATCCCATCAGACTGCAGAGAGAGCACCCTGGAACTACCGACTTCCCATCGATTGCCAGCTACCTGGATCCGCGAAAACGCTTGTGCCCCAATACGTTGGCGCGTGGCTACCGAGATTCTGCCGCCCGGAAGTGTTTCCGACGACGAACTTGCCCAACTCAAGAACGAGGTGCTGCAATACCGAAAGGTCAAGCAGATCTTGCGTAAGCAACGCACCAACGGCTCTTGGAGCGGCAACATCCTGGGGATCTCGGCGTCCAAGGCCCAAGGCATCAAAGACGTAGGCACCATGGTCCGATACCGCCAGCTCACTGAGCTGGGTGTTCCCCGCGATCAGCGCGCATATCGCCACGCCGACCGATTGTTTTATCGCATTCTATCGCGAGATGACGATCCGGCCCTGTTGTTCGAGTACCAGAAGGCCGCCAAGACCAATCCAGAGCTTGCTCGTTGGGCAAGGGACATGTTCCGTGAAGCGGCCACGGCCACCCTGGCCCACGCCAATCTCATCGAGGATCCCCGGGTGCGTGGTGCGGCACACCGAATTGTTACTAACCTGTCGCAATTCCTGCGTAGTGAGCTGGCTGAAAAGCCAATAATTAGGAAGAGTTCCCATAATATTCTACAGGCCGGCGCATGCCCGCCAACGGTCTTCTCGGTCGCTACAATGGCCTTCATGCCTCGCCTGCAGCGGGAGCGTGCTGGTTTTGTGGATCGACTGGAGGCCTACATCACGAAGCCCGCACCCAAGAGAACCTATGTGGTCTCGCTAGGGCGCAAGACCGTAAAGCCCACGTTTTATATCCTGGGAGAACCACTGCGGGCCGACGCTGCCGGCAATCCTAAGGACCTTCCGTTTGCACTCCACTGGATCGAGCTGTTGATAAGACTGGGGATGCTCAAGCAATCATCGGTAGCAGTACGAATCCTGTCGCGCCTGATACGCGAGTGTGACGCGAACGGTGTATGGAATCCCCACAATCTGCGAACTCTCCCCAAGAGTGCTTCCAAATTGGCCGATTTCGGTTTCCCGCTCGAAGTTGACGGTCGGACAGCAGAACGCAGACGGGCTGATGTGACGTTCCGATTGGCGCTTCTGGCCAAATTGGCCGGTTGGGACCTCGAACTCACCTGATGGACGGCCCGGACCCTGAAGGCTTGATGTAATCCAAGTGTACGATTAGTGTAGTAGTAACAACTACTCCTACATTGATCAACCTCGTACCGTTCGGGTTTACCCAAACTGAGGCCCGAGTTTACTCGGCAATGCTGGATCGTGGACCGGCGACGGCCTACGATCTTGCTAGGTCAACCACCCTTGCCCGGGCCAATACCTACCAGGCCCTCTACGGACTCGTAGAGAAGGGTGCCGCCATCCTTGTTAGTGAAAAGCCCAAAATTTTTCGCCCTGTCTCACCTGACGCTGTTTTGACCCTCATGGCAGAACTTGAGGCCAGGCGTTTGGACCAACTGGAGGCAGAGGTTGCTGAACTCAGCAAAATGGGGGAGCCCGCGACGGTGAAGTTTTCTGACCGGCGCGCTTTTGAGGCAGTCGTACTCAGAAACGCAGTGCGAGCCGAGTCGATCAGGTGCGTTGCAGCGCCAGAAATTCTCAAGACCCTAGCACCAATCTGGCGAAAGCGGGCAGCCGATGCGAAGCGAACCGAACTCTGGGTAATCGGAGAGTCATCGGGTGGATCAGATGGGGGAGCGGCGCTAAGTGGTTCAGTACCTCTGAAACTCGTCATCGACATCTTCGGGAGTAGCGTTGCCCTGCTACTGAGTCCTGAGGTGGCCATCGTTGCGCTCGAGACGGAAGCGGGTGAAGTCGCTGGCTGTTGGACGTCGGAGCTGCTGCTGACCGGCATGGTCAGAGCTGCGGTGGCGTTATTAACCGGCGCTTGACGATGATCAATGTACGGGCCATGTTTGACATATTCATCCAACTGGTTGAATATGGACTCTCTCATACATACGTACGTAAACAGCAAGCATAGAATAGCTTTAGCTGCCAAAGAGGAGTTCGCCAAGTTCGGATTTTCCGGGGCCAGGGTAGCTCGAATAGCGAAACGGTCAGGGCTCAACAAGCAACTGATCTTCTATTATTTCGGCTCAAAATCTCAACTTTACGAGGCCATCCTGAGCCGCGCCAGTGCCGATTTGTTGCCCGTGGTCCGCTCCGCTCCGGGAAAACCACCGAGTCGCCGCCTAAGAGACACGATCGCCAATATCATGTCATCGTTGGATGAAAACGCCGATTTGGCGAGGCTCCTGTTGGGGGACCGCAGAGACTCCAAGTCCGCGGCCAACCTGGCGCACCGGACGGCCAGCGACCTGGTGGCAACGATTTGCAACGTAGTTTCGGAAGGTCAGGGACTGGGATATTTTCGTGACGACATCGACCCGATGTCAATTGCACGCAACTCGTTCGCTTTAGTGCTGGGACACCGCGCCCTGTCGTCCCTCACTGACGAACCGACATCCTCTCAAGAGTCGTCAGATCAGATCACAGACTGGCTGTTGCGATTACTAGCTTGGTAGATCGGTTGGTCAATTAGGATGGGCGACCAAACTCACGTCCTGTGACGGCCTGAGAATCGGGTCCGGCTTGACCAAGCCTCCTTTGAGAGCCACGGCAAGCACGTCCATTAACGTCTCGACCGGCCATACCTTGATGCGGTCACGCTGATCTTCTGTCAAATCCTCCAGATCAGCCATGTTCTCTTTCGGCAGAATGACTTCCGTGATACCGGCCCGCACCGCCCCCAAAACTTTCTCCCGCACGCCACCGATAGGTAGGACGCGTCCCGAGAGTGTCACCTCTCCCGTCATGGCTACATCGTGCCGCACCGGGATACCCGACAGGGCGCTCGTCAAAGCGGTGGCCATCGTAACACCTGCGGACGGGCCATCTTTAGGTACTGCCCCAGCTGGAACGTGAATGTGGATGTCCTTGCCGCCAAACACCTCTTGGGCAATCCCCAGTTCGGCGGCGTGAGTCTTTGCATAGGAGAGTGCTGCACGGGCAGACTCCTTCATTACATCGCCCAGCTGACCCGTGAGTAACAGGTTGTCCTGCCCTGACATCACGCTGACCTCCACAAACATGATGTCCCCCCCCGCAGGCGTGTAGTACAAACCAGTCGCGGTTCCCACATGGTCCTCCGTGGCAGCATGCTCGGGGTGCACGGTGGGCCGCCCCAGAAGATCGTCGACGTTGTCCAGATCGACGGCGAATTTCTCCACCTCATCTCCTGCAATCTTTCTCGCCACCTTACGCGCTACTTTGCCCAACTCACGCTCGAGTTGACGTACTCCCGCCTCTCTGGTGTAACTCGATATCGTAGTGGAGATCGCGTCGTCTGTGATGTCGAGTTGCTCTGGTTCGAGTCCAGATTCGCATATCCGCCGCGGGACCAGATACTTGCGAGCAATGGCCAACTTCTCGTCTTCGGTATATCCCGAGAACTCGACAATCTCCATCCGGTCCAACAGCGGAGCCGGAATATCTCCGAGAAAATTGGCGGTAGCGATGAACATCACCTCGGAGAGGTCGAACGGTACGCCCAAGTAATGGTCGGTGAAACTATCGTTCTGCGCTGGATCGAGCACTTCGAGTAGCGCTGCAGCCGGGTTGCCTTGGAAGGACACACCCAACTTGTCTACTTCATCCAGAAGGAACACGGGATTCTTGGTTCCGGCGCGCTTTAGTCCCTCGATAATCCGCCCTGGCATCGCTCCGACGTAGGTGCGTCGGTGACCACGAATATCTGCCTCGTCTCTCGCACCTCCCAGGGCCACCCGGACATATTTGCGACCCATCGCCCGCGCAATTGATTTGGCAATCGAGGTCTTGCCGGTCCCCGGCGGGCCGGCGAACATCAGGATCGTCCCTTTGGGACTGCGGTCATCTTCGTTGCCACTCGGCTCAGAATCGTCCGACTTCCCCTGCTGTAATTGGCGAACCGCCAAGTATTCGAGCACACGGTCCTTTACGTCGTCCAGTCCATAGTGGTCTTCGTCCAGTACTCCCTGGGCGTGGCTCAGATCCAGCCCCTCCGTCGTTCTCTGGTTCCACGGTAGTTCCACTACGGTCTCGAGATATGTGCGAATGACCAAGGCTTCCATCGATTCACTCGACGCCCTGTTTAATCGGCTCAGTTCCTTGTCTATCTCCTTCTGAACCACGGCTGGCAGATTGAGCTTAGCTAGGCGCTCGGCAAGTTCGTCCACTCCAGCCGCTTCATCTTCATCTCCCAGTTCGCGCCGAATGGTCTTCAGCTGCTCGCGCAAAAACATCTCGCGTTGACGTTCGCCGAGTTCCTCCTGCACCTGCGACTTAATCTCTGCTTGAGCTTTGAGCAATCCAATCTGGCGTTGCACATGCACAAGCACACGACGCAGTCGCTCTTCCACTCCAAGGGTCTCCAGAAGATCTTGGCGATCCTCCGATGGCACATCTATGTACCCAGCGACGAGGTCGGCGAACCGACCGGGGTCATCGACTCCGTCGAGGACCTGCTTGATTACGTCCTCCGGAATGCCTGTGCGTTCACCCAGTTCCGCCCCTCTCTCGCGCACCTCGCGATAGAGTGCGGCGAACAACGCGTCATCTGCATCCACCGGATCCAAATCTGGAACCTCTTGGACCACAGCCTCCATATAGTTGTCGGTTTCGCTGTAGCGCAGCACCACTCCCCGCTTCTCGCCCTGCAGAAGAAGTTGCATTCCTCCGAGTCCGCGTTGCACATGGCCGATTCGGGCAACTGTGCCCATCGCAAACAAATCGTCGGACTTGGGATCTTCTGTGTCAGTTCGTTGGGAAACGGCGAGAACCATCCGGTCCTGAGTTTCCAAAGCCGCCTCTATAGCCTTTAGCGTCGCGGGCCGACCTGCTCCAATCGGCACCGTCACACCGGGAAATACGACCATTCCGCGCAGCGGTAACACCGGAAGGGTATGGCGGCGCGTTGAGTTTTCCATCTTCATTTGCCCCTCTGTATTTGGCCGGACCTCTTGGCCTTCAGCATAATGGACCCGAGGAGGCAGCTATCGTGCCCAGGGAAAACCCCCTATGCCTTGTAAAACACGCCGACACCAGCGGACGTTCCAGTCAAGGTGACAGAACACAGCGACCACGGCACCTGTCATTTTGGCAGGCTATGTTCTAGTTCTGTCAGTGGTGATGGATTGCTTAGGAAGCCCTTGGGGCTGCGCTGAGCAACGAGTTCAATTCGGACTCGGTGAGTTGCTCGAGCAAGCCAGCTCGGGTGGTTACTTCACGTGCCGGCTCTTGGCCGTCCGACTCACAGCTAAAGCGAATGATGTCTGCCGGTTCCGGTATGGTCTTAGTAGTCTTCCTCGTAGCGATAAGACCCGACGTACGACCGACCCTCTCTGCTACCCAACGGCGTCCTTCCTCGTCTGTCAGCCAGCGCATCTCTCCACCGTCTTGCCTTTCAAGGTTGCCAGTAGCCTATAGGCTAGGTTAATCTATGCTCGGATTATACCAGACGCTACATGGATGATGCTCAGCTGGGACCACTCGCCGCTCGATTAGCCGATGCACTCTCCGATTCATACGTCATTGAGGGCGAAATCGGAAGGGGTGGCATGGGCGTTGTATACAGTGCAAGGGACCTCAAGCTCAAGCGCCGCGTTGCCATAAAGCTCCTTCCACCTGACCTGGCATTCCGCGAAGGTGTCAAGAAACGCTTCGTTCGGGAAGCGCAGACCGCAGCCCGGCTAGCTCATCCCCACATTGTACCGATTCACGCCGTTGGTGAGGCCGATGACCTCGTCTATTTCGTTATGGCCTACGTAGACGGAGAATCACTCGGTCAGCGATTGAAACGCAGGGGCAAGCTTCCGGTCGAAGAGGCACGGCGGATCATGAAGGAGACCGCCGATGCATTGGGTCTTGCACACGCCACGGGGATTATTCACCGAGACATCAAGCCGGACAATGTGCTTCTCGAGGGTACTCGGCGGCGTGTAATGGTAACGGACTTCGGTATTGCCAAAGCTCTCTCGGAGTCGGGTGGAGGCACACTCACCGGTACCGGTATCGCGCTGGGCACTCCGACATATATGAGCCCTGAGCAAGCCGCTGGCGAAAAAGCAGTAGATGCCCGCAGCGACCTCTACTCGTTGGGTATAGTTGCCTTCGAGATGCTCGCCGGCAAGCCTCCATTCCGCGCACCTACAGTCCCGGGTGTGCTGATGAAACACATCACCGAGGCGCCGCCGGATGTGATCCAGCTTCGCGGCGAGATTCCCGAGGAATTGGCAGCGACAATAATGCGGTGCCTCGAAAAAGACCCGGAGACCAGATGGCCTACCGCCGAGGCGTTGCGTCGAGCACTCGAGAGCCGATCCTCCGGACCCTATCGTCCCCGAGCATCACAGTCCAAGAGACCGAGTCGGCCACGACGACCGGTTCCGCGACGATCCGGCGACGCTCCTAAAGAGTGGGGCGATTGGTGGGAGGAGCGCGAAGGTCTTCGGGAAAAACGTCCCGCTCGCTTGCCGGTGCGCCAACGGTCTCTGGAGAAAAGGAAAACCCAACCCGATGGCGAACCGGGCATCGTCAGGCGGTTTCGTTCTAACTTCGCGTCTTATGTCTCGGTGAACGGCGGGATTCTCCTTATCAATGTTGTGACCGGGCTCTCATTCCCATGGTTCTTATTTCCGGCGATCGGTTGGGGCATCGGCCTGGCTTCACAATACGGAAAGCTTTGGGCGGATGGCTACAGTATGCGCGACGTGCTAAACCCACCTCCGGCGAAAGACTCCCTTGCAGCTCCGGGTGCCCTACAACAACCCAAACGGCTGTCCATACCAGGACCCCAGCCTACGACCGATGAATTTGGCAAACACCTGACTTCGATCCTGCAAATGCGAAAGGACAGGGCAGCCCTCGTGCAGTCTGTAGACAGGCTGCCTGAAGCCGAACGTCAAATGTTGCCCGACGTGATCCAAACCGTCGACGCGCTGATGGATCGCGCCGTCGAACTCGGCAGAACGCTGGCACAGATGGAGGGCGGCATCAGCAAGGACTCTCTGACCGACCTGGATGAGCGAATAGCCGAGTTGGAGCAAGACAGAGAGGAACCTGACAACCTGCACAAGATCGAACTTCTTGAAAGGCAGCGTAGCAGCCTGAAGGAACTGCTGGGTCGGCGCCACCGAGTGGAGTCACAGTTCGAGAGTTGTGTCCTGGCAGTACAGAATGTGCGATTTGACTTGTTGAGGCTTCGATCAGCTGGAGTTGCAGAGGTGCTCGGCGACCTGACCTCTGCTACACAGCAGGCCCGTGCAATGCGTATCGACGTTGAAGCCGCAATCGACGCTGCTGCCGAAATCAAGGAAGCTCTTAGTCACAAGTACGTAGGAAGCTAGACCTACATCCGTACAACTCTCTATCCGCTCTAGAACTGCTCCATCTCCGAGATAGCTTTGACGAGATCCCCGACCTGTGGAAGAATCAAGTCTTCGAGTTCCGGACTGTAGGCAACGAAGGTGTCGGTAGCGGCAACTCGCCGAACCGGAGCGTCGAGCCACGCAAAGAAGTCATCGGAGATCTTGGCGGCGATTTCTGCTCCATATCCCCATGAGCGCGAGTCTTCGTAAGCCACGATCACTTTGTTCGTCTTCCGCACTGATGCTCCAATGGTTTCCCAATCAACAGGGTTGAGTGAGCGGAGATCAATCACCTCGGTTCTTATACCGCGTTCTTCCTCCAACTGCCGCGCGGCTTGCAGGGTTCTTTGTACGACCGCACCGTAGGTGACCACCGTGAGGTCGGTTCCTTCGTGCACCACCTTAGCCTTGCCAAACGGGATCATGAAGTTTGGCCCTGGATTGGGTGCCTTGTTGTACGTCTGCCGGTACAAATGTTTGTGCTCCAGAAAGATCACGGGATCGTCACACCGTATTGCGGTTCTCAAAAGGCCGCTAGCGTCGAGCGCCGTAGCCGGGCAAACCACTCGTAACCCTGGAATGCCGGTGAAAAGTGCCGCACCGGTTTGAGAATGGTATATGGCACCGCCTTTGAGATAACCGCCGTAGGTTACGCGAACGACCACCGGTGCCGCAAATGCGCCATTGCTCCGCCAACGGATCACCGCCAGTTCGTTCTTTATTTGATGGTAAGCCGGCCAGATATAATCGACGAACTGGATTTCTACGACCGGCTTGATGCCCCGGACGGCCAGTCCTACGGCCCTCCCAACAATATTCGCTTCTGCCAACGGCGAGTTATAAACGCGATCTGCACCAAATTCTTTCTGCAGCCCCCACGTAACCTTGAAGACACCGCCTTTTCCCTTGAGCCCATCGAGTTGTTCTTCACGTGATACATCGGCCACATCTTCTCCGAACACTACTATACGAGGATCCCTTTTCATTTCGTCCTTCATACACTTGTTCAAGAGATCCACCATGGTGGTCGGACTACCGCTGAACTGCGGATCGTCCTCTGTATCGAACTGTTCTGCTGTTGGATCAACATCCTTTGAATAGACGTGAAGATACAGGCTGTCCGGTCCGGGTTGGGGAGAGGCCAAAGCAACCTCGGCAGCCAACTCTACAAGCTCATCGACCTTCGACTTGATATCTTCGATTTCAACTTCAGTTGCTACCCCCTGTTCGATCAATCGCGCCGGAAATACGGTGAGCGGATCGCGCGCAGCTTCAGCCTCCCGCTCCTCCGGTGAACGGTACGCCACCTCATCGTCAGAGAGCGAGTGAGAATACGGTCGGATCACACTCGCATGCACGAGGGCTGGTCCTTTGCGTGCCCTGCAATGCGCCACGGCGCGCGAAACTACGTCGTAGGACGCAACGGGATCGCAACCATCGACTTCTTGGATCAACAGGTTCGGAAAACCCGAGACCAACTTCGATACCGATCCTCCGGCCGTTTGAACCTCAACGGGAACTGAGATGGCATAGCCGTTGTCTTCGATCAGAAACAGTACAGGTAGTTTCAGATTGCACGCGGTATTCAAGGCCTCCCAGAACTCGCCCTCACTCGTAGTACCGTCACCTGCAGTGCACAACACCACCTCATCTTTGTGAATCGCTGCATCTCGATCGGGGATATCGCGAATACGGTGGTATCGAAGCCATGCCTCTGCGCATCCCACTGAGCCGAGAAACTGCGTTCCCGTAGGGCTCGAGGATGTAACTATGTTCAGTTCCTTGTGCCCCCAATGTGACGGCATCTGCCGCCCGCCAGAATTGGGATCGTCTGCGGCTGCGACCGCAGAGAGGATCATCTCCGTGGGCGTCATCCCCAGAGTGAGACACAGTGCGCGATCGCGGTAGTAAGGATAAAACCAGTCATGGCCGGCTTTTAGAACCTTGCCGGCGGCAACCTGAACAGCTTCATGACCAGCGCCAGAGATCTGGAAGAAGATCTTGTTCTGACGCTTGAGTTGAATCTCTTTGTCATCAACCCGCCGAGACGTAAACATCAGGCGGTAGATATCTAGGAGCTGCGCCTTATCAAGCCGCGTCGATGGCGACCGTTTCGCCTGGGCTGTGGATTTTGTCTTGGTAGGCATGATCGGAAAATAGCCGAGATCTCCCCGGAGGCTAGCCGTACCGGGGTATTCTACTCACTTGGTTAACCTTGTGATCTTGCGTAGCACATTGAGCTTCTCCAATGCTACCTGAGTGGGCGAGGCCGATTGGGATCCGCAGATGGAGTCCCGGACATCGAGCAGAACCTCGAGCATCAGTTGCTCGCGTTGGTAAGAGGCGTCCAGATCCATCATTCGTTCGCCATCCCCCGCTTCCTTTGCCCGGGCATATGCTTCACGATAGATGGAATCGAGGTTTGCGAGTATTTTTTCTCTTGAACGCACATCCATTTTCTGTTCTCCCCTGAGGCTGGGAACCCCTGGATGGACACGTCGTCCGCTAAGAGTCGCAGACGTCGCGAGATTTTCGAACGTGACGGCAATCGCTGTGTGTACTGTGCCCAGATACTGGACCGAAGCCAACTCACGATAGATCACGTCCAACCGCGAGTGAAGCGCGGAGATCAGTCTCCTGGTAATCTCGTGACAGCTTGCGTAACCTGCAACACTCAGAAAGGTGGGCGGACCGCATGGGAGTGGCTCAGCGACCGGCCCGTCGAGCGCGAGAACTTCCTACGCTACGCGAATCACGTGTGGGACCGTCATCGGCATGCCGTCCGCAAAGCAGCCCGATAGATTTGTTCCACTCACGCCCTATTGCACCTGAGAGTTACGAGACCACTGGGCACCTTGGGGAGGAAGTATGTCGCTTTCTGGGGCATGACGGCTCCTGCGTCCGCTACGGCCAGCACTTGCCGTACCTCGGTGGCATTTAACAACACCCCAGCAACTGCTTCGCCGTTCAACACTTCGTCTATGAGGTGATTGGGCTCAGGCGTGTAGCCGAGCCTGGCCTCCTCTCCGGCCAGCCTCAATAGTCGCTTCACAATAATCTCGTCCACACGTGCCACGTCCAAAGAAGCGACCGTCGGTTCGTTCGCAAACGGCAGCTCGCCCAGACTCGCCCCACCTTTGAGTAGTAGTGCCAAGGCGTTCTTCCCTGGCCTGACTATTATGCAGCCTGTCCCCCTGTCCTTTATGTCAGCCAAATGGTCGGCGTAGTTGATGTCGGGGGAAAGCTCACGAACATGAAACCGCTCCCTGATCTCCTCTACGAGCCGATCAACGTCTATTGAGTCACCGTAGATGATGCGGTGAGTTGGAAGGATCTTGAGCCCCGCGTCTCCAACCGGAACCACCATGGCCAACGAACGATCAGCGGCAGCGTATTCCTCCATATACGTCCCCGCGGTTTCGTATCGATGGTGACCGTCGGCCATATACAGGTGGCCGGCCGCGGCCGCATCCGCCACTGCCCTCCCTGTTGCACCACTTGCCTTCCACAGTCTAATCTGAACATCGTTCAAGTCACACTCCGCCAGAGGTGGATCTCTTACGATTTCTCCCAACTTTTCTTGCAGTTCTCCATCTTCGTCCGGTGCCAACATGAGTAGCGCCTCGAACATTGCATCCGTGGCCCGCAGGAGAGCGAGCCTGTCTTCTTTCGGTCCTGCATGAGTTTTCTCGTGGGGTCTTACTACACCTGTTCCCATCGGCTCGACTACCACGGCACCGATGACCCCTGTGCGTGAATATCGTTCTCCACCAGGCGCTACAAAATCCTGCTGGATTACGTACACGCTTTCGTCGGCGTCGGCCTTCAAGACGCCCTGCGCCAACCAGCTCCCGAACAGTTTCCCGGCGTGTTCATACTTGTCGGCGTCACCAGCGGGCAGAATCAGGTGCACGATGTTGTGAATGTCCCGCGCAGCCAGCCGAGCGCGTTCTTCAGCCGAGATCACGTCGTAAGGCGGGGCGATCAGATCTCCCAATCTGTTGACATCGGAAAACCGGTACCCCACAAATGGCACGATCGCAGGTTCTATCTTCGACTCAGGCATGTTCGTCCCAGTTGAATTTGCCTTCATTTTATTGGATATGCGATTGGAAGCGCTCTATTGCCACGGACGCGCTGCTTCAATCGCCTCCTCGAGCAAGTGGCGGTACGACTCCAGGCGACTTGCCGCCAGCTGGCCGGACCCAACCGCTGCGATCACCGCACAGTTAGGCTCTTCGAGATGGCGGCAATCGTCAAAACGACACTCTGACGCGAATCTACCGAGATCTGGAAATGCCCCGGCGACCTCGCGCGGGTCGAGACCCCACAACCCAATATCGCTGAGACCCGGAGTGTCCACTACAAACCCCTTTGCGCCAAACGGATACATTTCGGCAGCGACGGTAGTGTGCCGTCCGCCCCCTGATTTTTCTCCTACTTCCGATGTCCTGAGTCTGAGCCCGGGCTGGAGCGCATTCAACAAGCTGGACTTTCCCACACCACTTGGGCCCGTCAGGAGGGAAACACGCCCCTCAAGACGTGATCCAAGTTCAGTCAGTTCCTGGGCGTTTGGAATACTCGTGAGGACGACCGGATATCCTGCTGATCTATACGGCAGCGCAAGATCATCCGCCGTATCGCAAAGGTCACACTTGTTGATGACGACGGTCACCGATAACCCGTTGGCCGCTGCTACAGCTATGAATCGGTCCATCAGATGGTTGTTCCAGTCAGGTGCACAAGCTGCACCTACCACTATCACTTGATCGATGTTTGCGGCCACCTGTCGAACACCTTTGTGCCTCCCAGGCTTGCACCGCTTGAGGACGGAAGACCTAGTCGCTACCTCCTCGATTGTTGCACCCCCGTCGGGATGTTGACCCAAAATCACTCGATCACCCACCAGAACTCGATCACGGCCTCTCTGTCTAAACCTGCCCCGGAGTGTCGCCTCCAGGACATTACCGCCGCAGCTCACTCGATATAGCCCGCCTGTCTTGGCGAGCACAATACCTCGCTCTTGCTCTACCAGTCGAGGATCTCCTTGCGATGCTCGATCACTCGATCGAGATGATCTTTGAGTTCATACAAAGTTAGAGATTCGATGGCTTCACCGGCTTGCTCCGGTGAATCTCCAAACGACAGGTATTCAGTCTCCAAGTGATTGTCCGGTCCTCCGCGACTCGCCGACCAGCGCACAAAGAGAACCGCGGCACCATATCTGCCATCTTCGCACGGAGTGTCATCTGCATAGATCTCGACGGAATATGCATGCCCGTCTGCTCCTGTAAACGCTGGCGGCCTGTTGTGAACCGCCAAATAACCTCGCAGCGTTTCGTCCTTAGTCACTTTCGTGAAAACGTCTCCTTCGTCAAGCTCGCCAACATGAAAGCCATATTCGCAGGTCGTTCCGCAAGCCTGCGCATGAGATAAGGATACCAATTGCTTCCAAAGGGAACGTAGACCCGCACGTTGTAACCTTTTTCATTCAGGGCATGCTGCAAATCCCGTCTCACGCCATAGAGCATCTGGAATTCAAAGCGATCTAATGCAACACTCTCACTCTCTACGAAATCTACGGCTTGGTCGATCAATCGCTCATCATGTGTGGCAATTCCCGGATAGTTACCGTCTGTAAGTAGACGACGCATGAGCGTAATATACGAGGCGTCGACCTCCTCGCGTGTCGAGAATGCCACCGACTCCGGTTCGGCATATGCACCTTTGCAGAGACGCACCCTTGCTCCCAGAGAGATCATTCTTTCCGTATCTTCTGCCGAACGTCTCAAGTAGCTCTGAATCACCACACCGGTTAATTCGGCGAACTCCGGATGGAGGTTCTCTTCGAAAATGCTGAGCGTGCGCTCTGTGTACGCAGAACTTTCCATGTCGATTCTCACGAAAATACCGTGTGTTCGCGCGCGAGTAAGAATCGCTGTCATGTTCTCTACACAGAGAGAACGATCTATGTCTAAGCCCAACTGGGAGAGTTTCACGGAGACGTTGCCATCTATTCCGTTGGCCGCAATCGCGTCGAGTACATCCAACACGTCATCTCTGGCACTGTAGCTCTCTTCGGGCGAACTCACGCTCTCCCCGAGAAGATCGAGGCTCACCTCAATCTGTCGCTCGTTGAGAGTAGCCGCCGCCACAACGGCCGCATCCAGTGTTTCGCCGGCAACGAATCGAGAAGCGATCCGGTGAGCCATGCCGTTTGCCTTTACGAAGGTGAAGATTCCGCGGCGCTCACTCAGCCAAAGGAGTAGTTCCTTGATCAAGACCGAGGGTAGATCGGTTCGCGCAACTTAGCGAGTCGTTCGAGGATAGGGGCAGGACTAAAGCGATCACCAAATTTATCGGCAAGATCGTTCAACGTAGCGATCACTTCAGCGGTACCCAAGTGATCGAGGTATCTGAGTGGGCCGCCAAGAAACGGGGGAAATCCGATACCGAATATCGCTCCGATGTCACCGTCCCGGGGGCACCTCACAATTCCCTCGTCCAAGGCACGCGCAGCCTCGTTGAGCATGGCGAACACCAATCGCCGATGAATGTCTTCTTCCGAGTTCTTCCCGCTGGGCTTCGGGCTAATGATATCGTAGGCAGTCGCATCGACGCCCGCCTTCTTTCCACCCTCGTACTTGTAGAAACCTCGCCCACTTTTTCGGCCTAGCCGTCCTTCTCGAGTCATCCGATTGAGTCCGTCTCTTGGCTCGAATCTGTCGCCATACGCCTCGTGGAGCACTGTCGACGCTTTGACCGCCACATCGAGACCCACTTCGTCCAATAGCGTAATGGGTCCTACCGGGAAACCAAATTTAGTCATCGACCTATCAAGCGTCTCGACCGGCACTCCCTCTTCCAACATTCTGCCCGCTTCATTCATGTAGGGAGCGAGAATCCGGTTGACCCAAAACCCTGGTCTGTCCCGTACGACTATCACCGTCTTACCCATTTTCCGCCCGAATGCAACCGCCGTAACTGTGGCCCACTGAGCCGTCTTGTCGGTTACGATTACCTCGAGTAGTGGCATCTTTTCTACCGGCGAGAAGAAGTGCATGCCCAGAACGCGCTCGGGGCACTGCGTCGCTTCGGCTATGTCGGCTATGGGAATCGTGCTGGTGTTAGAAGCTAGGAGACAGCGCTCACCTACATGGCTCTCTACTTGGGAAAAGACCTCGCGTTTGACAGCGAGATCTTCATATACTGCCTCGATTACGAGTTCGGATCTGCCAAACCCCGCCCAATCCACACCACCCGACAACAGACTTTCAAGTCGGCGATAATCGTACTTTGTGATGCGGCGCCGTCTTAGACGCTTCTTCAATCCACTGCGGACCGTCTGCAATCCCCGCGCAACATCCTCAAGTTCGTTGTCCTTGAGTCGCACGTCAGCCATAGCTCTGGCAACAGCCACCCCGGCAATCGCCGAACCCATGAACCCTGCTCCCACAACCGTTACGTTTTGAACCGGCCTTGGAGAAGGGGCCACGCCATCTATGCCAGAGTCCTTCTTCAGCGCAGTCGAGGCAAAGAAGATCTGCACCAGTCTCTTTGACACGTCACCCACGGCAAGCTCGGCGAAATGCGCGGCTTCACTATCCAGGCCGGCGCTGAGGCCGTACTTGAGACCGTGTTCCACAGCTTCCAGGGCCGCGAGCGGCGCTGGGTAGTGCCCACCTGTCTTGGCGAGCACCTTCTTCCGCGCCTTGGAGAAAACCAATCTTCGCCCTAACGTGCTCTCGTCTAACAGCAACGCGGCCATCCCACCTTTTCGTCGCTTTCGCTTGCGACCGTCTAATAGCGACCTGGCCGCCTTGAAGGCCACGTCCTCCAGAATCGCCGGGTGGACCAGTTCGTCGACGATCCCGCGCTTGTACGCGGCCTTTGCTGGTAGCGTCTTACCCGCCAGAATGATATCCAAGGCGATTCTGGCTCCCACCAGCCTAGGTAGCCTCTGACACCCTCCCGCAGCAGGGAGGATCCCCAGCTGAACCTCGGGTAGGCCGAGAATCGTCTTCGGGTGGTCGGTGGCAACTCGGTACGAACACGCGAGAGCCGTCTCCAGCCCGCCGCCCAAGCAGGCACCGTGGATCGCCGCAACGACTGGTTTGCCTAGACCTGCGACTTGATTGATTAGTTCCTGCCCGCTCCTCACCAACGCCAGTGCCTTTTCCCGCGTTTTCAGTGCTGCGAATTCGTCGATGTCCGCTCCGGCAATGAAGTTGTCGGTCTTGCCGGAGATCAACACGACGGCCTGCACCCGTTCGTCGGCCTGTAGCGACGGCAGAATTGCTTCTAATTCTTCTTTGACTTCCCGGGATATCTTGTTGACCGGTTCGCCATCGATGTTTATCTCGAGACGCGCAATGCCTTCGATCAGATCTTGTTTGAACGCGCCCATCTTTACCGTCTCTCGAGAACCGTGATGAATCCCATCCCGCCCTGAGCACACACCGACAACAAACCGAACTGCACGTCACGCCGTTGCATTTCATTCGCGAGGGTCAACGTCAGCCTCCCGCCTGTGGCGCCGAAAGGATGACCGATGCTGATCGACCCACCCATGACATTCAATGTCTCCCAGTTCACCTCACCTATCGGCTTGGATCGACCCAACTTTTCCCTCGCCCATTCCACCGACTCGAACGCCTGGATGTTGGACAATACTTGAGCGGCAAATGCCTCGTGCATTTCGACGAGGCCCAACTCCTCCCAGGTAATGCCGGCCCGCTCAAGCGCAACGGGGGCGGCATAGGCAGGCCCCATGAGAAGTTGCTCGCCCGGATCCAGCGCAGCGACAGCATAGGACCTAATGAACGCGATTGGTTCGTATCCCATGGCCTGCGCCGCTTCCTCGCTCATCAAGAGTACGGCAGATCCGCCGTCAGTCAGTGGCGACGAATTTGCTGCCGTTACCGTTCCATACCTCCGGTCGAACGCGGGTTTGAGCTTCGCTATCTTCTCCAGGGTGGTGTCGGCGCGGATCCCGTTGTCTTGCACGACAACTTTGTTTGGTCCCATGTCCAGCATCGGAGCAATTTCCGCCGTCAGTCGTCCGTCTTCAGTCCCGGCAAGGGCCAGTCGATGACTTCGCAGCGCGAACCTGTCCTGTTCAATTCGACTGATGCCATTCAGCTTTGCCATCTTCTCCGCGGACTGTCCCATAGTCTCGCCCGTGGAGGGCTCGGCGATGGCCGGCGAAACCGGTACCAGGTCTCTGGGTCTAATCGACGAGACGAGTTTCAACCGATCTCCCAACGTCTTTGCACGACTTAGCTTCACCAGTATCTCGGAAAAGCGTCGCGAATGAAGGATTGGGATATTTGACAGACTTTCCGCACCACCGGCGATCACGACATTGGCATGGCCCTGGCGAATCTGATCGTGTCCCATCGCAATCGCCTGGTTGGCAGACGCACACGCTCGATTCACTGAAGCTGCGGGAATGCTCTTGGGGAACTGCGGAAGAAGGCTCACCTCTCTCGCCAGATTGGGCTCCAACGCACTCGCTACCACCTGGCCAAAGTACATCTCATCAACCACGTTGCCGTCGAGGTTGGTTCTGTGCAGTAGCTCGACAACTGCGGCCCTGGCAAGATCGACCGCCGAAAAATCTTTTAGCACCGTTCCAGACCTGCAAAACGGAGTTCGGCACCCACCAACCACCGCGACACGGCGTCCGTTTGTTGTCGAATTCATGCTGTAAGAGCTAGTTGAACCTGCGGACCGCCAATTACAAAACTATTTCTTCCGTTCCGCCAACACACTTGCAATGATTTTCTGATCCTCATTAACTTCCTCTGTTACTTCTCGAGCCAATATTACTTCAAGTGGCTTCACCAGTTCTAGCAGCTCGCAATCGGTTAGGAGATAATCTTCACAGTTCGGTCCCCAGTCGAGGTCGCGTTGTCCGTTGCGAAATGTCTCGGCCAAGAAGATGCCACCTGGCTTCACCGCATCCAGGAACTCGCCCATGCGCCGGCGGTCGAGGTAGTAGAACACCATGACGATATCGAACCGTTCCTGGGGCAGCGGATCTCGCTCGAGATCCAAGTGAACCCATTCGACCGCAACACCAAGAGCCTGCGCTTTTTCCTTGGCAACCTCGAGCCGGGCCGTACTGGAATCTACAGCCACAACATGGGCACCGAGCCGCGCTGCCGCGATGGCGTGACGACCCTCACCACAGCCGACATCAAGAACGGTCGAACCCGGTCGAATGATCCCGGCATGCCACGTGAACCACGTGCTCGTCACCTCAATCGCTTCGGACTCCGACACCCCTAGTGATTCCTCCATTCTCGCATGAAACGCGAGCCAAGAATCTGGCAGTCATGGCCACTGAGCCGCTGGACCTGCTCGTTATTGGCGCGGGCGCGACCGGAGCGGGAATTGCCCGAGACGCGGCAATGCGTGGGATCCGAACAGCCATAATTGACATGGGTGACTTCGCATCGGGCACCAGCTCCAAGTCGTCCCGTCTGATACACGGCGGATTGCGCTATCTGGAGCACGGCCATTTCAGACTCGTCTTCGAAGCAAGTCGCGAAAGACGGATCTTACTCAAGATTGCGCCTCATCTGGTTCATCCTCGCTCATTCCTATTCCCCATCCATAGTGGGGCACGGGTATCTCGTTGGCGGCTTTCGGCCGGTCTTTGGCTATACGACATCTTAGCGATGTTTCACAATGTGCGGCGACATCGGACACTCAGCAAGCGTGCACTCAAGCGGGCCGAGCCTAGAATCAAGGATCGGGGCCTGAAAGGTGGCGCTCGATATTACGACGCACAGTGCGACGATGCCCGATTAACGCTGGCAACGGTTCGAAGTGCTCACAGTCACGGTGCGCTGGTGGCTAACTATGCAAGAGTAGACCAGCTCGACGTTGCCGACGGTCAAGTGCGCGGTGCCCGGATCACAGATCTCACTACCGGAACCCAGCAGGTTGTCCATGCTCACGTCGTGGTGAACGCGACAGGTCCCTGGTCAGATAGAATCAAGGATCAGTGGGACGAGGATCCCGCCCTACGACCTACCAAAGGCGCACACCTCGCGGTTCCCAGGCATCGCATCGGCAACAAGGAGGCAATAGTGATCACGTCGCCCATAGACGGGCGCATAATGTTCATCATTCCGTGGGGCGACCTCTCCTATATCGGTACGACCGACTCCTATTGCTCGGCGATCCCTGACGCCGTATACGCCACCGGGGAGGACGTAGTCTACCTGCTGCGCTCTGCCAACGCCTTGTTTCCCGATGCGCGGTTGACCCCGGCGGATGTGGTCGCGACCTGGGCAGGTCTCCGCCCCTTACTAGCGCCGGACAATCCTCAGGACCCTCGGTCGGTTTCGCGTGAGCATCGAATTTTGGAGAGTTCGAACGGACTCGTGTCCATCGTAGGTGGGAAGCTGACCACTTACAGGGTCATGGCCGCAGAGACCGTCGATCGAGTGGCGAATAGACTGCGCGAGATCGATGGTCGGCCGACGCCTCGAAGCGCTGCTACCGACCGAGAGCCGTTGCCTGGTGGCGAAATACGGGATCTCGATGTGTTGATAGAGGAAGCCACGCGCGAAGGGTTTTCTCAAGCCACGGCAGAACACCTCGTACGAACCTATGGAAGCGAGACTCCGGCCGTGGTTCGGCTCGCACAATCTACGCCAGAGATGTCCAACCCAATTGCAGATAACCATCCTGCGATTGCGGCTGAGCTGGTACATGCCATTCGTCGCGAAATGGCGGTCACTCTGTGTGATCTTCTCATTCGTCGCATCCATCTCTTCTACGAAACGTCCGATCAGGCTTGGGATCAGGCGCCGTTTGTTGCCGATGTCGCGGCTAAGGAACTGGGATGGGACGAGCAGCGCAAAGAAGCCGAACTAGCCGCTTATCAGAGCGAGATCGAGCGTGGTATGGCCTTCCGCAGTGAATTGGCAGGTATGCATCCGATCTGACGGGCAGAGCGATTGACCCTCCTCCAAACGTCAGCGTCCTCGTTCCCCGTTCGCCTGACGGTGCCGGCACTCCATTACTAGTTCTACTACGCGTGCAGGATCGTCAGTAACGCTGAAGAGTTCGAGATCGGACGCAGCAATCTTTTTTTCACCGCACACCACCTGCGTGAGCCAATCGACGAGTCCACTCCAATACTCGGTACCCATCAAGATGATTGGTAGGTTGCCGATCTTGCCTGTTTGCTTCAGCGTCAAGACCTCGAATAGTTCATCAAGGGTCCCGAATCCTCCGGTCGGAAAAATGAAAGCTGACGAATATTTCACCAGCATCGTCTTGCGAACAAAGAAGTATCTGAAATGGACCATGCGATCTACGTACTCGTTAGGTCCCTGCTCATGTGGCAACTCTATGTTGAGACCGATGGATAGCGCACCTGCCTCCCTAGCACCGTGGTTTGCCGCCTGCATGATGCCGCCGCCTGCACCGGTGATAATCGCGAAGTCACGCTCGCCGAGGAGCCGGGCTGTCTCTCGCGTGACCTCGTACATCGGGTCATCGATCGGTGATCGGGCCGAGCCAAAGAACGTGACAGCCGACCGAACGTCCGCAAGCCCATCGAAGCCTTCGACGAATTCACCAAGAATGCGCAATGTCCGCCAAGGATCTGTATGAACAAATTCGCGGCGCTCATCTGCACGTGGAGCCTGCAATAGTTGCTGATCCGCGGTTAGATGGGGCTGTTTCGTATCAGGCGTCTTGTTATCCGCGCCGGAGGGCGTCGATTGCTGCTGCATTGTCGTCCTTGAGGTTGTAGAAATAGGGGGAGAGACGAACATGACCGGGGCGCGCATCGGCTATGATGTCGGCCGCCGCAAGATCCCTAACCTGCTCATTGGGTTTCTCCGATGGGATCATCACAATGGCACTACGTTTGGCAGATTGAGCAACTGTCTTGGGGTTTAAGCCCGACGCATGTGCCCGGTCAATAAGATCATCCGTCAGTTCGCGGACCACTCCTCGAATCTTGGGCACACCGATCTCCCGGATGATTTCCAAACCTCCGAGCTGTGCGTAAGCAGACGTTAGAGACGGAGTGCCCTGCTCGAACCTTCGTGCATCGTCATGCCAAGACATCGAGTGGAGGTCAAAGTCAAACTGATTCCTGTGCGCGAACCAACCGGTCACCTTGGGTGTGAGCCGTCCGACTAGATCTTCGCGGACATAAAGGAAGACCATGCCTGGCCCTCCCAACAGCCACTTCAGACCACCGGCCGCAAGGAAGTCCACACCCGTGGCATGCACATCCACAGGAAGTTGTCCAACGCTTTGGTAGGCATCTATGAAACAGAACGCGCCCTTAGCATGCGCTACTTCAGCGACAGCAGCGATATCCTGGACAGCGCCGGAGGTAAAGAAAACGTGGGACGTAGCTACGAGAGCCGTGCGATCGTCAACTTCTGCGGCTATGGCCTCCGGAGGTACAGTGAGTCCATCAGGACTCTGAACCACAACGAGTTCAACACCATCCGCCTGTCTGGCCAACCACTGATATGCTACGGTCGGAAAATCCAACGAAGTAGTAACGACCTTGGGACGAGACTTGGAGTCCAGACAACTGGCCAAGACTGCGGTCGCGGTCGAGACGGACGAATGCAACGCCACTTCGCTGGCCTTTGCAGCGATCACCTCCGCGTAGGCGGACCGTAGCTCGGCCAGCGCTTCCCACCACACGTCGTACCACGCCGAAGCACCACGGGCCTGCCAAATGTCCAGAACTTCTTCCACCCGTTTACGAACGCGGGTTGAAATCGCACCCAGCGAACACGAATTCAGGTAGATTTTCTCTTTGAAGATCGGAAACTCGGCTCGATAGTGAGCCAACGCATGCCCTTGCGGGGTGGTCGCGACAGCCATGAACGCCAATATACGTGTATAGGGCCAGTGGGGTCAGAGAGGATCTGCAAGTTGGAAGGGAACCGGTGAATCGACAAATCACGAGCAGCGAGAACCCGAATCGTGGTAGTTGGATCGGACTTACCTCGAGACTCGCCGTGCGTGCGCTCATCAACCCCCGGCTTGCATTGGATCTTCTGGCCATGGTCTGGGCATTTCGGGCCCGCGATTGGTATCGAAAGCCACCGTTCCTTCCGCTGCCACCGAGAGATTACACCAGGTGGCGGCTGCACACAGCCTACGGCGATCCGGAGTGGGTGCCCTCCGTGGAAGATGTCCGACGCTTCGCACGCTGGCGACGGGAGCTGCTGCATTTGTGACGCCTGAGCGTCGTACGGCCCTGGTCAAGAAAAAGGCGACCGACTTGGGGTTTGAAGCGGTGGGCGTGGCAAACCTAGAACCAGTCCCGCACCGTGAGGAATTCGAACGGTGGCTTGCCCGCGGAATGGCCGGAACGATGGGTTACATGCATCGTCAAGCCGGTCGGCGCCTAGAGCCCAGCAAGATCGTCCCAGGTACACTCTACGGCGTAGTCGTGACCAAGAACTACTTCACGCCCGACCCACCCCCGCCACGAGATGAACGTTCGGGTCGCGTGGCCAAGTATGCTCGAGGTCGTGACTACCATGCCGCCCTTGCAGAACCCCTGGCAGCGTTAGCGACCGCGATCAAAGACCTGGGGGACGGGGATACGATTGCGCGACACTACGTCGACGCCGGACCAGTGCCCGAACGTGAATTGGCTCAGCGCGCCGGGCTAGGTTGGATCGGTAAGAACACGATGCTAATCGATCCCGCGAGCGGCTCCTTTTGTTTCCTCGCTACTGTCCTAACGGATCTTGAGCTGATACCGGACCAGCCGTTCGAGGCAGACAGGTGCGGAAGCTGCCGCCGTTGCATCGACGCATGCCCGACCGACGCCCTCCCGGAAGAGCGGACACTGGATAGCCGTTTGTGCATTTCGTATCTGACGATCGAGCACCGGGGTGACATCCCTGAAGAAATCCACGATCGCATGGGATCGTGGATTTTCGGATGTGATATCTGCCAAGACGTTTGCCCCTGGAATCAAAAATTTGCCGTTCCGACTGACGATCCGGCCCTCAGGATCGACGTTTCTAGAGCGTACGAGGATTTGAATACGCTGCGGCACACCAGCGACGACGAATTTGAGCGTCGCTTTGGGTGGACCGCGTTAGAACGGCCGGGCTCCGCGGGGATTCGACGCAACGCTGAGATCGCATTTGAGAATGCAGCTAAAGCCCGGTCGGATGATCGATAAATTCCCACGGAAGGTTAAACCTTTCGCTTAGATGCTCCGAAAGTGCCTTTATGCCGACGGTCTCAGTCGCGTAGTGTCCTGCATAAATCACGTTCACATTCCACTCCTCGGCATCGAAGTAGGTGTGGTGAGCACCTTCACCGGTCACCAACGTATCGACTCCGGCGGCTATGGCATCCCGGATCATGCTGCCTCCTGCTCCCGTGATGATCCCTATGCGGGTGACCTGCTGGGGTCCGCACGGAATCAACGTCGGTTTGGCATCTAGCAGGCCTTGAAGCCGGTCCGCTAGTTCACCGCGATCAACATTCAGGTATCCGGCCACGCCGAGAGAAACCCCGCGATAGTCACCAAATAGGCAGCAATTCGTTAGGCCCAGCATTCGGCCCAGCACAGCGTTATTGCCGACTTCTGGATGGACGTCCAGGGGAATGTGAGCAGCGTAGAGTGAAGTTCCGCTTTCGATGAGGGCGCGTACGCGTCGTCCATGCCTTCCGGTTAAGGGCTCCACATCACGCCAGAAGATCCCGTGATGGACTAAGAGAAGGTCCGCTCCCCTCTGGGCCGACGCGTCTATAGTGGCTTGGCAGCCGTCGACGGCAGCCGTGATCCGGGCAACCGATCTAGAACTTTCGACCTGAAGACCGTTCAGGGCGTGGGGTTCGTCTGGTACTTCCGAAATCCGGAGATACTCATCCAGGTAGGCGACCAAATTGTGCAAGTCCATGCTCATGAGGCATCAAACTGAGAGCGAAATATTATCACTGTCAAGACACTATCCGTACAGTGATGCGACTCTATCTCGATACTGGCGCGTTGAGCTGCCGCTCAGTTGCTTCGCGTTTCCGGGCTTGCTGCGGGTCTCCCATATGAATATTGCCGTTCACCTCACCACCCTCGTGAACCAATATTCGCCTGGTGGTTATGTCTCCATTCACTTCAGCGGTAGACTGGACTTCGACTCTTTCTTGCGCGTGGATACTACCGGTCACCTTACCACCGACGATCGCCTCTCTCGTCTGGATGTCTCCCTTTACCGCACCTTCCTTGGAAACCAGCACCTGGTGGGCGGCCTTGATGTCGCCCTCCACAACCCCGTCAATCTTGACGACACCCTCGGTTCTCAGCTCGCCGATCACGGTCAGATCACTGCCGATAATCGAAAGAGCCTTGTCTCGCCCGGATCTCGTCTGCGTATCACTCACTCCCTGAGTCTCCCCCGAGGAGAAAATCGCCATCGTCGCACTCCTGGCTTACGTTTGAACTCGGATCGATTGAGAGCCCGTTACGACGTACCTCGAAATGAAGGTGCGGAGCGGTCGAGTGTCCGGTGGAGCCCGACAGTCCGATCACCTGACCAGTCGCAACTGTGTCGCCAACAGTTACTAACAACCGCGAAGCGTGCCCATACATGCTACTGTATCCGTCTGGATGACTCAATTCAACGAACAGCCCATACTCGCGATCACTTCCCGCTCTGACCACTGAACCTCCGCCCGCAGCACGAATCGGTGTCCCGTTGGCCACTGCGATATCCACACCGGGGTGTACTTCGTCAGAACTTCCTGCTCCAACCTGACCACGGGTGATCACTCCAGTATGATCGAGAGGCCAATGGACTGGAAGTGACGGTCCTTTCTCGTGGCACATCGCATCGGACGGAGCTTGGGCAACGAGTGGCAGGGCCGTGGGAAGCGAACCATCTCCGCTTGAAAGCTCGGGAACGATGTCGCCTCCCAACATTGTGCGGATTTGCCGGTAGCGGGCCTCGACATGATCGAGGCTCGCTGCCAGTTGTCTAACCTGGCGATTCTCGGTGGATAGTCTTGCCACCTCTCTATTGAGGCCCGGCACTCGCGAAGCTGTCTTGGCAACTGGCGCATAGAGAACGGCTGCCAAGACAATGAGCACTGCCAGAATCGAAGCCGTCGTACCCGCAGTGCGTGCTAGCCACAGAGGCAATGTGATGGAGCGAGAGTTTAGGTCTCCCTCTTTGTGGACGATCAGCGTGATACGTCGCCGTGGTTTGGTCATCCGTCAAATCGCTTGCCCAAGATCAACTCGAGGAGGCGATCCAAGTCGTCATGCGAATAAAAACTCATTGCTATGCGACCGCCTTTTTGCCCTCTAGCGCTTACCACTACATCGGTCTTTAGATGTTCGCGCAAGGCGTCCTCAATTCTTTTTATTTCGGGCAACACCTGCCGTAAATTCCTGGGTGTCCTAGGACGTCGCTTTGGTGCACGGTCCCCGCGGGCCCGTGCCTCCGTATCACGAACCGACAATCCCTCCTCAACGACCACCCGCGCCAGTTGCTCCATTGCAGCAGCACTGTCAAGTTGCAACAAAGCCCGGGCATGTCCCGGGTTCAGCTTACCGAGGTGCACAAAGTCTTGGATCACTCTGGGGAGCTTCAGAAGGCGGAGTGCGTTTGCGACCGTCGATCGGTCACGCCCCACCAACTCGGCAACGTTCTTTTGTGAGGCATCAAACTCCTTGACCAATCGCTGATAGCCGTGCGCCTCGTCGATCGGCGAAAGAGCATCACGTTGCAAGTTTTCGACGAGAGCGAGCGTCAACAGTGTACGATCGTCTACATCGCGAACTACAGCACCAATCTCACTCCAGCCTAGCTGGCGCGCAGCCCGCCAGCGACGTTCCCCGGCGATCAACTCGTAGGTTCCATTCTCCCCACGGCGCAGCACAACCGGTTGCAGCAACCCGGAAACCTTCAGAGAGTTGGCCAGCTCAGCAATCGCCTCCTTGTTGAAGGATTGGCGCGGTTGATAGGGATTGGGTCGGATGGCACCCAGAGCCACGTGCTGCAACATGCCGGCGCGGCGCGCCTCCCTCGTCGTGGCAGGACCAAGGAGTGCTTCCAGTCCTCGACCGAGTCGTTTTCCTTTGCGGTCCGTTGTCATGCCGGGCGTTTCACTGTGCGCCTTGGTCGGGCGATGTTTCCGGCCTCGACTCGCCGAATCACCTCTTGAGCGAGCGCCAAGTAGGCCTTGGCCCCGCTAGATCGAACGTCATACGTCAGGATCGGCTTACCAAAGCTCGGTGCCTCCGCTAACCTCACATTGCGGGAAATCACAGTCTGATACACCTTGGCGCCAAAGTACTCTCTTGCTTCGATACCAACCTGCTTAGAGAGGTTGAGTCGTGCATCGAACATCGTCAGCAATACACCTTCTATAGCTAGCGACGGGTTGAAGTTTTGTTGGACGAGGTTGATCGTGTTCAGCAGTTGCGACAGGCCTTCAAGTGCATAGTACTCGCATTGAATCGGAATCAACACCGAGTCGGCGGCAGTGAGCATATTCAGCGTCAACATTCCCAACGATGGCGGACAGTCGATTATTACAAAATCGTATTGCTCGCGCACAGACTTCAGCGCGTTGCCCAATACTGATTCTCGCTTCTTCCGATTCACCAGTTCAACTTCTGCGCCTACGAGATCCGGAGTGGCAGGTGCTACATCGAGCAGGGGGAAACCGACCGACCGTTGGACGACGTTCGCGAACGGCATCTCGTTCACCATAACGTCGTACAGAGAGGTCCCTAAATCACTTCTATCGAGACCAATTCCACTGGTCGCATTGGCTTGCGGGTCACCATCCACCAGGAGAGTACGGCGTTCTGCGACGGCAAGAGATGCAGATAGGTTGACTGCGGTGGTGGTCTTGCCTACACCGCCTTTCTGATTGGCGATCGCAAGGACGCTACCCATATACCCGTAAACCTTTATATATCAACAACTTACAGCCATTACCTTTCGACAACCATTCCAGTAGCGGTCCGGATGCGGAATATATCAGCGACGGGCGTAGTGGTAAAGGAAAGGCCTGATCCCCGTGCAGAAGGATGTTTCACGTGAAACAGCAAACGGTTGACTTCTACGCCACGGCCTTTTGCCGTTTAACAACCTCCAGCACCAGATTATGAAGATCGCTTGGCGACACGCCAGGAATCCTACCGGCCTGGGCCAGCGACCTCGGCCGGACACGTTGTAGCTTCTGCCGAGCTTCTGTACTAATGCTTAGGATATCTAAATACTGTAAGTCCTTTGGCAACTTGAAGTTTGCCAATTCTACCAATTTGCGAGCGGCTGCCTGCTCCCGCTCCAGATAACCGGCGTATTTGAGTTCGACTTCCACGGAGGTCCATACATTGTCTGGAAAGTCATGGGCCTGCATCTCTTCTGAGTCCATGAGTTCACGTAGTCCAACACCCGGTCGCCGCACGAGATCAGATGCATGCTGGGAGTCGAGCACTGGATTCTCACCTACCCTGCGCAATAGCTCGTTAGCCTCGTCAGCCCTTATTTTTGTCACCTGCACCAAGGCCAGCAGTTCTTGCTGATCCCTGATCATCCGGGCCAACACATCCTCCTCCGGCTGGCTCAGCATGCCAAGTTCCTTCGCAAGGGGCCCCAGTCGCTTGAGGGCATTGTCGTGTCGCAGCAGTAGGCGAAACTCGGCGCGGGACGTGAAGAGTCGATACGGCTCATCTACCCCACAGGTAACCAAATCGTCGATCAGCACCCCGATATACCCGTCTTCCCTTCCCAATACCACTGGCTCTGCACCACGGACCTGCCGGGCAGCATTGATCCCGGCGACCACCCCCTGACCAGCAGCTTCCTCGTATCCTGTTGTCCCATTGATCTGACCTGCGAAGAAGAGCCCCTCCAGGGTTTTTACTTCCAGCCAGGGGGTTAGTTGGTCCGGAGGGTAGTAGTCGTATTCAATCGCGTAGCCTGGCCGCGTCATTCGCACGTCCTCCAGACCGGGTACCGCTCGAAGAACCTGCATCTGCGTACTCGGTGGAAGCGACGTCGATAGTCCATTCACGTACAGTTCGGTAGTCTCTAGCCCTTCTGGCTCTAGGAATATCTGATGCCTCTCAGCGTCAGGAAACTTGACGATCTTGTCCTCGATCGATGGGCAGTATCGGGGCCCGCGCCCGGAGATTGAACCGCCATAGAGGGCGGACTCATGGAGGTTTTTTTCAATAATCTGCTTCACCGGGCCCGCTGCCCAAGTAATCCAGCAGGATCTTTGATCCGGACGCCGTTCGGTCGTATACTGCGAAAAATTCCCGTTGTCCTCGCCGTCCTGCCGTTCGACCCGATCAAAGTTCACAGATCGACCGTCGATCCGAGGAGGAGTCCCGGTCTTGAACCGATCAACCGTAAGTCCTATCGCCTCAAGCTGTTCCGCAATCGCAACCGACGCCGGATCGCCTGCCCTGCCCGCCGAGATCCGAGTCTCGGTGCCACGATGAATGACCCCTCGCATAAACGTACCTGCAGTCAGTACCACTGCCCGTCCTTTAATAGTGCGACCATCGTGGGTCTCGACTCCCGTAACTCGCCCCGACTTTAGCGCCAGTGACACGACAGTGTCCTGTAAAAGGTCCAAGTTTTGGGGTTGCTCCAGAAGCGACCGAACGGCTCTTCGATAGAGCCCTCGGTCACACTGGGCCCGCGGCGCCCAAACCGCCGGTCCCTTTGAGCGGTTCAGCATCCGAAACTGGATCGTGGACCGGTCTGCCGCACGACCCATGATGCCTCCCAGAGCGTCTACCTCTCGCACCACTGTCCCTTTCGCAATTCCGCCGATTGCGGGATTACACGACATTTGCCCAATCGTTTCGATGTTGGACGTGATCATCAGCGTTCGTAGACCTAGTCGAGCCGCTGCGCAAGCGGCTTCGGATCCGGCGTGACCGCCGCCGATCACCAATACTTCATAGGTCATGGACATGGTGTGGTAAAAGATACAGCTCTGTGCAGCCTGCACTATGTGTGTGATTGGAGCGGGAGACTTCCTACCTACTACAACAGCGGTTCAACCAGATCGTATCCACCGCCAGAGTTCTACTAGCTTGGGACGCTTGCCGTGCATCAAGATCCCAACCCGATAGATTCGTCCCGCCACCCAAGTTATTCCTACAAGGGCGATCATCAGAAATAGGATCGATGCGCCCAGTTCAACGAGAGGGACGCCAGTGGCCGCCCATCTGACAGGCGTGGCTATTGGTGAACTAAACGGAACTAGCGTCAGCGTTTTGGCGAGCGTGCCGTCTGGTGAGTTGAGCGCGACCATCGAAAGCATAGCTGGAATAACCAAGACCATTACAACCGGAGTTTGGGCCTGTCTGGCTTCTGCTTCGCTGTTCGACATCGCACCGACCGCAGCAAACATCGCGGCGTACAGAAAATACCCCAGCAAAAAATACGTCAGCAGAATGATCACGAGGCTGAGTGGAATATCGGGAAGAGAGAAACCACTAGCCGAAGCTCCACTGACGCCGAACAAACCCATAATGAAGTCACGCTGCGACAGTAGCAGCCAGCCTACACCTGTCCAGATGCCGAGCTGCAACAACCCGACGGCTCCTACTCCCACCACCTTACCCGCGAGCAACTGAAATGGTTTTAGGCTCGAAACAAGCACCTCGACAATGCGAGATGTTTTTTCTTCCACAACGGCACCCATCACCTGAACCCCATAGATCACGATAGCCATATAAAGGAGAAACCAAACAAAGTAAGCTACGAAGAAAGCAGCCTCACCTGATTGCTCAGTAACTTGACCACGACGAATAGTCACGGTCTGCATCCGCAATGGTATTGTTGCTTGCGCCACTAAATCCGGATCGACCCCAACCTGCCCAAGTCGCTCGGTCAGCACCGCCTCGCGGAGAATCCGCCGCAGAATAGACATATCGATCTGTGATGAAACATTAGAACCTCTGTACTCGACGCTTCCATCCTGCACGGTCTCGTCAGATACTATGAGCAACCCATCCAGCCTCTTGTCGCCCACCGCAGCTGCAAGAGAGTCCGCGACATCCTCTAGGTCAGCTAAGTCGACAGCCACATGGCTCGCCTTGATCGGTGCCGGACCGTTCAGCAGTTGTGTCACTCTTGCTCCGAACTCGCCAGCAGAAACATCGAGCACTACCACTGTGCGGTCCTGTCCGCTGGTGGCCATCAAGATCGGCAGCAAGATAAACACCGCCATCAACACTGGTCCCAGCAGAGTCGAAATCACAAACCATTTGTTCCGTACTCGCTCGACGAACTCTCGACGGATCACCACCCAAATCTTACGCATGCGCCTCGGTCTCCTGAGCCGGGGCCGTCAACGCGTCTTGTCCCACTAGATCAATGAAAATCTTGTTCAAGGTTGGCTCGGCGATCTCGAACCGAGTTACACCCACCCCCGCTTGAACCAACTCCTCCAACAATCGTTGCGGCTCGGCGCCTTCAGCAATTTCTACCTCGGCATACTGCCCGTAGTCATCAAGGCCCGACACCAGCCTTCGGTCTGCCAAAAGACGACTCACGGACTCTAGCCCACCATCCAATGCAATTATCACATGTTTCCCGCCATGTTCCTGTTTTATCTCTGTCAGCTTCCCATCCACTACTTTTTCGCCTCTCGCAATGATGCAAACGGAATCGCACAGCTTCTCCGCTTGCTCCATGATATGGGTGGAGAATAGGATTGTCGTGCCTCTGCGGGAAAGATCGACCACCACATCCTTCATCGCCAAAGCATTCACCGGGTCGAGCCCCGAGAACGGCTCATCCAGAATTACCAACTCCGGATCGTGAAGCACCGTCGATATGAACTGCACCTTCTGTTGCATTCCCTTGGAAAGATCATCTGCGCGCTTCGCGATCCAGTCCGACAGCCCTAGCCGCTCGAGCCACCGTCTCGACTCGACCCTGGCCTTCTCTCTGCCAACACCCTTGATCTGGGCTAGGAATACCAGCAGGTCCAACACCTTCATTTTCTTGTATAGGCCGCGCTCCTCAGGCAGGTACCCTATCTTATGGCTCAGGTCGCGCCCCGATCCGAGACCTCCAAATAATTGCACCGAACCCGAATCGGGCTCAATGATGTCCATCATCAGTCGGATCGTTGTGGTTTTTCCGGCTCCATTCGGACCTAACAGGCCGTAAATTGATCCGACAGGAACCTTGAGATCGAGTTCATGCACGGCAGTATGCCCTGCATACCGCTTCGTAACCTTAGTAAGTTCAACTGCTAGTTCTCCACCCATCACATCGTATCCTCCTGCGCCGCATCAATCTCGAAGCAACACATTTCCGGTACAGTGAGTCTCCGCCCAACCCAAGATTTTGGCGTGGCCAAGTTCACTCGCATCATTCCAGGAACAGTTCGAGCCCAATTGTCGTTAAGTATAGCAAGTGGAACTACATGGCGTTCGGGAGAACGCTTCCGTCGTCCATTTTCTTGCATGTTGTTAGCTAGGGAGGGTGATCAGGCTGATGCAGTGCCAGGAAGCACGCACAATTTTTGGTCCGGAACTCGGCCCGAGGCCCATCTCGGACGAGACTTCGAACGCATTCGAGCACATCCAAGGCTGCGAGAACTGCCACCGCTTCTACTCGAATCAGCGAGCCCTAGCAGACCGTGTGCACAGAGCCGGAATCGCGCATGCTGCACCGAACACTCTAAGACAACAGCTCCTTGCGCGCTTGGCCGAGGATGATCGCAAGACCGTGCAAGTTTGGTCGATCAATCGAAAGCCTCGGAATTTGCTAGCTGTCGGCGCACTCGTGGCTGCGGCGGCGGCAGTTGTCCTCACGATCACATGGCCGCAAGACACGCCGGTGTTCGCACAGCCATTGGTAGAGCAGGCCATGGTGGCATTGTCGAACGAAAACTCGATCACTTCTACGGACCCCAAACACCTAGGCGAATGGTTGGAATCGCAAGTGGGCTACCACGTTCACATCCCGGCGATTCCCCGGGCAAGCCTGCTGGGTGGTAGGATCGCCACAGTCGGGAGTACACGGACTGCAGCGGTGATCTACACTATCGATGGCAACCGATTGACCTATTTTGCGATGGGCCCAGGCCAATCCATGGATGCTGAGATTGAGGGCCAGGAAATTGAAACCGTTGCCTCGGGCGAGCACCAGATCGCCTTCTGGACAGAGTCTGGAGCAGGCAGAGCCGTTGTAGCCGTTATACCACCGGCTGACATAGCTGCTGTGGCGGAAGAGTGCAGAAGGCAGGCATCAGCCGAGTCCGCACTGTAGCGTTCTATACACGGCGCGGCCGAACCCAGATCCCACCATCTTCTTGTTTCACCTCGTAACATCCCAGCGGCTCTGTGGCCGGAAGCTCTAACACTCCGCCGTCGCGGATATCGAACTGGGCGCCGTGGAGACCACACTCGATGACATAGTCGTCGACCATCTCACCGTCAGACATCGGAAACTCCGCATGTGAACACTGATCCGAGATGGCGTAGGTCTCCCCGTTGACACGAATCAGACAGATCTGGATATCGTTGCCAAGCTCCGCGCTCATCGGAGTACCCTCGTCTAAATCGCCCACCGAAGCAACCAACTTGAATCCATCGTCACTCATACGCGATTCCTCTGACTCGATCTGGAGTCTACCTACTCAGTAGTAACCAGCCCTGGTTCCGCTTCAAGTGCGGCTTTAAGAGCGTGCCAGCCAAGGTTTGCGCACTTGACTCGCGCAGGGAATTCCCGAACCCCTGCAAACGCTGCGAGCTTGCGGAAAACCTTGGTGTCCGGTACACCGTCAATTCCTCCCGTAACCATTGAGTGGAAGTTGCCGAACAGATCTTCCGCCTCAGCGATGGACTTACCCATCACAGACGTCGTCATCAACGAAGCCGAAGCCTGAGAGATAGCGCAGCCTGAACCTCGAAAGCTCACATCCGCAATTATGTCACCGTTCATTTTGAGATAAACGGTTATGCGGTCGCCACACAGCGGATTATCACCAGTAGCCTGACGATCCGCATTCTCAATGACCTTGAAATTGCGGGGACTGCGGTTGTGATCGAGAATGATCTGCTGGTAGAGTTCCCTGACGTCCATCTTCTATCCGAAGATGCTGCGTGCTTTGTGCACTGCGGCCACCAATACGTCTACTTCCTGGCGGGTATTGTACAGCGCAAACGATGCACGTGCCGTCGCCGGCACACCGTAGAATTCCATGACGGGTTGGGTACAGTGATGCCCCGTACGAATGGCGACGCCCTCTTGATCCACGATAGTGCCTATATCATGAGCGTGAACACCCTCCACAACAAACGACACCACGCTGGCCTTGGGATCAGCGTGGCCCAAAATCCTTAGGCCTCGTACGGCTGATAACTGCTCTGTGGCATAGTCCAAGAGATCCAGCTCGTGCTCGTGAACCGACTCCCAGTCGACACCCTCTAAAAAATCGATGGCATAGCCTAGTCCAACCACACCTGCGATGTGCGGAGTACCGGCCTCAAACCTGCTCGGAGGAGGCGCATATGTCGTCTTCTCAAAGGTCACATTGCGAATCATGTCGCCGCCACCCTGGTACGGAGGCATCTCCTGCAGCAATTCCTCACGCCCATAAAGAATGCCTATACCCGTCGGTCCGAACATCTTATGGCCCGAGACACAATAGAAATCACAGCCCAAATCCTCTACGTCGATGGGCATATGAGGTGCGGCTTGTGCTCCGTCGACCACCACCGCTATTCCTCGCTCATGGGCCAGGTCTGTCAGCTCTCTTATGGGGTTTATGGTGCCGAGTGAATTCGACACATGAACTACCGCAACGAGTTTCGTTCTCTTGCCTAGAAGCCGCTCATATTCACCCATTTGTAGAGATCCGGTCTCGTCGATCGGAGCCACCACCAGTCGAGCCCCCACGGCCTCAGACAACAACTGCCACGGCACAATGTTGGAGTGGTGCTCCATGGCAGTCACGACAATCTCGTCTCCCGAGCCGACGTTGCTCCTACCAAAGCTGTTCGCGACCAGATTGATCGCCTCCGTACACCCCTTTACAAAAATGATCTCGTTCGAAGACCGGGCGTTCAGGAAACGCTGGGCTTTGACTCGCGCGCCTTCATAAGCTGCGGTGGCTTGCTCACTGAGCTGATAAACACCGCGGTGAATATTTGCATTGCTCGTTTCGTAGTAGTTCTTGAGTCCGTCTATTACGCACCTAGGTTTTTGACTCGTAGCGGCGTTGTCGAGGTATACCAGCGGTTTCCCCCAGGCTGACTGCGTAAGAATCGGGAACTCCCGCCTGATTGCGTCCACGTCCAGCGCTTTACGCATAGACATCTTTGGAACCTCTTCACTCACCAGGATCATCACGTGCTGCGGCGGCGGTCCCCGCTGCCAGCCTTTCCTGCAGAAGTTCGTCGAGTTGGCGTCGTAGATCCCCGATTGCAATCTGGTTCAGGATTTCTACCCCGAAGCCATAGGTAAGCAGATTCCGCGCTTCAGTTTCCTTGAGCCCGCGAGTTCGCAGATAAAAAAGCGCTTTTTCGTCGATCGGGCCGAGTGTGGCACCGTGAGTGCATCTTACGTCATCCGCATAGATCTCCAACTGCGGCTGACTGTCTGCCCGCGCCCGCTCCGAGAGCAACAAATTGTTGTTAGTCTGCTTTGAGTTCGTTCCCTGAGCATCCGGACGCACTATAATCCTGCCGGTAAAAACACCTCTTGAGCGTTCGTCGTAAATCCCATTGAAATACTCCCAACTCGTGCAGTGTGGCTGCGCGTGATCGATCGTCGTATGATTATCGACGTGCTGGCGGCCAGACAGCTGCGAAAGCCCGTACAGACGACATTCTGCTTCCGTACCATCCAATACTGCCTCTATGTCATGCCGGGACAGCGCGCTTCCGATGGCAACAGTCGTGAGCGAATACCGACTATTGTGACGCTGGTAGGCATGAGAAGTTGCCGTGTGGTAAGCCTTCTCGCTCTCCTGCTGGATTCGATACAGGTCGAGTCGCGCATTCTCCTCCACGACTACTTCGCACACCGAATTGGTCCAGTACACGTCGTCGATTAGACCCACGTAGCGCTCCACCACAGTGGCGGAGGCTCCATTTTCGACAACCATGATGCTGCGCGGGTGCATTACTTGGTGTGGCACAGTGGCCAAGTACACTACTTGAATAGGCGTCTTCAGTACGACTTCGTTGGGAACATAGATAAATGCACCGTCGGCCATGAAAGCGGTGTTGAGTGCTGTGAACGGGTTGCTGTCAGTCTCTGCGTGTTGAGCCAAGTGCTGAACGAGAGGTTCCGCTCCAAGCTTCGCTGCACTCGCGAGATCACTCACCATCACGTTACTAGGGATTCCGTCAAGGCGAGACAGGGCCTCAACATACTTGCCGTTTACAAAGACGATGCGGTTGGTGTCGGCTATATCAACGTGATGCAGCTCAAGATCAGTCTCCGACGGGATGTCATCACCACGATCGCTTGCCAGATCAAAAGTTGCCCTGGCTAGTTCAGACAGATTGGTAAAGCGCCAGCGCTCATCCCGCGTTGTTGGAAACCCCGTTCGGTCGAACTGCCCCATGGCGTCCTCACGCAGCTGTCTGAGCCACGCCGGTGCCAGCGATGCACCATTTGTCGAGAATATCTTGAAATCGGAGAGATACTTGTCTCTCGTTGCTGTTAATTGCTTCATTTTAGAACTGCCCCTTCAGGCAACCGCTGCTGCTTCCCTAACCCAGTCGTATCCTTTGGACTCCAGCTCCAATGCCAGCTCGCTGCCGCCCGATTTTACGATGCGACCGTTCAGCAACACATGGACAAAGTCGGGTGTGATGAAGTTCAAGAGACGCTGGTAATGAGTGACGACAATAGTGGCGTTGTCGGGCGTCTTGAGTTTGTTCACGGCCTCGGCAACCGATTGGAGCGCATCGATATCGAGACCTGAGTCGGTTTCATCCAGGATCGCGAGCTTGGGCTCTAGAACTGCCATCTGCAGAATTTCGTTCCGCTTTTTCTCACCGCCCGAAAAACCATCGTTGACCGGCCTATTCATGAGGCTGTCGTCCCAGTCAATGACTTCAAGTTTTTCCTCGAGGATCTCCATGAAATCGATGGGATCGAGTTCTTCTTTTCCCTGGCTTTTTCTTATCGCGTTGACAGCCGAGCGCATGAAGTACGCGTTGGTAATACCGCGTATTTCCACAGGGTACTGAAACGCCAAGAAGAGGCCCGCACGGGCTCGCTCTTCTGGATCCGCATCGAGCAAATCCAAGCCTAGGAAATTGACACTCCCAGATGTGATCTCGTATGCCGGGTGACCAGCCAAAACCATGGCCAGTGTACTCTTACCTGAGCCGTTGGGACCCATAATGGCATGGATTTCTCCGGCGTTCACCGTTAGGTCGACTCCTTGCAAGATCTCGGCGCCACCTACGCTCGCGTGCAAATTTCTTATTTCAAGCATGATCTATCCCACACTGCCTTCCAGACTGATGCCGAGGAGGTTTTGAGCCTCGACGGCAAACTCCATGGGCAGTTCTCTGAAGACTTCTTTACAGAAACCGTTGACTACCAACGACACGGCATCCTCTGCAGAAAGGCCGCGCTGCTGACAGTAGAATATTTGGTCCTCGCCGATCTTCGACGTGGTAGCTTCGTGTTCCATGATCGCAGAACTGTTGCGCACATCGATGTACGGGAAGGTGTGCGCACCACACTTATCGCCGATCAGCATTGAATCACATTGAGAATAGTTTCTGGAACCCTCTGCACTCTTCATGATCTTGACCTGTCCCCGATAGGTGTTCTGACTCTTGCCGGCCGAGATACCCTTAGAGACGATAGTGCTACGAGTGTTCTTCCCGATATGGATCATCTTGGTGCCGGTGTCTGCCTGCTGATAGTTGTTCGTGACAGCCACCGAGTAGAATTCGCCAATCGTGTTGTCGCCGGTCAGTAGACAGCTCGGGTACTTCCAGGTAATAGCCGATCCCGTTTCCACCTGAGTCCAGGAAATCTTCGCATTGTCCTGACGGCAGTCACCGCGCTTTGTGACGAAATTGTAGATGCCACCCCGTCCTTCTTCGTCTCCTGGATACCAGTTCTGCACGGTCGAGTACTTGATCTCGGAGTCCTTCAGCGCAACGAGTTCGACCACCGCAGCATGAAGCTGGTTCTCGTCTCGCATCGGCGCCGAACAACCCTCGAGATAGCTGACATAGGCTCCCTGGTCCGCAATGATTAGCGTGCGCTCGAACTGACCGGTCGAAGCGGCATTCATTCGGAAATACGTTGAGAGTTCCATCGGACAACGAGTACCCTTAGGCACATACACGAATGAGCCGTCACTGAACACCGCCGCGTTTAGGGCCGCGAAGAAGTTGTCGCTGTGCGGAACTACCGACCCCAGATACTTCTGAACCAACTCGGGGTGCTCGCGAACCGCCTCAGAAAACGGCATGAAAATGACCCCTTGCTCAGCCAGTTTCTCCTTGAAGGTCGTGGCTACCGAAACACTGTCGAAGATGGCATCGACCGCCACACCAGTAAGCCGCTTTTGTTCAGAGAGTGGGATTCCCAACTTCTCGAAGGTGGCGAGTATCTTGGGATCTACTTCATCCAGACTTTCGAGTTTCTTTTGGGACTTGGGTGCCGAGTAATAACGGATCGCCTGATAGTCGATCGGTTTATACTCAACATTTGCCCACTGGGGCTCCTTCATTTCGATCCAGCGACGATACGCCTTGAGCCGCCATTCCAAGAGCCACTCCGGCTCCTCCTTCTTAGCCGATATCATCCGAACGGTGTCCTCGTTCAGACCCAGTGGAATGAGATCGGCCTCTATGTCGGTGCTCCAGCCGTACTTGTACGGCTGATTTACTTGCTGTTCAATCGTTGTCGCCATGATTACGCCTCAGGCTGCGCGTCTACCCGCGAGCCTCGATAAGATCCCCGACTGATAGAGTAAGAACACGCATTACATCCTTCGGGGATATAGTCCTCACGCTGCACCTCACTCTGCAATACCTCTTCCAAGAAATCGACCTCCGCTTGGCAGATTTCGGGAAACTGCTCAGCAACCGAACGCACAGCGCAGTTGTGCTCGGCCAGTGTCAGGGAGTCGTTCTCAGTAGACCAGACCGCCATGAACCCTTGGCTAGACAGCAGATCTACAAGCGCTTCAACCCTCTGCTCCAAACTTGCCCCGGCCAGTTCTATCCGCATTCTGTCCGCCTGGGTCCGAAACCGTTCGGCGAACATGCGACGAATCGCCTCACGACCGTCGTTCTGGGCAACAATCGACAGCACGTCGGTGAGGGCCTGGTCGTATTGGGTGGGAAATAGCGCCTCCCCGTCATTGCTCAACCGGTAGGCATACGTTGGTGCACCCGTGCCACGTTGCTCCCTGCTGTAACCCACCAGACCGGCAGCCTCGAGTTCCTTAAGGTGTCGCCGTACGGCGTTGGCCGACACATCGAAAAAATCTCCAAGTTCTTTTGCAGTAACAGGTTGTCTCTTCTTCAACTGGAGAAGAATGTCGCCGCGGAGGCCCTTCTGGCCCGCCAGTGCCGGTGTGATTGAGTTCATAGGGACGCGAATCCTAATAGGTGGACGTCAGTTATGCAATTAATTTAACATTTTTGTTGAAAAAAAGACAAGCCCCCGATATCTGTGCCCAGCAATTGGCCTCTCGACAACCTGCCATTGCCGCAGGTATCACCATTCGTCAGTTTTCTGGAAAGGGACCACAATTTCAAAGGAGAGGAAATCCGAATTGGTGCAAACGAAGGCGATTCGAACTATCAATTTGGGCAAATCGGTTCGATCGCCACCGATTCTGAAGGCCGCCTTCTTGTTCTGGACACGCAGTCGCGAAACATAAGAGTGTTCACGTCGGATGGTCGTTACGAGCAGACCTTTGGCGGGCCCGGGAGTGGGCCAGGAGAGCTTGGCAGTATGACATTAGTTAGGTCATGCTTTGATCGATAAGCGTTTGGGCCCACCCGTTGGCATCCGCTCGCTGGCTGTGAGTATTGTGGCGACGACCATAATCCTTAGATTGGTGCCCCCTGAATTAACTAGGTAGAGTCTATGGCAGTTCGACCAATTCGCCTGCTGGGCGATCCCATCCTCCGAGCGGATTGCGAAACCATCATACGCCCTAAGTCCGCGGCTGTGAGGGTGGTTGCAGACGACCTGCAAGAAACCCTGCACGATGTGAAGTTGCGCAATAACAGAGGAAGGGCCCTAGCGGCACCACAAATCGGGGCACCGGTCCGGGTAGTGTACGTTGAGGTTGAAGATCCGTTGCTCCTGATCAATCCAGAGATCACGGATGTTGGTGCGACTGATTTTATGGTGTGGGATGATTGTTTCTCCATCCCACACCTCCTAGTGCGCGTGCAACGCGCCCACAGGATCAAAGTGAAGTACCAAGACATAGCGGGAGAATCACAGGAGATAGAGGCAGTCGAAGGTATGGCCGAGTTGTTACAGCACGAGATCGATCATCTTGACGGTGTCTTGATGGTCGACCGGCCGAGTGGATTGGATCCGTTCTGCCTCCGAGAAGAATGGAACAAGCAGTACGGAGAAAGTGAACAATACAGCGAGCCTGTGTTGCGAGAGTGCTGGGATTGACGTTTGACCCTCACGAAGCAGTAGCATCAGCGTCACCACCATCCTAAATTTCAGCTGATAATAGACAGGGGTGCCCACCCTGTTCCGTGGGCTGAGAGTAACCCTTTGAACCTGATCCGGGTCGTACCGGCGGAGGGAGTCACCATGCACGCAGCAGCCAACACACAAATGCATTTCGCCCGAAAAGGCGAGATAACTGCCGAGATGATGTCTGTAGCCGATCGAGAGAACATCTCGCCAAACCTGGTTCGAGATGAGATCGCACGAGGTCGCCTCATTATTCCCGCAAACGTCAATCATCTAAGGGGTGCACTGCAACCGATGGCGATTGGAAAAGTCGCTAGCGTAAAAATCAACGCCAACATAGGGAATTCGGCGGTTACATCAAGCCTTTCCGAAGAGGTGGAGAAGCTCAACCTGGCAGTTAAATACGGTGCCGACACGGTAATGGACTTGTCGACCGGAAGCTCCTTGGACGAAACGAGAGAGGCTATCATCGCCAACTCCACAGTTCCGATCGGAACGGTACCGATCTACCAATCGGTCTTGCAGGTGGAGCAAGCTCAGGATCTGACAGTCGAAGGGCTACTGGAAACAGTAGAGCACCAAGCGAGGCAGGGAGTTGATTACATGACCCTCCACGCCGGAGTGTTGCTCGAGCACCTCCCGTTGGTGCACGGAAGGGTAACCGGAATCGTGAGCCGCGGAGGATCGCTCCTCGCCGTCTGGATGATGGCGCACCGCAAACAGAATCCTCTTTACGAGTGTTACGACGACCTCCTGGACATACTGCGACAATACGATGTAACGATCTCCCTCGGGGATGGCCTGAGACCAGGGTCGTTGCACGATGCCAGCGATAAGGCCCAGTTCGCCGAACTGGAAACATTGGGCAAGCTCACTGAACGAGCTTGGGAAAAGGACGTCCAGGTGATGATCGAAGGACCGGGACATGTTCCACTGGACCAGATTGAAATGAATGTCAGAAAGGAAAAGGAACTTTGTCATGAGGCTCCTTTCTACACACTGGGCCCGCTCGTCACGGACATCGCCCCGGGATACGATCACATTACGAGCGCAATTGGAGCTGCGATGATCGGCTGGTACGGTGCGGATATGTTGTGCTACGTCACGCCGAAAGAACATCTGGGTCTGCCAGACTCGGAAGACGTTAGGCAAGGGGTCATTGCTTACAAAATTGCAGCGCACGCGGCGGACATAGCTCGTGGCAGGGCAGGAGCCCGAGATCGCGACGACGCCCTCTCGCATGCACGCTACGCGTTCGATTGGAATGAGCAGTTCCGCCTCAGTCTGGATCCTGAGCGGGCCCAAGAGTATCACGACAGTGACCTCCCAAGCGAATACTTCAAGAGTGCTGAGTTTTGCGCGATGTGTGGCCCGAGGTTTTGCTCGATGCATCACTCCCGGACAATAGACGAGATGCTCGCCGAATTGGCCGCCGAGAGCGTAGAAATCAAGGAGGCCGGCACCATAGCTTGACGGCCAAAGTCGGGCGTGCGGAAGGAAGAAGTATTAGCCAGGCATATAGAATCACTGTCGTTACAGTGTTGATAGTCTTAGTTCGATTTGTGCTCGTAACACAATAACTGTCAAATCTTTAAGAGTTTCCCACACCGACCGAGGACTGTGTAGACAACTCGCATGCTCGGCACCAAGCCGGGAAAATGCCCGCTTTTGAATACCGCTCTCCCGTGCGATGTTTCTCAAGTCATGGTAGAACGCCAATCGAATCGGGCATCGCCCCAGCTCACAGTCGATCCGGAGTCTTTGGCGGCTCTGATCGACCGTCTCAGGCTCAAGCCGAGGATAGCTATTGACAC
The DNA here is from genome assembly GCA_036679605.1 of Gemmatimonadota bacterium. Taxonomy (GTDB): domain Bacteria; phylum Gemmatimonadota; class Gemmatimonadetes; order Gemmatimonadales; family GWC2-71-9; genus JAZDCZ01. The sequence goes on from JAZDCZ010000085.1 coordinate 84,883, forward strand.
CGAGGCGGCCTCCTTCCACCGCTATGTGGACCGTGTCTATCTCATCCAGATTAGTTCGGATGAAGAGACCGCCATCATCGACCCACTGGCTATTGATGATCTCGCCCCGCTCGGCTCTCTCCTTGCCGATCCCATGATCGAAGTGATCCTGCATGATGCGGACTACGATCTGCGCACGCTCAACCGGGACTATGGCTTCCACGCAAACAATTTGTTTGACACTCGCGTGGCCGCACAGCTTTCGGGGGAACCGTCGGTTGGCTTGGGATCACTGCTCGACAAGTATTTCGGAATAAAGGTAGACAAGAAGTATCAGCGCGCCGATTGGTCACGGCGCCCGCTCAGCCCGGAAATGATTCGGTATGCCACAGATGACACTCGCTACCTGCCTGAGCTTCGCGATCAACTGGAGGAACGGTTACGAGAATGCGGTCGGTTGGAATGGGCAAGAGAAGAGTTTCGCCAACTGGAGGGGCTTCGTTGGACTCAACCTGACCGCGATGGCCAAGCGCACCTAAGGGTCAAAGGAGCCAAGAATCTACCGCCGCGAACCTTGGCGATCTTCCGTCAGCTCTACAACTGGCGCGATTCCACCGCTGCGGCGCTCGACCGGGCACCATTCCGCGTGTTGGGCAACTCCCATCTCCTGTCGATCGCGCGGGCAGCTCCCGTGGGCATGAAGCGGCTAAGCGAGTCATGCGGACTACCCACTTCGGTGGTACGGCGATTCGGAAAAGACTTGCTCAATGCGGTCAGCGAAGGGCTCGCGATTCCCAAGGAAAGATTCCCGACTATCGAACGGCGCTCCAGGCCAGCACACAATCCTGTCTATGATCGAAGTTTGGAGCGACTCAAAGCCCTCCGAAACCGTCGCGCCCGAGATCTAGACATGCAGCCCGGTCTTCTATGTCCTAATGGAACTCTTCAAGCAGTGGCCCGCACAGCCCCATCGAGCACCAAAGCGCTTCGTGCCATATCCGAGATCCGTGCGTGGCAGGTTGATGCTCTGGGAGAAGGAGATATACTCGCTGCCGTGCAGGGAAAAGACAGCTAATAGCCCATAAAAGATCGCACCTTCGGATCGATGCGTTCCGGCGTCCAGAATGGCTCCCACACCAACTCCACCTCCACGTTTTCGACTCCTTCGAGCGCGCGGACGACCGCGTCTGATTCACCCATGATTTGCCCTCCCGCCGGACACCCTGGCGAAGTAAGGGTCATCTCTACGTGCACATCTGTCCCGTTCACCTCGATGTCATAGACTAACCCCAGATCGACGATACTGAGTCCTATCTCCGGATCCTTCACTTTTCGGAGTGCCGCCCGCACTGCCTCTGCGTCAATAGTCATGATGTTCTCCCAAAGTCTCCATTCGCCACTCAAAATAAGTCACCGAACTATGCGGCGCCATCGTTTTACGTTACTGGTCCCCACCGGCGAGCGATCCAACGATACGTCAGATCGGCCAACGGCATGATGCCCGGCAGCGACATTATCGCACGCAGAACCCAACCATTAGGAAGATAAGCAAACAGTTCGCGTGCAGCAGAAGCCCCTGAAAACACCCTGCCGTCGGACCTGACCAGATGGGCTGCCTGTCTCAGCTCTGTCAGGCTTCGGCCCGACGCGTCCGCTGCCTTGGGGTCTTGAAGCGGCATGCACTCGATCACTCCGGATTTGTCCCATCGCTGGATGCGGCGTATCCAACGCGCACAGAACCCACAGGTAGAATCGTAAATGAGAAGCGGTCTCTTGCTTCCACCGTTGCCGAGATGGCTAGTCACACTTCCGACCACAAATCTCAGTCTTGAGCTTCACAGCGGCATCCGCGACGCGACCGCGAGTCTGCTTCAGTATGGTAATCGAGCGACGTGTGCGTGGAGCGAACACGCGATTGGTTAGTAAAATGACAAATAGATTTCGCACCGGATCTATCCAGATCGACGTACCGGTATAACCACTATGGCCAAACGCGCTCGATGACAGAAGACTTCCGCTGTTCGCCTCGCTCGTGGTATCTCGCATTTCCCAACCAAGAGCGCGGCCATCCTTTCCACGGGCAGTGAACAGTGCAACTGTTTCGCGTCGCAACACCACTTCGCCCTGTTCGTCACGTCCTCCTCTGAGAAGCATTTGTGCATAACGCGCCAAATCACCTCCCGTAGCATAGAGTCCGGCGTGCCCCGACACGCCTCCTAGCCGTACAGCATTCTGGTCGTGCAACTCACCCGCTATCACATGGCCTCGCCACAGTCCGACGGGAGCGGTGCGATTCGTAAATGCTCGAGGTGGACTAAACATCGTCTGCATCATATCAAGTGGCAGAAATACTTCATCCGCCACAAATCTGTTGAGCGACACACCCGAGACTTCTTCAACGATCCAGCCCAGCAGCATTGCGTTCAGATCACTGTACTCGTAACGCGACCCCGGCTTCCATTTCAGTGGTTCGATTTCCACGAGGTGGCGGGCCTCCTCTGCCGTGCTTGCTTTCTCGTGGAGCGGCAAGAACGCTCTCAATCCCGAGCGATGCTGCAGAAGATGGCGTACCGTCACCACGTCTTTGCCCGACCCCGTAAATTCTGGCAAGTAGGACTGAACGGAAGCATCTAGATCGATCTGGCCCAACTCCACGAGTCGCATGATCGACGGTGTCGTCGCGACTACTTTCGTCAACGAGGCAAGATCATAGAGCGTGCTATCCCAGTTTGGAGTGCTGCTCTTTTCCGACCATGTGAAGTATCCATAACCTTTGGCCATAAGCATGCGCTCGCTCGTCCCCACCACCACTACGGCTCCTGGAAACGAGCCCGCCTTCATGCCCCAAGCGACGGCACTGTCCACACCGCTTATTGACGCAGCCTGTATCAGCAGAGCAATTGAAGTAACGGAAACCATGGCTATCTCGATGGTGCTACTCTAGATAGTGTTCGCAAAGGCCGTTTACAACAATAAGCGAAGGAACCCCATGGAGCGACGGTTGACAGTTGGATTAGTACTGGTGTGGCTCACTGTGCAGGCTGGAGAGATCGCCGCCCAAGTCCCGATCGACACTCTGGCACTCCGAGCTCACACTTACTTTCTGGCTCACGATCTCCTCGAGGGACGCGGCACCGGCACACGCGGAGCCCGGCTAGCTGCCAGTTACATCGCAAGTCAGTGCAGGGCCCTAGGGCTACAGCCTGTCGCCGGCAAGTATCTGCATGCCTTTTCATTGGAGGAGGCGTCTGTTGAGACGTCTACGCACCTCACCGTAAGGAACGGCGCAACCGAAGAAGTATTTCGCTATCCCAGGGATTTCACCCCCGACGTGGGTACGGTCAGGACGTTAGTTGGTTTTCGAGGACCTGCCGTGTATGTGGGTCCGTCCCAAGATATCACCGCCGGGTCACTCAGGGGCCTGGATTTGGCCGGCTCTGTTGCGGTGACGGACGGTGCCACTAACGATCTTCCCGCCATCGACACGCTCAAAGCCCGTGGAGTCGTCGGCGTTGTGCATTTGGTGTCCGACTTCAGAACGTATCGGCTCTATAGAAACAGCCGTGGCGGCGGACGCATGTACCACTCTGATTCAACCATCGAGTCTTCGTTTCTTCCCGGTCTGCCATCGGTCATCGCCAGTCCCCAACTGTCCTACTCCCTAGTGATCGGGCAAGGGGAAGTAATGTCACGGTCACGGGGTCCTCTCGGACCTTCCGTTAGTTACGAGTTAAGCACGCAAAGAAGGCGGTTTGAGTCGAGCAATGTTGCTTGTCTCTTGCCGGGCACTGAGAGGCTCACCGCTGACACTGCGATCGCGTTTAGCGCCCACTACGATCACCTGGGTATAGGGACTCCAGACGAGACGGGAGATTCCATCTACAACGGTTTCTCCGATAACGCGGCAGGGGTTGCAATGTTGCTTGCGATCGCCGAAGCCATGGCGACTGATACCGCATTTCCGATGCGGCACTCCGCACTATTCCTCTTCTTCGTCGGGGAAGAGCGCGGCCTTCTGGGATCAGATTATTACGTCTCCCATCCGGCTTGGCCGCTAGATAGGACACTCGCCGTCATCAATCTCGATGCTGGTGCACCGCCAGGCGTTCTGACATCATGGCGCCTAGCGGGGGTCGATTCGTCCAGTCTCGAAACGACAGCGGTCCGCATCGGATTGGAGCGCGGCTGGCAAATTACAACCTCACCAGCACGAGCTAACTCCGACTATTACCCGTTCATCCGCCATGGCGTGGAATCTATTTTCCTAATTCCCGGATCAGGAAACTATGAGGGGCTCTCGGCGGATAGCTCAAAGGCTCTTCGAGAACGATGGGATTCATACCACCATCCGGCAGACGCGTGGGACAACGATTTTCCGTTCAGTGGCTTGAAGCGGTATGCAGAATACGCTTACCTGATCGGACGGGCACTTGACTCCCGGAGTGAGTCACCACAACGATAGCCCTTATGCTTGTCGTTATGGATCTCTTACAACACCAGGCGGGAGTGCGTACAGCAATCGAGCGGTTCGCCTATCACGCGGCGTAAGATCGTGTACTGACGTCGAGGGATACATCAGGTCGTCAGGACCGTCAGAGTGGCCGAGACCGAGAAGATGACCGATCTCATGTAGCGCGACCGTGTAGGCTATGTCCATGCTGACAGCTCGCCCGCGACTGGAGTACGTCGCAAGTGTAATCGTTCCGCTGACCAACCAACCGTCCTGGTTCCACACCACATCGGTCTGGCCACTGCGTCGCATGGGGAACGAGTGGATCCACCTCACTTTGACTTCGGCAGACCCCGAGTCTCCAACGAAGGAAAAATGGACGGGAATGGCCCCGACCCGCTCCCACCGAGTGAAAGCGTCGCGTGCGGAGTTCAGAAGCTCCAGAGATGGCGGAGGAGCTATATAAACGGATAAGGGCCGCACTCGGCGATCCCGCCACCGTTTGAGAGTCGAATCACCTTCGGCCAGGGCGTAACCGAGATAAGTATCGGACTCGCTTATCCGGCGCCGGACAATAGACCGAGCAGTCCGGCGCCGGACAATAGACCGAGCAGTCCGCACACTACCTAGGTCGGGAGCCTCGACGGCTACCCCTTGGCCCGTCGGGAGCACCGGGTGAGCCGGATCGTCCTTTTCAGGCAGATGCTGCCCAAGACGGAAGACACCCACGGTGGCGACCACAAAGAGCATAACCAATAGCGTTCGTCTCACGAGTTCAATATGGCCCGTGAGTCCGTGGTGTCGCTACTGTTGTCATCGTCTGGCACCAGCGGCCCGCCCTATCTATCATTGAACCCCTTGTCACAGCTAACACTCATGATCAACAGACCACATTGAACGCTCTACAGAACGGTAGCAAGCACGAGAGGGCGGGGGCGGGGGCGGGGGCGGCATGATCCCGTTGCCGGCCCGTGGCATCCTGCGGTTCCGGGTGCCGATCCTCGTTTTTTGGGCAATAGTCGCATCTATCGCTGGACCAACAGCTTCCCGGGTTCACAGCGTTCTCCAAGTGCAAGGCGAGCCCGTAATCAATTCGGAGTCTGCCAAAGCGGGTAGGCTGATACGCAACGCGTTCCCCGAGCCGATATCAAAATTTCTAGTTGTCACACTTTCTGGCGATATACCGATCGACTCAGCACCTATGCGCGCCGCGCTGGGTTCTCTGGTCCGTACCGCCGAATCTCAGTCGTTCATCAGCCGGGTGGTCTCACACCTGAACTCGTCCGATTCCAGCCTGGTAAGTAAAGACCGGAAAACAACTTTTTTTCTCTGCGTGATCGATGTAGCGGGGGACGATTCAGCGACCGAACACGTCCGCGATTTTCGAAACGCCATCCATGCAACTGCTTCGCGTTTCCCACAAAGCGGCCAGTACGCGGTGGCAGTAACGGGGGAGCCGGCTCTCGATTTCGATGTACGAACGGCCAGCCGAGAGGATGCGGAGTCTAACGAAAAGAAATCTCTACCCTTCGCGGCGGCCATTCTCGTACTTGCATTTGGTGCTCTCGTAGCCGCGATTCTGCCGCTGGTGATAGGAATTTTTGCCATCATCTGTGCACTGGCATTGGTATACGTAGCCGCAAGCTTCCATCCGATGTCCTTTTTCGTGCTCACAATCATCTCGATGGTGGGCCTGGCTGTGGGCATTGATTATTCGTTGCTCGTAGTAACGCGATTTCGTGAAGAAATGAACCGAGGTCGCAGTCCACGGGACGCTGCCGAACGAACGATCGAGACTGCTGGCCGCGCGGTGGTTACGAGCGGGCTGACCGTTGCACTCGGGTTCGCGTCGTTGCTTGTGACCCCAATATCGGAGACGCGATCCGTTGGGATCGGCGGACTATTGGTCGTCACTGTTGCGGTTCTGCTTGCGGTCACGTTGCTGCCGGCTTCTCTGTCGTTCCTCGGTCGGACAATCGACAAACCAAAGTGGTTGGCGCGCCGATTGGCTTGGTATCACGCCCCTGCTGGCTGGGAGCGCTGGGCTCGCTGGCTGGGGCAGCATCCTTGGAGAGCAATCGTGCTGGCCGGTACAGTAATCGCCCTTATCACCTGGCCCCTCACCAACATCAAGTTTGGCCTCCCAGAATCTCGTTGGTTTCCGGCCAACACCGAATCGGCTGAAGGAATCGATGTACTTCGGCGAATGGGGGCAAGCGGCACGATACAACCCATCCGCATGGTAATCCAAGCCCCTGATCAACAACGGATCGTAGGGTCTCGCTATATCAGAGGCCTCAAGCGTCTTTCAGATACTCTTCGGATCGACCCTCGGATCGCACAAGTCCGGAGCGTTGTGGACGTGGTGCCAAATATGTCCGCTTTTCGATATACGATGTTATACGGCAACATCCAAAAAGCCCGCGACCGGGCTCCCGATTTCTACTCCGCGTACCTGTCCGACGACGACCGCACAACTCTGATGGACGTGTTGCTGGCCGACACTACCTCGCTTACGACTTCGATGGAGGTTGTCCGCGATATACGATCCGTGGTCCGATCGAACATACGAGGTCTCGATTCCATAGAAATTGCCGTTGGCGGATTTGCGGCCTCTAGTGTCGATCTACAAGACGATCTACTCAAACAGTTTCCGCTAGTGATTGCATTGGTGCTGACTACCACGGCAGTAATGCTATTCGTTGCGTTCCGGTCAATTCTGGTACCGCTCAAGGCGGTGGTAATGAATGTCCTGTCGGTGGGCGGTGCATTCGGACTAACCGTTCTGGTCTTTCAAGAGGGCGTAGGCGCTAAGCTGTTCGGACTTGATGGGCCTATGGAGGCCATTTACGCGGTAATACCAGTATTGGTTTTCGCTGTCGTATTCGGACTAAGTATGGACTACGAAGTTTTCTTGCTCGCCCGAATAAAAGAGGCATTCGACCGGACCGGCCGCAACGATCAGGCAACGATGGAAGGTCTTGCCGCTACGGCCTCTGTTATTACGAGCGCAGCTGCTATCATGATCATCGTCTTCGGAGTTTTTAGCTTCTCTCGAGTTCTTGGGGCCCAACTCCTAGGTTTCGGATTGGCTGTCGCGGTATTCCTCGACGCTACTCTCGTTCGGATGGTACTCGTGCCGGCAATCATGCACCTGGCGGGGCGTTGGAACTGGTGGCCTGGAGTTCGGACGAGCCGCGACCAGGCAGGAGAAAATCTGCAGTCGGATCCCCCACACCTCTCAGGGACTCGCTAGTTCGAGACCCAGCTCGAGGTACTGGCGTCGTAGATCCCAGTGCCACGCCTCTACTCTCGCTTCGGTTCTGGGATGCTTGAGTGGTTTGCGCTGTAGCCACTCGGGAGACATGCCAATTTGGGATCCGGCCTCAAGCAACAGTTCCCGATTTGAGGATACAAGATGTGCCATGGGTTCGCCGCGATACACGAATCGGTGGAGCCAGAGCCCACCGTCTAGCGCATGTATCATCCCGTCCCGCCTGCGATCGAATGTGCGCCAGGAGCCGCTCAACTACACTCCACTGTTCCCTCCGACACAGCGGTACCCAGAGGCGCTGCGTCGCCTATGAACACGTAACATTCCACCAGGAAGGCGTTGTGTTTCGCTGTAGCAGACCAGCCTAGGATGGTGGCCTCGGTCACCTCCACCGTGATATCGGTACTCGTTGCGAACCCGGCTGTCTTGAGCGTCGCGACGTCGTCCGTATAAGTAGCACGATCGAAGTAATAGGACTCTTCATGCATGCCAAAGGTGCGCAGATCGCTTCTCATGGCAGCCACCCACGCTCTCTCCTTGAACCCCCGGAGTTTGGGCACGACGATCGTCGCAAGCAGTCCGATGACCGTGACGACCACCACTAATTCTACGAGCGTAAACCCCTTGCGACTAGACAAGCGCATTTGCTAGAAAAGCCTCCAACGATCCATTAGCCATATAAACCCGATTTAGTTCTTCGCGTCAAGCCAGTTGCTCCCAATACCGATCTCCGCAACTAGTGGAACGCTGAGTTGGCCCGCTCTTTCCATTTGAGACCGCACCATCTCCGGAACTTCGTCGATTTCGCTAACGGGCACCTCCAATACGAGTTCATCGTGAACCTGTAGCAGCATCGTGGCTCGTAGCTCCTCCTCCTTCAATTGGCGTGCCAGGTTGATCATGGCGATCTTGATCAAATCTGCCGCCGAGCCTTGCATGGGGGAATTCATCGCAGTGCGTTCCCCGAAAGCTCTGACGTTATGGTTGGGGTCTCGGAGTTCCGGTATGTAACGTCTTCGTCCAAATATGGTTTCCACGTACCCCTGAGTTCGAGCCTGATCGACGGTATCATCCAAGAATTTTCTTACTCCCGCAAAGCGTTCGAAGTAAAGTCGAATAAAGTCCTTCGCTTCTTCCTGAGTTATGTCGAGCTGGCGCGCGAGTGCAAAGGCTCCCTGTCCATAGATCGTCGCGAAGTTTATTGTCTTGGCCCGGGCCCTCATATCCTGCGTAACGTCCTCCACCGGCACGTCAAAAACAACTGCTGCCGTCTCGCGATGGATATCCTCCCCACTTGCAAACGCCGCGATAAACCTTGAATCCTGCGACAAGTGGGCCAGCACTCTCAGTTCAATCTGCGAATAATCGGCCACCACAAAACGATACCCCTCCGAAGGAACAAAACATTCGCGTATTAATTCTCCGCGTGAGGTTCGCACCGGAATATTCTGGAGATTCGGATTAGATGACGAAAGACGTCCCGTAGTGGCGCCGGTCTGATTGAAGCTGGTGTGCACGCGCTTGGTAAGCGGGTCGACACTCTCAGGTAAGACATCTACATATGTGGACTTCAGTTTGCTCAATTCCCTGTAACTGAGCAGTAATTGCGGAACCTCAAACCCCATTCCGGTAAGCTGCGCCAACACTGCTGCGTCAGTCGAAGCTCCGGTCTTGGTCTTCTTGATCACCGGCAGTTGTAGCTTCTCAAAAAGCACGTGCCGAAGTTGCTGTGTACTGTTAATGTTGAATTCGGTACCGGCTTGTTCGTAAATAGCTCTTTCGATTCGAGATAATTCGGCACCAAATTCACCCGAGAGCTGTGCTAAACGAGCCACATCAATTGCGATACCGCACCACTCCATATTTGCCAGCACTTCGATCAACGGAATCTCGATCGAGTCTAGCAATGACTTGGCGCCGACCCTATTAAGCCGTTGTTCAAAGTGCTTATGGAGACGCAAGGAAGCGCTGGCAGCTGCACAACAGACGGCAGCGGCATCTTCCAAGGCGGTTTCCGAAAATGGTGGCGGCCGCCCCTTTGCCTTACCTCCAGATCGGCGCTCTGGCAACTCCGTGTCGAGGAACTCCCGCGCCAATACATCCAATGCGTGGGATCGTCGTCCCGGATCGAGCACGAAGCTCTCGAGCATTGAATCGTGGGCCACTCCATTGAGCGTGACTCCGGCACTGCGCAGATTGTGCCAACTCCGTTTCAGGTCGTGTCCTGTTTTCGCCACCGTAGCATCTTCCAGCAACTCAGCTAGGGGTCGCATTGCTAAAGCATTCAATTGCGGAAGATTGCCCGAATAATCGCCAACTCCGAGTTCTCCTTGCGCTTGGCCGTGCGAGAACGGGAAATATCTGGCAGGTCCTGCCGGTACCGCGATTGCCAACCCCACCAACGGCCCTCGCAGAGTCCCGCCACTATCAGAGCGTGCTTCGACACACAGCAGTTCAGCCCTGCGCAAGGCAGCAATTATCTCCGGGAGTTCGGTAGGTGAACGAACCAACTCATAGGTCACGACGTCGGTCACAGTGGGCGTCGCCGAAGCAGATTCGATTTTCTTGATTAGTGAACTAAACTCGAGTTCAGAGTAGAGCCGGAGCAGGGACTCGTCGTTCGGCTGGTGTACTCTCAACTCCTCCGTACTCAGGTCCAGGGGTACGTCACGGCAGATTGTAACGAGTTCCCGACTCAACCTCGCCTCTTCTTCATGGGCCAACAGAGCCTCTCGTGCGCGCTTTCCCTTTACTTCTTCTGCATGTGCTAGGATCGAGTCCAGGTCTCCATAGGTATCTATCAATGCTCTGGCCGTCTTATCGCCGATGCCTTTGACTCCTGGAATGTTATCGGACGAGTCTCCTACCATGGCCAGATAGTCCACCACACGCTCGGGTGATACACCCAACCGCAACGGGGCGTTCTCGAGGTCGATCAACTGTTCACTAACCGGAGATGGACCTCCGCGTCCGGGGTTCAAGATTAGTACGTCCTCGGATATCAGTTGATAGAAGTCCTTATCACCCGACACGATTACCGCCTGGAGGTTCTGATCTACCGCCCGAGCGGCGAGAGTGCCTATAACATCGTCTGCTTCATAACCCTTTACTTCGACCAAAACGATGTTGAACGCCTTGAGCAATTCTTCAATTCGTTCGATGGACCGATCGAAATCTTCCTGTAACTCATCATCGAGTTTTTGCCTGGTTGCTTTGTATTCGGGATACTTCTCGGTTCGAAAGGAGGAGCCCGCATCATGTACCCATGCCACGTATGTGGGATCATGCTGCTGGAAAAGACGGTGAAGAAAACTTGCTACACCCCAGACTGCCGAAGTGTTTTCACCGCGGCTGGTACGCAGTGGCCGACTGATCATGGCGAAGAACGCTCTATAGATCAGCGCATAACCGTCTATGAGAAAAATCTTGGGTCGATCTTCGGTTTTCATGGCCGACAAGAATAGTTGAAAAACAAGAGCCCCGCCCAGTGTAAGCTAGCGGGCGGGGCAGACGATCAACTCGACCAGTTAAACCTGGACAACTTGGCTCGCGTTGAGTCCCCTGTCTCCCTCCTGAAGTTCAAATTCCACCTCTTGGCCCTCCTGGAGGGTCCGGAATCCATCCACTTGAATTGCTGAAAAATGTACAAATACGTCGTCGCCGCCTGACATCTGCTCAATGAATCCGTATCCCTTCGAGTCATTGAACCATTTCACCTTCCCACGTGGCATTTACCTGCCTCCTGTGATCGGTTGGATTGCTAGACCCATACCAGTCCACGACTACCACTCATGATTCTGCTGCACCGGGAACACACCTGTCAACCCACAACCGTGCATTCAAGGCAAGCCCCGGCTGCCGGCCTCCGCCGGACCGGACGGATAGAGCGCTCGGTAGAGTTCTCTATTGCGAATAACCGTCTTTAGATAACCCCGTGTCTCGGCATAGGTTACGGCCTCCACGAAACGTACGGGATCATCGGACCCTGGAACACGAAGCCAACGCCTTACTGGAGTTCCACCAGCGTTGTAAGCCGCCAGAGCAGGGGCTATCTCGCCTTTGTAAGTGCGCAGCAGTGCCGCGAAATGCGCCACGCCCAAATGCAGATTGGCGTCCGCGACCAACAGTAGCCTCCGGTCCCATTCGATGGAAAGTCCTCGAGCCACCCCTCTACCTGTCGGCGGCATGAGCTGCATCAAACCGTGCGCGCCGGCCCTGGAGATAGCGCCGGACTTGAACGAAGATTCCTGACGGATGAGCCCGGCAACGAGGTAGGGATCTACGTCAAATTCCCGGGCCTCTGCCTCAATCAAATCACGCAAGGGCCATGGGAAAATCACCCGAAGGACTCTGGGATGATTGAGCGTGTACGCTTGCGCAGCACGCCAACCAAGCCGAATTCCCTCCGTAGTATGCCCACGCTTTATGAGCCCTTCAGCTAGATCCAAGAGTACGTTCGGCGGCCGGGGCCGACGCTCCATTATGGATCCGATTAGAACTTCCGCGTCCTTCTCGAACAGCGCTTCCGTTAGCACGTCCAAGGCTGCCAAGATTTCGAGCGCCGCACGGCTCATTGGCGCTTGTCGGATCGGGTCGACCTTCAAAGGAGGCAATCCCGCTGCTGTTCTAGCGATAGTTCCGTAATAGCCAATGGAGTCGGTCCGTGCCAAGCTCGCCCAAAGCCCCGACGCCTCCAGCGTGTCACCGCCGGCTGCAAATAGCTCGGCCATGCGATAGCTAGCTTGGTGCCTCTCTACCCCGGATCTACTGATTTCGACCTGGTACCACTGCTGGACAACTGCGGTATCTCCGGCCGCAAGTGCCCGTCTGGCCAGCCTGAAGCGTGACCTGGATGCGAAGATCGAGCGTGGCCAGCGCTCTGAAATGGCTTCGTACAATTCCTGACCGCCGCGCTGTGGCCGCGCTCGCATTTTTCGTTCAGCTACCGTATACAGTGCCTCCGCGGCACGCGCGTGCGCCGGGTGATTGTCAGCAAAATCTTCCAATGCGGCGAGACCGGCCGATACTCTACCTAACCTCAGCTGAAGTCTACCCCGGCGAAATTCGGCGGCTAACCCAGATACCCCGCCCAGTTCGATTGCGCGGCGGTACGAATTCAAAGCTTTGACACGCGAGCCGGTTTGGGCGAGGAGATCGCCCCACAACAACAGCGCCTCTGCGCTGGGAGGACCCACCTCGACAGATCGTGCAGCGAGCCCGACCGCTGCGCGCGCTCCCCTGAGCCTAAGAGTCGCCCGAGCAAGCGAGACGAATTCATCTTGGCTGCTAGGGGTCATCCGCCCCGTAAGTGCAAGCGCCTCCCGTAGGTGGACAGTATCCGGATCGCTCAACGCACCGTAAGTCAGGTTTCTAGCCCGGGCACTGTCTCCTCGTGCCAACGCCAGAACCGCGGCTCGAAGAGGTAATCCCGCTCTTACGAACATAATCGTCGCACCAGCGGTGTCTGAGGCTGCCAGCCGTAGCTCCGCGCGCGCACCCGCGGCAAGGGTGCGAGCAGCGCGCGGCACCGCAGCCAACAGCGAGAATGCGCGCGCAGTATCTGTCATGGTTCGTGCACGCCGAATCGCCAGCCAACTGCCAATCTCGGGCAAAAGGCTTGTGGCCAATCGGTATTGAGTATTGGCCGTTTCCTTTGCATTTGCATGTTCGAACGATTCGCCGGCGCGCGCGAAATAGACGCCGCGATTATGCCCCAGCGAAACTTCGGCCGCTGACACGAATAGCGTGGCCGCGCTGTCGAACCTACCCAACCTGTACTCGATCTCTCCCAGGATCGAATACAGCTCGCCCCCTAGCGCCATCCTGTCGCGATACTTCCTGAGGAGCGCACCGGCCAGTTTGGGTCTTCCCAGAACGAGTTCGAGCCGCGCAGCTCTAAGCACGTCAGCCGGGCGCGCTGAAGATTCTCCTAGCTTTGCCTCCAGGCCCACGGCCTCGTGCCACACCGCTATGTCGTTCCAGTGGGATGCATCCTGACCGATGCCACGCTGTGGGGTCAGCACCACCAATGCGTATGCCAGTGACACTGCGAGCCACTTCCGGTTGTCCACTATTCTCTGGGCTCCTTTGGAAACACTTTCAACAACAGCGACCAAAACGGTCACATACTGGGGGTTTTTGCGATCCCCTATTGCTTGATACACCAAAAAGCCCTCAATCGCAAAACCACCTAGGTCATGCAGCAATTAACGTGCGCCGCAGCGGAGCTGGGGGGGGGCAAATCCAGCACAAATGTCACAATGACTACCACTGCGACTTGCAGTCGCTCCACCGGGGCTGTTACTTTCGCGCTCAATGCCAGCCGAAGACCTCACCGGACAAACGATTGCGGGGTACCGCCTGCTAGAGCAGGTGGGCGAAGGTGGAACCGCGCTAGTTTACAAAGCAGAGCATCCAGACCGTGGGATTTGTGCGCTCAAGATTCTTAAAGAACGGACGCGGAACGACCCAACCGCTGTGAAGCGCTTCCTCAGGGAAGCCGGCTACGGTGCCCGAGTTGACCATGTGTCAGTGGTGCGCACATACGAGTACGATCAAGAAGACGGCATCTATTACCTGGCCCTGGAGTGGGTCAACGGAGAGTCCCTTTCCAAGTTCGTTAAGCGCTCTGGTCGTGTGGCCCCTGAGCTGGTTGCGTATATCCTTGGACATCTGGCAGATGGTCTCCTCGCCTCGCACGCAGTCGGCATCATCCACCGGGATCTCAAACCAGAAAACATCGTCTATGATCCGGAGACGAAGATCGTCAAACTGCTCGACTTCGGGATTGCACGGGATGCTCAGGAACCTTCGTCGGAGCGTCTTACCCGAACGGGATTCTTCGTCGGTACGTTGCAGTATGTGGCCCCGGAAGCTTTGTCCGGAGAACTCGTCGGCGAAGCCGCAGACATCTATAGCGTGGCCAAGATCGCTTATTACATGCTCACCGGAGTGCATCCGCACACAGGTCGTTCACCAAGAGAGGTCTTCCAGCAACTTCTTACTCAACCACCAACTCCGCTCAACGAGGCCGTGAAGGGTCTCAAGTTCCCGCCTCAACTCGAAGCAGCGGTAATGAAGGGGCTCGAACGCCAGCCGTCTGATCGGCAATCCACTGTCGGCGAACTCGCCGACGATCTTGAGAAAGGCGCGAGAGCCGAGGCTCCGGTGGCCAAAGCAGGTGGTTTTCTAGGGGCTCTAAAATCGTTCGGCAAGAAGCGAGACAAAAACTAGTAGTAGTAGTTACTACTACGTAATATTTGAGCAGTGGGGGACCACAAAATAGATCACCATTCCGCGCTCGTGACACTACTCAGAGAGCGCTCTTACCAGGTCGGACGCTTCACCCTCGCCTCGGGTCGCAAGACCTCCCACTATGTAGATGCACGCCACACGACCATGTCCGCAGCCGGCCTGCACCTAATAGGGCTCCTGGGGCTCGCCGAAATTCGGCGAGCCAATTGGCACCCGGCCTCGGTCGGAGGGCTCACTTTGGGCGCAGACCCATTCTCCTACGCTATCGCCCTGGCCAGCCGACGAGACCCGCCTGAGATTGACGCCTTCACCGTGCGAAAAGAGCCGAAGGGACACGGTTTGCAACGTCAGATAGAGGGGTGCTTCGTACAACGGGAACGTGTCGTAGTACTGGAAGACGTGGTCACCACCGGCGGTTCTGCCCTCAAGGCTATTGAGATCTTGGTTGAATCAGGAGCCGACATCGCTGGGGTACTGGCCGTTGTTGATCGGGAAGAGGGTGGAGAAAACGCCATCGAGAACGCTGGGTACGCGCTTCGCTCGCTGGTCACACTGACAGACTTGATCGGAGGTTCCCCGGGCGATCAGCGTGAGCAGACATGACCGGAGATGAGCAACGCCGGGAAGATCTGGCGATCCTAGCCCAGAGTCAGAAGCGGCGATGGGTCATGCTGACGTTCGGTTTCTTGGCGGTTGCACTCGGCTTGATGGTCGGTTGGGTTCGAGCATCTCCTACGACCCTTGCCATGATCTTTCTTGCGGCTGCCGCTAGCAACATTCTCTTTGTCCCCATGATACGAGGGGCTGGAGATTCCAGATGGCTGGTCTTTTTGTCGGCTGTTTTCGACATCGCCATAGCCGCTCTGGTGGTCCTATTCTACAGATCGGGCGCCATGGCCACCGTGTTTCTGTTGGCTATTCTACCGTATTCAGCCAGCAGCAGGTTCAAGACTGGAGACACACTCGCTGTGGCCGCTGCACTGACCTTCTTGGTAGTGGTGAACCTCCCCCTGACTTCACAGCAACCGCGATCATTATCGGAGATTCCCTCCATACGGTATCTTGAAACCGCCACCCTGTTCTTGGTGGGAGCGGCGCTTATGCGTCTGTCCCGCCGCTTCATGCGTCGGATTGCAGATTTGCGCTCGGTCCTGGCCAACGTTGGGGCCAGGGCGTCCTTGCCTGCTGCAGTTGACTCGCCCCACGACGAACTTGGGTTGCTCGGATCTTCGTTAGATCGCCTGCTCGGCGAATTGGAGCTGGTTCGCACAACTGCGAGTCAGGCAGGCGAGGAAGTTCGTAGCTTCTCTCGAACCTTGGTCGACTCGACGCAATCCCTAACGACGGCGGCGCAAACGATCGAATCGACCACTCGTGCACTTGCCACCGACATCGGCGAACATGGTCAGAGCACGATGACAGTTGGTACACAGGGTGATACCGCTCTGATTGGTTCAGAGTTGGGCGCCCAGGCACACATGCTAGGGGCAGACTCCGTTCGGTTGGCAGAGCTAGCCGCCAACGGGCACGATCTCTTGGAACAAGCGTCCAAGACGTTAGCCGCACTTGGTAGCGACATTGAATCTTCGGAAACCGCAGTGAGCCTGCTCGCACAGTTGTCGAAACGAATCGAGGTATTGGCTCAAGGTTCAGGTCGAATCGCCCGCCAGACCCATGTGCTTGCTCTCAATGCCGCAATAGAATCGGCCAGGGCGGGGGACCAAGGAGAGGGGTTCGGGGTCGTGGCCGAGCAGGTGCGTAACCTAGCTGGTGAGGCTGGTATATCAGCTCGGGACATGACGGGTCTGTTGAGTGAGTTGAGAACACATGTGGAATCGGTGGCCGGGACCCTAGCTACAGACGGTGAAAAGGTGAAAACGGTGGCTCACGCCGCCACTCAAGCCAGTGGCACCATGGATGATTTACATCGACGACTCCAGCAAGCTTCCGACTTGGCCTCGCAAACTAGAGCCGTGATCCGCACGTTGATTGACCAGAACTCAGATCTGGTCGAAACCCTGTCAGATTCTGCCGCGAACAGTCGCGCTTGGCTCGGCAAGGCGGAGACGGGATTGCAAGCGTTGTCATCTCAAGTCCAGACTTTGGAAGAACTGAACCAGCGGGCGAGCAAGCTCTCAGAAGTGGGCAGTAGGCTCCGGGCTACCGGCCATCTCCATACCAACGACTGACCGCCCCTCCCGCCATTTCGTCATCCTAAGTGCCCGAGGTAGCCCACCCCATTTTCGAGCGGATGAAAAGTTCGAAATGTGTTGCGGAAGGGAACGATCAGCCGCTCAACAAGTTCCTTGAGCGCGGATTCGAACGAAGACCTGCGACGAAACTCGCTCGCTGTTGCACCGGTCAACGTGCGCAGATGGCGGCAGAAGCTCTGGGGTGATGAAAATTCCAGTCGGTATGCCACATCGGCGATTGAGATCCCCGGCATTTCTAGTAGAGCTGCCGCGTATGTAAGCCGGGTCGCCGCAAGATATTGTCTGGGAGAGGGAAGATCCGCCCTCAGAAACCTAGACATGAACGTGGAGGGCGCGACGTGCAGACACTCTGTGAGAGCATTGACAGTCCTGAGACCCGGTGCAAGGCGAACTATCACTTCGAAAACTTTGCGACAATCGTGGGTCGGCTGGCCTAGGGCGGGCAGTACAGCACCAAAAATTCTCGCTGCGGTCGCGGAGGTTGGTTGCGACAACAGCTCGCGGAGAAACTGCCAGCCCGCTCGACCGCTCAAATCGATCATTCTTCGCACGCCGTAGGCTCCGAGTTCCAGCAGTCGCTCACTGCTAGCCGAATCGTGGCGTGAGACCAAAGCCACTGTCGATACTGCGGGGAATCCGTCGACGAGCGTGGCCACAGCCGGAAGATCCTCTCTGCTTACGCAACTGGGAGAGACGAACACCGCCTGGACCGGCCGCTCCCTAACCGCCCGCAGGACCTCACGTATTGTTCTCGCATGGAACGGGGAAAACCGACCCTGTGCAACTGCGTCGATACTGGCTCGGACTCCTGGTTCAATCACCGTCGCAACAGTGGTGGCATCGCAACCTGACACTCGCGAGTCGCTCCTTAGAAAGTGGTCGGCGACGACTATACGATCGCGGTATCAACCAACCATCAACCTCCAGCTCCCGGTCTCAACACAGCCTCCGTCCCTTCATCCTCAGATAGTCAAGTGGTATCTTGTGGGCGGTGGTGGAGCGTGACGGTCGCGGCTCGTTCCTAGAGCGGGTCGAGGAAAGTCCGAGCTCCGCAGGGCAGACTGCCAGGTAACGCCTGGGCGCCGGAAGGCGATGGACAGGGCCACAGAAAAGAAACCGCCCACCTCTCTTGGTGGGTAAGGGTGAAAAGGTGGGGTAAGAGCCCACCGCGCGGTTGGTAACAGCCGCGGCACGGTAACCCCCAGTCGGAGCAAGGCCAAATAGGCAGCGAGGCCCGGCCCGGGCCAGTGAGCTGCGGGTAGGCCGCTCGAGGTAGCGGGTGACCGCTATCCCAGATAGATGACCGTCTGTATGCCCTAGGGTATGCGAACTGGACTCGGCTTACGGCTCCACCACTCCTCGCTCTGCCGATCGGCGAGGACAGCTGAAAGAGCCGTCCTGCTAGGAAATTACAAATATGACCCTGAAAGGACATGCGACATAGGGGCTGGCACCTGCTCAAGGTATCCCAGCAGCAGGGTGACATGGTCGCGGTGTTCGGCCGCACGAAGGAGGAATTGCTCTTGAAAAAAGAACTATCCCATTGAGGCGGCTCGGAATCACTGCGGCGGTATGCGCGATCGTGATCGCCGGATGCAGCAGCTCGGCAAGCAACGGCCCGGCCCCTGTTGAGCGAGCGACCTATCAACCTTACAACGCCGGCTACAGAGGCATCACGGTGGGCCAAATCGAGCAAGAGTTCAACGGCCAGGTGATAGCCAACCAATTCGGGAAGGAGTACTTCGTCACGGCTGAGGTGGTCGCTGCAACCCCAACCTTGAGTGCGACGCTGGTCCTAGATTCCATTATCAACGTCCGAGGGTCCGGGTCGGCAGCTTCTGCCGAGCAAGCCCCTGCTGCCTGGGGGACAATCTTCACGGGAACGCTAGCGACCACCGGAGAGATCGTAGACTTTCACGGCAGCTCCATTGTCGCGGGGGTCGCAAAGGAGCTGGTCGACCGACTATTCAAGCAGTTCTTCCCCCGGATTCCCCGTGATGGTGCCGAGGCCGGTGCGCTCTGGACCGACACACTGGAAACCACGGCAGATGTCGGGGGAGTGAGGAGCAATGTCCATGCGGTGAACAATCACTCCGCTACCGGTTGGGTCACACACGCCGGCCGGCGTGCATTTCACATCGTCTCCGAGGCGCAGTATGTGTTTTCCGGGTCAGGCACCCAGGCAGGTCAAGAGTTCACATTGGAAGGAAAAGGGCACCGGGTCACGCACCAGTACATAGGAGCGGACGGCAGCTATCTGGGGTTCACCGCAACAGACTCTGCCCAGGCGCAGGCCAAGTTGACTCAATTGGGATTGGTCATCCCGGTGCGGCAACAACGATTTGACACTCTCACAGTGATAGCGCATTGAGGCCGTTAGTCCTTCTCTGCACAATCTGTCTATCACTGACCTCAGTGAAGGCGGGCGCCCAGGTCATTCACCCGCGATCCGCTGACTACCTCTTCACCAGCGCTGCTACCGATGCGCGGGCGCTTTGGGTCAATCCTGCAGGGCCAGCCTCGTCATCCGATGCTTCTGTATACGGTGAGTTGCTGTTCGAGCGACCGCAGTCAGATATTCGCCTGTCACAGTGGGGTTTTGGCTTTAGTTCTCGCGGATTCTCGTTTGGATACTTGAGGGATCGTGTAGGCGGAGGAATAACGAATCAAGCATACCGCATTGGCCTAGCTCGCGGATTCAGGGGTGGATCAGCCGGACTTTCAATGGGCTTCTACAAGGGAGCGTCGACCAACCGCGGTGTCGATCTCGGTGTCCGCTACACGTTCCTGCCAGCGGTCGATTTTGCTGTCGTACTTCGGAATATCGGCCAGCCGCTCATTCGCACCGAGCAGATCCCGTTCACAGGTGTAGCCGGTGTCAGCTGGACTGGTTTGACCAGCCATGTTGATCTGATGGGCGAGCTGGTAGGCGCTAATAGGATTGGGCGGTCCGGCTACGATATTTCATACCGCACCGGTGCTCGCATACAACTTGGGCGGCCGATCCCGATCATGGCTCTGGCGGCCATCGATTTCGCGAGCGATCTGGGCATTGATCGCTTGACGATCGGAATCTCCATCGGTGGCAACAGGAAAGTACTGCTGGCTGGGACTGTTGTTCCAACTGCCGGTGCCGCGGATTTCAATCAACTCAGCGTGACTGGCGTGGCCGTTGATCCACTTGGAAGTCAGCAGCGCTAACTCGCCCTTAGCAAGTCTCCCAGCTCAATCTAGAAGACGTAGCGGCATCACCAGACAGGTATAGGTTGCCGGATCATCCCAACCCACAGGCTCGACCGTTGCGGCGCGTTCCGGCGCCTTGAACGTAAGCCTAATTTCGTCTGTCGGCATAAACTTCAGTATGTCGAGCAGATAGTTCGCGTTGAAACCGATCTCCAACTCTTCTCCCCCATAGGATATCGCGATCTCGTCAGACGCCTCTCCTAGGTCCGGAGTGCTCACTGAAAACCTCAATGAATCGCTGCCAAACGCCAGCCTCACACGATGCGTTTGGTCACTCGCTACGACACCTACCCTTCTCAATGCTGATATGAGGGTACTCTTTTCGACCGTGGCCTCTTTATCGTTATCCTTCGGGATGACCTGCTCGTAGTTGGGGTACGGTCCCTCTATGAGACGGGTGAAGATGAGAGTCGAACTGCTCCTAAAGCCCAAGTGGTTATCGCTCCTAGCGATGTCGACTTCATCCGAGGTCCCAAACAGACGCCGGACCTGATCGAGAGCTTTTGGTGGGATTATCAGGTCGGTCGATGTGCCCCCACCGGATATCGGCACATCCATTCTTGCTAGCCTATGGCCGTTCGTTGCTACCATCCGCATATAGTCGCTACGAAGTTCCCATAGAACGCCGTTCAGAATGGGTCGGCTCTCTTCTGTGGACGCGGCGAATGCGACGTGGTTTATGAGTTTCTGAAGATCGCTTGATGTAGCTGTCCAGCTATCCTTGAAATCGACCGGTGGGAAGGTCGGGAACTCTTCCTTGGGAATTCCGAGCAGCTTGAACTTTGAGCGGCCACATTCGAGATTGATCCGCTGTTCACCCACGCTGGTAATTCGAATCGCCGCACTGGGAAGTTCACGAACGATTTCAACCAATTTTTTAGCGGGGAGTGTAGTCGAGCCTTCCTCATCGATCTCAGCAGGTACGACCGTGCTGACTGCAATGTCGAGGTCGGTACCAGATAACCGGACTCCTTCTTCTGAAGCTTCGACGAGAATATTCGAAAGCACAGGGAGAGTTGTCTTTGCCGGTACACTAGCCGCTACAGCCAAAAGACCTTCCTGTAATCGTTCTCTGGTGATGGTGAACTTCATAACTCTTCCTGTAACATGAAAAAGGGGGAGTAATAAACCTCTACCTCAATGATATTAATATAGTAGTACTAGTAGAGAGTCTTGAAACATGGATAGACTCCATAAAACGCTGTTGCCAATTGGGTTCTGCGCCCAAGCATCATGTGGATTATCTGTTCACGCTGTGGGCAGACAGTGGGTTACCACGCGAATCTCCATACCCTCCCACAATCATCCACATTGTACCTCCACAAAGGTGTTTACGGTGCCGCCAGTTCTTGTCGAGCGAATTCGACGCGGTCCCTGAATTGCCGATCTGATTTCATCTCTCGCTGAACCTTGTCAAGACTGTGTATCACGGTTGAGTGATCTCGACCTCCGAAGGCCTGCCCGATCTCCACCAACTGCATGCTCAATAGATTGCGGGCCAGGTACATGGCAACCTGACGCGGAACGGTGAGCGTCTTTGTACGAGCTTTGGAACGAAGGCCCTCGGGTGTAACTCCCCACCGTCTTGCGACCACTTCCTGCACCCGATCTACGCTCGGAACGGCGCTCTGATCGCCAGGCCGATCGTCTCCCGCCTTTATCTTGTCGGCCAGCGCTTCGCGGGCCAGCTCGATCGATACTTCCCTGTGCTTGAGGGAGGCAAACAACAACAGCTTGATGATGCACCCCTCAAGTTCACGCACGGAACTCCTCACGTGCTCGGCAATGAACCGGATGACGTCGTCCGGCATCGTCATTTCGAGGTGATCCTGCTCAGATTTCTTGCGGAGTATCGCGATCCGATGCTCTAAGTCAGGTTGGCCGATGTCAGCCACCATTCCCCATTCAAATCGGCTGATCAGCCGGGCCTCCAGTCCTGGAATGTCCTTGGGCGGCCGGTCGGAGGTCAGGACTATTTGCTTGCCAGCCTCATGTAGTGCGTTGAAGGTGTGGAAGAACTCCTCCTGCGTCATTTCCTTGCCTTCGAGAAAATGAACGTCGTCCACGAGAAAAATATCAATGTCCTCGCGATATCTCTTGCGAAAATCGGGCATCTTACGGCCGTGGATGCTCTCGATCACGTCGTTGATGAACTGCTCGGCTCCCAGATATCGGACGGAGCTAGTCGGGTTCTGTTCCAGCACAGCGTGAGCCACCGCCTGCATGAGATGCGTCTTTCCGAGTCCAGTCGCCCCGTAAATAAAGAGAGGATTGTACGTTCGCCCGGGTGCAGCCGCGACGGCATGCGCCGCTGCTGCTGCCAACTCGTTCGATTTGCCGATCACAAACGTTCGGAACGCATAACGTTCGTTCAGCGGCCGCGTAGACTGAGGTGAGGTGGCTGGGTCAGCTATAGCCGGAGGTGCCACGAAAAAGTCCATCTGTGGGCGTTGGGCCCGTTCTGCCTGTACTTGGAAGACGACTTCCAGCGGTGCTCCCAGGACCTCTCCTGCTAGGCGCGTGAGAATGTCTGCGTGCTTTGATTCATTCCACTCGACCGCGAACTGATCCGGCGTGGCGACAATGAGCCGACCATCACTCAGAGCTACCGGTTCCACCGGGTCTAGCCAGGTCCGAACTGTTGCATCAGGGAGAACTCGTCGCGCTTCCTTGAGTACGCGTGACCAAGTCTCTTTAACCGATAACTCCATCGAGTCGATTTTCTTGGGTAGGTGTCCTAAAGGGCGAACGATTGTACCGCTCCGATGTGGAAAAGTCAACCTTGACCCAGAATACCCGGCCCGGCTAGGTTACACGGCTCGAAATAAGGGAAAACATGAAACCGACATACAGACCACGGAACCGGCGTCGCAAGAACAAACACGGTTTCAGGGCACGCATGAAAACGCGATGGGGCAGGGCGGTGTTGAGCCGCCGCCGCAAGAAGGGACGCAAGCAGTTGACGGTGCGTATCCCTACTAAGCACGCCCACGTTTGAGCACTGAGGACTTCGGAAGGAAGCGCAGGTTGTCCAGTGGCCAGGAGATCCGGGCCATAGTTCGCAATGGACAGCGAGCCCGCACTCCGAATCTAGATATCTCTTGGCTTCCCAACGGGTTGAACCATCCACGGTGTGGTGTGGTGGTTCCCCTCTACGGTGCGACAGCAGTGGCCCGGAACAAGCTCCGGCGCCGGCTGAGAGAGATAGCTCGCCGTCGTATCCTGCCCGAGCTGGAGCCTATTGATCTTGTGCTGAGGCCGCGTTCCCACGCATACAAAGCAAAATTCGCCGACATGGCTGTAGAATTGGAGCAATGGCTGCAATCGCACTGAGACTCTTCCGTTGGCCGCGCCAGCTGGCGAAGACCTTGATCCAACTCTACCGTCTTCTGTCTGCTCCGTTCGCCTCGCCGTGCAGGTTTTACCCAACCTGCTCGAGCTACGCGCTCGAGGCGGTCGACCGGTACGGTGCGCTGAGGGGAGCGTGGCTTGCGGCGAGGCGGATTCTGAGGTGTCATCCGTTTCATGCTGGTGGGATTGACTTAGTTCCGTGAATAGCTGACTGATGGACCGCAAAGTCACTTTCGCTATCGGCTTGATGTTGGTTGTGGCGATATTGCCGTCACTGCTCTTCCCACCCAAGAAGCCTCCTGTTGGCGCCGGTGGCCCCGCAGGTTTAGACAGTGCGACGCAGACGTTGCCACGAGATACGGGGCCCACGGTCATCGACTCCAGGCCTAGCAGACAGCAACCCGCAGCAGCCCCGCCCCCTCCGGTCTTTGAAGCCGTTGCCAGCCCAACTGCAGTCGCCGAGCGTAGGGTTGTCGTCGAGTCGCCACGGTATCGCTATGAGTTCTCGACGCTGGGTGCCCGGCTTACCTCGGCTGAACTCAAGGATTATCGCTCGTTCGCGCCCGGTGACATCGGGACTGCTCAGCTCATTCCCGAGGACTCACATTTTCTCACCTACAGTCTGCTGTTCGGGAACGACACTGTGGCGCTCGGCGACTGGACCTTCGAGCCGTCAGACACACTTGTGCAGGTGGGCGATGCTGGGGGTGAACTGAGATGGATAGCGCGAAACGGGTCGATGGAGGTGCAACTAACCCAGAAATTCAGGCCGGCGGAATTTTTCTTCGAGGTGGAGGGCCGATTCTCGGGAGCCCCCTCGACCGCTGGTTTGGTGCTCGTGAGTCTTGGCCCCCGGCTGCGGGGAATTGAGGCGGACACCGTTTGGGATTACCGCAACTATGCGATTGTAACTAAGGCGAGTTCAACCGAGCTCACGAAGTTTGGAAAGTTGACTGAAGGTGTGCGGACCTCTCTTTCGGGCCCCTTCGAGTGGGTTGCTCTCAAGTCTCGCTATTTTGTCACTTCGATCCTCACGATAGAAGATGGGGAGCCGCAGATTGGGGGGGCGGTAGCGACCGGCGGGCCTAAGATCGGCAAATTTGCGACTCGAGCAAGTTTGTTGATTTCGCTTCCCGCCCCCGGTGGACGGTTCAGTCACCAAGTGTTTCTCGGACCTCAGGAATTTCGCGATCTGGATGGCGTGGGCCATGATTTGGCGGACATCAACCCATACGGGTGGATATTCCGGCCGATTATCAAGCCGGTTGCCAACTTTATAGTGCGCATTTTGATCTGGACTCACGAAACCTTGCATCTCCAATATGGCTGGGTCCTGATTCTTTTTGGAATTGCGGTGCGCGTAGTTCTCTGGCCCTTGAATCAGAAGGCCATGCGTTCGAGCATGGCAATGCAGGCGCTTCAGCCGGAGATCAAGGCGATGCAAGACCGCCACAAGAAAGAACCGCAGCGCCTGCAGCAAGAAACGATGAAGCTGTACAAACAGCACGGAGTGAATCCGCTGGGTGGGTGTTTGCCCATGTTGTTGCCGATGCCCGTGCTATTTGCGCTGTTCTTTGTGTTTAGGGAAACGATCGAGTTCCGCGGTGTCCCGTTTCTGTGGCTGCCCGATCTTTCCAGGGCGGATCCGTTGTTCGCAATCCCGCTGCTGATGGGCGGATCGATGTTCGTGCTCTCCAAGATCGGACAGATGGGTGCTCCGCCGAATCCGCAGGCCAAGATGATGCTCTATTTCATGCCTGTCATGATGACGGTCCTTTTTCTTAAGTTCGCGGCCGGCCTCAATCTGTATTACGCCGTCAGCAACATTGCCAGCTTGCCGCAGCAGTGGATGCTTGCACAGGAAAGACTACGGAGGGCCGGGAAGCTGGTGCGAAAGAAGCCAGATTCCTAGCTTCCCACTCTTGACCCGTGAATAGAGGCAATGGTGTCGGCATGCTGTCTGATGTAATAGCGTCTCTCGCGACACCCCCTGGCACCTCGGCCATCGCCCTGATCAGGCTCTCTGGTCACGGCTCCTACGACGTGGCCAGCTCGGTACTCCACCCGTTCACAGTTGATCCACCACGCACGGCGCGGCTTGCGGAAGCAGTAGACCCCAGCAGCGGTGAGCTACTAGACCGAGCATTGTACGTAACCTACCGGGCTCCCGCGTCCTACACCGGGGAAGATGCTGTCGAGGTGTCGACACACGGAGGCCTACTGGTCCCAGCTGAGGTGCTCGGAGCCTTCTTGACGGCCGGGGCGCGTCAGGCCGGTCGGGGCGAATTTACACGAAGAGCGCTGCTCAATGGGAAGATCGACCTGCTACAAGCCGAAGCCATAGGAGATTTGGTGGCGGCCACAGCTCCCGCGCAGCGACGCGCGGCGTTGAACCAGTTCGATCGCGGTCTTTCGAGTCGGATCAACGAACTCCGTAGTGGAGTGCTGGAACTCGAGTCGCTCGTGTGCTACGAGATCGACTTCCCCGAGGAGGACAGCGGACCCGTCTCGAACGAGAGAGTAGAGCGTGCCATCGCCGAGCTAGAAGATTCGTTAGCTCATTTACTGGACACTGCCAGCGAGGGACAGCGCCTCCAGGAGGGAGCCATCTGCGTAATCGCCGGGCGTCCCAATGTCGGGAAGTCTTCTCTGTTTAACGCGCTCCTGGGCTCGGAAAGAGCGATCGTAGCCGACAAGCCAGGCACGACGCGGGATGCCATCGAAGCCGCAGCCAACTGCGGAGGGTTTCCCTTCCGGCTGATAGACACTGCTGGTCTGTGCGACACCGATGACGAGATCGAGAGTTTGGGCGTGGAGGTGAGCCGTAGGTACCTAAGGGGAGCGGACGTAGTCCTCTTCTGCGCTGAGTATGGCCAGCAGTTGACGGAAGACGAGTTGCAGTTCATTCGAGACATGTCTGCTCCAGTACTCGTCGTACGTACGAAAGCGGACCTAGGACTGAGCGCCGATCATATCGACGATACCACGGGGGGAGTCGTCGTTTCCTCCAGAAAGGGCACGGGCCTGTCAGAGCTACGGCAGAAATTGGCGAGCCTGGGGTTCTCGCGCCTCAGTGCCGGAGGAGACGTGGTATCATGTGTAACCAGGGAACGTCACAGGGTAGCACTCGACGCGGCGCTCCGCGAGGTGGGAGCCTTTGGGTCGGCGCGTGCGTCGGGGCTCGACAGAGCTGTCGCCGCGACGCACCTGAGAGCTGCGGTCGGTGCTTTGGAGGATGTGATCGGGTTGGTGACCACGGACGATGTCCTGGAGCGGGTGTTTACGACTTTTTGCGTGGGGAAATAAGAGGGGTCGGGTCTAGCTGGGTTGGCGCGCTTCACCTCCCTCGGACGACAGTCTCCACGCCTCATCGGCGAGCCATTCAAGCCGCTGCTGTTTGTACTCCGAGTCTTCCGGGCTGAGAACTCCACGATCACGTGATATAGTGCGCACATGGTCGATCAACTCGTCCAACACCTCCCGCAGTGCCATGTTGGAGCGACGATCGTCGTCGCTAGGAACGGAGTCGTCGTTAGTTGGCTTGTCCAGTTCGGTTACTCCTCACGCAGTCTGGTCGGCGGCCTTAAGCTCTGCGGCGTGGCATTCGTTGCCGCTGGCCCTAAGTGCCCGGGCGATCCCCTGCTGAGCAATAATCGCCTCTACCATTCGTAACCCCACGTAGTAGCCTGATCGTTCGGGAATGACCTTGCCGGCCACCAGACGTTGAGCAGCGCTCATGCCTCCGGATAGGTAGCGCAGCCGGTATCCCAGCCCAGTACTGCCCAATTCTGCTTTCAAGTGCTGAATCAAGAAGGAGTCGAGTTCACGCATGCGCCTATACTGGCGTCGTGCGTAACCCAAGTATTCCCATGCATCAAACCCAGGTACGGCCCTCTTCGATGCGGCGACCGCCAAACCTTCATTTACGAGTAGTTCTTGGAGGGTGGCCCTACTACCAGTTTCCCAGTAGTCGTAGTAGCCATTCATGGATTCGACGATCGGCTTTATTTCGCTGTTGCTGTCTGGAGATCCGTAGCGCACGGTGTGCGCAATTTCGTGGGCTATCCAGAGTGGTACGAGATCTGGTTTGAGTCCCAATCCAAGCGTTTCGGGATTGGCCCGCCCGGTGAAATGCTCGAGGCACGCGAAGGCTATGCCACGGTCTCCCACGACCAACTCGGCAGCGTTGGCCCCGCCGACACCGACCATGAGATAGACGTCGAAGTCGCAGTCGATCTCAAAGATGTCCTGACAGCGTTTCATGGTCTCCTCGACGGTGCCCATGAAATCAAACTCATCGAGGACCATTTTCAGATCGCGCCGGTCGGCGTCGACCGTTCGCCGCATTACCTCTTCGGCGTGAGGACTGTCGAGATCCAGAATGTAATTATGCCAGTATGCACTCAGTACCGGTTCGTGAGCCGCGATATAGCGACGATATCCTTCAAGAGGATCCGCTGCTTCGAGGGCGGCGAAAAACTCAGGTACCAGGTTGATGAGCATGGAGGTGTCCCCAATGTGGGAAAGCCTGGCGAGTCTGACAACCCCTGATTCAGAATCGGGGCCATCGGGTAGGACTTAGTGGCGGCGTAGTTGGCGGCTTGCGTCGTCGAGTAGCTGTAGTTCTTGGGAAGTCAGGCTGTCGATGCCCGATTCGTTGATCTTGTCGAGTATGCGATCTACGTCGTCGGTGCTGTTGTGATGCACGTCCTTTTGCTGCGGTGACTCATGCACGTGTGTGGCCTGCCCGCGTCTTCGGAGTGGACGCACCGGCGCCGGGCGCCGGGCGATCCTAAGGTGGCCAGGTCCAACCTGGGTGCGTTGCTGCATGAGTTTTTCTCCCTTTAGGAACAAGAACCCAAAAAGGAATCCACCCAGGTGC
The DNA here is from genome assembly GCA_036679605.1 of Gemmatimonadota bacterium. Taxonomy (GTDB): domain Bacteria; phylum Gemmatimonadota; class Gemmatimonadetes; order Gemmatimonadales; family GWC2-71-9; genus JAZDCZ01. The sequence goes on from JAZDCZ010000085.1 coordinate 113,529, forward strand.
GCCAAGTGTGCAACGCCATCGTTAGCGTTAGACTGTGCCATCAAGAGATCGACCACCGCGAGAAATGCAACAAGCCACTTAACCTTGATAGGGACTGGGAGCGGAAACACGTAGACCGGAGCGTCCGGCCAGTTGATCGCGTATGCCAGCGCCACACCCAGCACTGCGGCCGATGCTCCGATAAAAGGCGCAACGGGCGTGAAGAGCGCGATCGCAAACGAGAATACCGCTCCGCCGATTCCGCAGGTGAAATAATACAGCGAGAATCCAGAGCTACCCATGCGTTCCTCAACAGCGGGGCCGAAGAAAAACAGCAGGAGCATGTTGAACAGCAGATGAAAGGGCCCACCGTGGACGAACATGTAGGTGACGAACGTCCAGAGCCTACCGCCGAGATTCGTCGGGCTAAATGCCGTCCCGTCTATGACCCACGAACCCGTGAATACCGTGATCGTCAGCAGATATACCACCGCATTTGCGATGATGATTCCGCGGACCCATGGGGTTAGCGTGAAGGGTGACTGTCTCTGCATATAGGTCAATCTACCGCCTCAACCACAGACTTTGTTCCCTGCGCCGACTCTCGTCAGCGCTGCGCGGCAAATCCGTTCGCAAAGCTCGTCGAAGGGTATTGCGACAGCCGCAGCGGATTGGGGCAGAAGGCTGGTGGCCGTCAAGCCCGGCAAAGTATTCGCTTCCAAGCATTGCGGGGTGTCAGACGAGTCGATCCTAAAATCGATTCGTGAGAAGTCTCTCAGCTTGAGACATTGATGAGCGCGAATCGCCAGAGCCGCGAGGTTCCGTTCGAGGTCGTCCGGGATTTCGGCAGGAAAGATCTCTTTGGTAAGGCCGGGCGTATACTTGCACTCGTAGTCAAAAATGGGGTGGTCAGGAATAATTTCTCCCACGGCCAGGGTACGCTCATCGAGGACTCCTACGGTAAACTCGCGGCCTTCGACGAATTGTTCCAGCATGACCTCGTCGTCATGCTCGCGGGCCGCGTCCACCGCTGTCGGAAGCGCGGCCGGGGAAGCTACGAGGGAGAGCCCCAGAGTGGACCCGGTCTTAGAAGGTTTGACGATCAAAGGGTAGCCAAGTCGCTCGATTTCTTTCTCTGCGCAGGGCCACATTTTCCATCTTGGAGTAGGCACCTGTGCTTCCCGAAACAGGCGCTTGGCAATGTCCTTGTCCATTGCGATCGCGCTGGCGGCTGGGCCCGAACCCGTGTACGTGATGTCGGTCAGCTCCAGCAAAGCTTGTATTTCACCGCCCTCGCCCTGTCGGCCGTGGAGCAGAAGAAACACGAGGTCGGCGTCACGAAGTTCGGGCACGATAAATGACTCAACTTGCTCCCGTGTCCTCAGTGCCAATAGTTCATCCAGGCTTGGCGGTGTCGGCCCGACCTCTGCAGATAGCACTTGTGACTCGGCGTCGGGATCGAGCACTCCTATGACCGTATCGACCACGACTACTGAGTGTCCCCGATCTCGCAGAGCAGCCGTAACTTGGTGTGCGCCAGCTAGCGCGACGTTACGCTCGGCGGTAGAACCGCCGGTAAGGAGTGCAATGCGCATCAATCGGGCCGGTACGATACTCGGTATTCCGGCATCTCCCAGACCTCAATCTCGTGTATACGGATCGCGGGCCAGCGGTCCGCGAGATTCTCGAGGACGCGCTCATAAATCACCCGTGTAATCCGTTCCGCGGTAGGTGCGTGCTCGCGAAACGGTTCCAAGTCGTTGAGATAGGAATGGTCGAAGTCAGCAACCGCGTGCTGGACGACCTGTTCCAGGTCTCTGAAGTCGATGCCCATGCCTTTGTCGCCGAGTTCAGAGTCTTCAATTCTTACCGTCAATCGCGCGCGCCAGTTGTGCCCGTGAAATCGTTCGCACATGTCGATGCCAGGCAACGAGTGGGCAGAGGAAAAGACCGCTTCTGCGGAGAGGAGATAGTGGGCCACGGCGTCTCGGCTAATGCAAGTGGGTCAGGTGTTGGACAGTCCCGTTCATCGGATCCCCGCCACCTGGCGCAACACATCGTACCGAGTGATGATGCCTGAGATTTCACCGTTTTGTTTGACCAGTGCGGCTGGAGTTTCCCTGGACAGCAACCCCGAGAAGCTGTCCAGCGGGAATTGTGCGTCTACAACCGGGTACGGAGCTTCCATCATCTCCCGCACCGGGCTGTCGAGTGACGCCTTGGACTCCATGGCTTTCGACATGAGCGCACCCTCAGAGACCGAGCCCACACACTCGCTGCCATCCAACACCGGAAGCTGTGAGACGTTGTATGTACTCATGAGGTTCAGAGCTTGTCGTACCGTCTGCGATGGCTCAACGGTAATCACTTTGGATGACGCTTCTGATTTTTGAGCCAGGAGGTCCTGAGCGGTAAGAGCCTCGGCATCGATCATTTGATTCTCATGCATCCACTCGTCGTTGAAAAGCTTTGAAAGATAACGCTCGCCCGTGTCGCACAGCATCACCACGACGCACCCATTCGGGTCGTCGACTTCCCTTGCGACTCTAAGTGCTATTGTCACGTTTAGGCCGGTCGATCCACCCACGAACAACCCCTCCTCACGGGCCAAACGGCGCGCCATCTGAAGCGCCGCGCGATCTCCTATAGTCTCAAACTCGTCGATTACGTCGAAATGCAGGGCGTCCGGTATCTTGTCACCTCCGATGCCCTCCACCTTGTAAGGAGTTCCGCCACGTTTCTCGCGGGTGCGACTGTATTCGGCGTAGATGGATCCCTCCGGGTCCCCGGCGATGATCCTGATGTCGGGATTTTTTTCCTTGAGGTATCTGCCGACGCCGCTCACTGTGCCACCGGTACCAGCAGAAGCGACAAAATGTGTAACGCGTCCCTCGGTTTGTTCCCAGATTTCGGGCCCCGTCGTGCGGTAGTGAGACTCGGGATTTACCTGGTTGTAAAATTGATCGGCTAGTACAGAATTCGGCGTGTTGCTCACGATCGCCTTTGCCTTCATGACGTAGTTGTCGGGATGGTCAGCAGGCACTGCCGTGGGGGTGATGATGACCTCGGCGCCGAAAGCCTTCAGAAGCCGAACTTTTTCCTGAGACATTTTGTCCGGCATCGTGAAAATGCAGCGATAGCCCTTTAGTACCGCAGCCATCGCGAGAGCAACACCCGTGTTGCCCGAGGTGCCCTCTACAATGAGTCCGCCAGGTGAAATCTTGCCCTGCTTCTCGGCTTCCTCAATGATGGCTATTCCAATTCTATCCTTCACGGAGCCGCCCGGATTGAAAAATTCCGCCTTACCGTAGAGAGGAGTGCTAATCCCTTTGGCCACTCGGTGCAGCCGCAGTAGAGGTGTCCAACCGATAGTGTCTAGTATCGTGTCGTATGTATGGGGAGGCGTGGGAATCACGATTGCTCTCCGGGTGCCGATCGTGTCGGGAGTTTAAAGTGAATTGGCTGAAGGAAGAGAGTCGCCACTGGTTTACCTTTTCGACGGGCCGGAGCAAAATCCATGGAGCCAGCACCGGCTACCGCTGCCGAATCGAATGCTGCATACCCGCTACTCTCAGCGACGCGCGTCGAGTCTGATATTATGGTCCCATCCGCCGTAATGTAGAGTCGGAGTGTGACAGAAGCCTCGACACCCTGGCGAAAAAGGTCAGTCGGATATAGAACAGGCGCATCAGGGTTTGTCAGTACTGGAAGTTCAAAGGTCGGTGCCGATACCTGGGTGGAGTCAGTTTCTCCCGCAGGCGTACCGGAACCACAGGCCACCAAGAACGAAACCCAGAGCAGCGCGATCTTATTCACGGACTCTCCGTTCGCTGTTTCAATTCAGCTAGTTTGCCGAGCGCTTGTATTGGAGTCATGGAGTCAGGATCTAGTTCCTTCAGTTGCTGAATCACCGGGTGTTCTCCGGGTTTGAAGAGCGCGAGTTGACTGGCGTCGGGAGCCGGCGGCGGCAGCTTGTTTGCTACGTGGTGTCCGGATTCCAACAGCCGTAGAATGTTGGTTGCTCGTTCTATGACTTGCTTTGGGAGACCGGCTAGCCGAGCGACGTGCACTCCATATGATCGATCGGCCCCACCCGGCTCGAGATGGTGCATGAATACGATGTTGTCCCCTACTTCCCGCACCGCCACATTGTAATTGCGGGCGTGCTGTAAAGTTTCGGTTAGCTGCGTTAGTTCGTGATAGTGTGTGGCGAAGATCGTCTTGCAGCCAACCCGATTGTGGAGGTGTTCGGTCACGGCCCAGGCAATTGCCACCCCATCGAACGTCGACGTTCCGCGCCCGATCTCGTCTAGCAGAACCAAGCTGCGATCGCTGGCTGCATGGAGTATGGCGCTGGTCTCACTCATCTCGACCATGAACGTAGATTGCCCGCGTCCGAGGTTGTCGCTGGCCCCCACGCGTGTGAATATGCGGTCGACAAGGCCAATGGTAGCCGAACTCGCTGGGACAAACGAACCCACATGCGCCAAAATCACGACCAATCCCACCTGCCGCAGTATCGTCGACTTGCCGGCCATGTTCGGACCGGTTAAGAGCATCACGTGCCCCGAGTCGTCTAGCACGATGTCGTTGGGAATAAACTTTCCCTGCGGTAGCATCCGCTCCACGACCGGATGACGACAGTCCCTCAATCGTAGTGCGTAATCTTCCGTTACTTCAGGTCGCACATAGTTTTCCCGAACAGCGACGTCCGCAAAAGAAGAAAAAACATCGAGTTCTGCCAGCAGCTTGGCACTGTGTTGGAGCGCCGGCACTCTTTCGCTAACGGCGTGCGATAGTTTGTTTAGCACTGCAAGTTCACGCTCGTGAACCGTCTGCTCGGCTCCAAGCACGCGGGCCTCGTATTCTTTGAGTTCCGGCGTGACGTATCGCTCGGCGTGGGTGAGGGTTTGGCGCCGCTCATAGTCGTCGGGAACGGCATGTTGGCGCGCCTTTGTTACCTCGATGTAGTACCCGAAAACCCGGTTGTACCCAACCTTGAGAGATGAAACACCGGTGCGTTCTCGCTCTCTCGCTTGCATGGAGGCAATGAAGCGCTTGCCTCCGTCTCTCAGTTCACGTGCCTCGTCAAGCTCCGGATCTACGCCCGATCCTATGGAATCCCCATCACCGAGTGTCATCGGAGGATTGCCGACTAAACAGCGCGATAGCTCAGCTGACAGTGCGGAGTGGAGGTCGAACTCGTTAGCGTTGCGCGTCAGTTCAGCGCTCCTATCTCTCGAGCCCAGTCCATCGAGCGCAGCCTTCACATCGGGCAGAAGTCCCAATGAATCTCGCAACGCTCCAAAGTCTCTGGGGGTTGCCCGGCCTGTGGTCGCCCGCCCGGCAAGCCGCTCGATATCGCGTACGTTCTTGAGTGCGTCATTCAGCCGCTCTCGGCCTCTGACGTCGGTCACTAGGATATCGACTGCGTCGAGGCGCCCATCGATTTTCGCAACCGTTCGTAGCGGTGCCAATAACCATTGGCGTAGCAGTCGCTTGCCCATTGGAGTAGTAGTCCGGTCCAATGCCTCCAGCAACGTACCTCCCGGGGAGTCACTTCTAAGCGGCCGTTCTAGTTCTAGGTTGCGCTTGGTCATTTCGTCTAGCGGGATCGTGCTGCCAGCTCGACGTACGCTGGGCCGTGCTACATGTGGAAGTCCGCCCGGCTGAAGCTCCATCGCATACTTGAGCAGCGCACCTGCAGCGCGTAACGCCGCGTCGTCCTTCTCGGCTATTTCGAGGCCCTCTACGCTATGTAATCCGAAGAGCTTTTCGATTTCTTCGGCCGCCAACTTGGAATCGAACTCCCAAGCCTCGCGCTCCGTCACCATGACTCCCGACGGGAGTGAGTCGCAATCCGATTTTTCAGGAACAACGATCTCGCGCGGATCGTAACGCGTAAGTGCCGCCTCGAGATCGTGGGCTTCCACTGTCTCCAGCACGAACTCTCCGGTCGATAGATCTAGAGCTGCCAGACCGGACTCGGTGTCGGGCACCACGGCAACCAAGAAATTGTTTCTGCCACTCTCCAACCAATCGTGAGCGATTACAGCGCCGGGCGTGAGCGTCTCGACAACCTCGCGGCGAACTAGTCCCTTTGCTTGCTTGGGATCTTCCACCTGCTCGCAGATGGCGACGCGGTGCCCTCCCTCTACTAGCCTTCGGAGGTACTCCGCGGCTGCTTTGACCGGAACTCCCGCCAACGGCACTCCAGCGGCGCCGCCGTTGTTTCGGGTGGTCAGCGTGAGTCCGAGTTCACTCGCAGCCTGCTTGGCGTCGTCGAAGAACATCTCATAGAAGTCGCCCATGCGGAAAAACAAGATCGCATCGGAGTGCCGCGCTTTGATCTCGCGGTACTGCTTCATCAAAGGAGTATCGAGCCCCTGCGGTTTACTCATGACTCTTCCACTACGAACGGCCTGCCGCCTCTCTTGCTGCGGATTTCTCCGGCGAGTTTCTGGGCTTCTGCCTTGCGTGTAAACCGACCGACCCGGATCTTGAGCAGCCCGTCTGAGCTGTCACGTATCACGTGAGGTTCGAAGCCCAGGGACTTGAGGTCACGCATCACCTGGTCGGCCGCTGCTGCGCTGGCTACGGCCGAAACCTGGACTGAGAAAACTGTAGTGCCGGCCGGCCGCTGAGGGGCTGGTTCGTTTGCAGCCGCTGAATCACTTAAGGCCGGAGTTTCTTGGTTCAGACAACGTTGTAGGTAGTAGCGCGCACGGTTGGATAGCTCGAAGTTCTCGCCGGCGTCCTCTCCTGCCTGGCGCAAGAGGGAGCAACCTTGCTCTGTTTCGCCAAGCTCGAACTGTGCTCGTCCCGACCAATATGCGGCCTCCGCCCGCGCTTCACTGAATGGGTAGTCAAGCAGAATACGATCGGCAGAGCGAATGGCGGACCGGAGTTCTCCACTGATGAACGACAGTTGCGCGATTCTCAGCAGGGACTTATCGGCCCACTCCGAGTTAGTGTGCTCTATGCTGACTCGTCGATAATAGGTGAGCGCGCTGTCGGTATCACCCGCCACCAGGCCAGCCGTGTAGAGTAGTTCCGCATAGCGCGAGTCATTGGGCGAGAGCATGGCCAGGTGTGATCGCACGAAGGCCCGCGCTGAGTCTCCCTGTCCTTCCGTGGCTAGGCGGACGGCTTCCAATTGCAGTGAATCCTGCAGCAGTGAATCTTGCTGCGCGGAGGCCGGTGGCGGTTGCATCACGCAAATTGCAGCGGTGACCAGTAATACGGGCTTGGCTAGGTTACGCATCATGCTGCGTCCCGGGTAGTACTCATGCGAAGTAACATGGTCGACAGAATACCTCGTTCGTCGCTCAGGGTGGTTGATTTTAGCGCCAGGTCACACTCGTAGGCCGACCTGAGCGCCGCTGTGATCTCATGTGAAGTCCACCGTTCCGCGGCCTTCGCCCAGAGTGTCGCTTCCTGCTTCCAGTTACCGAGGCCCTGCGGTCGCGCCGCCCGGATAGCGTCGAACACCGCTCCTTCTATGCGGCGTGACGGCATGCTCTTTTCGGCCAGAGCGACAGCGAGCGATACACCGATGAGTGCCGGCCCTAGAGCAATCACCATGCGAACGCCATTAACGCCTGCGCCTGCCAGTACAGATTCCAACATGCCGACCGCACTGGGAATATCACGATTCAGAATTGCGCTCACCCAATCGCGTAGTGTCTCGCCACGCCGCACACCGACCAGCGCGGCCACATCTTCAGCATTCACCTCATCACCATCTGAAGCTACGGCGGAGAGTTTGTCTATTTCCATCGCCAGGTGTGACAGATTGAACCCGACGGAACTTACGAGGTGCTCGGTGGCCTCCTCAGTCAAGGTGAAACCGGAGTTCTGGGCTCGAACGCCGATCCAGCGTCGCAGGCGAGGGTGGGTGAGTGGGCCCACCGCTACGTGGACGGCGCTCTTCGCGATTGTCTTGTGAGGTTCCTTGCCAGGTCCCTGAATCAACACCAGCACCGTTGAGGGAGAAGGATTTTCCAAGTACTGATGCACCACTTTCCAGACGCCTGCATTCTTGCGCCAGTGCTCGATACCCTTCACGACCACAACTCGCCGTTCGGCGAACATCGGCGGAGTCTCGACCAAGGCGAAGAAGCTCTCGCCGTCCAAATCGCTGGCGGACCTCACATCGAAGTTGAACTCGCGTCCCGCAGAGTCGAGTGTTTGGCTTGAGATGAGCTGGACGATCTCATCCTTGAGCAGCTCTTGATCGCCGGTCAGGTAATAGACGGATTCAGTCTGCTCTCGCCTTATTGTGCGGTGAGCCGAATCGAAGGAGAGTGTAGCCGCCATATTAGGCGGAAAGTTACCGAAGGGGCTCGCCTATCGCGAGAGAGTGAGCCAGGCCTCGAACGAGGTCTCCGACGGGCCGGGCACGCGCGAGGTCGGCTCAAGTGTGGGCATCTCGGCAAATCGAGCTAGTGGAACCTGAGCGCTCCCGGTGGTGAAAGGAGGTAGCGGGCTCGCCGACACCTGTGTGGGCGTCCCGGCCGGTCGAGGCGAAGGCCCTAGTTCGGTGATGGCAAGAGCCAGAGCGGCCAACAGCATTATGGCTACCATGATGCCGGCGGAGGGCACAGGCACTGGTTCATCGACCAGGGCCAGCCCCGTAGTTCTGGCTAGACGGCGATCTAACTGTGAGAGAAAGTGGGCGGAAGGCTCGATATCGTGCGTTGCCTTGAGCGCGATGACGCCCCGTGAGATTCGGGCGTCATACTCCATACATCGCGTGCAGCCCTCGAGATGTCGCCCAATACGGGCGCTCTGCGCCCGGTCTGCTATGAGACCGTCGCGGTGGTCGGAATAGAGTTCGAGAAATTCACTGCAGTGCATGGCAGAAGCCTCAGGGTACTGGGCTTATTACCATGCGAAATTCAGGAGGTTCCGCCCGACGGTGGTGGGGACAGAAAGCTCGGTAGTAGCTGGAACGGGCCTCTGGTACTTCCTGTCCCCCCCCGTTGTCCGTATGTACCTAGTCTAGCAGCGGCGCTATCAGGTGGGCAAACCGGTTGCGAGCCCGGTTGAGCCGGCTCTTTACCGTGCCGAGGTTACAGCCTGTTATCTCCGCGATCTCCTCGTATGTCTTGCCCTCCAGTTCCCGTAGCACGAACACCACCCTGTGATGCTCAGGGAGCTGCCGCACCGACCACTGGACCAGTTCCCTCAGGTGCCGCTTGCGGAAGACGTCGTCGGGCCGCTGGCGCTTGTCCTCAAACTCAACAGGGCGATGGTCTGCCTCCCAGTTCTTCTTGATTGTCTGAAAGAGCACTAGGGGGCTGCGGCTCCGGTTACGGAGTTCGTTCTTGGCAAGGTTCGAGGCTATGGTGTAGATCCAGGTGGAGAACTTCTTGGTTTGATCAAACCGGATCATGTGCCGGTGCACTCTGATAAAGACCTCTTGTACGAGGTCTTCCGCACGTTCGCGGTCTCCAATGGTGCGGTAGACGAAGTTAAGCAATCTCTTCTGATACCGGACAACCAACTCGTCGAAAGCCGTAGTCCTACCGGCTAGGTAGGCAGCAACGACCTGTGAGTCGTTGTAGGCGTCTAGGGCGGGTTGTCTCCATTGCTGCGCTGCAGCGGTCGCGGCGTGCCGTGGTTGTATAACTGCGGTCATCTGTTAGCTCCCGGGTCTCTGCTCATGCTTGTGGGGCAGACACCCTTTTTCAAATCGGACGAAGAAAGTTCTTTAGCTCACCCTCCAAACGAGTAACCAGACAGCGTTGGCACCTTGCGGGTGCACGAAGCATACCCGGTAAATCGGCCCTCTCGGCACCGAGCTAACCAATTGATTGTGATGGTGTTACGGCGATTTCAGTGGCCCGTCCACAGGATCGGTCATTGTCCCCTCTTGGGGACGCAGAGCCTAGAGATTGAGTCTGAAGCCGGCTACAAAGAGCAGGGCTACGATCGACTTTCCATCGACGATTTCCCCATCTCGAATCATCTCCAGGGTGGTAGAGAACGGGCGGGTCGCTACCTCAATGAACTCGTCCGGTTCATGTCTGGCTCCGCCCACGGTGATGCCGGTGGCCAAGTAGAGGTGAATCTGCTCGTCGGTGAAACCAGGCGTGGTATAGACGGTGGTGAGGTGTTCCAAGGATTCTGCTTTGGCTCCGGTCTCTTCCAGTAGCTCACGACGCGCGCAGGCAGCAGGATCCTCGCCAGCTTCGAGCACACCCGCCGGAATCTCCCAGATCGTGTCCTCCGCGGCGTAGCGGTATTGCTTTATGAGTAGGACGCTGGGGTCTTCCGAATCGACTGACGACAAGAGCGGTACGACGGCGGAGGCTCCAGAGTGGCGTACCATTTCCAACTCCAACCTGGAACCGTCAGGTGCCGTGATGGTGTCTAGGTCTACCTTCACCACGCGCCCGTCGTAGACGCGACGCGTACTGATGCGGTTTTCGGGTCTCGTCATGCCTCGCGCTCGAATACAACGGCCACACGGCCACCCTCAAGTTGTGTAATGGACCCGAACTGCCACCCCATACGGGTGCGTTCGTTTAGTAGATCCGTGATCGTTTCTTCGTCTTCGCGTGTCCTTTGCTGCAGCGTGAGAATGGCGACTTGGTACTGTTTCATTCTGTCCTCATTTACCGTGTCCCGAAGAGACGGTCTCCAGCGTCTCCCAGACCCGGTAGGATGTATCCGCGTGAATTGAGTTCTCTGTCCAGGGCGGCGGTGTAGATGCGAACCTCGGGATGTGCTTCTTCCATGCGCTTGACACCCTCGGGAGCGGCTACAAGACAGAGAAAAACGATCCGCTTACCCCCGGCTTTTTTCAGTGCCGAAACGGCATCGACAGCCGAGCCTCCTGTTGCGAGCATGGGATCCAGTACGAATAGGATTCGGTCAGCTTCGTCACTCGGGATCTTGAAGTAGTAGTCGATCGGCTCCAAGGTGTCGTGGTCGCGATAGATCCCGATGTGGCCCACCCGCGCACTGGGTATCAGCTGGCTTATGCCCTCCACCATCCCAAGTCCTGCCCGTAGAATCGGGATCAGCACGAGCTTCTTACCGGCCACCCGCTTGCCCGACATCCGCTCGAGAGGAGTTTCCACCTCGACCTCTTCGAGGTCAAGCGACTTAGTCGCCTCGTATGCCATGAGTGTCGCGATCTCGCTCACCAACGCTCGAAAATCACGAGTGGACGTAGTCTTGTCGCGTAGCTTTGTGATCTTGTGCTGGACCAGTGGGTGATCGACCACGGTTAGGTTTGCGTGCATATCCAGTCTCCCTGGCGCCAGTGTTCCGACGGCACAATTTCGCGCGGCTGCGTGCGGAAGGGAAGGTGCGGTGAAGCGAGTTAGTTGATGAGCAGACGGCGGGCCGCACGGCGGCCGGAATCCAGTGCGCTGTGAACCCCAGCTCCATGAACTCCAGCTCCAGCCAGCTCAATGTTGCCCAGTTTCCTAACGCGATCGACGACGCAAGTGATGCGCTGAACTATGTCGTTGCTCATGCGATAAATGGTCTCTGGCCAGCGTGAGACCCAACCCGAGGTGGGCGGTTCGGCAAGATCCAGAACGGAGTCGAGTTCTGTTACTGCGCGGTCTATCCAAACACGGTCCGCTCCATCTATCGGGCACGCGCCTCCCGGTCGATAGAACGCCCTCAGCAGCACATAGCCGGTGGGGCAGCGGTTGGGGAACTTGGAAGAGGTAAACGTGCATGCCTTGAAGCCGGGTGCCTCGCGTGACTGCCCGGGAATCACGTAACCGGTGGCGTCGAGCGAATGACCCACTGCCTCACTGCGAAAGGCGAGCGAGATCGTGACACTCGAAAGTGCGGGAATCGTCGGAAAAGAGAGTCCCATGGAGTGGTCGGCCCCGTCGAGTAGTGCCGCAGTGACTTGTGGTGGCGTCGCCAGAACGACTGCACTCGGTGTCATGAGATCTTCGCCGTCCGCCCGGACCACCCAGCCCTGATTGTTTGGTGCGATGCCCGTCACCGTCTTTCCAAGATTCAATTGCGTTGCTCCCAGCCCGTCGAGTAGCTTCTCGATTAGATCTCTCATTCCGGTTTCGAAGGCCACCACTCCCCTGCCCCTCAATGTTTCGTCTCCCCCCAGCCCCAACATTGCGGCAGCCGCACCCTTCGGCAGTGGCTTAAGTGACTGTCCTTCAAGGACTAAAGAGTCCAACTCTGATTGACTGACCAGTCGGTCAAGTGCTCCGATTCTGCCCAGGAACTCACGCGTTTCTGGGTCGGGGGTCACCAGGGAATCGGCTCCCAACTCCACCACATAGTTATCGCTGCGGGTTGTCTCTATCTGGCCGCCTACTCTGTCCGAGGCCTCAAAGAGTGATACTTCCAAGCCGCCACTTGAGAGTTCGTGGGCGGCGGCCAACCCTGCGAGCCCGCCACCGATGACGGCTACATCCATCCGACAAGTATCTCTTCTCCGCTCCTCTCGACCCTATAGGTCTTGATCGGCACCTTGGCAGGAGACCCTACGGGGGTTCCCGTCGCGAGTTCGAATTTCCCTCCATGCCAAGGGCACTGAAGGATGCAGGTCTCCGGATCCACTTGTCCCTCGGAGAGCGACGCACGACCGTGGGTACAGCGGTCGCTGACTGCATAGATCTTCCCGTTCACGTTGAACAGTGCAATCGCTTCGCTGCTGAGGTAGGCTCGCTTGCTGGTACCAGGAGGCAGATCCGACATTTTTGCCACCACCACCATGTCGCCGGAGACATCACCTGTTTCGCGGGGTCGTGTGGTCATGCTTGATCCGCCCAGAGCGTCCAGCATGTCCCACAACGACATCTGAACGGCGGTGAAAACGGGAGTGTCGCGTTCGGTGTAACGTGACGAGATGCTGCCGCGCAGTTCCATAACGAGATCGAGGAACTCGGCCGGGTCGTCGCCCTCGAAGGCGACAATGAACTCTTGGTCGTCCAGTCCGAACGAATACGAAGTGTTGAGACGAATCTCGGGGTACTTGCGTCCTACCGTCACGTGTTCGTTCATCGCCTCCTGGCGCTTCTCGAACGGCAGACTCCACCAATCGCGCGTTTTCACGAACGGATAGACGAACAGGTACTTGTTGTCTGCCGGCCGGACGATTGTGCGCATGTCGCCCTCGGGATCGTCGGGAAATTCATAGATCGACTTTCGCGTCATGCCGAGGTAGCTGTAAGCGATATCGAGATGACCGCCGAGCTCTGTCGAGAACACGGCAGTTTGCAGTGCCTGGAGAGTTTCCAGTGTCTCGGCTGCATGCCACAGCAACAGATCGCAGTCGCCTCGCGTACCCATCGTGCTGTATGTGCGCAGCAACAGTCTCTGATGAAAACCGTTGAGTGTCGAGCCGAATTCTTCTTTGTGGGCGATCTGCACTGCGGCCTCGAGCCTGCGCCATGCCGGATCGACCTTTAGAAACAGGTATCTCACGAGTTGTCTTCGTTCGCTGGCCATTACCTACTCCGGTTTTTCCATTTCGGATAGCAGCGGCTGTCTTGCGGCGCTGTCGCGTGTAACGTAACAAGGCGGCAGAACAAGAGGCGGTAGGACAAGAGGCGGTAGAACTGGGTCATACCGCCCCTACCGCCGGTGTTGGGCGGGGAGGTGTGCGGTCCCGCCCTTCTTTACCGCCGGTGTTGGGGTTGGGCTGTGGCGGGGCTGCGATGTATAATTCTCCCCCTTCGGGCCAGGTAGCTCAGTTGGTAGAGCAGGGGACTGAAAATCCTCGTGTCGGTGGTTCAATTCCGCCCCTGGCCACTCCAGAAGCCCCGTCAGACGGGGCTTTTCGCTCTAGTGGCCCTGGTCTGGGGCACCCGAAAACCCTCTCGTGTGCATGAATGTGCATTGAAGATTGACCTTCAACGTCGCCGGATTATTCGGATCCGGGACGGCGCGTTGCTCACCCGCTTGTGAGTCTCTAACCAGCGGACAGCGGCGCTGAACGAGCTCAGCCCAGTGTTCTCGTATCCAGGGGTGCTGCCAAAGACAATCTCCATGATCCTCTGCTCGTGCAGGTCCCCCGCCACCGAGTAGGTCGAGTCGTCGTCCAGACCCCATTCGATGACACGATTCTTGGACGGGTCATCGTGAAGCTCGAACGTTGCGCGGACTCCGGCGAGGCCTACATGCGCCGATGACCGATTCCGGCGAACGTTGAACTCGATCATCCGGCGCAGCTGCAGACCCGTCAGCTGGAAGGTGTAGATGCTGTCGCATGCGAAGGCGTCGAAGAGATTCTCAACTCGGATTTCACCAGGCGCGAACTCCGGCCCGGGTCGCCACTGGTGGGCGAACCCGATATCAGCTGCCGTGGCCCAACGGTAGACCTCCGCCGCCCAGCGGGACGCGTTCGGTAACTCTCCCTCCAAGGTGAGCGCCGTCTCAGACACGCCGATGACGTCGGCGGGAGAACGCGAAGTTTCAGACGTCAAATTGCGACATCGATCCCTCTCTGCGAGGCTGGCAGCAATGACGCTCTCGAGCGCCTTGGCCTTTGGCTCGCCGAGGAGATGGCGATTCAGCCACCGGGCGGACTCGGGTAGGTCGTTGGCTCCATGACGCCCGCCGGCAATACGAATGAGCCGCGCTTCGACACCCTTGTCCTTCAGCGCCGCCAGCATCAGCTCGGACTGCTTGAAGGGCACCACGGGGTCAGCGTCGCCGTGAATGAAGAGAAAGGGTGGGTCGTCGGGCGTCACGTACGTAATGGGCGACGCTTCACGATAGGTTGGGTTCCCGCGCCCCGGCCGTGAGCCCAAGAATGACACGACAGCGGGGCCGTCGAGCTGGGTAAGATCCGTGGGCGCCGCTTGCGCCACCACGGCTTGGAGCTTCGCGCTCTCTCGGTTCACCGCGTCGCCGTCGGTGGCATCTCCGTCGCCGTCCATCGCGCCGAGCAAGCTGACGAGGTGAGCGCCGGATGAGTAGCCCAAGCCGCCGAGCCGGTTCGGGTCGATGCCGAACCGCTGCGCGTGATAGCGGACGAACCGCACCGCCCGCTGCACGTCCACCACCGCCGCCGGATAGCGAAACCGCGGTGCGTTGCGGTGATTGACGACGAAGACCGTATATCCAACATGGAGGAAGATCTCAGGTGCGCCGTTGCGCTTGAGCTGCCGGGCTTCGTACGTAGTCGGCCCATGCCATCCGCTTCCCCAGATCAGGATTACCCCGGCTCCGTTGGGCTCGGCAGGATGATGTACGTCCATGAGTAGGGCGGCGCCGGAGTACATGCCGTAGACCACATTCCATTCCACACGGGCTTGCGCCGATAGTGACGGTGCCGCAAGCAGCCAGGCCATGCACACGCAAAGCACGCACCGCAGCAGCTCACCCTGAAAGAACGAACGGTGTGAGTGTATCATGGCTCTGCTCCTGTTTCATGTTTTTGCCGACGCTGGTGTCACCCCTGTCTTGTGAACTCCACGCTCAGTGCGGCGACCAATTCCGGTTGCGTGTATGGCAACCTTCAGAGGAAGCGCGAGCGACCGAAGGCCCAACCCACAACATTACTTCCGCTCCTCCTCCAACCGCAGGAACTCGGCGAACAGAAACGGATTCGCCCGATAGGGGCCGTGAAGACCGCAAACACGTCGATGTGTCACATACGTGGTCACTCCCGGAAACAGGATGGTGACCGGCTGCTCGGCAGCAATGATGGGCATGAGAACCTCGTAGAGGCTGTCCTCGACGGCCGGATCCATCGTCTCCTGTGCTTCGTCAATTAATGCACGGACGCGGGGATTCTCGTACTGGATTGCGACTTTTCCGTTCAGCCATTCGATATCACCCGGCTGAAACGGCTCGAATCGGCCGAACGCCGACTGGAAGTCACCCGCCCGCAGCAGCCCGCGAAATCCTCCCGTCAGCGTCTGAATCTCCATCCGCACACCGATCTCTCGGAATTGCGACTGGACATACACGGCCGTTCTGGCGAGTTGAGGGGTCCCGACGAGTGCCGTGAACTCGAAGATCTCATCGCCTCGTTCGCGAACCCCGTCTTTGTCGACATCCCGCCAGCCGGCTTGATCGAGCAGGGTTCTCGCCTGGTCCTTGTCATGCGGCATCGGCGCGGGCAGGGCCCCGCGGAGATACTGCCGCTCAGTGTACACCACGTCGAGCACGGGGAAGGTCTCGGGGAGTGCCTGTATGCGATACAGCTCTACACGATCGATCGCCATCGTGAGCGCCCGGCGCACCCGAGCGTCGTCAAAACGCGGGTCGCCGTGATTCCAGAAGATGCCGACGAGGTTGCCTGCGCCCGGCCACATCTGGTGATGGATCGTGAATCGCGCATCGTCGTCGACCTTGGGCAGCGCGACGCGATCCATTGTGATGACGTCCACGTTGCCGCTCAACAGCTCTACCAAAGATGCGCTGCTGCCGAACTGGAGTACGACTCGATCGATACTCGGCTTGCCTGCGTAGTAGTCGGGATTGGCCTCGAGCTCGATCATCGTCTTGGGTATGTGCCTCACGTAGCGGTAAGGGCCATTGCCCACCGGTCGTGTCCAGAAATCCCACTCTGCGAAGTCGGCCGGATCCATCTCGTCCAGTAGATGCTTCGGGTAATACACCATCCACCGGTCGGGAACGTCCGTACCCGGGCGTCTGTGATAGGTGATCGTGTACGTCGTATCGTCGATCACCTCGACTGTTTGCCCCGTCGGTCTCATCAACACAGCGTCTCGGTGACTCAGGAGGTCGAACGTGAACGCGACATCATGCGCCGTAACCGGAGCACCATCGTGCCACTTGACGTCTGATCGCAACCGGATGGTCCAGGTCCGATAGTCATCGGAATGTTCCCAACTCTGCGCCAGTCTGGGAGTCCGCTCACCACGCTCGTCCCAACTCGCCAACGGCAGAAACATCAGGAACTTCGCATAGGAATCCCACACGGGACTGAGCGCCCGCTCGTCGAATCCCGGTAAGTGCAGGGTGAGTGTCGATAGTTGATCGGTCGTGGCGTCACGACCCGACGTACAGCCCGCAGACGTTGCTAGACAGGCTGCCACAACCAAGCCCGTCGTCCAGCGAAGGGGAACCCAACACATCGTCACACCCTCTGACTGGTAACGCTTGCTGTCGTGTGCATGTCCCAACGGACTGCGAGTTTTTAGCGCTGCAAGAAACGACGACAATGTGAGGCGTCTTATGATACGCTGGGTTCTCTCTTGAGGGGAAAGAATTAACATGCTTGCGGATACCAAGGTCTGCAAGAGGGACAGCAGTGGGGACCCGCGTTACTGCCCGCTAGATGGGACCCGTTGGGCGAAGAAAGTATACCTCTGTGCTGAGCGAGTGTGTCATAGGCCACCGTGCTTCCAGTACGTCAGCTGCGACTCTGCCAAGTGCCAGAATCCCACGTCGCTGGCCGACATGCCCATCGCGCCGTACCTTAGGCAGTTATGGTTGACCTCCTGAGCCGTCTCCAAACCGCCGTCGGCGACACCTACGCCATTGAGAGAGAACTCGGTGGCGGCGGCATGTCCCGGGTCTTTCTCGCGGAGGAGACTCGGCTCGATCGCAAGGTCGTCATCAAGCTGCTTCCGCCGGAGATGGGTGCCGGCGTCAACGTTGAGCGGTTCGAGCGCGAGATCAAGCTCGCGGCCAAGCTGCAACACCCGCACATAGTGCCACTTCTCACCGCCGGATCCGAAGGCGACTTGCTGTGGTACGTCATGCCGTACATCGAGGGCGAATCCCTGCGGGCGAAGCTTGCGCGGGAAGGCGAGCTGCCGATCGGCGACGCGGTGCGGATCCTGAAAGAAGTGCTCGACGCGTTGCAGTACGCGCACTCGCACAGGGTCGTCCATCGAGACATCAAGCCCGACAACGTGCTGTTATCCGGCAACCACGCGGTGGTGACGGACTTCGGAGTGGCGAAGGCCGTAAGCGCCTCCACGGGAGAGTCGTCGCTGACCTCGCTAGGCGTCGCGCTGGGGACGCCGGCCTACATGTCGCCCGAACAAGCCGCGGCCGATCCGCATGTCGATCACCGCGCGGACATTTACGCTATCGGTGCCATGGCATACGAAATGTTGACCGGCCGGCCACCGTTCACTGGGACCAATGCCCAACAGGTTCTGGCGGCACATATGACGAACGACCCCGATCCCGTCACGACGCATCGGGGGACCGTACCGCCGGCGCTGAACGAGGTCATTCTGCGTTGTCTGCACAAGAAGCCCGCCGATCGCTTCCAACGTGCCGACGAGATGATTCCGCATCTCGATGCGATCCTGACGCCGAGTGGTGGGATGACGCCAACCGGCACGCAGCCCGTCCAGGCCATCGACTATGAGGCCCGGATTAAGCAGGCGCATCCGGTACGCGTCGCAAGTTTGTTCGGACTCGCGTCGGTGGGCGCGCTTGCGATCATCTACGTGATGATGAACGTGATCGGGCTACCAGACTGGGTGCTCTACGGAGCGATCGGCCTGCTCGTCGTCGGTCTCCCGATCATGCTCCTCACCGGGAAACGCGAACGGCAACAAGCCATTGCAACGATGACCGGTGTCCGGATGCCCACGCCGACTGGCATGCAACGCCACCTCACGTGGAGAAAGTCCACGATTGGCGGAGCGCTCGCGTTTGTTGGCCTTGCGATCGTCGTCGCCGGCTACATGGCCATGCGCGTGATAGGTATCGGACCTGTTGGGACGCTCGTTGCCAGAGGAGTCCTTGAGGCAAACGAGCGCGTCATCATTTCCGACTTCGCGAACGCTACCGACGATTCGACGCTAAGCGAAACGGTCACCGAGTTATTGCGCATCGACCTCGGGCAATCACCGATCATCATCGTGATGAGCCGCGGGCAGGTCTCCGATGCTCTCGAGCGCATGGAACGCGATCCCGACGCCATCGTCACTTCGGAACTGGCCGAAGAAATTGCCGTCCGCGAGGGGCTCAAGGCTTATATCGATGGTGAGATCCGGTCCGTTGGACAAGAATTCGTCGTGTCCGGTCGGTTGACCGCCGTCGGTACCGGTGACGAACTCGTGACCGCCCGAGAGACTGCTTCCGACGCTGGGGAGATCATCGACGCGGTTGACCGCCTGTCCCTCCGATTTCGTGAGCGCATCGGTGAATCGCTACGAACTGTGCGCGCGGATCCGCCGTTGGCGAACGTCACCACCGGCTCCTTAGAGGCCCTCAGGCTTTACGCGCAGGCCCAACGCCTGTCCAACCAGGGCGACGGTCAGCGGGCGATCGCGTTGCTCGAAGAAGCGGTCGCGCGCGACACGATGTTCGCGATGGCCTACCGCTCGCTCGGGACGTTCCAGACGAACCCGCAGTTCCGGCGTCAAATGGGACTCAGCGGCGATTCGGCACTTCGCCGCGCGTACACGCTTCGCAATCGGGTTTCGGAGGTGGAACGCTATCTGATCGAAGCCATATATTGGTTCCGCGCGGAAAACGACCTCGAAAAGGCCGCCACCGCATACGTGGCACTGCTCGAGAATTATCCTACCAATGGGACCGCCCTCAACAACGTGGCGGTCGTCTACACCGTCATGGGACGCTTCGCCGAGCGTGACGAGATGTACTTGCGCGCGATCGCGGCCGGCACCGCACCCAATTTCTCGTATATCAACCTGATGGGCAGTCTTCGGGACCGCGGTCAGCACGGGCGGGCTGACAGTATCCTGGCACTGTTTTCCGAGCGCTTTCCTGAGAGTCCCGAGGTCCCGCTGCAGGCATCGAATCTGGCAGCCGCTAGAATGAATTGGGTCGAGTCCGCTCGAATCGCCGAAGAGGCGCGCACGACGCAACCTGCAATTGAAGTGTGGGCCAACTTCCGACTTGGATCCCTGGCTTGGCTGCAGGGGGAGATCGCGAGGGCGAATCGTTTCTGGGAAGAAGCAATTCGCGTCGTTGCGCAGCAGCAAAGCGTAGCGTCAGACGATCGCGATTTTCGAATCGAGTTGTCACTCCTCGGGACGCAGGTCTGGTTCGCCGAGAATCCGTCCGACTACGTCGACGATATTGAGCGCCTGTGGCTGCAAAACCTCGGATTCACCGCGGACTTGCCGCCGCAAGGACGACGCCACCTACGGTTCGGCGACCTCTTTGTTCGAGCAGGCAGACCGGACCGGGCGCAGCAATTGCACAATGAGTTCATCGCCGTCCTGCCTGAGTCGGATCGCGAACGGCTCTTTTGGCGAATCACCCTTCGGCGTGACCAAGGGGACATCATGATCGCTGACGGACGCGCACCCGAGGCAGCAGAACTCTTCAAGGCGGTGCGAAGAGATCGCTTGCAATGCACGCTCTGCGAACTCGCCGATATCGGTCATGCGTACGACGTCGCCGGCAATACCGATTCAGCGCTTGCGTACTTCACGACGTACCTGGAAACGGAGGGCGACCGCCTAGACGACGATCAGGAATGGCTCGCCGCGATTCTCCGTAGATCCGGCGAGTTGCATGAAGCGCAAGGAGAGGATGGTAAAGCGGTGGAGTACTACAGCCGTTTCGTCGAACTCTGGGAGAACGCGGACCCCTTGTTGCAGGAACAGGTAAACGACGTGCGGGGGCGGATTGCGAGGTTGGTGGGGGAGAACCGGTAGAACCCTCGCCGCGCGGATCCAGATGGGACCCTTGGGCAAAGAAGGCACAATCTGAGCGGGTCCTATGGAATGGTACAGCCGGCGGGTCCTTTCTTGGGTTCGGAGAGTATGACTCGTTCAGAGGATTGAGACGAATATCTCCCGGGTGCTTCCTTTGCTTCCGCTGGGTCTTGAGCAATTCAGGGAGTATCCGGATACGGATGTGGCCCGTCGAGACCCGCGTGACACAAGGGGAAAACTGCCCCAAGAAATCACATTCAAGGCACATGGGCCCGGGAGCCGCGTCCTGACGGGGCTCGCGATACGGTCAGGGGATTAGCAATCCTCTGCTCTAGTTCCCCACCTTCGCCTTCAACTCCTCGAAGAAGTTCTCGACCAAAAGTCCACGAGAAAGAGGCCCGTGAGCGCCGCGCGAAACAGGACTCGACGCAAGCAGCTTTATGTTCTACGAAGAGCCTGAAGCCTCGCCGACTACTGGAGCCGCGCGTAAACGAAACACCAAGACCATCACAAACGCCAGCGTCGTTGCCGCTACAGAGAACGGAATCGCATAACCTAGTCCCTCGCTCCCAGTGCTTTCCAAGACCGGTCCGACGAACTGAGCGACGCCGCCGCTGATTGCTCCGAGGATACCGAGTATCAGGCCCCACTCCTCCCGACGAGTTCCATGGGTGACGAGCGCCGTCACAACTATGAAGAAGCAGGCTCTTGCGATCGGCATCACGGATAGGATTAGCCAGGATGGCACGAGCCACATCGGCAGGAGGATGCTAACGAGCGCCAGGACCAGCAGCCCTGCGCCAAGCTGCATCACGCGGATCTCACCCAACCAATCCACGAGTCGACCCAATACGACTGCTAGCATCGCCACCGAAATCACCGCGGCATAGATAGGGAAGATCGTTTGGTCGGTCGCTCCGGAACCCACTTCCAAGTTCAGCGCGAGCACCTCACTCATGGCCATCAAGCCGAGCGCGCCCCCACAGTAGATCCACACGAGGCGTGTGATCTTCCCCCTGGGCGCAAAGACCATATCCACGATCACCTCGCGAATCGAACGCGACAAGTGGCGCTGCAGTTGCTCCTTCGAGAGGCGTGAATCGGGTAACCAGCGGAAGGCGAAACCGAGGTTGAGGAGAACGACGGCTGCTGCCAGGAGGCCGGGCGCAGCCGTGCCCAGCCCGAAAGCCAGCGATCCAAGCGGGGCCCCGATCGTGATCCCGAGTAGCAGAGCGAGCGCTAGCCATCCAAGTCCCCTGGCCCGGTCCTTGGGTTCGGTCATATCCGCTACGTAGGCGTGCAGTACTCCGATCGTCCCCATAGCGATGCCCTGCAGCGAGAGTGACAGGAATAACATCCACACGTTCGCAGTGAGACCGAACCCGGCAAACGCGATTGCGGAGGTTCCCATACCCGCCAGATAAGGCAGGCGTCGACCACGCCGGTCGGACAAACGCCCCCAGAACGGGGCGGAGACCAACTGTGCAATAAAGAGCACAGTCATCCAGTCCGTCCCTGGGTTCCCATCCAACCGAATGGCGTAGAACGGAATGAGCGGGAACACCATCCCTAATGCGCTCGCGTTCACAAACGCAGTCACCAACAGCACCGATAAGTGCTGGAGGGCTCCGCTCGAAGAACCTTTCGCCATTAGCTCACTCCGGACCGTCGCGTCCCGGTCCCCTCTCAAGCTTCGGCAAGGACATCCCCACAAGCATTGCAGCCAACATCGGTAACCATTTCATCTGACACCCCGCTGCCGTATCGTTAAAAGGCTTTGACGCTTCTTCTCACAAAGCAGCCCGTGAAGTGAGCCAGCGGCTCAAACGCACATATCCCTGGGGTTTCAGAAGCGATGCTCGGGGGTCCCAACGCGTTCGATCTTGTAGCGGTCCGCAAGGGCGGTCGAGAGCTTGGACGTGATCTCGATCATGGGGCTAAGATGCAGTGCCGAAGCTCAGAGGGCCAGGAGAGGGCGGAAATCCTGCGGGTTAACACCTCTCCGCGATGGAGGTCCTAGCTAGTTCCCCACCTTCGCCTTCAACTCCTCAAGTTCACGACCCCAGTGTACTCCGCTCCCATTCCACCAGTGCCTCCCACCGCGGCTTCACTTCAGCCATCAGCGCATGGAACTCCGGCTCGGCCCTCAGGCTTTCCAGGAAGAGGGCTCCTTCACTTAGGATCGGATAGTTGATGAAGCCGTGTTCAATCGCGGTACGCAACCAGCGCAGTGCGTCGCCCTTGCGGCCGAGCAGCGCGTAGCCGTCCGCCATCATCCGACACGCGATATCGTTGTGGACGGTCTTCTCCATCTCTGGCGTGGCGACCCGCAGGGCTTCCTCTTCATTCCCCTCCAATGCGTATTTGAGAAAGAGTGCGAAGGCACCGTGCGGATTGTCGGTGATCGCCGTGCCGACCCGGCCGAGGACCTTGGCCGCTTCGTCGGGGAACCCGGCTTCCGCGAGCGGCCAGCCTGCGTACACGTGCAACATGGAAATCTGCGGAGCCAGCGCGATCAGTCGGCGGGCAGGCGCAGCAGCCGTCTCCCTTGGACCGTATATGACTGCTAGATAGACCATGGCCAATTGGGTGCTCGAGGTCAGCGGGTCTATCTGAATCAACTTCTCGGCGTAATTACCAGTGTTACGGAGACCTGTAAAATTCGAGAACCGAATCAGCTCAGCGAGGATGTTGGGATCGTTGGGGCGAAGGGCATGGGCACGGTATAGGTCTACGAGTGCGGACTCGGGCTGTCCACGCATCCCGGCCACGAGACCGCGAACGTAGATGGCGAGGTAGCAGTCCGGATCTATCGCGAGCGCCTGATCCACGAGTTCCGACGCGCGGGCAAGCCCCTCGTCGGCCGGAACCACGTGCATGTTCACATGGCTCCAGTGAATACTCGCCTTGGTCGCCAGCAGAAGCGGCGAGTCGCCGACGACATCGATCGCGTCTTCGACCAAGCGTAGGGCGCGGTGCTGATCCTCCGGCGTCCAGTTGTATATCACCTGGCGTGCGCGCAGGTAGCAGTCGTAGGCGACCGGATCGTCGATTGGGCGCTCGGCGACGGCACGCTCCTCCGTGTCGGTGAGCTTCACCTTCAGGGCAGACACTATCTGCCTGGAGATCTCCTCCTGGATCCCGAACACGTCCTCCATCGTGCCTGAGAACTTCTCGTTCCAGATTGTCGTATCGGTGCTTGCCTCTACCAGGTCGGCCGTGACGCGAAGGGCGGTCCCCGCCCTGCGCACGGTGCCGGTCACGAGGTGCGTCACACCCAGCTCCCGGCGGAGCGTCCGCGTGTCCTTCGTCGTTCGCTTCAGCATCATCGACGAGTTACGGGAGATGACGTGTAAAGCCGATATGCGAGACAAATCCGAGATCACCTCGTCGGTGAGGCCGTCGCTGAAGTATTCATCGTCGGGATCGGCGCTCCGGTTCTCGAAGGGCAGGACGACGATCGATCTCGCTTCTCTGTCCTGTTCCTTCCCCTCGGTCGTCAATCCTGTCGCGAAGGTGCCGGCACTCTCATAACGGTCAACCGGCGTCTTGTTCAACGCCTTCGCCAGCGCGTTCGCGATTGATGGACTCACACTTGGCCGAGTCGTGGTAATCGGTGCTGCGGGGTCCGTGACGTGCTTGGCCATCACCGCCTGGGCGGTCGAGGCGGTGAACGGCGGGTCACCGGCCAACATCTCATACGTCACGCACGCAAGCGAGTAGACATCGCTACGCGCATCGAGGTCCCGTTGCCCGGCGATTTGCTCGGGACTCATGTAGAACGGTGTCCCGAGCGACAATCCCGTTTCCGTGAGCCGTTCGCCGCCCGCAGCTTTGACGGCGATCGCGATGCCGAAGTCCGCCATGAGCGCCACGCCGTCCTGGAGCAGAATGTTCTCGGGCTTGATGTCGCGATGAATGACACCGCGCTTGTGCGCATAGTCGAGCGCGCCCGCGATCGCTTTAGTGATTTCGAGTGTTTCGTCGATCGATAGTTGCTTTTCGCGGTTGAGGCGATCGCGAAGTGATCCCCCGTCGACATACGGCATCACATAGAAGAGAAACGAATCGGCCTCTCCCGAATCATAGAGCTGCAGGATGTGCGGATGCTGGAGATTGGCTGTAACGGTGACCTCGTTCAGAAAGCGCTCGCCGCCCAAGACGGCCGAGAACTCGGGCTTTAACACCTTGAGCGCGACCTTCCGCTTGTGCTTCAAGTCTTCGGCGAGGTACACGGTCGCCATCCCGCCCTCGCCGAGGTGGCGTTCGATCCGGTAGCGATCGGCGAGGGCCGTCGAGAGCCGGGACGTGATCTCGGTCATGGATGCCAGTCTCGGCGGGCCGGACTCAGCGAAACGCGCCGGGACATTGGGAAAGGAAAAAGTGGCCGGTCAGACGTTCTCCTTCCGCGTCGGTGAGATGTCAGTAGACATCGGGCTCGCCGAAGGCGTCGGGTGTCTTCCGGTGCTCAAAGTAAAAACGCTGAAGTTCAGGGGTCGTAGCGGTGAGGAGTATTTCATCGCCAACCTCGACGTGCTCGATACCTTCGGGATCCTCCTCCAAGTATTGCTTGAGCCAGTCCGGGTTCATCGTTCGTAGTGTCGTCGTAGATCCCACCTGCTCGTCGATCCGGAAGAACACGTGAGTCGGAAGCAGCATCCCCTTCTCGTCGTCCAGTTCGACGGGGTAGACATCGAGGAACTTCGACCCACCAATACTGACCAACTGCATGATCAACTCTCCCCGGTCGCATTCGTCGTCAATGAACTCGACTTCGTATGAAAAGAGTGGCATCTGCCCCGTGCCTGCAGTGACGATGAAAATCGCATTGGAATCTTCAGTGGTCCAGATGCCCAAGAGCGCGGGATCGAAGATGAGGTCGTCTTCACCATAGATGGGGAACACCGACGGGACGCAGCCAACAAGTAGACTGAGCGTGATAACACCGGTAATCGATTTCATGTGATTCTCCAATCAGCGCTGCCGAGAGGTGATCTCAGTCATGGGGCTAAGATGCAGTGCCGAAGCTCAGGTGGCCAGCGATCAACCCAGTGTGCTAGGTCCCCCCAGCAATACTCCTCCGTGTGCCTCGAATGTGCACGAACTCCTGTACACTGGTGACACTAAATCGCCCATCGACTGACCGATCAGCGCCCGTTTCCGCGTCACTGGTGTACACTGGTGCCTGTTAGTACCACCCCGTAGGAGGACTGAAAATCCTCGTGTCGGTGATGGACGCCCCATCCCCGTCACCACCACCGCTCGCGTCTGCTTCGCAACCAATTCCGTCTCGGGGCATTCCACACTTGCCTTCAACCCCAAAACCGATCGAGGAGATCACCCACCCCCAACACCTCCGACCATGTATCGAGGTATGCGCGGTCCAATGTCTCGCGATTCATGACAACGAGACTCTCGACGTCCCGTCGCTGAACTTCCGATACCTCGTCGCCGAGGCGGTACCACCGCAACTTGGCGAGCAGAATATCTTCCTTGGTGACCACCCGGAGTGGCACAGCGCCACCTGGCATTACGATCTCCACCGCCCGACGCGCCGCCTCTCTATCGAATGCAGTACGAAGCGGGAACACGTCCACCTTGAGATAGGTCTGGCGGTGAATCAAGTTGAAGCTCGTCCCGGAATCGAGGGCGGCGATTGCCTGATGGAGATCTGTAATGAACTCGCCGGAGAGCCCGTCCACTAGCCCGGGGAGGTGGCGTTGCTCCAGTGCCGCAACGATGTCTACATCGTTTGTCGCTCGGAATTCACCGTGGACGCTGCTTGCCAGCGAGCCCGAGATGAAGTAGGTGACATCCTCGCGCTGGAATGCCGTTGCAACCGACTCGACGACTGCGCGCAGCTCGGATACATCGGTCACGGGGAGGAGAACAGCGCGGAAACTATTCGTTCGGCGATTTCCGGGCCGTACAACTGTTGAGCGAACCGCTCGACGACCGCCGAGGTCCCCAAGTGCCCAACGTGGCTGGTTGCTCCCTGCCACGCCAGATCCCGTACAAACGCGCTGAGCGCCAGAGCCCTGGTCAAACGCTCCGGAGCGGGGACGGCCGCGATGAGTTCCAAGTAACTGGATCGTGCGGCGCTGTCAGTGTCCACGGCTGGGGGCCCGTTCATGCCAAAGTGTCGCCGATCCCCGAGCGCTGGTCAACTAGGCCGGTGTTGGGGTTGGGAGCGGACGGGGTGCCGATGTATAATTCTCCCGCTTCGGGCCAGGTAGCTCAGTTGGTAGAGCACGGGACTGAAAATCCTCGTGTCGGTGGTGGACGCTCCCTCCCCGCCACAACCCCACTCGCGTCTGCTTCGCAACCAATTCCGCCCCTGGCCACTCCAGAACCCTCGTCAGACGGGGCTTTTCGCTATCTGAGCCTGGTCCATCACCCCTCGAAAACCCTTTCGTGTGCATGAATGTGCGTTGAAAGAGTACCCACCTCAGCCTTCAACTTCTCGAAGAAGTTCTCGACCACGATCAATTCGCTCGCCGCCTACCCTCCGAGATTCTGTTCTGCGCTGCAATCTCAATCCCTGGCTCCAGTCCCAAGATGCTCTTGTAGGAATTGAACCATTCGCGGCCAATAGGCGGCGTTGGCGGCCGCCGCATCCTTAGGGTTGCCACCGAGGAGAAGAGATCCGAATCTATCGTCGGTTCTGGGAAGATTCGGGGCGCCCAGTCGGTGTCCCGCTCCCGGGTAGGCGAGGTGCTCGTATGGGAACGCGAACTCATGCGTTTCGAGCCTCCGGTAGGCGACCTCCGAGAGCAGCGTGGACGGCAAAGCCAGATCACCGACTCCCGAAATGAGGAGTACCGGCCCATTGATGCGCTCCACCGGGATCACTCCCTGCTCGAGATAACCCGGATTCACGAACCCATAGAACAAATGGCGGGTGAGAGACACGGACGTTTGGTCAATGCAGGACCATCCTTCCTCGGCGCCCCCCGGTCTGCACTCCGCGGGCTGCTCGGAAATCAAGGCAGCCCGCAGTGTTTTGGTTAACGGCATTCTGGGGAAGCGGGGAACGGGGTCGCCGCGATAGGTAAACTGGAAACCGTTCACGCCACCGCTCTTGATCGACACGACGGCCCTGATGTCCGGAAAGCGAGAGCCGACGAGAAGCGCTACGACACCGCCGGTCGACATCCCGACCACTCCGACCCGGTCGGCGGCGACTTCCTCCTGCCGCTGCAACCAGTTGATCGCTGTCTCGAAGTACTCGAGTGGGATTTCCGACGTGGTGCTCTCAGGCAAGCCGTCCGCGCCGCACCATTGAAGCGCGAGCGTCACGAAGCCATGCGCCGCAAGCAACGCAGCCAGGTGTTCGGGGGGACCACAAAACCCACCATGTGGGACGAGTAATGCCGGCCGTGGCGCCGACCCCGAAGGCACGAACAGCGTGCCCACCAGACCCTCCTCGTGCACCGGCCGTCGGGCGACATCGCTGTCAGCGAAAAGACGCTCCAGCGTGTCCGCCAGCATCGGCCGGCCTTCAGCTTCGGCGCTGAGGGCCACCAGGAGGGGCTCGCCCGGTTGCACAACGCCGTCGAACTGGGGGATTGGCACGTCGTCAGGCTCGTCTCGCTCAACCCGAGTCATCGCCCAAAAGAGCCCCATGGGATCCACGGAGTCATAGGAGCCGGCGATCGGCGCCAGCTCGCTGAGATCTACGATGCCCTGGGAATCCGCCTGAAAAGTGACACTTGCTTGCCATACCGCACCACCATAATTCTGCAGTTCGCCACGCAGGGTGACTTCCTCTCCTGGCTGCAGCCCCGAGATCGTGATCCGGACCGGCTGGTCAATGACCGCTCTCCGAGGGGAGATTGCCATTTGATAGCTGGTTGGTTCTTGAGCGCTAACCTCTGAAGCCGTAACTCCGACGGTGGCGAGGAAGATTGAGGCTATCAAGAAATAATCCGCTGTGGTTTCGGACATAGTTTGCCTCCTTCAGGCATTTGAAGTCCCAGAGCGACCGGATACCTAGTCGACCTAACGACTATCCGGGTCGGATTCGTAGTCGAGAATGTCTCCGGGTTTGCACTCGAGCGTCCTGCAAATGGCATTGAGCGTATTGAAGCGGATGCCGCGGACCTTGCCGGTCTTCAACAGCGACATGTTGGACAGCGTGATGCCAACCTCCTCTGCCAGTTGCGTGAGCGACATTTTTCGCTGCACCAACAGCAAGTCCAAGTTCACTTTGATCGCCATGTCTCAGATGACTGCTTCGCTGTCCACGCGGTGCTCTGCCCCAAGTCGCAGCACCTCTGCCATCAGCAGAATCACGAGCGCCGTGAAGAGGTCAGCCTTGTCGAAATGCTGGAGGTACAATCCGAAGAACCCTCGCGGCGGGATCAGTGGAAACAGCGGTTGGAGGTCCATGTACTCCAAGCTTCGGGAGAGGGCGGAAAAAGCGGCGTGGAGAACCATCAGCAGGCTGATGGTTCGAAAGCGACGTGCATTAGCCAGCGTGAGGGGCTGCTTGGCTACCAGGCTTGCGAGGATCTGTCTGAGGTTCCAAAGAATGAACGCGAAGGCACCCCATCCGATGACGACCATCCCAAGAGCGGAGACGAGATCCAGTGCGTCGCTCCTCTCGCTTGTCTGATAGTGGATGCGCGAACGATTGGTCTCGAAGTTGTAGACCGTGATGTCGGGGCTCGCCGGCTGAACTATTTCCGTCGGCAGCTTGAGCTCGACGTATACCGTGCCTTGCCGCCCACCGGGTCCGTGCGAGGTGCGTTGGCGCACCATGACGCCCAGCACGAAAGCCAGGAGGAGCAGCCAAACAATAAGCGTTACTTCGGTGATCAGTCTCAAGGCCCACGCCAACGACCGATTTCCTAGCAGCTGCATCGAGCCATCCCCCCTGCCCTATGTAGGGTCGCAGCGTCGGTCTCCAAAGCCCCACCAACTCCTAGAACGACGTATTAGGGCGATTACTGTACTACAATATATTATTATTGTCTAACATAAAATCATTGCCAATTAATAGCAATACCAGAGCCACCAGGGAGGCCGGGAGGTTCTGCGGGAGTCCCCTGTTCGTGTGCGTCCTGGGACCTCTAGATCTCCACCAATCCCTTCACCTCGCTCGCCGTCATCGAACGACGACCCCACTGAACCCGATTCCGGTCAGTGGGGACCAACGTCCCCCCTGTCTAGATGGGACCCATTGGGCGAAAAGACTGTACCTCTGTGCTGAGCGAGTGTGTCATAGGCCACCATGCTTCCGGTACGTCAGCTGCGACTCTGCCAAGTGCCAGAATCCCACCCCCATGAAACCTGCGACTAGCATCCCTATGGGATATTGAACAGGACGATTGCAAAGGACAGAGCGAAGAAGGCTAGAGCCCGAATGCGTTGCGGTCTTATTACAGCTTCAGCGGGTAGTCTTGGGGGCGTTCTACCTGCGGATGGGACAGCCCGCCGGTTTGCTCGAGATGGCTTCTTCTCGGGAGTCGGGGATCCGAGCTAGTTCTCCACCTTCGCCTTCAACTCCTCGAAGAAGTTCTCGACGACGATCAACTCGGGCACGTACGGGCCATTACCTCCGAAGGGTGGCGTCCAGTTCGGCTAGGAAGTTATGAACGAGCACGAGGTCTACGGACGCCAACCCGGAGGTCACCGGAAGCGCAAACAGAAAACGCTGACCGTCCGGCGACACGGCATAATAGTGGTTATCGTCGTTGGCGACCGCCGTTGTCGAAAACAACATCCGTGGCGCGCCGACCGAGAACGTTGATGCCGTGTTGACATCCGCAACCATAACTCGCGTGCCCGACCGATAGACGAGCGCTCGCCCGTTGAGTGTCCAGAGAGGCTCGGTACCGCCGCCGTTCGAAACCTGCCACAAGCCCTCGTCGACGTTTGGGAACGGCTGGACGTACACGTTCTTGCGACCACTTGAATCAGATGCGTAGGCCAGCCACTTCCCGTCCGGCGAAATGCGGGGCGACGTCTCCTCGTACTCCGTTGCGACAAGTTCGGTATCGGCGGTATCGCTCCCAGGTCGGAAGCCCAAGATGTCCCCGCGGCCCGCCGCCTCGTCACCGGTCCGATAGATGATCCACTGTCCGTCAGGCGACCACAGACCCTCCCAAATTGGCCTTTCGCGATCCACTACAACCCGAGCACCCCCGCTGCCGTCCGCCCGCTGTACCCAAAGGTCCTGTGAGCCAAGTCGGTTGGAAACGAACATCAGCGAGTCACCGCGAGGGCTCCATTCGGGCCGAATGTTCTGCGTGCCTTCGAACGTGAGTCGTGAGGCGGCCCGATCAGGAAGCGGTTTCACGTAGATGTCGATTCGGCCGGACTCGTCGAGCAGATTGTAGGCGACGCGTTGTCCATCGGGCGACAAACTCATCCCACCAGTGGCGATGTACGAAACCCGCCACGTCGTGTCGGGTTCGCTGGTGGCGCCCATCCAATCGGTCCACACGAATCGCGATTCGAACACCGGTCCGTCGGAGCCCCCCCGGGGCACGTAAAGCACCGTACCGTTCAGCGCGACCTCCAGATCCGGACGAAACGTGTTAGTACCGAGCCGGACGGGTTCGAGCACGGGAACCGCGTCGCCAGTTATCGCGCGACTCGCGAGATCGAAGGGCGCCGCAAACACGTCACCTGCAATCGTCGCATAGACGATGTGTCCTGAGGCCACGTACCACGCTGCGTTGGGTCCGACGAGCAATTCGCGCACTTCACCGGAGGTGATGTCGAAGATGTTGAGCTGCGCGCTTTGTAGGTCCTGTGTCTGCGTGGTGAACAGCAGTGCATCCCCGCCGGGTAGGGCCGAGAGGTGGTTGAAGTACCTGTCGGAGGGGTTTTCGTAGAGGAACTCCGTCGGTCCGCCGCGCGCCGGAACTCGGTACGCGCGGGCTCCATCGAACCCCGTCGCGACGATTGTCTCATTGTCCAGCCACGTGGCGTCGTACAGCGCCGAATCCGACAGCGTGACCACCGTACCTCCCGAGCGCGCCATGCGCTTCAACCTACCGTCGTCGATGAAGGCGATCGACTGCCCGTCGGGAGAAAACCTTGCATAAGGCAGAATCGCAGTGTTCCTTCCCGTCCGCTGTTCGAGGCGAATAGGTTGGCGCTCACCCTGCTCCTTGAGCCACAATTGCCACTCCCCTCCCTCCCCCGAATCTGGGAACACCACAGCAGACCCGTCCGGGGAAAGTGCTGCGCCATCGACGAAACCCGGCATCCGCTCCGCGCCGAACCGCGAAAGCAGAATACGCGTGTACGTAGTCGTGAGCTGCCTCTCGTTGCCAGGACGTACGACGGACCAGAGCAAGGCACCGACTACCGCACCGGCAACGGCTGTCGCCGCAATCGCTCCCACCCACGACCGCGGCGGCGAGGATTTGGCCACACTTGCATCAATCGTTACGCCGAGGGAGAAGCCTGTGTTACCCAGTGCCTCGGCAAACTTCGCCGCCGTCTCGAACCGGTCAGCCCCCAACTTCTCGAGCGACTTGGCGAGGGCGGCAGTGACGTGAGGGGGCACCGACTTTCGGAGCTTCGTGACCGGGTCCGCAGGTTCGGTCACGATCTTCATGATGATCGCCTGCGCCGACCCACCGATGTGCGGTGGCTCGCCCGCCAGCATCTCATACAACACGCTCCCCAACGAGAAAATGTCCGAGCGGTGCGTAATGTCCTTCTCCGCCGTCGCCTGCTCGGGAGACATGTAGTGGGGTGTGCCAAGTGACAATCCCGTCTCGGTCATCCGTCCACCGGCTGCCGCGCTCACTGCCAACGCTATGCCGAAGTCTGCCACAACCGGGCGGCCGTCGTGCAGCAGGATGTTCTCCGGCTTGATGTCACGATGGATCACGTTGTGGCGATGCGCGTAGTCGAGTGCGTCAGCCACCTCGGTGGTGATCTTCACCGCTTCCTCGATGCCGAGTTGGGTTTCGCGGTTGAGTTTGTCCCTGAGTGTCTCGCCGTCGATGAACGGCATTACGTAATAAAGGAAAGAGTCTGCCTCGCCCGAATCGAACAGCGGCAAAATGTGGGGGTGCTGGAGGTTGGCGGTGGTGGTGATCTCCTGCACGAAGCGTTCGGCCCCAAGAACCGCAGCGAGTTCTGGTCGCAGCACCTTGACCGCGACCTTGCGCTTGTGCTTCAAGTCCTCGGCGAGGTAGACCGTCGCCATACCACCTTCACCAAGGTGGCGTTCGATCTTGTAGCGGTCCGCGAGGGCGGTCGAGAGCTTGGACGTGATCTCGGTCACCGTCCCAACGCCTTCAGTTCCTCGAGCCAATTCACCACCATCATTAGCGTCGAGGTGGAAACTCCACGCTGGATCATCACGAAGCGTTGGTCATCGGGCGCAACGTCATACTCACGACTGGTGGGATCCGATTGAAAGCTGGACGCATCAAATAACGGTTGCACGTCCCCAAGCCGAACGACATCGCTCAGATCCACGCGACGTGAGACGAGTTCCCCTCCTGGAGTTCGGTAGAACAACTCCCGCCCACTATGCGCCCATACGGGTTCGCTTCCGCCGTCGACCGACACGCGCCACGTGTCCCCGCCTGCGTCGTGGAACTGCGTCACGAAGACCTCATCCTTGCCGAACTCTTCCCTCAACACATACGCCACCCACCGGCCGTCCGGAGAGACCGTGGGCGCCCAAAGGACACCGCCGCCTTCAACCACGACGCGCTCCGTCGTGCCGCTGTCAGGATGCCAGGCGCGGATATCCACCTCTCCCACCGCACGCTCGACGTTATAGACGAGCCACCCATCGGACGACCAGATCAACGAACGGGTTCCTTTTGCTGGCGGCACCGAAAACCGTTCCGCCTGGCCACTCCCATCGGCATTTCGTTGCCACATCGTCGACGGCCATGATTCCTGGGAAATGAACGCGACCTTGCGCCCGTCTGGTCCCCATGCGGGCGACGTAAACGGTCCTCTTCCGAACGTCAACTGCGACGGCAGCCCGCCGCTCACATCTTTGGTCCACAGAGCGTCGCCTCCTGCGTTCAACACGAACACCGCGAGGCGACTTCCGTCAGGCGAGAGGGATGGTTGAAAAAACCAGCCGCCCCATTCCGGATCGATCGGCGTGGCGTCCCCCGCACGATCGACCCAGACCACACGACCAGTCTCCTGTTCACTACCGGGTGCATACATCAAGTGCCCGGTGTTAGAAACATCAAACAACGCAGCGCCGGCAAAATTGTCAATTCGTACGTCCCGTTGCAACACGGTGCCCGGCGCGGCAAACGCCATCGCACGCTCGTCATAGGTGGCTACCATCAGGTCACCGGTGTTGGTCACGTATGCTATGTCACCGTTCGGTAGGAATCGCCCAGTCACGGCCCGGCCCAACGAACTGACTTCTCCAGTCTCTAAGGACAAGACACCAATCTCCGTCTCATTCACCGACCGGATCCACAGCTGCATCAACACGTGGACCCCGTTCGGATGCGCATCGGGGTACTCATGGAATGATTCACCGCGACTCGTGTCCGGGATCGATACGATCTCGACGACCCCGCCCGTTGAGGGAACACGTGTCAACCGGCGATTCCTCGTCACGTAGAGCCAATCGTCCACACTCCAATCGCCACCCCAGGGCATGACGGAATCCGTAATCAACGTCTGTATGGATCCACCAGCCACCGGAACCACGCGCAACTGGCGCGAGGCGACGAACGCCACATACTCGCCATCTGGCGAAAAGAAAGGGGCGACTCCACCCTCGGTGCCCGGGAGCGGACGACTGGCTGGAGAGTTCAGATCGCGGACCCAGAGTTGCTGAATAGCCGTTTCGGACGTCCCGCGGCCGGGGTAGACGATTCGGGACCCGTCAGGCGCCAGCGCGAACTGTCGGTTTTGCGTCGAGAACACCCGTTCTTCTTCACCAAAGACAACGCCGACGCGCAAAACGTCCCGAGGAACGGGCCGCAACCATCCGAAGAGTGCGAGACCGACGGCAGCGAGCGCAAACACGCCGAGCACCACACTCGGACGTTGCCGCACCGCACTCGCCACGGCGCCCACCGTCGATTTCGTCCCAGAGGACGCGGGCACCGTGAACGTGGTGTCCCCGAGAGCGTCGGCAAATGCCTCCGCGCTTCCGAACCGATCTGCAGGAAGTTTCTCCAACGCCTTCGCCGTCGCGGCCGCAACATGCGGAGGAATCGATTTCCGCAGTTCCGTGACCGACCGCGCCTCATCGGTCACGATCTTCATGATGATTTGTTGCGCTGTGGAGCCGACATGTGGCGGACTACCCGTCAACATCTCGTACAGCACACTGCCAAGCGAATAGATGTCGGAACGGCTCGTGAGATCCTTCTCGGCCGTCGCCTGCTCCGGACTCATGTAGTGCGGCGTCCCCAATGAGAGCCCAGTCTCAGTCATGCGCCCACCCGCTGCTGCACTTACCGCGAGCGCAATCCCGAAGTCCGCCACCATCGGGCGCCCCTCGTGGAGTAGGATGTTCTCCGGCTTGATGTCCCGATGGATCACGTTATGGCGATGGGCGTAGTCGAGGGCGTCCGCTACATCGCGGGTGATCTGCACGGCCTCCTCGATGCCTAGCTGCGTCTCCCTATTTAGCTTGTCGCGCAGCGTCTCACCGTCGATGTAGGGCATGACGTAGTAAAGGAAAGAGTCCGCTTCGCCCGAATCGAACAGGGGCAGAATGTGCGGGTGTTGGAGATTGGCGGTGGTTGTGATCTCCTGGACGAACCGCTCGGCCCCGAGTACCGCCGCGAGTTCGGGGCGCAGTACCTTGACTGCCACCTTGCGCTTGTGCTTGAGATCCTCGGCGAGGTAGACGGTGGCCATGCCACCTTCACCCAAGTGGCGTTCGATCTTGTAGCGGTCGGCGAGGGCGGTCGAGAGCTTGGACGTGATCTCGGTCATGGGGCAATAAGATGCAGTGCCGAAGCTCAAGTGGCCAGCGATCAACCCAGCGTACTAGGTCACCCGACTACTCTCTCGTGTGCGTTGAATGTGCACGAACTCCTGTACACTGGTGTCACTGAATGACACTGAATTGCCCGCCGAACGGCCCACCAACGCCCGTTTCTGAGTCACAGCTGTACACCTGTACCTGTCAGTACCACCCCGTAGGAGGACTGAAAATCCTCGTGTCGGTGGTGGACGCCCCCTCCCTGCCACGACCCCGCCCGCGTCTGCTTCGCAATCAATTCCGCCCCTGGCCATTACAGAAACCCCGTCAGACGGGGTTTTTCGTCTCAGTGGCTCCGCTCGAGCGCTTGGGAGATCCTAGGAAACTCTAGCCCTACTTCGGGGTTTCTATTGTCTACCTCTGATCGTGCGTAGTGTTCAAGGAGGGCTCGAGCCGGTGAGTTGCAATGATTCCCATGAGATTACTTTTTGTCGCCCGGATTGCTCCGGTGTTGCTCTGCATCTCCTGTGGAGCATCGCCACAGGAGAATAACAGATCTGAAGCGCCGGCACTTCAGGAGCAGATCTCTCTTCCACCGGGGTTTCACCTCGAGGTTTGGGCGGACAACGTGGTAAGACCCCGATCGCTCGCGCTGGGAGACAGCGGTACGGTGTTCGTTGGCACGTACTTTTTCACCAAGGGTCTCACGAGCCCAGTCTACGCTCTACGTGATACCGACAACGACAATAAAGCTGACAGAGTATGGGAGATCCGAAACAACTTCGGGACGCCCAATGGCATCGATTTTCATGATGGTACGCTGTACGTGGTGGATGAGCACCGCGTATTGCGCCTTCCAAACATCGAAACGTCGCTGGACGATCCGGTTTTCGAAGAGATCTACCACGACCTTCCGTCTCGGGCCTCAACGGATTCCGCCACGAACGTTGGCCATTGGTGGCGTTATCTGGCTTACGGCCCCGACGACAAACTCTACATTACGGTAGGGACCCGTTGGTCGCTCTTGGCGGGAGCCCATTCGGCGAACGACATCGATGACGATCCGCAGTACTCGACCATCGTCCGCATGGACCCGGACGGAAGCAACTTTGAAATATTCGCCGACGGTGTCCGCAACTCTGTGGGACTGGCGTTTCATCCTACGAGTGGCGAGCTGTGGTTCACCGATAACGGACCGAGTTGGCCGTTCGAGGATTCACGATTTTACGACATACCGGCTGACGAGCTGAACCGCGCGCCGGAGCTAGGGCTACACTTTGGTTTTCCTTATATCCACGGCGACCTACCCGATTGGGTCAGCGGAAGCTCAGCACCCGACGGTACGATTCCGCCAGCTTACGGTTTCCTCGCCCACTCCGCCACACTTGGCTTGGAATTCTACACTAACACGACGTTTCCGCCGGAGTATCACAACCAAATTTTCGTGGCGGAACACGGGACGGAACCGACCACACCCGCGCCACTGGCAAAACTCCATGGAGACCGCATCTCCGTAATCAAGCTCGATGACGCCGGCAACGTTGTGAGTTACGAAGTCTTTGCCGATGGATTCAGGCTTGGCTCGAATAGCGATTACACACGCCGCCCTGTTGACCTACTGGTAATGCCGGACGGTTCCCTGTTGGTATCCGACGATCAGGCGTGGGTCATTTACAGGATTTGGTACGGCGGTTAGAGAGGATCCCGAGTCTGCTTATGATGCACAGCCGTGCGCGGCGGCGCCCCCGGCCCTTCATCATTCGACTCATCCCTATCCGGATCGTCGGAGCCCTCATCCCGGAGAAGCGCGATTCCAGACCCGATCAGCGGGACGAGAAACAGCACGTCCGTGACGAGCATGCTCGGCAAATTGAGGTGTCGCGCCACCTGGGGCGGGACGAACATCAGGAGCAAGAGCGCGGCCACGGCGAGAAGCACCACGCCCGTCCGTCGACGAGGCCATCGCCCGGCTAACCGCGCGAGTAAGAGGAACGGCGCGACGACAATGGAGCCCATGAGCGACCCCAGCAGAACCTCCGCCGCATTCTCTGACTCGCCGATGACGTCTTCGATGACGAAAACGGCCCAGAACGCACCGAATGTGAACAAGACCCGCGACGCCGTCTTTCGTGCCCCCCAATAGGCCAGTAGTCCGCTGAATAGCCACGTCATCCACAGGACGACCAGGATGAGCGTGATCCATTCGGCGCCGTCTTGGTTCGCGTCGCGCCACCTCAGCCCGGACACAGCGAAGACCGCCGCGAGACCTCCGATCAAGTAGGCATGGTATCCTGCCCGGTGCGCCGCTTGCCGTTGGAACTCGTCGTGATCCTTGAGCCAGCCCAGTTCGCGGAGGATGCCCGGCCCGAACGCGCCTAGCCCCGCCACCACCAGCAGGCCCTCAGCAACGAACATCGAGCCTAGCACCCCGAGGATCACGAGCCCGCCGGCGATCAGTCCGGGAAGTGGAGGTAATCGTCTTCCCTCAGTGTGCTCAGCCATGGTGTTCCTCCCCTTCGATTTCAAACAACACCTCCACGGCGACGCCGAACGTTCCGGCGAGCCGTAACGCTAGGCCAACGGAAGGATTGTACCGGCCCCCCTCGATGGAGAGGATCGTCTGCCGCGTGACACCGACCCGATCTGCCAGCTCCTGCTGGGTCATGTCGTGGAGTTGGCGTCGGTGACGCCGCACATGATTCCGGACCTCTTGCTGCGGCCTCATACGGATATGTATAGAGGACTGTACATAATGTCAAGTATACTAGACATAAAGAGTCGTTGGAAACCCAAGATCGAAGAGTTGTTTGACGTGCGACCCAGTCGTTTCCCGTGCGGCTTAAAGCGTTTGCAGGTTAAATCGCGCGGCCCCTGGGATCACTCCCAGCGTGAACTCCAAGGGACCACCAATCACCTGGGCACAGCTAACCCATTGTTACCTATTGACTTACATGCCACTTGTGGCCATCGAGCCCCTGGGGCTAGTCCGGCTCCCGCGTACGCCTCTTGTACCAGGGCGCATCCGCGACACGGGTACGAAGCCCAGGGTCGATTCGCACCGCAAACGATGCCAGCTCGAACGCCAGATCCTCGCGGTCGAGGTTGGCAAGCACAAGCGCCGCATCCATTGCGTGACCTGCGAGCGGGAGACGTCCCGTAGTATCCGCGGTCTCGGCTGCCCCTTGGAGCAGCTGCGGAATGGCATTGGCGAGACGACCGTCGGGAGGCGCTCGATTGATGTTGAGCAGCAGCGTATCCAGCGCGCTAAGGAGCAGCGTCTGAGGCAGCTCGGCGGCTGAAAACGCCCACCACTGCCAGCTCGGGCGTGACAGCGCCCCGGTCAGGGCTGCAGCGGCGACCGCGGCGACATCGTCTTCACTCACCCGTGTGCGGAGTATCGATTCCAGCAGCCCATATGCAGAGTCGGCTCGATCTAGATCTCCGTACTCCAGAAACAGCCCCACGGCCCACGATCGAGCTACAAACCCATCCCGGGGGAACCCCAGTAGTATGAGTGGCCCCTCTTGTATCCGGCCCCCCCTCCACAACGAATCGAGGAGATTGAACGCCTCAGCGTGTCGCCGGAGCTTGCCCAGCAAGACCATCCGTCGAGCGCCGAGTCCGGTGGGACGTGTACCCCCGAGCGACTCAGCGCGGATGAGCGCACTGAGTGCCCCGTTGAAGTCCCCATCCAATTCGTACACGGACGACGCCAACGAATGTGCCCGCGGATCTGTGGGCGCAGCAGTAAGCCACTTGTCGACCCAGGCACGGGCGACCACCCGCGCACGTGCGCGCGCGGCCAGGAGGACATCTTCGGAGATCATCTTGAGCGAGTCAACCGGATCTACTGGGATCAGCTCCATGGTGTCCCGCAGCACTGGGACGAACTGGCGATCCGCTCGAGATAGGGAAGTGACCCAGTCGATGAGCGATGCCGGCTCATTCCGCATGCCCATCAACCACGTCCAGCCAGTCCAGTAGCCACCCGCTTCGCGATAGCTCTGAGCGAGCATGACGTAGACATCCAGGCGCGCCGCGTCGAGCACGCTCACACGCTTTACCAGCCGTAGCGCTGCATTGACTGAGCCCCGCAGGCGCTCCACACCATTTACCGTCACCAGCACGGGATCGAAGAGCTCGACCCCCGCCAGCATGCCTAGCGCCTCGGTGTCTGTCGAGTCGACGTTGATCGTGCTCTCCAACGCACGCCTGGCAGCCGGAAAGTCCGCTCGCAAGACTGCATCTATCGCCTGCACAAATTGTCGCTCACGAGGCGGGAGACGCGAGGACAACGTGACAGCGCGCCGCATGGCGCGATTAAGCTCGCTTCGTGGATCAAATATCGCAGCTGCCGCCTGCGGATCCGGATCACCAAATATCCCTATCTTCCCCATCCACGCCATCGTAACCCATGCATGTGCCAAGGCGAACGCGCTATCGAGCCGCACCGCTTCACGAGCTGCCTCCAACGCTGCGTCGACCTCCAACCGATCATAATGCGCTCGGGCGCGCAGATAGGCCTTGTATGCGTCGAGCGACTGTGTGGTTGCACTTGCCCTGATCAAATCCGGCCGGCGTGCGAGATCTTCCGTTCCGAGGAGCCCGAACGCCACGCGCTCGAACACGGCGCGAATGTCCTCCTCAACATCCGCCTCCTCCACGGTGCGAGCCAGTTCCTGATTGGTCACCACGTCATAGGCACGGGCGCGTACCCGTACTCGACCACCGGTCTCCAGCACGTCACCGGTCACGACCGTCCAGCCGCCGGTTTCCGCTGCCATCCGACGCACGACCTCCTCGTCCATTACCTCACCGCTCGTAAGCCCATGGCGGCGCATCGCGGGATAGAGTCGTGTCTCCGGCACCACCGAGAGCTCCTGCCACTGGCCCAGCGCATCTGTAAATAGTGCAACCGACCCGTCGATCAGCCACTCGAGTTCCGGGGTGCGAGTGAGGTTGCGGAACGGGAGCACGAGGAAACTGCGCGCGCGAACGTCTTGAGCCGGGGGTTCGTCACGAGCCACGATGGCGGGCCGTCCTACGGCCACAGCGCATGGCGGGGGCGTGCCGTCGGCACACTGAGCAAGCAGATGAACTGGAAACACCGCTGTCAGCAGCGTCACGGCCAGCATGGCTTGAAGGGGCCGACCATAGTAGTGCATGGTCATCCTATCAGCACCAAGCTCCCGCTCAACAACATAGCGATCCGCGAGGGCGGTCGAGAGCTTGGACGTGATCTCGGTCATGGGGCTAAGATGCAGTGCCGAAGCTCAGGTGGCCAGCCACGACTGCCGCTTGACGCCTCCCCGAAGTGGCCCCATATGTATGTGAGGATCGGTCACCGTCCGACAACTCCGAGGGGGAGCACTCGCCGTGCCGAAGCACCGCTTGCAGCCCTCCTGCACGCCCGTCCCCCCCTCACTTCCCGGAGGTACCAATGATTCACCGCATCTTGCAGGTCAGCCTCGTGTTGGCCCTCTTCGCGATGCCGGCTGTTGCTCAGGATGCCGGCCAAGGCGAACAAGTGTACGTCGCTTCGTTCAAAATCGGTTACGCGGACCTGGGTGACTGGATCACTTCGTATCAGGAGCATGACGTTTCAGTGCTCCAGGGGCTCCAGGAATCCGGCCTCATTGTCGGCTGGAACGTGTGGCAGCACAACACTGGTGGAGAGTACAACTGGCGCTTTGCCGTCCGTACGGACAACTGGGCGGCGTTCGCCAAATTCTGGCAGGAGTACCTCGGCCAAACCGCCGAGCTGGCCGGTGTCGGCAGCCAGCGAATCGGGCGCATGATCCAGGCGCATTACGACGAGATCTGGGACATCACAGAAGTCAACGTGCCGGAGGGCCTGACCGCCTCGTACCTGTACGACGCGCGCTTCCAAATCGCCTTTCCAGACGTGGATGCGTGGAACGAGATGTGGGCCGAGCACGCAGCCCCGGTACTCAACCAGGCAATGAAGGATGGGCTCCTGGGTGGCTGGGTGACCGAAGGTCATAACACCGGGGGACGCTACAACTGGAAGGTGCTCTACCTCTTCGAGGAATGGGACGACATCGACGATGTTCTCGGGCGGCTGCTGGGTGCTCTGACCTCCGATCCCGAGGTGTGGAATCACATGGGTTCACTCATCGCGGCCCACGACGACGTTATCTGGGAAGCCGTACCCGATCCTGACGGTATGTAGCGCCACGCCGGTCGGCCGGCGCGGTCGAGAGCTTGGACGTGATCTCGGTCATTGGGCAATAAGATGAAGTACCGCAGCTAGGGTGGCCAGCGATCAATCACGAGTCGCGCAGCGCGCTCGTGGGGTCTACGGTTGTCGCGCGCCGCGCCGGCAAGTACGACGCGACGATAGTCACGACGATGAGGAGGAGTGATACGGTCGCGAACACCACCGGATCGCGCGCGTCGATCTCGAAGAGCATTCCAGTGATGAGTCGGCTCGCAGTGAACGCTCCAAGCAACCCCAGGGCAATACCGACGAGGGCTACGCGGACGCTCTGGCCGACTATCAATGCCAAGACGGCTGCTTGCGACGCACCTAACGCCATCCGAATGCCGAGTTCTCGCGTCCGTTGTGTCACAGTGTACGACACGATCCCGTAGACGCCCACACTCACAAGCATCAGCCCGAGTAGGCCGAACCCGCTGAACAACATTACGTTGAACTGTCCACCGGCCGTGGCGGCGGTGATGACCTGTCCCATCGGCCGCACGTTCGATAGCGGTACGTCGCTGTCCAACGCGCTCACGACCTGCCTCATCTCGGGAATGATGGTCGTCGGTTCGTTCGCGGTGCGGATGGTCATCGTGAGGGCGCGCGCCACAAAGTCAGACGACGAGGGAAACTGGCCGAGCGGGAGATACATCTGCGGCCGCGGTTCTTGCCGGAGGTTGTTGTGCCGCACGTCACGCACGATGCCGATCACCGTCCGGAAGACCGTATCGATGGTCGAGCTCAAATGGAACCGTGAGCCCATTGCCTCGCCGTCGGCCCAGTAGCGCTGAGCCATCGTCTCGTTGATCACAACCACGGGTGCGGATTCATCGTGATCCGATCGGTCGTAGAGCCTCCCGTCCAACACCTGCACACCCAGTGTCTCGAAGTACCCGTCGCTCACGATGATCCAATCTGCCCAGGGTCTCCGGCCACTGGCGAGTCGCTCTTCCTCTCTCCCCTCGATGCGTACGCCCCAATCGCCAGGCCGACTGGCAAGGGGGAGCTGGTTGGTGCCGCCGACTTCGACGACGCCGGGAAGGCCGCGCACTTCGTCGAACACCTGCCGATAGAATTGCCGGGCATCGGCGGCGGTTGGGTACGTCTGCGAGGGAAGCGAGATTCGAGCGGTGAGCACGCGATCACCATTGAAACCGGGGTCCACCGCAGTGAGACGTTGGTAGCTCTTGGCGAGAAGGCCTGCGCCAACCGCGAGCATCAAACCCACCGCGACCTCGGCGATGACCAATGTACGACGCATGCGGTGGCGCCCGATCCCGGCCGTCCCACCTCGGCCGTCCGCGCGCAGCACGTTCCCCGCCGTATCCTTCCGGAAGTGCAACACCGGTGCGAGCCCAAACACGAGTCCCGTAATCCCCGCGACTGCGATGGTGAAAGCGATTGCGCGGGGATCAACCGCGATGTCATCGATGCGCGGGATGCCCGGTGGTGCTACCACTCGCACGATGCGCAGCATCCAGGCTGCGAGTATCAACCCTGCACCCCCGCCCAACAGCCCGAGCACCACG
Organism: Gemmatimonadota bacterium; assembly: GCA_036679605.1. Taxonomy (GTDB): domain Bacteria; phylum Gemmatimonadota; class Gemmatimonadetes; order Gemmatimonadales; family GWC2-71-9; genus JAZDCZ01. Next base: position 156,729 of record JAZDCZ010000085.1, read on the forward strand.
CTTTCGGTCAGGAGCTGCCGAGCAACGCGCAACCTGGCGCCGCCGAGCGCGAGACGGATGGCCATCTCGTGTGCCCGTGACTCCGCGCGCGCGAGCAAGAGGTTCGCCACATTTACACAGGCGATCACCAACACAAGCGCAACCGACCCGAAGAGCACGAACAGCGTCGGGCGGACTGCACCCAGAACCTCGTCGCGAACGGGCACGACAGCAGCGCGGAACGTCGGCGGAAGTGTGCCGATCGTTTCCTTGAGGCGCTGTGAGGCGATGTCCATCTCAGCTTTTGCGTTTTGGAGCGAGATGCCATCGACAAGCCGCGCGACTACACCTAGGTAATGGATGTTCCTCGGGTCAGGTGTGGCGTTTAGTGCCAACGGGACGAACAGTCCACTTCTGGTGCCAACGTAATCTGTCGGGAGGCGGAAATCCTCGGGCATGACGCCGATGACAGTCAAGGGACCGCCGTCGACCATGATGCTGCTACCGACAATCTGCGGATCGCCGCCAAACCGCTCGTGCCACAGCTCGTGGCTCAGGATCACAACGTCGTCTCGCCCCCGCTCGTCCTCCTCTGCGCTGAACGCCCTTCCATTCGCGGGGAGCACGCCGAGAACCGAAAAGATCTCGGCATTGACGAATCCGGTGAGTACGCGTTCGGCTTGAAAGTCACCGGTGAGATTTGTCCACCCTTGCGTAAAGGCTGCCACGGACGCGAAAGCGTCAATCTGGGTCCGGTAGTATTCGCGCTCCAACTCCGACACGCCGATACGGTTCTCGATATCGGTGCCGTAGACCACCACGATCCGGTTCTCGTCCGGATAGCCCAACGCCTTTAGCGCGACCGTGTCGACCACGCTGAACATCGCGCCGTTGGCGCCGATGCCGAGTGCCAGGGTTGCGACGACCGCGGCGGTGAAGCCCGGGCGCTTGAGGAGTGTGCGTAGCGTATACGTCAGGTCTTGTCGGAACGATTCCATTTGTGTCTCTCGCCTTCGAAGGGCATGGTTGGACGTGACCCTTGGACTTCGGGCCCCATTTATCCCTTAGACACGGAAACGGTCGCTGGGGTTGGAATCGCGCGTTGTTGCCCGCTACTTGGGACCCATTGGCGAAGAAAGCATACCGCTTGTGCGAGCTAGTTCCCCACCTTCGCCTTCAACTCCTCGAAGAAGTTCTCGACGATGATCAACTCGTCCAGATCAGTCTGGCCGCGCGGGGGGATCATCAAGAATCGTTGATCGTCCGGTGCGACATCGTAGAGGGCCTCAATCCCTTGCAAGGGAAACAGCACGCGACGTTCACCGATGGCGAACGTCGGTCCCGCTAGGATCTCGACAACCTCCATCTCATTCGTAGTGTTGATATAGAACAACTCGCGTCCACTGTGCGCCCACCGAGCATTCCGTCCCCCGTTTGTCGAGACCGGCCACATCGCCTCTCCGGTATTTGGAAACGGCCGGACGAACACCTCCCTGCGCCCGGATTCGTCTGAATCGTATGCCAGCCAGCGCCCGTCGGGAGACACTGCCGGGAACCGATCATTGAACTCGGAGGTGACCAACGGCACCGGCACGCTGTCGCCCAATGGGAGGCCGTAGATGTCTCGGGTCGGGGGCGCTGACCGGTACACCAGCCACTGTCCGTCTCGCGTCCAGAAGGCTTCCACAACATCGGTTTCGACGTCGATCAACACTTCGGCCATCGCACTCCCGTCGGCACGCTTGACATACACGTCGCGAGGACTCGCCCCACGATTCGAGATGAACGTTATTCCCCGTCCGTCAGGGGTCCATGTCGGACGAGTATTCGCCGTTCCCTCAAAAGTGCGCTTGGACAGCGGTCCACGATCCAGTTGCTTGATCCAGATCTGTTGCTCCGTGCCATCGTTGATACCCACGGCCGCCTGTGTGCCGTCGGGTGAAATGGACACCGACTCGAAATTCGCGGTCCATCCGGGGTCGACCTCCTCAATCGTCCCATCTCGCGCCACCCACCCCAACCGGTCGGGCTCGCCTCCACCAGTACCCGTCGCGTAGATGAGCCTCCCTCCAGTCGATATTGTAAGGTCGACGGAGCCATTGACCCGCATACTAAGGCCCTCGACCAACGCGGTCGCGTCGCCCGTGCGCGCCAATGCATTCTGATCTAACGGTGCCGCCAGGAGCGTCTGGTCTGCAGTGACATACACCAGGTGCCCAGACGCCGCGTATCGCGCGTACACCCCCCGCACCAACACCTTGTGCCGGCCGTTCGAGAGATCCACTATAGCGATGTCGCTCTCCGACTGATCAGGCCCGTACCTGACCGTAAACAGCACGCCCTTCCCATTGGGCAACGGCTCAGGAAACAAATGATCGGTCTCACCACGCGCCGAATCGACCGTTGTCACACTTTCCAGATCACCCCCACTCGCGGGGAACCGCTGTAGTCCTTCCCCCGCAAAACCAGTCACATATAAAAAGCCATCCGGCCCCCAGCCACCCCCGAACGCCCGGATCCCGGAATCGGCAATCGTCAGAGGCGGGCCGCCACCGAGCGACATTACACGGAGCGTGACCGGGTTGAAGGTGACGAACGCGGCCCGGCTGCCGTCTGGTGAGAAGAACGGCACACCGCCACCGGTCGTCCCCGGTACCGTAGCCGCCTCCAGCTGATCCCGGTGCCGAAGGAACAAC
>JAZDCZ010000086.1:0-4785 GCA_036679605.1 Gemmatimonadota bacterium
TCGGAGATCACTTCCATATTTGATCGGCGTTTCGAACACTCGGTGTTTCCATACATGACTACCGGCTCCCCACTTGGAAATCACATGTCCGCCGCTCACCTTGCCTGCGTGCATGATGACTCCATCCTTCATGTAGATCACCACATCATCGTCGCGTGCTTCTTCGCTGGTCGTCTCCTTTAATGACCGGTTGACTAGAAACATGACGTACTTCCGACTTACCCACACCTCGCTCTTGAACCGGGAAGCTATTCGATACACTGGTTCCGCCTTAATGATATCGAACGCATACTGATAACAGTTGAATCGCAGTTTCGGATCTTCTTCGTCGAAGCGAGCTACCTTTTCTACAAGCGTGATCTCGTGGGGATACTGTAACCGGAGTGCTTCGATAAGCCGTGGTTGGTTTGGCTGGTTCTCCTTGCCGCAGTCTGTAAGTTCTTGGAGCGCCTGCCGCAGTTTTATGTCCTCGTCGTTCATACGCCTGCGTTGTAGGAACTGCACGAGCGGACTAGGTCGTTAGCCACAGTCCGGCAAAAGCGGAAGTTTCTACGCTAACGGAACACGCTCCAACGATTCCACAATCAAACTCTTTGCGTAACGGAACCTTCGGTACATGCCAAACATGGCGAACGGAAGACATATGCCCAGCATCAAGAGAAAATTCTCGTTACCCCATAGGAATAGGTTCTCTTTTCCCGTCATGTACTCCAAGCCGGCAAATATACCCATCAAAGTCATAAGTGCACCCGCACCCCATAGAACAACCCCACCCACAACGGACAACAGAACGGTTTTGATCCAAAACACTGCCCGACCGCCTGTACTCATGCGCGCCCATTCCTGTGCCCTCGTGCGGTGAGTCTTCTTACAGTTGGGACAAGTAGCGAACTCAGGACCAAGGCCTAGTAAGTCGTCGGCGTACTCGGCAGCAAGCGAGAGTGTTTTCTTGCAATAGGGACAACGCTCCCAGCGATATACGGCCACATTTTCCTCTCTGCCAACATGACTGAGACAGTCGCCCGGTCAATAATTAGTTTCGAATTCGGCTGACCGGGAAGGTGTAGGAACTACCGACCTTTTGGGTTGAGATAGTGGCGAAACTCAACGGCCTACGAGGAGAAAAGAACCCCTAATTCAGCTGACGGGGACAGTTAGCCCCTCTGATGATCTGGGTCCTTCTCTGAGGTAAAGGGTAGCAACAACTGGTGGGCACCTTTGCCGAAGAAAGCATCATCAACACCGACTTTTTCTGGGGTCTCAAGAGCGACACCGAGAGAATGTGCCAACAAAGGATCACGCGCGAAGAACACGTCGTCTTCCTTTCCTGTTCTCACAAGAAACTGCGCGTCGACCAGTTCCTGTCGATGGTGCTCAGGAACCGCGTCAATCTGTTGAAGATCGCCGATAGCCACCAGAATCTTTCACCGGGGGAGGTCGAAGCTTCGGGCATCGAAGCACGGCGATGACGGCGGCTGGCCTGGGCTCAGTTTCCCCTGTAGCAGACTCAGTAGGCTGAAAGGGCGAAGGCCCGAGGGACTGCCGTCCCTCGGGCCTTCTTGGTGTTTGCGATCAAGGCGACCACAACACTCCACCAGAGTGAAGAGGATGCCTTGATGGCGCCGCACTGTCCAGAGCTTCGGCCGAGACGATGCGGTGATGATCGAGGCTGACTATCGGCTCTACAACTGCGCCAGGTGCAAGGCTCAGGTACGCCTGTGCCGGCGCTGCGATCACGAAAACATCTACTGTTTCCAGGGCTGTGCGGCACTCGAGCGTAGTGGCACGCTTCGCGAGGCCGGGCGGCGTTACCAGAGCACGCAGAGGGGCAGCGCCAAGCATGCCCACCGGCAGCGGCGCTGGCGTAAGCGTGAGTGGCACAGACGAAAAGTGACGCATCATACCTTCCGGGCAGCCGCGAGCTTTGCCACAATCGGGGCCAGCCATGATGAGCGACCAGAGCAGCCCGTTCACAGTCACGATCGAGATCACACCGAGGACGATGCGGCTGTTGGTGACCGAGGCCACCGGCGACGTGCTCAAGGCCGAGTTTCGAGCCTACCCCGACCACAACCGTGCGCTGATGTCGGTTCTGGAGGGCCTGGCGCTGTGGAGCGGACACCCGTTGTGCGTTGCGATCGTTGCGGAGCAGCCTGTCAGCCATTCGCTCGGTTTGGGAGGCTTTGGAGACGACTGGCCGGAGACCAACGCGCTCGTCGACTTCGTGTTCATCGAGACTGACGATCCCGAGCGCCGACAAATCAGCGGCGTGGGTGACTTCCGCAAGCTTCGCCGGCTCGACCGTCAAAGGCGAGGCCAGCGATGATCTCGCCCGAGCTCGAAGCCGAGATCCTGCGCCTGTACCACGCCGAGAAATGGCCCCCGGGCACCATTGCCGCCCAGGTCGGCGTCCACCACACCACCGTGAGGCGGGTGCTGGCCAGTGCCGGCCTGCCGGCGGGACGGCACTCTGTTCGCTCCTCCATGGCCGATCCCTACATCGACTTCATCGTGGTCACGCTCGAGAAATACCCACGGCTCACCGCCAGCCGGCTCTACCAGATGGTCAAGGGGCGTGGCTACCGCGGGGGTCCCGATCATTTCCGAGCCATTGTGGCCCGCTACCGGCCGCGACCACAGGCCCAGGCCTACCTCAGGCTGCGCACGCTGGCCGGCGAGCAGGCCCAGGTCGACTGGGCGCACTTTGGCAAGATTGCCATCGGGCAGGCAACGCGCCCGCTGATGGCCTTTGTCATGGTGCTGAGCTTCTCACGCCAGCTCTTCGTGCGTTTCTATCTCGGACAGTCGATGCCCTACTTCATTCGCGGACACGTCGAGGCCTTCGAGCATTTTGCCGGTGTTGCTCGTGTCGCACTCTACGACAATCTAAAAAGCGCCGTGCTCGAGCGCCGAGGCAACGCCGTGCGTTTCAACCCGCGGCTGCTCGAGCTTGCCGCCCACTACCGCTTCGAGCCACGGCCGGTAGCGGTTTGCCGCGGAAACGAAAAAGGACGCGTAGAACGCGCCATTCGATTTGTACGCTCGAGCTTCTTTGCTGCGCGCACCTTCAAGGACATCGAGGATCTCAACGCCCAGGCCTTGGCGTGGTGCAATGGTGAGGCTGCCGAGCGCAAGTGCCCTGAGGATCGCACGCGCACCGTGGCCGAGGTCTTCGCCGAGGAACAGCCCAAACTGCTCGCGCTACCCGTCAATCCCTTTCCCACCGACGAGCGCCTCCACGTGCGCGTCGGCAAGACGCCCTATGTCCGCTTCGATCTCAACGACTACTCGATTCCACACACCCACGTACGCCGTACGCTGGTGGTCTCGGCCACCTTGGAGACCGTGCGCGTACTCGATGGCAACGACGTCATCGCCACGCACGCCCGAAGCTTCGATCGCGGACGACAGATCGAGAATCCTTCGCATATCGAAGCCTTGGTTGCCTACAAACGCCAAGCTCGCGAGCACCGCGGTATCGACCGTCTCTATCACGGCGTACCGGCAAGTCGCCGGTTCTTCGAGCACATTGCCACCCGCGGCGGCAACCTGGGAGCCACGACCTCGGCGCTGCTGCGATTGCTCGAGCGCTACGGCGCCGCCGAGCTCGAGGCCAGTATTACCGAAGCACTGGCTCTTGGGCGGACCCATCTCGGAGCTGTGCGCCAGCTTCTCGACCATCGCCAAAGCGCCAAGGGCAAGCCACCACCACTTGCCGTCCCTGTCTCCAATGACCCGCGTGTGCGCGACATCGTGATCAAGACGCACGGCCTTAGCAGCTACGACGAAATCCATGACGAGGTCGATCATGACACAGACCAAGCTCACGACGACGAAACCTGAATCGCTCCGTGCCCGGCTCCACGAACTCCGCTTGTACGGCTTGCTCGCTCACTTCGATGAGATTGGAGAGCAACCGTGGATCGATACCGTGCTCGGCTACGAGGAGACCGAGCGGGCGCGGCGTAGCCTAGAGCGGCGCATCAAGAACGCACTCATCGGTGCGTTCAAACCCATGGCCGACTTCGATTGGAAGTGGCCGAGTAAGATCGATCGCTCTGCAATCGACGACATCTTCTCATTCCAATTCATCGACGAGGGCGCCAACGTCATCTTGCTCGGCCCCAACGGCACCGGCAAATCCATGGTCGCAAAGAACCTGGCTCACCAGGCACTGCTGCGCGGCTATACGGTGCGCTTCACCACCGCCAGCGACATGTTGCACGAGCTGGCCGGCCAAGAAACCGATTCGTCACTGACTCGCCGACTGCGCCGATACTGTCATCCCGACCTCTTGGTCATCGATGAAGTGGGCTATCTCTCCTACGATGCCCGTTACGCCGACCTACTCTTCGAAGTCGTCACCCGCAGGTATGAACAGCGCGCGATCGTGGTGACCACCAACAAATCGTTCAACCAATGGACAGATGTCTTTCCCAACGCCGCCTGCGTCGTCACCCTCGTCGACCGCTTGATCCACAGAGCTGAGATCATCACCATCGATGGCCAGAGCTACAGACTCAAAGAAGCCAAAGAGCGCGCCAAGCTGCGCAAGAGATCCGCTCGATCACCAAAGCGCGACTGACACCGGCCCACACATCAGGAAAATCGCGCCCTCAACCACCGACTTCGAACTTCAACAGATTTACGCGCTTTGTCGTCGCCGCTAACAGACGTGACCGCGACGTGCAGGATACGTCTGCGCCCATGATCGAGAACGACGAATACATAGAGCAGTGAGAAGCGGATCGTAGGGACCACCATGAAATCAACGGCGATCGACTG
>JAZDCZ010000087.1:0-2550 GCA_036679605.1 Gemmatimonadota bacterium
GCTCGATTGTAGGTGGACCAGTTGCGGATTCGGTACCGAAAGGCGTACGGGCGTGTTCGCATGCCTCATGGCGTAGCATTTCGGCCTCGACCAGGGGAATTATGCAACAACGCCACTCTGAGGTTCGCGACTTTACCTATGCCAGCTATCCGGGTGCCGGCAGTTCAGTGATCAGCCGCGACGGTTTTTTCAAGTACGACAGTGATTCCCTCACGGCAGGCGGTGTGTGTGCTTACGACAGCCGCGCGGAGACGCCGAGTGCCAATGCGCCTCGAGAGGTTCACGGAGCCTCGTGCGAGACTTGCAACAGTGACCTGGAATGCACGGGAAATGCTAAATGGTGCAAGCTTGCGGGCAAGGTCTGTGTTGCGCCGGATGATGTAGACGGGAGTCACTGCGAAACGCCGCCGCTGCCGCTGGATACGGATAAAGAACACGATACCTGTCTGGACCCGATCTTCGCGCCGGATCTTACTTTCAATCTGACCTTCTGCACGAACGATCTTGATTGCACTGATCCAGAGACTTGCTTGCCCGCGGGTTATTGCTCGACGCCGGAGCAGTCCACCGACGCGCTGTATCGCTGCCAAACCAATTCCGACTGCCCGCCAGGCCTGAGTCTCAAGTGTACGAGGAACGTTTGGATCCCGTGCAACACGTGTGTAACTGCAACGTGGAAGCTCAAGGCGACGTCGGCTGGTGTGCTCACGGGACTGTTCGATCTTGCTTCCAACCCAGAAGAAGAAGAGCGGCTAAACTTCCTGCGCCGGAACTGCAACATCGTGAAGCCCATCACAACAAACACAAGCCAATCGGCTGCGCCGCTGGGAATCGCAGGCGTCATCGACGCACTCGAGGGGGCAACGGCCGCAGAGGATGATCCTTCGCGGGGAAACCTCACGGGCTGGCTTAGCTGTGTGGGCAACGATTGCTCCACCCCCTATTGAGGGGCTCGAAATGCTGAAAACCTGGACAAAACATACCCCTGGACGAAGGCTGCGCGTTGTGGCTAAGAATAGATACTATGTTAGCGCCCGACTCTCATTGTTCCGGTCGCGCTGTCTATGGCCGGCGCAACATTGCAGGCCCTCTTCGAAGTGCATTAGGTGCGGCGGGGATCTTCGCCGTGATGGCGGTGCTATGCTCGGCTATCCCGGCTCAAGCAGCCGCCCCTCCCGTTGAGGTCAACACCTGCGGCCAGGTCTTCTCGGGCAGAGGCTTTTTAGCTGGCGATCTGGATTGCAGTGCCGTTCCAGTGATCGCGGTTACGATCCAAGGGGGTACGCTTGATCTTCGTGGGTTCACATTGACGTCGGCTGGCGCTGGAGTGGCATGCACAAAGTCTTGCAAAGTGATCTCTGATCCACCCGGAGGCATGATCACATCCGATGGGCTGGGAACGATCCCGGCTGTTGCTGCGGGTCCACTTCCCGGAGGGCCTCGGATCCACCTTAGGGTGTCCGACGTAGTACTCAACGACGCCACCATTGGTACAACTGACGGGAACATAAAGTTGACCGACTCTACGGTTATTGGCGCTGTTAGCGGTCTATTCGCGGCTGTCGATACCCCTCTAGGTACAGCTCGCTTGCTGCGCTCGGTCGTCACCGGCAATGCCGGCACTGGAGTGATTAGCTCTAAGGCCAAGATCATCGATTCCGAGGTCAGCAATAACGGTGAGCTGGGTGTGCTGGGGGCCAGGAGCGCAAGTATCAAGCGCTCGACGATTTCGGGGAACGGTTTTGACGGCGTCGCTACCAACGACAAGTTGGTCCGTGTTACCGACTCGATCATTACAGGAAACGGCATAGCCGGGATTGACTTGCCAATCTTTTCCAAGGCGAAGATCTTGCGAAGCGATGTGAGCGGCAATATCGCGCAGGGCGTACGAGGCGAAGCACAACGCGTGGTTGTGCGCGACTCGACGATCAACAACAACGGTGCCGAGGGCATCCTTCAAGACCTCTTCCTTGGGGTGATCAAGCTGACAGATTCAACGGTGACGGGCAACGCTCTGGACGGTATCGCACAGGTCGATACGCAAACCACCCAGTGTCGTATCACACTCAAGGGCTCGACAGTGACCGGTAACGGCACCGATGCGAGCTGCGGTGTATCGAGGACGTGCGCGGACCTGACCAGTTGCGGTCTTCCCGAGCTGTCCTCGAGCACTTGCGATACGAGCTATGACGTGGCCTCAGGCTTCCCGGGCGTGAGCTGGGGCGTGTGCGCGCTGGACTGAGCCGCGTGTGGGCTAGACACGAATGTTGTTCGAGGGTCAAGCTTAGCTGCTGCCATCGCCGTACCTACGCGGCGATCCCGGCAGCTTCACGCCAGATCGTGAAGGCTTGGTTTCGGCAGGTTCGGTGTTCAGCGGCGGGGATGAAATGACGGCGGGTGTTGAAGGCATTGTACGTCGCAGCGTGAAGCGAGAGGAATCTCTGCGCTGCACCGGGCGACCTGAAGCCCTGCATCCTGCGCTCTCGACGGCGAACGTATACATGCGATCCCTCGATGCGATTGTTCTTCCAACGAGCCTGATGATGCCGG
>JAZDCZ010000088.1:0-12221 GCA_036679605.1 Gemmatimonadota bacterium
GAGAAGGTGGTTCTTTCTTGCCGCTCCCCGGGCTGTTTCCAACGCGGCTTCCTGTCGCGATACACCCACCTGAGCCCCAAGCACATCCACCCGCGTCCGGCCGGCCACCCTGAAAAGTCGCTCGGTGGCATCGAGTTCTTCGTTTCTTGCCACCAGCATCCGTTCCTCTATTGCGACGAGGTCTTGAGCCTCCACCAAGCCGTGGAACTGCCGCTTGATGTTCGCTTCCATCCGCGCCACCTCCACTTCTACGCCGGCGAGCGTTGCGCGTGCTCCCGCACGTGCAGCACGCAGGTTGTTGAGGTTTTGGAATCCGTCGAACAGCGTGAGGTTGGACGAGACACTCTGTGAGGAGCTACTGCTTTGAAAGGTTCGGGAGGTCGGCGTCGCCACTGCACGACCAAAATCATCTGTGCCGGTAAACACGGTGCGCGTCGAGCCGTTGAAGTTCAGGCTGCCGTTGAGATTGGGAAGGAACCGACCAACCCCTGCCGATATATCGGCCCCGCTGGCATCGGCCCGCACGATTGCCTTGCGGTAGCCGGGGTTCCGCTCCCGAGCAATCTCCAATGCATCTTCCAGCGTCATCTTGGAGGGCACCTGCTGCGCCGCTGCGCCTGAGGGCGCAAGGATCGCCGCCGCAAGGATTAACGCGCACCTGTTCATTGTGGCCTCCCCCCAGCTACCCGGACATTCCCGACCAGTCGCACATGTGCGTCGTGAATCAGGGAATAGTGACCGTCGGTAAGGACCACTTCGCCGGCCTGGACCATCTTCGTATCAGGATTCTCAACTATCTCGATGAGCGAGTCATTAGAGAGGCCCGTTGTCACATAGCGCCACTTGGCCAGCCCGTCCCGGCCCTCTCCCTCAAACACAAACAACAATGTTCGACGGTCGCGCTCCAAAATGGCGCTGCGCGGAACGAGGATTCGGTCGGCGAAGCTCTTCGCCTGCAGTGACACGCGGGCGTACATTCCGGGGAGGATGCGGCCCTCCGGGTTGGGCACAGTGACCGTGACCCTCGCCGTCCGCGTGTCACGGTCCACGACCGGGTTTATCGTCGCAATGGTGCCGTAGAAAATCTCGTCCGGAAAAGCTGAGAAAGAGATCGAAGCTTTGCGACCCGGTTGCAAGAACCCGATCTCGCCCTCCAGGACCTGGACCTCAACCTTGATCGGATCGAGATCGACTACCGTGAGCAGCTCATCTCCCACCCGCACAGCTTGCCCTTCCACAACCCTAATGCTTGCTGCTCTTCCGTCGTATGGCGTACGCACCTTGGTTCGAGCCAGCCGGAGCTGGGCCTCCTTGAGCCTGACTTCGGCTTCACCCAATCCGCTCTTCGCTCTAGCAACTCTCTCTCGCTCGGCCCTGACCTCGGGGTCTTCTATCTGATCGTCGAACAGGATAAGCTCACGGAAACTTGCCTCGGCGCGCGCGAGTGCGGCCTTCTCCCGCTCCACGACCAGCTCATACTCGGTGGGATCTATCTCGATCAGAACGCTCCCGCCTTTGACCGGGTCGTTTTCGCGCACACGCACTCGCCTAACGCGTCCTTCCACCTGTCCCAACAACCTCGACTCCTTCACCGCCGCAGCCTGCGCGGCCGCGTTGACCGAGACGATCAACGTCTCTTTGGTAACCGTAGCAGCCTCAACCGGAATGGCGATATCGGTCGAGAAGGCGCTACTCGCCGAGACTGCCGGACGATCTTCGGCACCAGCATTCGCGTCTTCTGAATCCCCTTCACCGCCCTGAAGGCGCAGCACGACGCCAGCACCCAGTAATCCAACAACCAGGATGGCTGCCGACAGTCCAATCATTCCTTTTGAAATAGCCATACGTTTCACTCGCAAATTGAGATCGGGTACCCTGCCCAGGGCACGACACTCGTGAGATGCACGAGGACCGGGTTTAGTTGCGCACGTTAAATATGCCTAGCTGCGAGCCGGGTGGCGATATCCAGTCCGCGAGCGTTTTCAACGCTCGAACAATCGAACAGCGAACCAGGAATGATGAATGTCGAAGTGGCCTCCCTTTAAGGCATAGTTCTCTTGTCACAAGCAAAATCATATCTATCAAGCGGCGTGCAGGGGGATACGATCGAGTTTCCGACCCATCCTGCGCCGAGCCTCTTCTAGATCAAAGTCGGCTTGCAGTCCCATCCAAAATTGTTCGGACATACCGAAATACTTGGCCAGACGCACGGCTGTGTCGGCTGTCACCGCACGCTTGCCATGCACGATCTCGTTGATGCGACGTGGCGGCACACCAATGTCACGCGCAATCCGATTCTGGCTAAGGCCCATGGGTTCGAGAAACTCTTCGAGCAGGACCTCACCGGGATGGATGTTCCGTAGTTTCTTTGCCATGGTTATTACCCCTTGTGATAATCGACGATCTCAACCGCAAAGGCATCGCCGGTTTCCCACTTGAAACAGATGCGCCACTGGTCGTTGATCCGGATACTCTATTGACCCTTACGTCTGCCTTTCAGTGCCTCCAAACGGTTGGCAGGCGGCACCCGAAGATCGGAAAGCGTCCGGGCGTTGTTCAGCATACGGAGCTTTCGGCGGGCTACGTTCTGGATGTCGGCTGGTAGCCGTTGAGCACGCTCGCCTCGCCAAATCGACTCGGCCCGATGGCCCCGGAAATCTCGTATCATCAAGTACTATAACGATGCGCGTTATATGACGCAATACGTTATAGATCAAATCAGATCGTTCAAAGCGGCTCTGCACACCTGCCCTGTAGAACACCGATCCACCCGTAACAGTGCCGAGCGGGGGTGCCCATGGCCGAGGTTCCCGGCGTTCTCAACGCTCGGATTTGCTCGTCATGGCTCCGCCGGCGACCGTGCCACCCGCCTCCTACCTATACAGTGGCTCCGAACAGGCAAAAGGTCACACGTGGGGGCAACCTAGTATACTCTACACCAGTCAAACTCAATGGCTCACAACGAGTTGCGTTGGGCGGTAGGACTCAGTAAATACCGCCCACTTCTACCTTCTGGACGGTGCGTATATTTCCTAGAGGTCTGAAGGATGGCCTGAGAACACGAGTCACCCGCGCTACAGGAGGAACCATAGTGCAGCATACTGTTAACGCTGTGATCCGGCCCGGCGAGCAATCAGGCTATGTGGCCGAATGTGTCGAACTTTCCGTGGTCACCCAAGGTTCTACTCTCGACAGAACTGTGGCGAACCTGCAGGAGGCTGTGAGCCTGCACCTGGACGGTGAGGATCTGGCCGACTTCGGCCTCGTGTCACCAGTTTCAATAGTCGCCACGCTTGAGATAGCTCCGGCGGTCGGTGCCGCGTAGGCTGCGGCGGCTCGACGGTGCGGAGGTTGTCCGCATTCTCGAAGCATTGGGATTTGCCGTTATCTCGCAACGCTGCCCCGAAAGCCGCTCCTCAGCTTTGCGCTCTTTACGGTGACCGCCTGGACCACACTACGATAACCCCACACCTGGCGTCGCTACCGGCGAATTCCCCCGGCACGCTCGATGGCGTGTAGACCTCAATTGCTTCCAAGTCGGACGGAAATAGCACTACATCCGGTCCCAGGTCGGAAATACCATCGATCTTGCCGGTCCTTACACCGTCCCAATACAACTGCGGTACACAACTCGTACCAGTTAAGCCTCCAAAACCTCTCATTCGTACACTGGATTGCCTTCCTCCCAAAGAGACGATCCGCACGCCATGCATAAGTCGAAGAAGGCTGGTAAACCGATTCACGCCCTTTTCTTCGATCTGTTCACGCGTCAAGAAATGGCCAAGACCGCGTCGCTTCCGATCGTAGAAGCCCTGCAGCGGCCCAGGTGCAAACCTCTCCCTTTCTGCCGTCACTGTAACGGTCTCGAGCATCTCGATCGGCTTCTTCTTGGAGACTCGCATCTGAATGTCGAGGATCTCGCCGTCCACAAGTTCAAACACTGACGTAACCAACTTCGCGTATAATGAGGCGTCCGCCCGTAGTGTGTATTTGCCGGGGTCTAGAGCGAGAAGGGAGAAGACACCATTCGAGTCGCTAATCGCACCACCCCGCATCCCTCCTTTTTCATCGAGCAGCATCACAGACACAGCACCAACGGGCCGTTCAGTACTGTCGTCTACCACGGTCCCGTAAATCGTCTGCTGGGCGCTAGCCGCAGGCGGAGTCAGCAGGACAAGGCCCCCGGTGAGCACACCGATAAGCAAACGGCGAATCACGCTGTCTTTTGTCTCGATCATTAGAGGTATCCTTTAAGCAGTCCTACACGCATACCTGGTAGAACACCGATCCACCATGAGATGTTACCGGCAGGCGTGCAATCGCAGCGAATTGCGCCCAAGGGCAGGGCGTGCCGACAAGGCTCGTAGTAGGGCGTCTGTTGGCAAAAACCAGACAGGAAGGGTGAGGGGCGACACCTTCGTCTCTTCAGACCGTCAATCCGTCCATCTGCAGTCACAGAGACCGATCCCGCTACACTCTAGTCAGGAATTTCCTGGCACGGAACGGTTACGCAAGAATAACCGTTAAAGTTGCATTCTTCGAAATTGAACGAAACATCACATCCGAAAGCGCCACAATGTGACCAGTTGCATTGATGGCTGGCTTCTGCCGGCTCCGGGGAGCTGAGTTCTCCGGCCACCAGACCCAACAGAACGACTAGGGTGGCAGCCAAAGTTTTTGTCCAGATGCTTTTCATGGTATGCATGGTATCTCCTTAGTATGTGTGGTGAAGTTGCGCCCCTCAGCGCCTTCCAGAAAAAAGGTTGTGTCCAGTGTGTGTGTTTTCACCTGCCTTCCGGCAGCACAGCGCCCGAATCGGCCCATTCTACAATTGCTTGACGGCCTGGCTTGGTTACCAGAAGCAGTCGATCCCGCTCACCGAAATACAGTTCGTCAGTACTGTCCTTCGGAGCCACATAAAAACGCTTGTAAACCAGCACCTGCGGGGTCATCGGCTCGGTAGTATCGTCGGACCAGAGGTACCGCGCCGCGAAGGTGTTGCCCCAGTTGTAGCCGGCCGATATTTCGTCGAAGCGGCCGAACTTCGTGAGGTGTTCGAACCCCAGCTCAGGTGACCAGTCGAGAGCGACGCCGACGGCTTTGAACGACCATCCACGTTCCTTGGCATATTTCGCGAGCTGCAACTTGATCGATTCGACCGCGTGCGGCAGCCCGGGCGTATTCGACCACCCGCAGGTGGAGCTGCCCACGTATGCCATCACCAGTTGTGGACCATTCTCACGTCTGTAGCGCGGGATGTATTCCGACTCTGGGTCCAGTTCGTGAGGGCTGCGATTGAGCGCAAACTCGACGTCGTAGCGCCGAGCAAGCGTGAAGCCGCTTCCGAGCAAGATGATGACAAGCGCGAACTGTAGAATGCTGCTGGACGTAAGAGACCCAACCTGTGAGTGTGCGCGCGATCGTATCCCTTTGAACATGGCACCTCCTACTTGGTGAGTGTCAGAACCCTAGCCATCGGGAACGGAGTTTCGTCGGCCGCGACCACGGTATTCAGGCCCGACCCGAGAATGAGCGGAAACCCGTCACCGAGATACATGCCGCCGGGCCGGTCTAGCCCAATGAGAAACGTGTGCAGCTGAGCGAATGCCTCCCTGCGCTGCCAGACCCTGCGTGTCACTAGTGCTACCTGAAGTACGACTGCAGTCTGGTCAGCCACCGGGACGAGACGCATTGAGGCGTGGTAACCTCCCTGTGGAATTCTCAGTTCCGATCCCCTTGTACCCATTGCGATTAGTTCAACTGGCTGGAAGCCATCGATCTCGAGCAGCCACAGCATGTTGCCGGCTGCGTTGTAGGCCCGAACTTCCGGTAGTGCCCAGGGCGCCAGCAACAGCACACCCGCCTCTTCGAGGCAAGCGATCCGTCCCATGGAGAGCTGCTCTTGCACGATTCGATTCTCGGTTCGGTAGACCTCGGCGAACGAGTCGAGTGGTTCACCCACGAGTGTATACGACCGGATCGTATAGCCTTGCTCGAGGCTCGTAGCATGGAGGTAGAGTCGGCCGTTCATAATGCAACCGTCATGGATCCCAACACCGATCTCAAACATGCGCAGGAAACTGATCGAATCCGGTCCGGCGTCGAAGATGCTTACCCTGCCGCGCGCCTCTAACACGTACAGCCCGCCATCGGGGCCCAATTCAACGGCACGTGGATGTGCGAACTCACCCGGGCCAAGCCCGGCACGCCCAACCACTTGTAGTAGGGCGCCATCCTCATCGAACATCCGCAGGGTGCGGTCCTGTGAATCGAGGATGATCAGGCGGCCATACGAATCGAACGCTACATCCTCGATTTTCCCGAAGACCTGTTCGCGCGGACGATCCATGACACCGACGCGCAACTGTGGCGACGCCGAACGTAGACGATTTGCTAGTTCTTGGAGCCCTGACGGCGCATGGGCGGAAGAGTCACCGATTGTCACGCTGGCCGATGGAACCGCCGGATGAACGAGACCTTCGGCAATCGGATGCCGCTGATTGGTAGGTTCCGAGAAATGTGAACACGCCGTCACGACGAGTGCACAAATGGCTATGCCAACGTGGCGATGGCTCTTCATATTATCGCGACCGCTCGTTCGTTGTTCTTGTTATTTCAGCTGAGTACATTTCGCCTCCTACTTCTAAGTGGCATCGAACGGGCAAAAGGTCACAAACCGCCGCAACCGAGTTTCTCCGAGCACCGCAACTGTAGGTGCGCATCACTGTGCAAAACCCAGCAATTCTTCCAGCTCCACCAGCGAGAGGCTGCGCGACACGAGCCCCTGTTTGTGGACGAACGTGGGCGTCCCGCTGATCCCGAGGCGCCGTGCCAATGCCATGTCGCCCGCCAAACGCGCGGCGGCCGCCTCGCCACCCAGACATCGCGAGAACTCTTCAAGATCGTCCACGCCGGCCGCTTCAGCCTCCCGTACCCAGTTTGGATCTTGCTGCCACTCGGTCGTTTGGAAGAGCTGACGATGCATCGCCTGGAACCGTCCTTGAGCCTCGGCACAAATCGCTGCCAGGGCGGCGCCCTCAGCAGCTGCATGAAACGAGAGCGGAAAATGACGGTAAACCACGCCAACCTCCGGGTGCTTCGCGAGTAGCCGCTCGACGGCCGGGGCCGATCGTCGGCAGAAGGGACATTGGAAGTCAGAGAACTCCACCAGCCGAACACTAGCCGCGCCACTATCGAGTCGGTGACCACCCGCACTCAACGCGGGCCACTGCTCGGCGATCTGATTGCGGATCCGTGTCTCCGCTCGCCACTTCGTAATCGCGTTGCCTAGCAGACCATTGGGTCCCAGCAACACGAATCCAAGGGCGCCGACGATCAGCACGTTGACCGACCCATTCAATGCTCCGGCCAGCTTCATGTTTCTCCTCCAATCGTTGTAGTCGCTGGTGCCGTTAACAAATCGCAGATACGGCAGCCGGCAGTGAGAACTGGTGGCGCACCCAGGACGGTCCCCATTTGCGCTCGTGCCACCGCCTTCTAGTTATACAGTGGCTCCCAACAGGCCAAAGGTCACAAACTGCGGCAAGCGGATTTTACTGGACACCGCTCAAGTTGATGGATTGCAACCAGTTGCGTGTCACACCCGCAGAGTCAAGTGCTTTGCGATCGGACAGGAGTCGTGCTCACTCACTCCGTGCGGCTGTGACAAAGCAGGAAAGTGGCATGTGACCTTTGAAGCACTGGAGGCCACTATAAGGTGTAGGCACCTGGTTGTTGCACGTTCACGGTGCGCGCCTCTTCAGAGCGTATAGGTATGCCGCTGTCGGCCGTGACGGGCTAATTTGATCAAACGTACCGAACAGCGGAGGCTCATCATGCACTACCCACTACGCAAACTCATACTCGTGACCGCGGCTATTGTCGCCCTGTCCGCATTACCCCTGGCAGTCACGGAGTCGGAGGGTCGAGTTTCAATCGGTGTCAGTGACGCATGCGCTCAGGGTGGTTTCTGCTGTCGCCACGAACAGGGTTCGCTGTGCCCCAGTAGCATACCGGATGGGCAGCCCAAGGGTGACTACACGCCTTGTGGCTAGTTAGCTACACTGATCCGACGTTGAGTCCGGGTACGATAAAAGCTGAGTATCACCAATCGCATGGGGACAGTCTTCATGCAATGTAGGTGCACTCTGCGCCGGGTCCGTCTCGCGTGGAGCCTTTCATTGCTAGCGCTGCTCACCCATGCGTGCGGTAGCGAGTCAAGCAGCGGGCTACGGTACGGACCGGCTGAACTCGATCACACCGCCGTTGGAGTCATTGACGCCAAGAGCGAGATCCTCTTCGAGTCGGACACCCTGGCGCTTCCCTCTGACATAGCGGTCGTAGGCGACAACGTGGTTGTCATAGACAATGCCAATGAGCCTGCCGTATTCGTTGTAGACAGAACAAGTGGAGAAGTGCTGCGTGCGATCGGTAGACGTGGAGACGGCCCTGGCGAGTTCCGGCAGCCCTGGACTCTCGACGCTGTTTCGGGCAGCACGTCGGAGGTTTGGGTCTACGACTTGGCATTGGGCAGGCTCACGAAGCTGGACGTAACCACATCGGAAGACTCCGCAGACAGCAAGATCGTTACTCTTCAAAGCAACGGCGCTGCAACGGGTCCGATATGGACCGATGCCAACACGATCGTGAGCCTGGGGCTCTTCGCGACCGGCCGCCTGGCCGTGTTCAACGTGGACGGCGAGCGGATGGACACTTTTGGAACGGTCCCGCTCGGCCCGCCGAACGTCCCAGCAACGGTGAAGCAGCACGCCTATCAGGCGACACTGGTTCCACATCCCGAGCGACACCTACTGGCAGCAGTCACGAGACACGCCTCCCGCATCGAGTTATATCGGTCCGACGGCTCGACCGTCGCCATGCTCGACGGCCCTTTGCCATTCGAACCCCGCTACAGCGTCCGCTCGACAGCAGACGTACCTGTCCTTAAGACCGGCGATGACCTGCGCTTTGGCTACATCGATGGCGCGGGCACCAACAAATACCTGTTCGCGTTGTTCTCCGGCAGGACACGCGAGGGATTCCCCGGGCGTGCAAACTTCGCAAGGTTCGTACACGTATTCAATTGGAATGGCACCTTTGTGAAAGCCCTTCGCCTGGACCACGACGTGCTGAGCATCGCCGTGGACAGGGAGTCAACGACTCTGTACGCCGTTACGCACGATCCGACACCGGCAATACTGCGCTATGCTCTATCCGATCTCGTACCGTAGGGTTTTCCGGGTACTTGCAGCTCGGTTTAGGAACCGTCTTCTGCCACATTCGTACCGGTAGGCACGCCCAGCGCCTCGAGCACGCGCACGATTCCATCCAAAGAGTTCTCGGACAGCCGTATGCGACTCGATCTATCCAGCACCAGGTAAAGCGGTGTTTCCCACAAACCGAGCGCGTCGCGTGCCTTCCCATCCACCTGAAAAAGTCTCGGTGCGGACGGATGCTGTTGCACGAAACGGTGGAGGCCTGGGGACTGTGACTCCGCCGTCAAGATCAACACCCGAACCCCGCGTGATTCATAGCGGGCAGTGACTTCCTGCAAGCGCGGCAGTTGATCGAGACACGGGGCGCACAACCAGGACCAGAACGCCACGAGCGTAACTTGGCCGCCCACGAGTTCGTCTAGCCTATAACTTGCACCCGCCGAGTCGGTCAACTCCACGCCGCCGGGCACAAAGGTGTTGCTCGTGCCTGCCAGAACGCGCTCGTACATCTCGTTTCGTGCGACCCTCTTCAGCTCTGTCCATCGAGCGCCGTTCACAAGACCGGTCGCCAGCGCCGCAAGCGAATCCCGGGCAGCAGTCGTGGTATTCGGGTCGACCGCCAGTCTGGCCAACATGCCAACCGCACCGGCCGTATCGGCAATGCCGAGCCTTACCTCGGCCGATACCCCAAAGACCTCCGTATCCCAGCCGGCCGCCGCCTGGTCCAGAGCGTCGAGACCGGCATCGGTGTCGCCCAACTGCACCAGCGCCCTACCTAGCGGTGCGAGAACTCGGCCACGCTCCGCCTCGTCGTAGCGCCGCTGCTCTGCGGCGGTGCGAGTCAGAGGCCGTCTCCAGCCGGCATCGGTGTCAGCGCGTGCCAGTGCACCACGCAGCCGCTCTACAGCGACCCTTCTCAATTCCGGCACCTCGGCCAGTTGCTTCGCTACGGCAAGTGCCGCCCACGGTTCCAGCGCCACGCGGCGGTCGGCCCATCGCAGTATCGCGTCCGGGTTTCCCGCCCGCATTGCCACAGAAAGCGCCATCAGAGGCAGCTGGAAGGAGACTGGGCCAACCTCTTGCCACAGCCCTTCCAGTTCCCGCAGCGCACCAGCGCGATCGCTCCCATGTGCGGCTATGATCCGAAAGACACGTTGTTGCACTGCCTGAGGATGGCCCGGTGCTTCACTTAGCAGCCTGTCCCGCCAGTAATCAACCTTTTCCGGACCTTGCTCTGCGATGAATCCCAGCCAGTACAGTCCCGCCAACGTGTCACCGCTAAGCGATATTTCATTGGTGAACCGGCTATGCAACTCCTCGTAGCGCGCTCTCCAACGTCCAGAGAAATCGGTCACGCCGCGTGATTGGTATAAATTTTCCTCGAACCCCGCTAGTCGCGACCAGGCATTGGGATTGTCGGGATATAGCTCGGTGGCCCGTCTCGCAGCTTCCAGTCCTCCTTGCCAGTTTCGCTCGCTCAAATCGTTTTGTTGCTGCACCAACGCGCGATAATCCGGCTCCTCGCCATTGAAGACCAGAAGCTCCCACAACGCACGACGGTTGCTGTCAACTCGCGCACCCAGCGTATCCTCCACCGCGAATACCGCGTACACCACCGAGTCGGGAAGCTGAACGGTGCCCTCGAATTTCCCGCGTCCAACTTTGTCCAGCTGGCCCACCACAATCTGTCGGGCACCCGGATTGTACTCCCGATCGGTGGCCATTCTGTAGCGAGCGCGGAGCACCAGCCGATCTTCGCCCGCGAGCATCGAGGTACTGCGGTACTCCACAGCAATCAGATCGCCGCGCTCGGGCTTCTCGGGTGTCAAGATCAACTCTCCCGACATCCGCTCGGCCCCCAAGTCCGGAAGCGAGCGAACCATGAGAGCGCCTGCGCCCACCAGGGCAACCAGCGCGGCGGCTATCATGCCCAGTCGTTTGGGCAGCGCCGGAAACGGGTCGGACAACGGTAGCACCACCCGCTCTCCCGCCGCACGCCGCGCCAGGACGCGTTCTAAGATCTCCACGGGCGGTTTCTCGTCCGGCAATGATCTGAGCCGCTCGTCCAAATCCCGAATCGATACAACCTTGCGCCGGCACACCGAGCAGCCGGCCAGGTGATCGGCTACCCGCGCACGCTTCTTACCCGCCAATTCGCCGGCGGCGAAGTCACATAGTTTCGAGAAAGAGACGTGTCCCATCTATTTGGTTCCTTCGAGCAACTCGAGCATGAGAGCCTTCGCTCGCAGCAACCTCATTTTCGAGCCGCCCACGGTTATTCCGAGCATGCTCGCGATCTCCGAATGCGAATACCCCTCGACGACGCTCATCACGAGCACCGCTCGCAACGAATGCGGCACGCGTGCCAGTGCTCGCTCGAGCGCGATCCGCGCTTCGTGCTCCGGCGGTTCCTCAGCCACGGCGGACAGCGGAACGTCGTCAAGGGGAACCTCGGCCCGCCTTCTGGACGAACGGTTTACCCTATAGGCGGTTCTGTATGCCACCGTTTTGATCCACCCCTCGAGACTGCCCCGGCCTGTGTAACCTCGCAAAGCTCGAGGCAGGACCATAAAGACGTCCTGAACAACATCACTCGCATCGTCACGACACTGTGCAAGTTTGAGCGCTACACCGAAAACCATTGCTCCGAAACGCTCGAAGAGTTCAGTCAAGGCCTCCGGTTCGCCCGACCGCGCCCGCCTCAGGAAGGCCGGCGATTCCAACCGGTCAATTCTGTCCATCACGGCCGGCGACGTCGCCATGGCACCTCTCGAGGCTCTATACTACAGTGGCCACGAAGGAGCAAAAGGTCACATCGGTAGGTTACCCGGATCATAAATCCACTGTCTTCAAACCTTGGGCTGCACTGTACCGGCGATCGGCGAATCGACAGAACCAATGCCAATTCGTATCCGACTGGAGGACGGCAATTGTGCTTCCAGCTTCGGGTAGGTGTAATTTGGGGGGTTCGTACCGGCTCCGTTAGTGCTTTATTGGGACATCGTA
>JAZDCZ010000089.1:0-7966 GCA_036679605.1 Gemmatimonadota bacterium
TAGGATACTTTGACGAGGATGCGGCCCGGGTGGAACCGGCCCCGAATCCGTTCTTACCGAAAGTGTAAACCATGTCTCCGGTATGAAGTGTAAACCATGTGTCCGGTACGGACCCTAGACTTTCTGGAGCTGACGGGCGGACTCGAACCGCCGACCTGCTGATTACGAATCTCGGGGGTCCACCTTAAACCGGCCGCCGAGCTATCCAGACGATGGGGTCCATCTCCCTGGGAGCGGGGCCCACCCTAAGGCTGCTCTCAGTCCGCCACGCCAAGACTTCGCCGATACTTGCCCACTTGCCCGCGAATAAGCGGAAATAGCCGCCAAGACCTGCGCAAAATGCTGGCCTTCCCGGCCCACGCAAGCGTTCATAGCCTTGTGAGTAGGCGATCCTTACAAGTCCAAGCCGGTCCCGTCACGACGTCGGCCGTGACAGCGGCGCGCTCCAAGACGGCGGACGATGTCGATCGCAGCCTGCGGGCGCTAGTCGATATGAACGGCGCAGAGCTCCGCGTCCAGTGGCGCCGATTGTATCGCTCTGACCCGCCGCGCCGGGTTACCCACGAGCTGTTGGCTCTTGCTCTGGCATGGAAGATTCAAGAGAGGGCCTACGGAGGGTTGACGGTCTCGATCAAGCGCCGGCTGCTGAGTCTGGTGAGCACGCTCGAGCAGGGTGGCGACCTTGCCGGGACTTGCAGCGTGGATCTCAAACCCGGTGCGAGGCTCATGCGGGAATGGCAGGGGCAGACCTACAGCGTAGAGGTAGTAGAGGAGGGTTTCTTATATCGCGGCGGCCAGTATCGCTCGCTCTCAGCGATTGCACGGGCGATTACCGGAACGCGTTGGTCGGGCCGACGTTTCTTCGGCTTGAAACAATGTCCCCGAACAACTCATGGCGCCGCAGGCAAAAGTGATGCCTAAGGCGAGCGTGCAGGCGCGTTCGGTTCGCTGCGCGATATATACGCGCAAGTCCTCAGAGGAAGGACTCGACCAGGATTTCAACTCCCTGGATGCTCAGCGTGAGGCTTGCGAGGCCTTCATCCACAGCCAGAAGAGCCAAGGCTGGATCTGTTTGTCGCAGATGTATGACGACGGCGGGCTCTCGGGCGGGACCATGCAACGGCCGGCTCTGGCGGAGTTACTCGCTGAGGTCGAGGCGGGCAAGGTCGACACGGTGGTTGTATATAAGGTCGACCGGTTGACGCGCTCGCTTTCTGATTTCATGAAGATCGTCGAAATCCTGGACCGCGCCGGTGCATCGTTTGTCTCTATCACGCAGCAGTTCAATACGACGACATCGATGGGGCGGCTCACGCTGAATATGCTGCTCAGCTTCGCGCAATTCGAACGCGAGGTTACCGGTGAGCGCATCCGCGACAAGATTGCTGCATCGAAAAAGAAAGGAATGTGGATGGGAGGTTTGGCGCCGCTTGGTTATGATGCGCGAGACCGCAAGCTGGTGGTCAACAAGTCCGAGGCCGAGACCGTCGTCAACATCTATCGCCGCTACCTGGAGCTCGGATCGGTACGCCTCTTGAAGGAGGCATTGGACAGGGACGGCGTGCGTAGTAAAGCGCGCACTGATCGTCATGGGGCCGTGATCGGGGCCAAGCCATTCTCGCGCGGAGCCCTGTACCTGATGCTTCAAAACCCAATCTATCGTGGCGAGGTCGTCCACAAGCAACAGCGTTATCCAGGTCAGCACGAGGCGATCATCGAAGACGGACTGTGGAACAAAGTGCAGGCGATGCTGAGCGCCAATCGTGTAGGGAACAAGACCGGTGTTGGCATCAAACAACCGAGTCTACTTGCTGGACTCGTCTATGACGGCGCCGGAGATCGGATGACGCCGATCCAGGGTTCCAAGAAGAGCAAGCTCTATCGTTACTACGTCTCGCGCTCCTTGATCACGAAGATCCGCCGGCAGGCTCCGCATGCTCTGCGTGTGCCGGCCGTCGATCTGGAGCAATTGATCATAGATCGCCTGCGTAGGTTTCTTCGTGATGCCGCCCAAGTACACGCTGCCTTAAAGTCCTACATCCGCGAGGCCGGAGATTGGAAACGCGTAGTCGCGCGGGCTTTGAAGATTGCGGACTCGTGGTCTGAACTCGAACAGACGGGGAAACGACAGATACTCTTGGCGTTGGTGGACAGAATCTGTGTCACAGCCGAGAGGATCGAAATCAGGCTGCGTCGCTCGGGGTTGGTAGAAGTCCTTGGGCAACCCACAGGTGAGAGCCCGCCGGGCGCTTGCCGGCAGGAAGACGAGACCGCCGTTGTGCTCGATATTGCAACCAAACTCCGGCGCACGGGCACGCAGACCAAGCTTTTGATTCAGGGCGGCAGTGCTGAGCGCAGGGGAACGCCGGATCTGGGTTTGGTTCGGCTGATCGCGCGGGCGCATCGCTTCAAAGAAGGCTTCCTGCGAGGAGGCCGATCGATCTCGGAGCTGGCCAAAGAGGCCGACGTGACCAGGTCGTACTTCACGCGGGCTCTGCGCCTCGGTTTCCTCTCCCCGCAGCTGACGCGGGCAATTCTGCGCGGAGATCACGCGCCGGAACTCACGGCCAACAAGCTCATGACCGATACGCGTTTGTCGGTTCGCTGGGAAGATCAGCTCGCCGTACTCGAGCCCAGTCAGTCCACAGCAAAATAGCTTTGTGCGGATTCGAATCGCGGCAGCGAATGCCGGGACGATACTCATCGTGGTCTGCGATCGGGGCTAGAGGGTTGGCTGCAATCGATGGGGTTCTCCGGCTGCCGGAGGCCGCGAACGGTACCACGAAAACTCCGAAAAGAGACACTTGGGTCAACCTATGGCGTTTAGCGGGACTTGTCGGTCTCCGGCTACCACGTGCCGCGTGGACGAAGCTCGTATGTCGCGTGAACACGCGGAGATTGCGGCACTGCCGCAGGTTCGAGTGAGTGGTTCGCTGCAACCAGCGACTGAGTGGCGGTGGATGAAGTCGAGAGCGAACCCGTCTCTCACGGCTCGGGCCCGGTTTCCCTGATAACCGGGAAAATACAGGGAAAATTCCCAACTGGGCGCCGGTCCGACGCCTCTCTTTGCGGAGAATCTCTAATGAATATAGCCGCTTAGGAGTTGCTCGGTCGTGGTTTAAAACGAAATAACAGGGAATTATCAGGGAAATCGCCGTTTCGAGCCGATTGGTTCGGGCAGACGCGAGCGTCGGGAGCCTATCCTTATATATACGTATATATATGTACGCATGCTTGTCCCTCTATAAACCGCCCCACGATCGTTCCCTTCCTTTAGCTAGCCACATCGTTAACAATTTTTGTAGAGGGAAAAATCTGGCTTTGTCACAAACAGACCGAATCCCCTCATCCAATGCCTCGTCACGAGCGTTGTACCAGTATAAACGAAACGCTCATGGAGGCTTTGTCACGAATTTAGTTTTCAAGGATCCTGATGGGAACAGCGTTGGTGCATACATCGAAATCAGTCCGAAGCCCTCAATTTCGTGACAGGGCCACGCAATGGGCTACCTCACGGAATGGACTTGGAGCAAGGACGCGACTCGGTTAAGGTAGGCTCAACAATGGAGGGAATGGGCATGAGCGAGGATGCGCCCGGCCTGAGAATCGAGCTGATCGGCGATGCGCCGGACGCCATGGACGCGGCCTGGCAGGAGGAGTGTCGCCAGCTTGCCCGGGGCCTTGAGCGGGAGCTGCGTCGCGAGGGTCTCAAGGTCTCCGCGGAGCGTGCCGAGTCGGCGCCGGTGGACGGCGCAACCCGCTCTGGGTTGCCTCTCAGCGATTTTTCTTCGTTGTTGTTGACCGTGATTGAAACTGGCGTGGCCAGGGCGGTCGCCTCACGGGTCTTCGACTTGATGAAAAGCTGGCTGGGCCGGCGCTCGGAGTGTCGCGCTGTGATCAAAACCTCGGACGGATCTGAGTTCACGTTCGAAAACCTGACCCGCGAGCAGATGATCGAACTGATGGAGCGCCACCGCTAGGCCCCCAGCGGCCAGGGCTGAGCGCTCATCAATCTGCGAGGGATCATGTCCGAGCGCAAACTCGCGGTAGTCGTCGGTTGCGCCAGGTTCCAGTCAAAGGCGATCAAAGATCTTAAGTACTCCGAGAACGACGCTCGGGCCGTCTATGCGAAGCTGACCGACCCGGCGATAGGGGGCTACTCGGAGGAAAACACCCGGCTGCTGCTCTCCAACCCGTACCAGATAGTAACGACGACGATCCAGGACGTATTGCAGGACGCGCGACCCGCCGACACGGTTCTGGTCTACTTCGCCGGACACGGACTTCGCGACGAGCAGGGTGAGCTGTGCATCGCGGCGACGGACACCTACATCGAGCACCTGCGCTACTCCTCCGTTCGCTCCGACGACATTCGACACGAGATCAGGAACTGCAGATGCAAGCGTATCTGCTTGATCCTCGACTGCTGTTTCGCTGGGGCGTTCGGCAGCGAAGGCCGTGCCGTTCTAACCTCCGAGGACGTGTCCGCCGGCGTGGACAAGCTGGCCGGTGAGGGGACGGTGATCCTCACCTCTTCGCAATCCACCGAGGAGTCGAGAGAGGTAGGGAAACTGGGTCACGGGCTGTTCACCTATCACCTGCTGAACGGGTTGGATGGAGGAGCCGACGCGGACGGGGACGGGTTGATCACGCCCTACGAGCTGTTCAAGTACATCTCGTTGAAGATGGACGACCAAGTGGGCCGGCACCAGCACCCGTTGTTCAAGGGCGAGATCGCCGGCGAGTTCCACATAGTACGCAACCCCCGGAAGGAAGTTCTCGCCGAGCTACGCGACGAGGTGGAATCGCTGAGGAAGAGCAAGCGCTATATCGCCGCGTTGGAAACGATCGAACGAGGCTACGAAAAGTTCCGCGACACGCCTTTGCAGGGGAGCCTGGACGAGCTGCGGGAGGAGACAGAAAAGGCGATGCGGCGGGAGCGCGAGGAATTCGGGCGGCGCTTGCTTGAGGTGGCGGGCGGCAGCGAGGCCAAGGAGCGTGTTTACCTGGCGGTGATGAGCGTGCTCAGGCGCGACCCGCAGGCTCTCTTCTGCGACACCTCCGAAACTAAATCGGAGATGCTGCTGCAGCAGTGCTTCAAGGGCGAAATGACCGTCGAAGCGCTGGTGCGGTTGTGGGAGGAAGGAGAGGAGCCCGCCCCCTCGGTCCCGCAGCCGTCGCTCGACGAACTCCGCCAGGAGGTTGGGGCGCTAACGGGCGAATTTCGGCACGACGCTGCGCTGAAGACCATTGAGCAGCGTCGGGACGATTTCCGCGACACTGCGCTGCAGGGCAGCGTAGGAGCGCTATGGGCAGAGACGAGACAGCAGATGAAGGAGTTGCTCGAAAAGTTCGAAAAGCGCCTCGAGGAATCGGTGGGCGACAGCGAGACGAGGAAGCAAGCCCACTCGGAAGCCAGCGAGCTGTTGAAGGGGAACCCGCACGCGATCTTCCGCGGGGCTCCTGACAGCCAGTCGGCCCAGTTGTTGCGCAAGTGCTTCATCGGCCAGATGAGCCCCGACGCGATGTGGTCGCAGTGGGGTGGCGAGCAGCGGGACTCGGAACGCCAACCGGGTCTGTGGCAGTCTCGTTTTCGGGTTATCGTTGCCCTCATGCTGTTTCCGGCCGCGCTCGCCGCCACGTTCTGGCTGTGGTGGGTTTTCAACCCGCCCCCGACCGTATTGAAGGAGCCGCTACGCATGGGTGTGTTGGCCAAGAAGAAAGGGAGCGAGGGACGCGAGGCAGTGGCGCGCGACTTCAACAACCTCCTCGCGACGGTTAACGAGAATCTGGGTTCGAAGGCAGGCTTCGAGTTCGGTGTCGATAACGTCATTGTCTACTCAAAGCTCGACGATCTCCTCGAAGGTCTTGAGCAACGCACTATCTCCGTGGCAGGTGAGCTGTCGCCGCGGGCGATGTATCTGGCCTACACCGGACACGAGGCCAAGCCCTTCATCGGTCCCCAGTACGGCGGCAAGAGCGAATACGCGGCGATCCTGTTCGGCCTCGACGACGGGCCGTATGGTAGCCGGAATCCCGACGCGTTCGACGACCTGGTCAAAGACCTTTGCAACCCGGAACTCACGGAGGGAACGGTTTCCAGGTTGGCGGTGTCGGGGCCGGACTCGACGTCAGGCTACTGGTATCCGCGATGGCAGGTGTTGCCGGTGATGAAGGATCACAAGTGCCCGCGTGACTGGAACGACCTCATCCTGGAAATACCCGATTCGAGTCAGATCCTATCCGATGTGTGCCACGGGGTGGACAACGTTGTCGCCGGTGCGATCGCGGACTTCCGTTTCGAGAGCGAGTGTTCCGACGGAGCGGGAAGACTGGTCGAAATCACGCAAACGGAGCCAATCCCTCAGGGCGCCTTCGTCATGGCCAACGATGTGGGACTGACGCGCCGACAGTTAGGGAGCCTCCAGAACCAGTGGATCAAGGCCGTCCGCGAGATGTACCTAGAAGGTTTACTGACGCCGTCGGCCAGCGCTTATCTGCCTGAGAAGTGGGGCAAGGTGTCTCTCCGCCGGTACAAAAGCAGCTTTACGGACGTGTTCGAGGCCAAGGGGCTGAGCGAAACCGAGCGCGGCGACTCGCAGCGCAAGCTCGCCGTTATCATCGCGGTGATCCTCACGTCGGTCAGCATCCTGTTCCTGTTTGCCATACGGCACGATTCCAGCCGTCCCCAACCCGGCACCTTCGGAGCCGGGTCGCGGCGGTGAGTTCCATCGACACCTGGTTCGCCTGGGCCGTCATCAGCACGATCCTCTTCGGGATCCACTCATTCCTTTACCAGAAATTGATCAAGGACGGAGGAGACACGTTGGTGGCCCAGATGGTCGGTCCCATCGTGCTGGTCATGATCTCGACCGCAATATTGCTGATCAGCGGCGAGATGATCGCCGAACGCCCGTGGGTCGTCGCGCTGATCGCCGTGCTGCAGGGCGTGCTATTCTTCTTCACCACTCTTTGCCGGGTCGAGGCCCTGACGATCGGGATTCCGGCCCAGCTTTTGTTCCCGATCATCAAGAGCAGCACGCCGCTGGTCGTGATTCTTTCGTGCTTCATCTTCGACGAGTGGTTCATACTGGCCCAGCCGCGCCGTCTGGTCGGTGTCGTGCTAGCGCTGGGAACGACGTTTATCGTGATGCGCCCGGTCGACGGTGACCGGTCCACCAGGTTCGATCGTGGCATGATGCTGGCCGTCGCGGCGATGCTTTCCAGCGCGGGTGCATCGCTTGCGGCGAAGCTCGCCTTCGTCACCGAGGGGCAGGTCAATATAATCGGCTTCATGCTGTTCTCCAACCTGGCCAGCATGGTGCTCGCCGCGGGACGAGCCGGCGGGCACAAGGCTACGGCATTCGCCTTTCGTCGCGGTCTGAGCTGGGGGGCTATCATCGGCGTGATCAACTTCCTCGGTTTCGCCGCTTACCTACTGGCCATCAAGGACGGTGAGCTGTCGCTGGTGGCCTCGATCAACTCTCTGTACATCCTGATCCCTATGATACTGTCGGCCTTGATCTACCACGAGCACCTGGGGCCTCGCCGGCTGACGGCGGTGCTGCTTTCCCTGCTCGCCATCGTGCTGATCGTCTGAGACGATCCGCGCAGCTGATTCTCAGCACGATCGGGCAATATCTGTACGGTCATCCGACACCGGAAGGCGACGTTTAGAGGGAGCAGGCATCGGCCACGGACAATACCCCTCGTTTGCCTGTCATATCGGGGCGGATGAGCTAATCGGCCAGCGCGCCTCTGGCGAGGTCGTTTACGGTACGTGTCGGATGTTCGTACACGAATTACCCGTTTCCGCTGAGAATCAGCTCTGCTGAGAATTAGCTCCGATGATAATCTTATCTGGACTCCTCAATCAAGCGCACTTTTTCTTGGTCTTGTTCTTAAGCGTCTTTCCTCTTGCTCGTCTCACTGAAAAGCGTGGCGCTGATCAAAAACGGTAACGAAG
>JAZDCZ010000009.1:0-2509 GCA_036679605.1 Gemmatimonadota bacterium
AATCGCTCGTGACCTTCGTCTATGACGACCGCGACCGGCTCATCAGTGAGTCGCGCAGCGCCGACAATCCCTATAGCCTGAGCTACAGCTACGACGCGCTGGGCAATCGGCTGAGCAAGACCGACGACAGCGACGTGAGCAATGTCGTGACGACGATTTATGAGTATGACATCACCAACCCCGACCCGGCGTATCCGACCACCAACAACCGGCTGATGCAGTACGGGCTGGACACCGACGGCGACGGGGTGCCGGACGTGCGGAACGTGTTCTACACCTACTACAAGACCGGGCACGTCAGCAATATCACCATCAAGGACGAATACGTCGGGGCCGGGGCCGCGGCCGAGTTCGACAAGTACCGCGACCTGGCCCTCTACTACGCCCGCAACGGCACGCTCTGGCTGGCGGTGTGGGGCAACTACACGATCAACCAATATGGCGACCCGCAAAACTACACCGTCACCGCCGCCCGCGAGTTTCGCTATGACAACCGGCGGCAACGCTACATGAGCCGCGATTACGTGATTGGAGGCGACAGGCCGGACCTGTGGACGCCGATGGCAGTCGCGCAGTGGACGGACTATAATGGCGTCATGCCGTATCTGGACTTCGATCTTGGTAACGATGGCAACGGCGGCGCGACGTTCGACGACCAAACGACGCGCTATCTGGCGGGCCGCGGCGTCCCTGCCCGCCAGGACGTGGCGACCGCCGCCGACGAATTCCTGCACGGCGACCTGACCCGCTCGACGGTCATGACGACCGACAACACCGGCACAGTCGCCGCGACGGTGTCTTACACCGCCTTCGGCGAGCTAACGACCTCCACCGGCGTCGGCGGTGAACTCCCGCCCGGCTTCCCCCGCCAAGCCTACGCCGGCGGCTGGGGCTACGAAACCGGCCTGCTCACCCTCAACGGCGCCCCGGGAACCGCCCCCATCATCCTGCAACACCTCGGCGCCCGCTGGTACCAACCCGACACCGGCCGCTTCATCATGCGCGATCCGATTGGGATCGCGGGTGGGTTGAACGTGTATGCGTACTGTCAGAACAATCCGCTAACGTGCGTGGACCCTGATGGGCTGGATGCGTTGAGTGGCGTTGGGGTAGTCATAGTAATTATTGGAACAGGCGTTGTGCGGGTCAGTCCAACTGCCGGAGGATTGATCATCATAGTGGGGACGGCTGTCTGGGGACACAAGGATCTGGCGGATTTGAATGAAGCGATGCGGGGACACCATATTGGTCCGCGGGGGCCTAACGACCCAAATTGGCGTTGTATACAAGGTCATCACCGGCACAGAGAAGACCCTCTTGTGGGACCACCAATATGGGAGGGCGCCCCCGACCATAATGACCCGGTGCCACGGTAGCAGAAACAGCGCTCGGGGCGGAACTGAGTGGCCGAATTCCGGGCGCAATGGGATTCGTATGGTGAGTGAACGAGCCGCAGTGTGGAAGCCCTCAATGTGCGCTATCCAAATGGGGTTACCACCCATTGGAAGGCGCTTGTAGACGAAAGAACTGTTTTCGTCGAACTTGTTGACCGAAAGCGCTACGACATTCCGTGTATCGGTAGACGATGGAAGAGACAAGGCTCGTCCGGGGTTTGCGGAATGAGCGGTGGTGTTGGCAACTGCGTGTAGACAGCGCGTTTATAGCGTTTCTGTGCCGAGACAAGGACGATTCCGACCGGTTCGGGGATGCTCGGTCTTCACAGCGGGCGACGCCATCCAAAAGCCCGTTTCGCTGCACGAGGCGCAGGGTAAAACGATCATTCGTCGTCTTCGGCATACCAAAACTCATCGCGGAAATCGCGGACGAACCCGAAGTCGCCGACGTCGAGAGAGTCGGGCAAGGATTAGTACTGGAACTAGGATGCAGCCTTTTAATGTGAGTCGCGAAAGGCGATGGCGCGGAGCCCGATTTCCCCTTGCGCGAATCGCGTTCGGCGGACCGCCTGCGGGCATTCCGCAACATTTTTGGAATCACCTCGGATACCTGAGGCTTGTTGCGCGCGTCCTCACTTGCTCAGGATGGGGAGTTGCCTCTGGCCTCCTGATCGCACTTGTGTTTGCCCCGACTTGGACGACCGACGCGCCAGTCTTCGTGAAGCTTATCCCCCTCGCACACGTCTTACTGGTCTGGCTCGCCCAACGATGGGTTTCTCGAAAGGGTCAGGCCTCGTTCGCAGAGTTCCTGAATGAGGAGCAGTTTCAAGTGTGTCCAGCCTGTGGATACTCCTTGCGTGGACTTCCAGATAGACACTGTTGTCCGGAATGTTCGTCGGCATATGACCGAAAGGGCCTGGAAGCTCACTGGAAAACCTGGTTGTCTGGAGAAGAAAAGGATAATTAGGATAATTAGGGATAATTAGGATAATTGGATAATTCGGGACAGTCACGAATGGCACTGCCGCTGATGTAGCAAGGACTTACATCGGTTGTCCTTTCATCAGATCGGCCCGCGCTTCTTTGCGTGGCTTGGTGAGTAGCGCGTGCTCCTT
>JAZDCZ010000090.1:0-4704 GCA_036679605.1 Gemmatimonadota bacterium
TGGAGTGAGGAACGTTTAGCGCGGTGGTTGGTTGTCTGGAAAGACAGTGATTATGGGTTCAGGAATCAAATACTCGCCGGAGTTTCGGACGCGGGCTGTGATGCAGGTCGTGGAGTATTCTCGGCCGTATCGCATTGTTGCTGAGGAGCTTGGCATCAAGGTCGACACGCTTCGTACTTGGACGTCTCGAGCGAGGCGGGAAGGGTTTGAAGTGGCCAAGGCTGAAGAGTCTGATCTGGAGGCGGAGAACCGTCGCCTCAGTAAGGAACTGAAAGACAAGACTGATGAGCTGTATTGGGCTGGTCAGGAGAACGATTTCCTAAAAAAAGCGGCGGGCTTCTTCGCTGCGGAGCAGAACCCAAAGCGTGGTTCGAAGTGATCGCGTCGGAGAAGCCGAACTATCCGATCAGTCGGATGTGTTCCTGGGCGGGGGTATCGGAGTCGGGCTTCTATGCCTGGGCCCGGAGGGGGCCCTCAGCTACCGAGCAACGCCGGGCCGAGCTCACCGCGAAGGTTGGCGAGGCCTTTGAGGCTTCGAATGGGACCGCCGGCTATCGAAAGGTCCACGCGAAACTTGTAAGGGACGGGGTTACGGTGTGTGACCGTGTGGTGCGCGAGATCATGGCTGACCAGGGCTTGGAGTCCTGCCATCCACGCCCCTGGCGGTGCCTCACCGCTCAAGATGGGAGCCCACCGGCTCCGGATCTGATCGGCAGGGACTTCACGGCCAGCAACCCGGGTGTCCGCCTGGTCGGCGACATCACCCAGATCGACACGTGGGAAGGCCCGTTGTATTTGTCGACGGTGATTGACCTGTTTAACCGTGAGATTGTCGGCTATGCAATGGCAGATAGCCATCACACTGATCTGATCTGCGCTGCGATCGTGATGGCCCGTGCCAACCGGCGAACCCGGAGGCGAGCCATTTTCCATTCTGACCGTGGCGCGGAATACACCTCTCGCCAGTTCGCCCGATGCCTCAGAGCAGCACGTATGCGGCCCTCGATGGGCCAGGTCGGGTGTGCATATGACAATGCCGCCGCTGAATCCTTCTTTGCGACTTTGAAAAAGGAACTAATCCACCGGACCGTGTTCCCCACAAGGGCAAAAGCGATCGAGGCGATCACTAACTACATCGAAGTCTTCTACAATCATCAACGACTACACCAAAGTCTCGGATACGAGACGCCAGCAACCGTCAGAGCAAACCACCACAACAACAAAACGGCAGCCTGACCACCGCGAAATCTAGTACTCACTCCAAACTCGACTCTTGAACACGAGGTTCTGTCCCGGAACGTCTTTGCGACCAAAGACAAGGCCCGCCGAGTCGTGGCAGGGTTCATTGATGCCTACAACCACACCCGCCGGCACTCGAGCTGTGAAATGAAACCCCCAGTCGTGTTCGAGCAGATCGTCGCCCGCAGAGCCACTCTGAGCGATGACGCCTCGAAACGGGCAGCATGACCATCTCTCAGACCGCCTCAGCCACCCAAAACCGGGGTTCACGGGAACCACAGCACCCCAAGATCGACACAACCCGCCAACTTTGACAACGTTCAACCAACCATAAGAAACCTTCCACACTTACAGGGGAAGCCCAATCTCAGGCAGGGGCAGCGGGTCGGGTGTTACAGTCCGCTGGTGTCCGCTTAATTGGTGAGCGGTTTCGACAATGGGGGATTTTGATGTACATCTATGCGACGCAACTGCAGGCAAAGCCGGGTCGGGGGGGTGAAGCTCGAGCCAAGATCGCTGAGATTCGCGATGTGGTCTCTGCGGCTGTGGGCCAACCCGTCCTGGCGTGGGCGGTAGTAGCTGGCGCTCCTATTGGGTCTTTCGGGATCAGTACGAGAGTCGACGGCTCGGCCGGTTTGATCGACCTGCAGATGAAACTGGGTGCGAGCGCCGGATATCAAACTGTGGCGGCGGAGTCGGGTGATCTGTGGGTTGGACCGGTTGAGACAACTCTGAATCAGATTGTCGCGACAACTGGAGAACAAGGCGACCCGTTGCCCGTCCTGACCGTCACGAGGGCCACCATCGCAGGTGGACACCTTGGTGATGCGCTGGCCTGGAGTAACGAGGTGCTGGAGTATGTGACCGGTGTGACGGGTCTGGGTGGCAATTTGACAACGAGTGCTGCCGGGAACTTCTTTGAGGTCAGTTGGATCGTTGGCGCCGAGTCCGGTGCAGCCAGTGACGCGGCGAACGACGCTCTGCTCGCTGATCCCGGTTATATCGGACTGATTGATCGAGCAGGTGGCATGTTCATCGATGGCACCTCGGAGCGGGTGCTCCTCGCCAAACTTCCTTAACCTGTGGGGGCCGGAAGCTCGGTCGTGGACGTCGGCCTGGGTGAACGCTCCTCCATCCTGAACTGTATGAGTGCGTGAGGATTTTTGGCACTCTCAGGGACAGGGCTATAGCGGTCGGCGGTTGGTGTAGGCGGCGGGGTTGTTGAACATGGTGTAGTTGCTTTGCTTCTTCGTGCCGACGGGTCCGTACGCGTAGCTGACGGGTTTGGTGGCGTTTTTTGTGTGTGCCACCAGCAGGCCATGGCGACGGTAATGGCCTGGTCTTCGTGGCGGCCGTGGGCGTGGTCAATGCGCCAAACGTTGGAGTGGATCTCCTTGAGTTGGACGTTGAGGAGTTCGTCAGCGAGTGTCGGTAGGGCGGGGAGTTCGATGTGGTGGTCTCTGATGGCGGTGTATAGCGACATGGCCAGTTCGCTGTTCGATCCTTGTGTGAATTGGAACTCGTCGACTTCGATTGTTTGTGCTTGGAGTTGCTCGCGGAGTAGTGCGGCTTGGTAGGGGTCGATGAGGACGCGGGGTTTGCCGTAGTCGGCGTGCAGTTTGGTGATGTGTGTTTGGACGTCGCGGAGGCTGACGGTTTGCTTGTTGCTCGGTACCCAGGCGTCGAGTCGGTCGATGACGATTTTGCGGTCTGTGCTGGTGTTGTCGCGATGTGACACGACGACGACTGTGGAGTCGCGTTTGAGGCCGAGGTCGACGGTGATGAGGTATGGCTTGTTGTCTCGTTGGTATGTGATGGGTTTGGCGTGGTCGCGGGTGCATGCGTCGAGGTCTTCGCGTTGCACGAGTCGGTCCTCGGGTTCGGCCCACTCGTTGAGCCACATGCACTGAAACGTTGATTCTGGGAGTCTGGCTTTCTCCTCTGCGATCTCTTCGGGGTCGACCCAGAGTGGTGGTCCCGGGATGGCTGAGACTCGCCAGCGCTTCGAGTTGTTGGCGTGGTCGTACTGGGTTTTGGTCCAGTGGCCGGGATCACCGGCGGTGGTGATGATGACGGCGGTGCATGTCCGGGTTTTGGGCCAGGCGGTGGTGATTGCTTCGTAGAACTCTCTCGCGCTGTCGGTGTCTGGCCATTGGCATGATTCGTCGATGATCCACCAGTCGCCGCGTAGCCCGTAGGCGGACGCGACGTCGCTGGTGATCACGACGACCTGGGTGCTGTGTGGTCCGATGATGCGACGTCGCTCGACGGTGAATACCGCCGCGAGGCAAGGTGTTCGTTGTACGAAACCGCGACACGCGTCGATCAGCAGCGCCGCCTGGTCGCCGTCGGCAGCGCACACATACCCTCGCCCGCCTTGCGGGATGACGCCTGTGGCCATCGCGGCGAGTGTCATGGCGGCGACATCGGTGGTTTTGGAATAGCCGCGTGCTCGACTGAGCCAATGCCGGCGTGACCCTCCTGCTGGGTTCAGGACCGCGGAGGCGTCGAGGAGCTGGTCCTGCGTCGCGAGTTCTCCCCAGAAGGGTCCAAGTTCGGTGACGAGGGAGGCCATGAACCGCATAGCTGGGTGGTCGTAGATGGTCATGTCGACGCTCCCGTCGACCCTGCGAGTTCTAGCGCAGGCAGCATCTGTGCCGACGATGTCGACTGTTGGTTCGTGGCCTGCTGGGGACATCGGCACGCTTCGCCCAGATCTGCTGGCCGTGCTCTTGTAGAGCAGCAACCGCGATCTCGACTGTGTTGTTGACGGTGACCTCGATCTGGGGTCGATAGAGGCCTGCGAGTCGAGCCGACAGCTCGATCGAGCGGAGGAACCTGTCAAGTGCCGCCAGGTCCGGGTCAGCCCGATCGATGAGTGGTCGAAGCCTCTCCCTGGTCAGCGCAGCGTCAGCGAGGAGCTCGTCTCGCAACGCCTCCACACGCGGTGAACCGGCTTCGAGGCCGCGTTGGACCGACCTGTAGGCCCCGGAATGCGACTTGTACTCCAATGCCTCAGCGATCTCGCTGAGCGGGCGTCCGTCCGCGGACATTTCCGCGGCGCGTCGGTCGCGAGTAGCGACCTGCATTCGTGACCGACGTTTCTTCGACGAATCCTGGTTCTTCTTGCTAGTTATGCCGTACTCCTCGGATCGAGATCTGGTCCCGAGGTCGGCATGTCCCTCACACAGTGGCAGGCACACACAGATCTATGGGTCTGGGTGTTCCGACCGTCCGGCGGTTCATTGGAACGGCTCTCACCTGTTGCACGAGGCGGCGCGCCGTGACACGCTCCAGAGTTCCGCAAAATTATTTGTACTTCCGCATGACTACGCAAGTATCAAGTGTCGCGCTTTCCTCCTTGGCTTTCCTCGAGACCGAATATGCATTCGTTCCCGAGATTCAAGAAAATCGTTCCCGAACGACCGAAACGCGACCGCTTGACCAGCAAGAACAGAGTTGTCT
>JAZDCZ010000091.1:0-72520 GCA_036679605.1 Gemmatimonadota bacterium
GCCCCAGTGGTTTGGGAGCTTGATCCAGGACAAGCGTGATGCTACGGGGTTGATGTACATGCGGAACCGGTATTATGATCCCGGTACCGGTAGATTTACGCAGGAAGACCCGATCGGGCTGGCGGGCGGGCTCAACCTATACGGATTCGCCAACGGGGATCCGATCAACTTCAGTGATCCGTTTGGGCTTCGCGCCTGCCCACCCTGTGCCGGAGTGATGACCGGTGGAGCCATCGGGTCCATCTTTCCGGGTGCTGGGACTGTTGCAGGGGTCGTCGTCGGAGGTGTTGTGGGCACTGCCGCTCTTGCCGGTGGCTATGTCTTTCTCTCTGAAGACGGAAGTGCGGCTGAGGAATCACGGGATGGCTCCCTAGACGAGCTGACGCGTGACGCCGACGGCACTGTCCGTCCGAACGGGGACATTGAAGTGCAAGGCGGTCGGGAGCGAGCCAAGGAAATATTTGGAAAGCATAATGTGGCCGACAAGCTTAGAATCGTCAGGGATAGGACCGGTGGTGGTCGCGGAGTTGAAGGCAAAACGGGTGACGGTACGCGAATCCGTATTAGGTTCAAGCCTGACGGCTCGACACGAATTCAGGCAGGCGATCAAAAGTTCATCTTCCCAAAACCAATGAATTGACGCGGGGATGACGATTCCGGTAAGAACTCTCGGTGTGCGCGCGGTCTCTCCACTGGATCAGTTTCCAGAGATCGGGCGGCGTCGGGAGCAGCTCTTGAAGGACGTTTTTCCGACATCGTGCGACCTTGAGTTCTACGCGATCATTACCCAAGTATGCGTCCACGAGCATGAGCGAGCAGAAGTGATAGAGGATTTCGATACGCTCTTTCGGCTCTCTGGTGAACCTACGGGCCGGAACCTCGACCGAACGAGGGCCCACTTGAAGGTCACTGAAGGATCGAAGCGGATCAAACCAGCGGTGGCCACCGAGTTACTGAATTCGATGAGTCCCTCACGACATGTGTTGATTCGTTGCTGGGAGGATCCGAATTCTTACGTTTGGCAAGTGCCAGGCGAGGCCTTTTTTCGGGCGCGGGACATGCTGAAGGTTTTGCCTCATCCGTTTGGAGAATTCGAGGTAACCGATGAAGGCGGTGCCTGGTTCATGCGAATTGTGGATGACGACCCGCTCATCTTTCTTCAGGCCCATTCCAAGCTGGGCCGTCGGCTAATCGACCTGGCTCCGAGCGAGGTCCTGCACGTCCAACCCAGCATTCGGTACCGTTGGTAACGGTGTTGCCAGTTCCGTAGTCTGGTCTCTTTGCGTGTGATAGCGTGCTCATTATCGCATTGTAATGTATCGTGCTTGGATGTTGGGGTGGCACAGTCAGGGGGCTCTGACGTGAGCAGTGACGGGGTGCTTATGCGAGGACCGTCGCCCGGCAGACCCGAAATGCGTCTTCGACGACGTTCCACCCCACTCCCCCCCGAAAGTGCACGTCGGCGATTTTTAGTGCATATTACGATCAAAATCCGAGTGAGGTGAGCGGCTAAAGGAAGCAACCTCAACTGATTGCGGCGTCGGAGTCGTACCCGAACGCGTCGACCAGGACATATACGCAGGAAGACCCGATTGGGCTGGCCGGTGGGCTCAACCTCTACGGGTTTGCAAACGGGGATCCGATCAACTTCAGTGATCCGTTTGGGCTGTGTCCGGAGGATGTTGGTGGCGACGGAAAGACAAGCTCCGTAGATGACTGTTCCGAAGACGTGCAGAATGCGTGGGCAGATGAGCACGTTAAGGTGAGTCCGGGGCACACAACCGACCTTGCTGGAATCGATCCAGATTTGTGGAGTGCTGTTGTTCGAACGTCGATGGAACTCAGAGCCGACTTCGGGATATCTGCGGGGAAGGAAGACCGGGGTGGAGCCAGCGCGCATAACGGCGGTCGAGCTGTGGACATCAATCGTGTCAATGGAACGCGGCTTCAGGATATGGACGCTGGCGTAGCCGCATCGCTCGGCAATCGTGTTGGGGCTGGGATCGTGAACCGCGTTGGTGGTCGCGGCATGGAGGTTTTCACGCCGGGTATGGCATTCCGAGTGGATACACGCTTGACACGGCAGTCTAGCTTGGCATTGCAGGCAAGTCACTTCAACCACGTACACGTGTCTGTCCGTCCATGATGGAAGAGGTCGGCATGGCGGTTAATCATATCGATTCTCAGCTGTCCTCATCCATGTATCCGGTGTCCGGTGTCCGGTCCATCGTCGGTGGGTGGGGACGGGGTCGATACTGTCTACGGTGTGGACTAGTGTTTGCGGTTGCCGTGGCTATCGCGTGCGGTGACGGCGAGGAGGACTCTGCGTTCCAACAGTCACGTGAGTCAGAGGCTTCGACTACGGAGGCACCATCAGAGCTAGGCCAGAGCGCCAACCCGCTGGACTCGCTAATTGAAAACCTCAGGGACCTTCGTGGGTCATTTGTCAACGTAGCACCGGGGAGATGGGACTTCGCTGGTGATCGATCTGCTTTGGTGGCTTTCGAAGAATTCCGGGACTCGGCTGTTGTTCGGCTCGTGGACTGCCTGGATCGCACCGAACTAGCGGCCGCGACCGTGCAAGAGCAACAAGTACCAATGGGGTACATGTGCTACGCTGCATTAGCCCGCGTGGCTTACTACGAGTGGCATCAGTACCAGGACGTGGTCAAAGACCCGTCGTGGCCAGGGGAAGTCGCAGCCACCGCGAGCGTGGAGGATCTCCGTCAAGCTAAGACGGCTTGGCTCCAGGTAGTGGAAAAGCACCTCTACTTCCTCCATTGACCGTGAACCCGCAACGTTAGTTTCGAAGACGACGGCAACTCATGACACTCACTCGGATCGCGGCGACCGTCGTAGTAGCACACTCCTGTGCATCGTTCGCCTTCGCGCACCAGGTCAGTCCATTCACGTGTTTGAGTGCCGGTGATTCCTTGCCGTCGGTGGGGGCGTATGGTCTTTTTGTAGACCGGGGTCGGCTCCTGTGCCTGGCACCCGATGAGGATGCAGATGGGACACTTGTTCCCTGCCTGCGTATTGGTACACTTCACGTCGGTCAATCACGCACGGATGTCGAAGCACATATTGGCAAGCCGTGGCGCTCGGTGCACCCACGCCTCCCAGGATTGACCACACGCGCATACCTGGTCTCTCACGACTCCACCGCCAACAGAATTGCGTACTACCTTGTCGAATACGAGCGTGTCGGTGAAGAGGAGCTGGTCTTCGCTGTCCAGCTCACCGGTGATCGTCTCGACAGCTTGGCGGCCAGTTTCTCTTGTTTGAATCTTGCGGCTGTTGAGGCGGACGTGCGCCGTCAACTCGGGGCGCCTTCGGGCATGAGTCCGTTTAGGGCAGCTGACGCGGGTGTCGCTGGGGTCGTGTGGTCCTACGAGCCGCTGCCGATCTCGATCGAGGTCGTCGACGGGAAAGTGTACTCGTTTCGGGTGTGGCGGCCCGGCGATGTCCCGGCGCGGCGGCGTACGCTCACGCTGCTTGAGAAGCCGTAACTCTAATCTCACCTGTTGAAGGACAAGGAGCCCGGCTCCGGTCGGGCTCTTGTCCCCGGCCTACGCCGAGCGCCGTCGCGATTGGACGAGCGCATCCACAAACTTGAGGACTGCGCGCTGATCCGCGGGCGGGAGTTCTTCGATGCGCTGGAGCCGTTTGAGGAGTCGGGCGCTTTTTTTGCCCCGTCGGTCGGCCGGCGGTTTCACTGCCAGCAACTCATCGGTGGATACGTCCAACGCCTGGGCGAGGGCCGCGAGGATCGGCCCGGGCGGGCTCGCCTCATCTCGCTCATAGTACGCCACCATCCGGTTGGAGAGGCCGAGGCGCTCGCCCAACTCCTCTTGGGTGAGGCCGCGGCTTTGGCGGAACTCTGCGAGTCGCGGCCCGAAGCCGCCCTCAGTGCTCGGTTGTTTCCGTCGTCGGTTCGCCACCACGGCACTCCAGTCGGTGATCAGGTGCACGGCATCAACTCCCAGTTAAGGTAGGGCCGGTTCCAGAGGCGGCTCACAACTTCTTGCCTGGAACTTACAAAAAGTGTAATATTCTGGCCACCACTTGTTTGAGTGGGATTTGGGCCCCTTACCCCCTTGACAGGATTTTGGAATGGCGCGGATTCCAGAAGCTGAGCTGGCGAGGATCAAGCAGCAGGTCTCGCTGCTGGAGCGTGTGCGAGCGGAGGGAGTGGAGCTTAGGCGCCACGGTGCTGACTGGATCGGCTTGTGCCCGTTCCACGAGGATGTGAATCCGAGCCTGGTGATCTCGCCGGCGAAGAATCTGTGGCACTGTTTGGGTGCGTGCCAGGTGGGCGGGAGTGTGATCGACTGGGTGATGCGGTGTGAGGGAGTGAGTTTTCGGCACGCGGTGGAGCTGTTGCGGCACGAGCTGCCCGATGTGAGTGCTGCCGGCGTGCGTTTCGATTCTACGCTGGACGACGCGGCACTACTCGGTGCCGTTGGTCACCTACTACCATGAGACGCTGCTCGGCAGTGCCGAGGCGATCGCGTATCTCGAGAAGCGGGGTCTCGATCACCGGGCGGCGATCGAACAGTTCCGGCTGGGCTATGCCAACCGCACGCTCGCCTACCGGCTGCCGGACGGCAAGCGGGGCCGTGTGCTGCGGGAGCGGCTGCAGCGGCTCGGTATCTTCCGGGCGAGCGGTCACGAGCACCTAAACGGCTCGCTGGTGGTGCCGGTCTTCGATAGCCAAGGAAACGTCTCCGAACTCTATGGCCGGAAGATCAGGGATGATTTGCGGGCGGGCACGCCGGTGCATCTTTATCTGCCGGGACCGCATCGTGGTGTGTGGAACCTTCAGGCCTTGAAGGAATCGAAAGAGATCATTCTCTGCGAAGCGCTGCTCGACGCGCTGACCTTCTGGTGCGCGGGCTACGCCCACGTGACGGCGAGCTACGGGATCGAGGGATTTACGGCGGAGCAGCTCGAGGCTTTTAAGCGCTACGGCACTGAGCGGGTCTTGATCGCCTACGATCGGGACGAGGCGGGCGATCGAGCGGCGGAGCAGCTGGCTAAGCGTCTCACCAAAGCAGGCATCCGCTGTTACCGGGTGCAGTTTCCGAGGGGGCTGGATGCGAATGCGTACGCGCTGGAGCATGGGCCGGCGGAGCAGAGCTTAGGACTCGCGATCCGGAGCGCGGTGTTTCTGGGCCAGGGCGCGGCGGCCCCCGCGGTCCCGGCGGTCCCGCCACCCATGGCGGCTAAAGAGAAAAAGCCAGTTGCTTCTTCTTTAGCCGCTGATTCTGCTCCCTCACGGCCGATTGTTTCTCCT
This sequence comes from Gemmatimonadota bacterium, assembly GCA_036679605.1. GTDB lineage: Bacteria > Gemmatimonadota > Gemmatimonadetes > Gemmatimonadales > GWC2-71-9 > JAZDCZ01. The sequence continues at coordinate 5,297 of JAZDCZ010000091.1, forward strand.
GAGCCTCAAGCGCCACCGCCGGATGTCCCGGTGCGATTGGACGGGGATGACGTACACGTCGAACTGGGCGATCGTCGCTACCGGATCCGGGGGCTCCGGAAAAACAGGAGTCCGGATTTGATGAAGCTGAACTTGCTGGTGCGTAGGGGCGAGGGTGTGCACGTGGACACGCTGGACCTCTATTCGGCGCGGCCGCGGGCCGCGTTTGCGAAACAGGCCGCGGCGGAACTCAGCCTCAAGCCCGAGGTGCTGGCGAAAGATCTGGGCACTGTGCTGCTCCGGTGTGAGGCACTCCAGGGGGAGGAGAGCTTTGGCACCCGGGCGCAACCCGAGGAGGCGGTGACGCTCTCCCCCGCCGAGCGACAGGCTGCTCTCTCACTGCTCAAGGATCCACACCTGTTAGACCGGATTCTCAGCGACTTCGACCGTGTGGGTGTGGTGGGTGAGGAGACGAACAAGCTGGTGGGCTACTTGGCGGCCTTGTCCAGGAAGCTGCCGGAGCCTCTGGCGGTGATCGTGCAATCGGCGTCGGCCGCGGGGAAGACGTCGTTGATGGAGGCGGTGCTGGCCCTGGTGCCGCCCGAGGAACGGGTGCAGTACTCGGCGGTGACGGGCCAGGCGCTCTTCTACATGAACGACACCGATTTGAAGCACAAGATCTTGAGTGTGGTGGAAGAAGAGGGCGCCGAGCGGGCGAGCTATGCCTTGAAGGTATTGCAGAGCGAGGGCGAACTGACGATTGCGTCGACCGGGAAAGATCCCCAGACGGGCAAGCTCGTGACCCATGCGTACCGGGTCGAGGGGCCGGTGATGATCTTCTTGACGACGACGGCGGTCGACGTGGATGAGGAGCTGTTAAACCGGGCGCTCGTGCTCAGCGTGGACGAGGACCGGGCGCAGACCAGGGCGATCCACGTGAGGCAGCGGGAGCGTCGCACGCTGGAGGGTCTGTTAGCCAGAGCCGAGCGAACCGAGATCCTGACACTGCATCGAAACGCCCAGCGGCTCTTGGAGCCGGTGGCGGTGGTAAACCCCTACGCCCCGCAGCTCACGTTTCTGGATGTGAAGACGCGTACGCGTCGCGATCGCGAGAAGTATCTGACGCTGATCGAGACGGTGGCCCTGTTGCACCAGCATCAACGTGAGAAGCAGACCATCGAGCGTGACGGTACCGCACTCAGCTACATCGAGGTCACAAAGCCAGACATCGCGATCGCCAACCGCTTAGCGGCCCGGGTGCTGGGCCACTCACTGGACGAGCTGCCGCCACAGACCCGGGGCTTTCTCACCAAACTGGACGACTGGATCGCGTCCCAGTGTGAGCAGCGCCAAGTGGAGCGCGGTGCGATCCGTTTCCTTGCGAGAGACGCAAGAGAGATAACTGGCTTAGGAGCCACGCAGGTGAAGCTGCACTTGAGACGCTTGATCGATCTCGAGTACATCCTGGTCCACCGTGGCGAGCGCGGCCACGGTGTGGCCTACGAACTGCTGTACGACGGCGACGGAGAGGACGGGAAGCGCTTTCTGCCCGGTCTGCTCGATGTGGAGACTCTAAAGGAGCCGTACGATCCAGGGCGGTCGGGGGGAAACCACAAGCGGTCGGGGGTCGGTCGGCCCCGGGTCGGGCCCAAGTCGGGGGGAGGCCGGACCGATGAAACAGCACCTATGGCCAATGCTCACAGCCTCTTGCCCCTTGAGCGGTCGGATTGCTCAGAAAGCACTTCTGGGGCGGCAGAAGTGGTGCAGTCGTAGTCGTAGCGATGATGGAGCGCTTGATAGGAGAGCATGTGGCCTCACTGGAGGCGGCCCACTACGCGATGTCGACGGTGGGGAGTCGCCGGCGGAACCTCTTGCACTTTGCCGGCTGGGCCCAAGTACGGGGGATCACACATCCGGCCGAGATCACGCTGCCTGTCTTAGAGCGCTACCGCTACACGCTCTATCACACGCGCAAGGCAAACGGCAAGCCCTTGGGCTGGGGTGCGCAGGCGCAGAAGCTGCTTGCGGTGAAACAGTTTCTCAAGTGGGCGACCAGGATGCATGTGATAGCATGCAACACGGGCGCGGAACTGGGTCTGCCACGCAAGCCGCAGCGTCTACCCCGGAGCGTGCTTACTATCTCGGAGGCCGAGCAGGTCCTGGCCCAACCTGATCTCGCAGATCCAATGGGTGAGAGAGACCGCGCCATCTTGGAGACGCTCTACTCGACGGGCATGCGCCGCAACGAACTCATTGCGTTAACGCTGCCCGATATCGACGCCGAGCGTGGCACGGTGTACATCAGGGAGGGCAAGGGCAAGAAGGATCGTGTGGTGCCGATCGGCGAGCGGGCGCTTCTGTGGATCGAGCGCTACGTCGATCGAGTGAGGCCGCTCTCGGTGATCGAGCCGGATCCGGGGAATGTGTTTCTCACCAAACGTGGCGCACGTCTAAGACCCAATCGTCTGACGGAACTCGTGCATGGCTACGTCACCCAATCGGGCACGGCCAAGACCGGGAGCTGTCATCTGTTTCGCCACACGATGGCGACCCTGATGCTGGAGGGCGGAGCGGACATCCGCTACATCCAGGAGATGCTGGGGCATGCGCAGCTCGCCACCACGGAACTCTACACCAGAGTGTCGATCGGGCGCTTGAAGGCGGTGCACACGAGAACTCATCCGGCGCACAGCACACGTGAGCTACGCGCGAAGCGCGCGAGAGAAGACGAAGGTCATGCACTCTTTCGCTCTTTAGCTGCCGAGCAGAGTGACGTGGAGGTGTGCGGCTGACATGTGCCCTTGGGCCCAGCGGCGCCGCGGCGTGCGCCCTCTGCGAGCCCTCTGGGGCTCGCTCCGGGATCGGGCAAGCACGCTCGCTCTGCTCGCTGCGTATAACAGCCCGTTATACGGCACTTGCCCTCGCCCGCCGCGCCGCTCGGCCTAAAGGCTTAACGTAACAAAGTTACGTTAACTGGGGCCGCGGATGATCGATCCGGGGCCGCGGGCACTGGAAGAAGGGGCTGGCCCTGTTAGCTTATCCAATGGGAGGTGAGTGATGGCGCATCCAAAATCTGATGACCTCGCCGCTCGTATCCGACGGCTGCCGCAGACAGAGCAGCGACGGGCACTCGCGTATGTCGAAAGTCTCGAGTGCGCCGCTCGGGGCACGGCGCTCCTGCCCTTGGTGAACTCGATCCCGGCCGAGGACCTCGACGCCATAGCGGCGGCGATCGAAGCGGATTGCGAGCGCGTGGATGCCGCTGACTGGTAGTTATCTCCTTGACACCAACATCGTCATCGGACTACTGGCGGGCGACGCCGACATCAGGGAACACGTGTCAGCGGCGGGGCGGGTGTACGTCCCAAGCATCGTGCTGGGTGAACTCTACTACGGTGTACAGAAGTCCGGCCGCCCGACCGAGAATGCGAAGCGCATCGATGCGCTCGCTCAGTCCGCGGCCGTGCTGGCGTGCGATGCCGCTACCGCCACGGTGTACGGGGAGCTGAAAGCCCGTCTGCGCGAGCGGGGGACGCCAATTCCCGAGAATGATTTGTGGATCGCCGCGCTCGCGGTCCAACATGACCTCACGCTCGTCACGCGTGACGCGCACTTCGACGCTGTTCCGGTCCTCTCCACCGTAGCCTGGGGGCGCTGACTCCGCCCCACTCCCCCCCAAAAGTGCACGTCGGCGATTTTTAGTGCATATTACGATCAAAATCCGAGTGAGGTGAGCGGCTAAAGGAAGCAAGCGCAACGGATTGCGGCGCTCTGGTCGTAGCCGAAAGCGTCGATCAGGACAGTTACGCAGGAAGACCCGATTGGGCTGGCCGGCGGGCTCAACCTGTACGGGTTTGCCAATGGGGATCCGATCAATTTCAGTGATCCGTTTGGATTGTGTGTCTGGGATGCATGTGCGATTGAGGGAGCCAGTATCGGGGTGGTTGGCGTCGCAGCCATCGGCACCGGTATCGCTGTCGCCGCGGTTGCCGTAGCGAACGGTGAGCAGATCGGCAACGCGCTGGACGCCGGACTTGAGGCCGGGAAGAAACTTGTGACCGGTATCTTTGCAGCAGTATCGACGAAGATCCACGAGAAAAAACTTGCTGGTCTGGAACGAAATGCCAACCTCCATTTTGGGTTTATTGGTGGAAACGGTCCTTCAGGAAAAGATCCGAACAAATGGACCAACAAGTGGAAGAAGGATATTCAAAAGGCGATTCGCGGGATGCGAAAACGACTGAATCGCCTCAAAGGAGATAAGAAGATCGAGAAGTGGAGAAACCGCATCGAGCAGCTGGAGCGGCGGCTTCAGGACCTCGAAGGAGGACCATAGATGAGTGGGACACCTTCAGAACATCTTGAATTCACTCGGTCAATCGATGCGTTCTTGAGTGGTATTGGCGTTGGTTCGGCAGATGAGCGCGCGGATTTGGCGGTCGACTTGGCGGATACACTCTACGCCGCTCGTGATGTGGAGAGGATGCTTGGCGAGCTTCTGGATCTGGATCTGGACAGCCCGTCGCAAGTGGACCGTGCCTTAGAACTGACCGCCAACATTGAAGTGCAGTTGTTCACGGAGCTGAAGGACCATCTCTTGGATCTTCAGCGGAGCTGGCCCATTCTGTTCCAGAAGCTTGGGGCTCTCGCTGAGCAGGCAGACACCTAGGCTTCGGGTGGCGCCGGCCTTTGCCGAGGCTTAGTAGTTCGCGTGCTTCGCCGTTGCGGCCGCGTCGTCTTGCGGTTCTTGGGTAGCAGCGCTTATGCCGAGCGCCGTCGTGACTTGACGAGTGCGTCGACGAACTTGAGGACCGCTCGTTGATCGGCGGGTGGTAGCGACTCGATTCTTGCGAGCCGTTTCATGAGCCTCGCCTTTTTGGGCGAGGCTTTTGTTTTGACGCGTTTCAATCCAAGTAGTTCGTCGGCGCTCACCTTGAGCGCGATCGCCAGGTCGGCGAGCAACGCTCCGCCTGGACGATGGTATCGAACTGGAGGCGGTGGTCGGTTGGCACCGCGGACACGAGCGACCTGCTAGCGGTCGACTTGGAACGGGGCGAGCCGGCTCGGGCGCCCGAAGGCTAACCCAGCCCGTCATTGGCGCCGGCTCCCCGAGTCCCTGCACCCGGCACGCTACCTTGCGTGGTGATGCTCAAACGGGCATATTAGATGGTGACACGGAACGATCATGAGGTTCTCACCCCAGTCGAGTGGATCGGCTCGTCGCGCGAGGAGCTACGGACCATGCCGCAGGACGTTCGAGACACGTTTGGCTACGCGCTCTATGAAGCGCAGCGCGGCAAACAGCACCGGCGGGCGAAGCGCTTGAAGGGCGACCTAGCGGGGCTGGTCGAGCTAGTCGATGATTTCAATCGCAACACCTACCGTGCGATCTACACGGTGAAAATGGCTGGCGTCGTCTACGTACTGCACGTGTTCCAGAAAAAATCGACGCGGGGAATTGCGACTCCGAAACGCGAGCTCGCGGTGATCAAGGAGCGGTGGAAACGAGCGAAAGCGCACTATGCGGCACATTACGGAGGTACAGAGGATGGCTAAGCGCAAGATCGGGGCGGCTCCCCACGACATCCCGGTGACCCGGGGCAGCGGCAATGTGTTCTCCGATCTCGGGCTGCCAAAGCCACAGGAACGACTTGCGAAGGCACAGTTGGCGTCGCTGATCGACGATGCCATTCGGGAACGGAAGCTGACGCAACGGCAAGCTGCTGCGTTGTTGGGCATCGACCAGCCGAAGATCTCGCGGTTGCTCAGCGGCCGCCTCAGCGGTTTCTCTACGCAACGGCTCCTCGATTTCCTCACCGCACTTGGGCGGGACGTGAACATCGTAGTGCGCGCGCCACGGCGCCGTCGGCAGGGCCGCCTGCGCGTGCGCATGCTTGCGCCCCGCTGACTCGTCTGCCACTCCCCCCTGAGAATGCACGTCGGCGATTTTTAGTGCATATTACGATCAAAATTCAGGTGAGGTGAGCGGCTAAGAAAAAGAAGCACAACGGATTGCGGCGTCGCGGTCGTACCAGAACGCGTCGACCAGGACATATACGCAGGAAGACCCGATCGGGCTGGCCGGTGGGCTCAACCTGTATGGGTTTGCCAACGGGGATCCGGTTAATTTCAGTGATCCGTTTGGGTTGTGTCCTGACCCGCCTTGCTTCAAGGTGGAAGGGAGCGAAGAGTTTAAACGCTTGTGGCGATCGCTGGTGAAAGAGTCGTCGCGGTTAGCCGGGTTCGTGAAGGAAGCGAGCGCCGCAGATAAACCTGATTTCATTTTGCGGGAAACTGAAGCCTCGACCTTGGACACGTTTGGCAAGCCAGGTGGTATCACCTTCTTCTTTGATGCGGAGGGAAGATCTGTGGAGGCGGGCTCTGGGGCTGGGATCACAAAGATCGACTCTCGGGTTAGCTCTACAGATCTGGGTAATGCCAGTACACGCGCGATGATAGCCAAGCGTGGGGGGGTGCCAACTCTCGGAAATGTTATGGTGCACGAGTTCTCTCACGGGATTTTGGCTATACAGGGCTTTAGATCAACTGAGAAGCAAGCAGGGCTGTCAGAGTGTGCGATCATCAAGCAGGTTGCCGGAGGTCGCTGTAAGCCATGATGGTGCAGAAGCTAACAGTGGCAGCGATGGTTGTTGGCTTCGCGTTCATTACCTATCGCGACGGCCCAAAGGTTCAACTAGTGCAGTCATGCCCTCAGGGGATATCGGCAGGCGTCCTGATGCGCGAAAAGCTCGGGCTTGGCTCACCAACAGGTTTCGTTCGAGGAGAGCTTAAGGAACTGGGACGGGAACATTCACGTACAGCAGCGCCTCAGGTTGGGTTCTATTCCGTGAACCGTCGCCATGCGCCTGAACGTGAATGGTTGCGTTTTGCGATAGACTCGGCGGGTATGGGGTACCGCATTTCAGGGTTTCCGACTCTGGACCTCGAGGCTCTTGCCTGTCGAATGACCGTAAGTCGTGTAACATCACCCGGTGATGTATGGCGCGCGCTGCAAGCCTTTGCTGAGGTTTTAGCCCCCTTCCGCGGGCCGACCTATCTACTTGGGGTTTCCGAAGAAGGAGTTGAGGACCACCCCGAGAGCTGGCGATTGCTCGGAGACTCCACAGACTTTCCCAGTCCGCAAATTGAGTGGTCAGAAGAACGACGTGCCTATCTAGGTGTCGTAAGCGTGCTGTGGTCTTATGAAGCGCGAGATCACCTGGTCGAGTGGCGCTTTGTCGTGGCACAAACAGGGCAGATCCTGGCTCTTAACGAGCGCCTACTTGCTGGGCAGAGGGGAATCCGGACATTGAGTTTCTCACGTGAATCATTAAGGTAACTAGGCAGTCGCTTGATCCTCCACATTCAGCCCGGTTTCGGCCGGGCTTTTCTTTATTCTGAGGTAATCCAGCGTCGGCTTGGTGCTTGAGCATGAGGGAGTCGAGTAGGGCGTTGGTGATCTTCTTCTCGTCGGCGTTGAACTGACCGAGACCTTCGAATTGCAGGCGGAAGTCGTCGTCGGGTCCGCGCCGGCCGTCTTCGAACACCAACGCATTCGCACCGACACCTACCCCTTGGCCAATGTCTCGTGGCCAGTGTAAGTTATTCGTGCCATGGGAGTTCAAGACCGCCTCACCAAGCTACGGGATATTATCCATGCCACCGCCGCCGCGCATGGCGCTCGGGACGTACGGGTTTTCGGGTCTGTGGCGCGGGGCGAGGAGGCGGAAAACAGTGACATTGACTTCCTCGTTACGTTGGAACCGGGTAGGACGCTGCTCGACGTGGCGCGGCTGGAGATGCGCCTTGAGAGCTTACTCGGGCGGCACGTGGATGTCGTGACTGAAAGTGGACTGCGCGAGCCCCTTCGCACGGATGCCCTGCGCGAAGCCGTTCGTGTCTGAGGGCCGTCGTGCGGCCCTGGCTCGCCTGCGCCACATGGTGGAGGCTGCCGACGCCATCATCGGGTATACGGCTCGCGGCCGGGAGGTGTTTGACAGCGACTCCGCCGTGCGCGAGGCGATTCTGTATCAAGTGGTCGTGCTTGGCGAGGCGGCGAAGGCGGTACTTGCCGCCGACCCGTCGCTTGAGAATGCGCTGCCGGAAGTGGAATGGTCGCCGATTGCTCGTATGCGAGACCGGGTGGCGCACCACTACTGGGCAACGGACCGTGATGTCGTGTGGGCCACGGCTACGGTTGCCGTGCCCGAACTCCGTGCAGCCCTTGCTGGGGCGCTTGAGCGCCTTGGGTAGTCGCTCAGCGGTCTGCGCGCCCACCGGCCGATGGTCTCTCCCGTACCCGTCTATCTCACCTCACCCCCTCCCCAAAGTGCACGTCGGCGATTTTTAGTGCATATTACGATCAAAATTAGAGTGAGGTGAGCGGCTAAAGGAAGCAAGCGCAACTGATTGCGGCGCCCTGGTCGTAGCCGAAAGCGTCGATCAGGACAGTTACGCAGGAAGACCCGATCGGGCTGGCGGGCGGGCTCAACCTATACGGATTCGCCAACGGGGATCCGATCAACTTCAGTGATCCGTTCGGGCTGTGTCCGCCGTGCAGTGTAGGAGAGCAGGGGATTGTATTCATCAAGCGCCACGAAGGGTTCAGGGCGAACGTTTATGATGACCTCGGTGGCCGAGGCACGATCGGATACGGCCACCTCATCCTGCGAGGTGAGACCATCCAAGGCCCGCTAACTCGCGGACAGGGAGATGCACTGCTCCGGCAAGACCTCATAGTAAGGGTGCAGCCTGGACTTGATCTGATCACCGGTGACCTTAATCAAAACCAAGTCGACGCGGTCGGTAGTCTCATCTTCAACGTAGGCGTTTCCAACTTCGCTGGTTCGAGGGCACTCCAGAAACTGAACGCCGGCGACTTTGAAGGAGCGAAGGATGAGATGGCAGAATTCAGGCTCGTGAACGGCAAGGTTGAGCCAAGCTTGGTCCGTCGGCGCGCGGATGAGCGTCGTTTGTTTGACAAGAACGAGGGGGGGCGATGAACATGCTGATTCTGATGCTAACGCTGCAACTCGTGACCGTGTCCCGGCAATGCGACAATGCGCAAAACACAGTCGAATTGGAGGACTGTCTCAGACGAGAGCTAGATTCCCTCAATCTCGAAATCAGAGAGCGGGTATCTGAAATTGAGGAACGTTTTCCGTCTCGGAAGCGTGTGCTTTTCGATCGCGCACAGCGGACGTGGTCACTTTATCGCGATCTCCAATGCGAGAGTGAGGCCGCCCAATTTGAAGGGGGAAGTATCGCGGGTGTATCAACGCTCCGCTGTCATATGCGCATTGCGGATGCACGGTTAACCGAGTTGAATGAGGTCTACTGAAGGGAAACCGCTCCGCCCAGTGGCGCAACGGCCACGCCCCTCGAAGAGCAGTATGGCTAGCGGTACCGTCCGTCGGGTGAGTACGGTGATTCTATCTATGCAGTTTCGGACCATGGCAGCTTTTCATGTCCGCAAGACTTTGTTCGTAGGCTAGGTGCTCCATCGCCGTGACTCGACCAGTGCATCCACAAACTTGAGGACAGCCCGCTGATCTGATTGGGGTAGTTTTTCGACCTGCTGGAGCCTTTTGAGGAGCCTTGCCCTTTTGGGCGAGGCTTTCTCTTTCACAGGCTTGAGCCCTAGCAGTTCGTCGGCACTCACCTTGAGCGCTTTCGCGAGGTCAACGAGCAGCGTGCCGGGTGGCTGGGCGTCGTCCTGCTTATAATAAGGCGCCATCCCTCATGTCTTGCTGGGTGAGGTCGCGGCTCTTGCGGAGCCGATCGAGGCGGGGTCGGATAACTTCTTGTTCCGTACTCTCGGCGTGCCTCTTGGCCAAGGCGGTCGCCCATTCGGTGAAGTTTCGCCGAACGCACCCGTTTCGGACATCACCTTGACTGTGGCCATAAGTGTATGTACAGTAATGCTGTACAGTTAATCAGGGTGTGCCGATGGCCATTCGTACTACTTATACAGACGCCAGGCAGCGACTCGCCGAACTGTGGCGACGCGTTGAAGAAGACCGTGAACCGGTGATAATCACACGCCGTGGACACCAGGAGGTAGCCCTCGTGGCTGCCGACGAACTCGCAAGCCTGCAAGAGACCGCCCACCTGCTGCGGTCGCCGGCGAATGCGCGCCGCTTGTTGCGGGCGCTCGACCGTGCACTGGCGGGTGGCGGCAGACGTCGCTCGATGGAGGAATTGCAGCGGGAGTTGGACCTTGGGCCAGCGGCGGGGTAGAGCCCGCAAGGCGATCTTCCAGAAGGAGTTTCTCGAGGATCTGCGATTTTGGGTAGGAAACGACCGCAAGACCGCGTTGCGGTGCCTGGATCTGGTGCAAGCGGCGTTGCGCGACCCGTTCACCGGTATTGGCAAACCTGAGCGATTGAGATATCTGGGTGGCAGCATGTGGTCTCGGCGATTGACACAGGAGCATCGCGTGGTGTATCTGGTTCGGCACGATCGCATCGATTTTCTGCAGGCACGCTACCACTACTGATCTTTCGGGAACCGCCTCGACCCCACTCCCCCCCCCAAAGTGCACGTCGGCGATTTTCAGTGCATATGACGATCAAGATTAGAGTGAGGTGAGCGGCTAAAGGAAGCAAGCGCAACTGATTGCGGCGCCCTGGTCGTACCCGAACGCGTCGATCAGGACAGTTACGCAGGAAGACCCGATTGGATTAGCCGGTGGGCTCAACCTGTATGGGTTTGCCAATGGGGATCCGGTCAATTTCTCGGATCCGTTTGGGCTGTGTGTAGACAAGGACGCGACCTGTGACGATCTGGTTCGGCAACTGCGACTTCAAGAGGGCGGTGAGTTTCAGAAAGCTGCTGACTTGTTTGACGGTTACCGGGGTGGTCAAGTCAGTTGGGTCACTGGTGACAACGCTTTACTGAATGTCAACTTTGCTAATCGAGATGGGAATGCCGAGACTTGGGTTGGAGGCATCTTCAACCCAGACAATGGCGACATTCTCCTGAACGCTGAGTTTTCGGGAGGTGACCGGTTGATCACCGCGGTACACGAATCACTTCACATAGCCGGTCTCGGCGATCAGCAGGATAGAGCGCAGATCTTGGGAGTCGAGCAGCGCGCGTACAACCAACTCTCTCCTGCAGCACAGGCCTCAGCAGTTCGACATTCAGATAGGTTCTTCCACGCATTTGGACCTCAGGCTGGAGTGCATCCCGTACCTGTTCGGGAGCGTAGGTGATGATAGGACCTCGCGTAACTCCCGGCTTCGCGCTGCTGATGGGAGCTGTCCTTGCGGTATCATGCACTACAGAACCTTCCCGGAGGTTTGATAAAGGGGGGCCACTTCACTTGGACCCCACTAGTTGGCCGGCTGGGCTCTCTCTCGTGGTCGTCACTGTCGATGATACCGTTCGCGAGGGTGACCGCGTCCAGATTGGTTACGCAATTCGGAATAGGGGATCCGCAATGCGCTTCCGAAATGATCCGTTGGATTTTGGTTTGGAAGTTTCCGGGCCGCGTGGAGAGATCCGTCCACAGCAGCAGTTGGAATTTCCGTCACTAGGCGACTTGCCGGATCTCTATCTGCCGGATGGCAGTATGCTGGTCAACATCATTGATATCACCTGCATTAACGGTCAATACTTCTTGAAGAGTCGCTCCGACTGCATTGCCAGTTTTCCTCTTGGTCTCGGCGAATTTCGGGTGATAATTACTTATCGCGGAACGGTCGTCTCGGACTCCGTCGATACCAGGGCGCAAGCCACAGGACCTCGACTAGTCGACACTACCACTGTCGTGATTGTTCCGGAGTAGTCCCGTCCTGGTTTCTCAAGGTGAACAAGCGCTTGCCTAGTCGGCCCGCTGGTGACTCGCCCTGAAGTTGAGTCGGCGCTACCTTGTAAGCGAGGAGGCGGAGATGAGTGAATTGGTCTTTGTGGTAGAGGAAGCAGCCGAAGGGGGCTACATCGCGCGGGCGGTGGGTGCCTCGATCGTGACGGAATCCGATGACCTCGATGGACTGCGGGCTCAGGTGCGGGACGCGGTTCAATGTCACTTCGATGAGGGCGCGCGTCCCAAGCTGATCCGCTTGCACCACGTGCGCGACGAAGTCATAGCGGCGTGAGGCTGGCGCGGGATCTCTCGGGCCGCGCGTTGGCGAAGGCCCTGGAGACGCTGGGATACCAGATCACGCGGCAGACGGGTAGCCACCTGCGTCTCACAACCCGAGAACGCGGGGAGCACCACGTGACGATCCCCAACCACAAGGCCCTGCGCGTGGGCACGCTCGCCAGCATCCTTGACGAGGTCGCTATCCACTTTAGCCTTGAGCGTGCCTCCGTTGTCGAGCGCCTCTTCGGCCACCGCTGAGCACCGTCTGGCCCGGTCCCCTTCAGCGATCCCACCGCACTCCCCCCCCGAAAGTCCACGTCGGCGATTTTGAGTACATATTACGATCAAAATTGTGCCGCGGATACTAACGCGGATTGACGCGGGTGGGCCCGCGGATGATTACACTGATGGCCGCAGATAGGAACGCGGATTAACACGGATGGGGCCGCGGATGATTATGCCGATAGCCGCGCATGTAGGTGAGGTCTTGTCTCAGGTGCGCCGCGAGCTGTCACTCAGGATGAACCTCCTGAACTGAAGCCGTTCCCACTCCCCCCCGAAAGTGCACGTCGGCGATTTTCAGTGCATATTACGATCAATATTCGAGTGAGGTGAGCGGCTAAAGGAAGCAAGCGCAACTGATTGCGCCGCTCTGATCGTAGCCGAAAGCGTCGACCAGGACAGTTACGCAGGAAGACCCGATCGGGCTGGCCGGTGGGCTCAATCTCTACGGGTTTGCCAACGGGGATCCGATTAATTTCAGTGACCCGTTTGGGTTGTGTCCAGTGTGGCTCGATGGTATTCCGTGCGTAGCTCCGGTTGCCAACTTCATGACGCCAGCGCGGGCACCGGGTCAGCGGAGTGGAGTCGGCGGTAGTGAATTTGGCTTTACGCGTAGCGGTGGTGCTCTATTCCACAACGGTTTTGACCAGGATGCGCCTGTTCTGACCTCAATTGCAGCTCCAGGTGACGGTACACTGACCGTCGGATTCAACGACAAGTCCGGGCTCAACGTCACACTTGATCTTGGGAATGGAGCGTCCGTGAGTTTCTCTCATCTGTCAAAAGCCCCTGCTGGGCTCGCTGTTGGCGAAGGCCTCCAAGTACAGGCTGGTCAGACGATCGGTTACGCGGGTACAAGTGGAAACTCTGCGGGATCCGGACGCGATCCTCATGCCCACATCGTAACACGCGTGAAGCAACGAACGTGTAATCCACGCGACTTCTTTTCTGAAAGTGGTGGGGGTGGCAGTTGTGGGAACTAATGTGCTCTAGGAATGCGGTCATTGTGCGTGCTAGTGGGCTATTGAGAACCGGCAGCATCGTCCTTCTGGTTCTACAGTTCGCAGCGTGCCGAAGTGCAAAGAAACAGGACGATGCCACTCCGCATACTTCTCGCGACCTGGCCTGCGATCCTGCAGAAGTGGTCGCGGTGAGTTCCGGAGACAAACAGGTCGCGGTTGTAGATCTAGATTGCGACGGTGTAAGTGACAGCGTGACAGTTACGTGGAAGATACACGAGACTGGGCGCCGTCCGACTCTTACCGTGCACGGCTCTTTAGGTGGTGAGATATCGACGGAAGGAGATTTTCTTCCAGAGCTTGTTTCCTTCGGCGACCTCGACAGTGACGGAATGCGAGACATACTCGTTGTTAGCGTCACTGAGTCGAGTGTGTTCGCTGAAGTCGTCATGGTTCACCGTGACGGGGATCTCAGTCTAGTGACTTTTCCTAGCCTTTCGTTGCGCCGAGCAATGCAATACCGGTTCCACGACGTAGGGTGGAGTTCGGGGTGCCTTGGCACTCTCATGCCTCGGCTGGAGCGATTAGGTACGGGAGGTCTTGCAGTGTCGTTGGCTACTGGAGACTACCGTCGGGAGGGTGACTGTGCACGCGCTCGTCGTCAGATATTGCGCGTCGTAGACCAGCGCTTTGAACCGGTTGAGGAACGCTGAGTTCGATGCCGGAGCTATGTGAGCACATCCCGGCTTCGCTGGGCTGTGTGTTTTTGGTAGCTACGCCGTGCGCCGTCGTGACTCGACGAGTGCGTCGACGAACTTGAGGACAGCTCGCTGATCTGAGAGCCGCGGATAAGAACGCGGATAGACGCGGATCTTTCGTACCTGCCCGTGGGTTGCACGACATTACCAGCCTCTGGAACTCTGCGCGTCTCCCAAAATTGAGCCGCAGATAATTACGCTGATGCACGCGGATGTTTCGTACCTGGCTGCGGGTTGCGCGACATTACCAGCCTCCGGAACTCTGCACGTCTCCCAAAATTGAGCAATAAGCCAACTTCGAGTTTCGTGGCGCGCAAATAGTTGAGCACTTGCGCCGTGTGGGAAGGCTCTAGCTGTGCGAGCGCTTTGATCTCGACCAGTACCTTGTGTTCCACAATGAGGTCTGTGCGAAATCGAGCGATTGGAAGGCCGCGATAACGGACTTCGGCTGGGGTTTCGGTGTCGACGAGAAGACTGGAGGCCCGGAGATCGTGTGCGAGGGCCCGCTGATAGACTCGCTCGGCGAAGCCTCGGCCGAGTGTGTTGAAGACCTCATAGAATGATCCGATTATATTGTGGGTGATGGCGGCGTGGGGCAAGTTGGGGTGCAGGGTTGGCGGTTCGTTCATGGACCGAATATGGTGCCCTCTGCGCGAATTGCGGTATCGATTTTTTGCGCAGTGAAGCCTTTTCCCGCATTGGAGTGCGGTTAATCCGCGTTAATCCGCGCACCAATCCGTGGCCCGGAAGACCCGATCGGGCTGGCCGGTGGGCTCAACCTGTATGGGTTTGCAAATGGGGATCCGGTTAATTTCAGTGATCCGTTTGGGTTGTGTAAGGACAAGGACGGTGAAGAGCTGCCGGCGGATCAGTGTCGAGACGCAACCAAGCAGGAAGGCAAAGCGACCTACACAGCTGCGGTCGCAATGGGTTCGTGGACGTGGACGATGGGGAGAGAGGGTGAGCCGGCAAAGGACGTGGCGAACCAGGTTGGCGACTGCACCGACTACTGCGAGTCTGCTCACCGAGGCGCGGGACTTCCCGGCTTGGATCCGCGGCCAGCGACATCCGGGTTCGCCTCTTCCTCGGACTACCGCGCTTTGGGATCGGAAGCCCCCCAAGCTGGCGATGTGATCGTTCAGGGTGGGCATGCCGGCATTTTCAGCGGGCAGTACGATAGTCAGGACAGACCACTCGGAATCCAGAACGGCGGCAGTGGAACGAAGGTGATTCCCTGGGGCCCCAATGTCTCTGGACTCGCCAAGGTGAACCCCGTGTTCTACCGGCGCCAGGTTCCAAAGAACCCCTAGCCGCACGGAGCAAGCATGAAGACGAAATCGACACTAGCGGCAGTGATACTTATACTTACAGCTTGCAGTTCTGCAGGAGAGAGCCAGATGCGGGCGGAAGCTGCGAGAAGTCTAGTCAAACAATTCGTAGACGCCGAGATGGATGGTGATTCAGAAACGGCGTGGGCACTCCTGACGGGATGTGACGTCTTGCCAACGGCCGACTACATCGAGCCGACGCTCTCATACGAGATTCTGGATGCTATCGAACAGAATGGGCGAGTCACGATCCCAGTACGGTACGTAGTTCTAGGGAAGGCATGGTCGTATGACGTCCGGCAGGTCGGGCAGCACAACTGGCGATTTGTGCCCGACGTCCGCGTCGATACCGTTGAATTCTCCATCGACGATGATCGCGAGGGGCCATTGAGGATAGTCTGCGCCTACCTCCCGCCGATACATGATGCGGCTATGCAGATGGCAGGAACGATTGAGCGGTTTGATGAAGAATCACGGGCGGCTTGGGAGGATGCGATGCGAAAAGCGCGGGAGCTACGGTAACCTGCGCTGGTGCGACTGCTGCTACGCAGAGCGCCGTCGTGATTCGACGAGGGCGTCGACGAACTTGAGGACGGCGCGTTGATCTGACTGGGGCAGTTTTTCTACCTGCTGGATCCGTTTCATGAGCCTCGCCTTTTTCGGTGAGGCTTTTGGTTTCATGGGTTTCAATCCAAGTAGCCCGTCGGCGGAAACCTTGAGCGCGATTGCCAGGTCGGCGAGCAACGCGCCGGGCGGTTGAGCATCCTGTGTTTCGTAGTAGGCGATGACCCGCTGTGACACATCGACCATGTGACCCAACTCGGCCTGTGTAACGTCCCGGGTCCGCCGGAGGTCTGCCAACCGCGGGCCAAAGCCTTCGATGGTCCGCTGCTTCATCTGCAACACCTCGCTCATGTCGTGACCTCCGAAGGGTAAGGGTGGTATCCGGTAACGGTGCGTCTGACTTGGACAGTTGGCGATACAGCCTGCGTGCCTTGGCAATGGAGGGAGCCGAGCTTAGACTGATACCATGCCGACGGTCCTCCGGACTGGCCCTTACCGATTCTTCTTCTATTCCGCCGATCGGGAGGAGCCGCCGCATGTGCACGTCGAGCGCGACGACTGCCGGGCGAAATTCTGGCTTGACACGGTCCGGCTGCACGACAGTACGGCGTTCCAACGCCCCGAACTTGGGCGCCTGGAGGGGATAGTGCAGAGGCATCACGACGAGTTGCTGAGAGCATGGCATGACTTCTTCGCCGCTTGAACTCCGGTCAGGGGTGGCTCAGACCGTCACGGTGACCGACGAGGCCCTGGTCGTCGACTTGGTGGATGGGCGAACTGTCTCTGTGCCGCTCATGTGGTTCCCCCGCCTCCTGCATGGCACACCTGCCGAGCGCGGCGAGTGGCGCTTGATCGGGCGCGGCGAGGGCATTCACTGGCAACGACTCGACGAGGATATCAGCGTCGACAGTCTGCTGGCGGGGCGCGCGTCTGGCGAGGCTCAGGCTTCGCTTCAACGTTGGCTCGAGAACCGCAAGGCTGCTGGCTGAAGTTACGTTAACTGGGGCCGCGGATGATCGATCTGGGGCCTGGGGGCACCGAACGACGACTCGGTGCGTGACTGACTGCGTTTGGGCATTGCGGTGGGGTGCCGGTGGCCAGAGTGAACTCAAGTAGAGCGCTCTCGCAAGTGCAGCTGGTGGATCGCGGCTAAAGCCGCACGAGCAAGAGAAGATTCCGTCCCCACCACCCGCGAAGCGCGCCCCACTCCCCCTCAAGAGTGCACGTCGGCGATTTTCAGTGCATATTACGATCAAAACTGTGCCGCGGATAAGAACGCGGATAGACGCGGACAACAGCTCTGGTCGACCGTAGGCTCCGCCCTGGCGGCCTGGCTTGCTGTAGGCCTGCTGCATGCACGTAGCAGGTTTACGGAGTCGATTCGCGTTAAATCCGCGCAACAATCCGCGGCCTGTATTATGATCCGGCTACCGGTAGATTTACGCAGGAAGACGAGCCGCGGATAGCAACGCGGATAGACGCGGATAACAACTCTGGTCGGCCGAAGACTCCGCCCTGGCGGCCTGGATTGTTGTAGTTCTGCGGCATGCACGTAGCAGCCACGGATGATGGCGCGGATTGACAGGGCAGCGCGAGGACTTTCGTTCAGTTGTACTGGGAGCCGTGTGCTTTTCGCGTGCGAGATGGCCCGAAATCCGCGTTCATCCGCGCAACAGATCCGCGGCCCGGAAGACCCGATCGGGCTGGCCGGCGGGCTCAACCTGTATGGGTTTGCCAACGGGGATCCGGTTAATTTCAGTGATCCGTTTGGGCTGAAAGCGTGTGATCCGCCGGACGATCCAAGCTGCACGGGTGGTGAGGCTTCGACGGCTTCCGAAGCAGCTGGTAAGGTCGTCGACTTCCTTGAATCCCTTCCTGGAAAGGCCGTTTCACTCCTTGCTGAAGGGGTGGGTGCGTTCGGCCGGATTCTAAGCTCGGTGGTTCCTGGGGTTGGGAACGCGGCGGCTGCGGCGACTGGCATCGATCCTGAAGGGAACCGCCTAGGTAATCTAGCCCGAGCAGCAGCTGTGGGAGCTGCTGTCACGGAGGTCGTACTTACTAGACCCACGCCCGGCGGCGACGGAGGGATTTCTCGACATGTCCTAGAAAAGGTGGGAGGTCGAACTAACCGCGTTATCCATCAGGTCGAACGAGCTGGAGGGATCGTGCACCAACATACGACTCACGTCGGTAAGTATGGGGGATTAAGGCGCTTTCCAGACAAGTGGACGGGAATACCAACCATCAAGAGGTGACGATATGGGATCGGATCTCGAACCGTTCATCGTCGACGTCATAGAGATGAGCCAGCGAGTGATTAGTGAATTCCGATCAACGCTGGCAGCACTCGGTTTGGACGCAGACGTGCCTCAAGTGAGCCGTTCTCCCCATGGCGTAGAGATCGTCTCCTATGTGCGCCGCCAGGGAGATATTGAGGATGCCATTGAGTTTGCGGCGGTCGAGAATGACCGGGTCACTTACTCCGTGAGAGAACTAGAGAAGTGGCTTCGTAACGCGCTGGACGATGTCGTCCGCAGAGCGGTTGAGGGAGCGTGAGGATTGTCGTCGGCTACTGGAGAGGCTCTGGGCCTGGGATCACAAAGATCGACTCTCGGGTTAGCTCTACTAATCTGGGCAATCCCAGTACACGCGCGAAGGCCGCAGTGCGATAGCCACCGAGCGGTCTGCCAGCGCCAGTTTCTATGGGGCGGATGAGAAGCTGATGTTTCAGCAGTCGAATAACGACTCACTGGACGTGTAGGGTACTCCTCAGCAGGCGGCGTGGTGCGTATCAGGAGTACTAGTACGAGGCGAGCCGCGGGGCCCGAAGCCTTCCTCGCGCTTCATCGTTCGTCGGCTAGCCCAGTCGCCCCGTTGCTTTGATGAACCGGACTTGACCACGTCGCCTCCCCATGTGATCTTACCAGTAAGAATACGAACGAGGAAACCGGCTATGGCATCGGTAGCGACGACAAGACTGTCCTCCAAGGGACAGGTGGTCATCCCTGAGGAGATCCGGCGGCGTCTGGGCCTGGAGACCGGTGCCCAGTTCGTCGTAGTGGGGGAGGGGGACGTTGTGGTACTGAAGGCGGTGCAGCCGCCGTCGATGCGGCAGTTCGACGACGTGATGCGGGCGGCGCGTAAGGCGGCCCGCCGCGCGTGTATGAAGCGTCGCGATGTTGCCGATGCGGTTCGCAAGGCGCGACGCTCGACGTGAGGGTAGTAATCGACACCAACGTACTGGTGTCGGGCGTTTTCTTCGGAGGTGTGCCGGGTCGGATTCTCGAAGCGTGGCGAGACGGGAAACTCGCACTCGTTGTGTCGCCTGCGATCCTCGAGGAATACGAGCGTGTGGGCGCTGTGCTTGCCGTGCAGTATGAAGGAGCGGAACTGGAGCCGTTTCTCGCGCTTGTCGCTGTGCACGCGGATGTCGTCCAAGCCGCTCCTCTGGCGGAGGGTCTCTGCGCCGATCCCGATGACGACATGTTTATGGCGTGTGCCCTAGCCGGTGCGGCGACCGTTGTGGTGTCGGGGGATAAGGCGCTTCGGAGGGTATCTGGCTGGAACGGGATCGAGGTGCTTGCTCCGAGAGCATTCGCCGACCGCTACCTGAGCTGATGGGTCAGCTAGGCAGCACCTCAATCCGTCGAGCACCATTGCGAAGCGGCCGCAACGGCGGGCTGGACCTATATGGGTTGGTGGGTTCGATTCCCACACGCTCCCGCCACAACGACGATTTCGCAGTATCTTTGCCGTGATGAGGCAGCTCAGTTTCTTGCGCGTTGTGGCGATCGCGATCTTCCTGACAATGGCCCTCTGGTCTAGTGCGCTAGCCCAGGTACGGACCAATCTGCCACCGCAACAGAGACGTCCGGATCCCCGGGACACGATTCCCGTTCCAGCCTTCAGGTTTGAGCCGCCGGTCGCTCCGCTCGCTGCGCTCGGGCGCTCCATGTTGTTGCCTGGGTGGGGGCAGGCGGTGCTCGGCAGGAGAGTTACCGGAGCGGTCTTCGTGTTCTGGGAGGGGCTTACTCTCACCATGACTCTCAAAGCAGCACACCAGCTCAACTTTCAAGAGGACACCGACGCGGAAACGGTCGATGACAAACGGGATGAGGTGCAGGATTGGTTGGTCCTACTGGTATTCAACCACCTCATGTCCGGCATGGAGGCGTTTGTGGCCGCCCATCTGTGGGATTTCCCGACGGAGCTGGAGGCGCGGGCGCTGCCGGGGGGCCGCGTAGGGATGGGGCTCTCACTCTATTGGTCGGCCCCTGGCCTCAAGGTCAATTGAACGAACGCAACTCCGGGCCGTCCCGCGAGATCACGGCATACCGGTAGCCGTCCATCCACGCGCCGGGATTTAGATACCAACGCCGCTCTCCACAGAGTTCTAGCACCGGTCGGTGGGTGTGACCTAAGACTATAACGTCCAGTTCCGGTCGCTCCTCCATGATCCTGGCAGCATATTGGGCCTGTGCAGCAACGGCTCGCCTAGCTGTCTCTTCGTCATCTCGCCTCGACCCTAACCGCCCGGACATGCGCCTTACTAGGGCGAAACCCAGGTCAGGGTGAAGCCATCTGAAGACCGCCGCCGTCGCAGGGTGACCCACCACTCGATGGATGATCCTCCCGCCCAAGTCGGACTCAGCCACCCCGTCTCCGTGGCTTACCAACGCCTGCCAGCCCGCCAGCTCGATTTCGCCGTTCCTTCGGAAGAACGTTGCCCCGAGTTCCTCCTGCCAGAATCGGCTTCCCCAGCGGTCGTGATTCCCACCGACCACCGTTAGAGCGATCCCCTCGCGGCGTACGCCGGCTAGGGCCTCCAACGTTCCGAAGTGCGCTCTGGGGATGACGTGGCGGTACTCAAACCAGAAATCGAAGAGATCTCCGTTGATGATCAGGTGGTCACCCAATTCCGGAACCACGGCTAGAAAGCGGCGGAAAGCCTCAGAAACCTCGTTTGGCGCCGCCCCGAGATGAGCATCGGACACCACGACCGCAGTTGAGTGAGTGGGCACGGCGGGAGTATATCTGGAGCGGCCCAGCAGCCGCAACCTCCTGTCGCAATTGACTTTTCGCTCGGGAGCATCTTATCTTGCTCCCACGAGTCGATCTCGTGCTCCCAATATGCTCCCATCGGAGGGTAACCGAACCAATGACGTCGGAAAGCGCTTTAGGCCTGATTGAGACCCGTGGCCTTGTAGGGTCGATTGAGGCGGCTGATGCGATGGTCAAGGCCGCACCTGTGAGCTTGCTAGGGAAGGAAAAGGTCGGCGGCGGATACGTCACGATCATGGTGCGCGGTGACGTTGGTGCTGTAAAGGCCGCGACCGATGCCGGGGCTGCGGCCGCCGAACGCGTCGGGGAGCTGGTCTCCGTGCATGTGATACCGCGGCCACATCAGGAACTCGAACTCATCCTCCCGAACCGCTCCGACGGGGCGTAGGCCATGGGTTGGTCCGGCCGGGCGCTCGGGCTTATCGAGACCCGCGGACTGGTCGGTGCGATCGAGGCGGCTGACGCCGGGATAAAAGCCGCACCCGTCGAGTCCGCGGGGTCCGAATATGCCGACGCGGGTCTGGTTACTATTTTTTTCCGTGGCGACGTGGCCGCCGTAAAGGCCGCTGTGGACGCGGGAGCTGCCGCCGCAGAACGCGTGGGTGAATTGGTTTCGGTTCACGTTATCCCTCGGCCGCACGACGATCTCGACGTGTTGGCCGGTGACGGGCGCTCTCCCCCCGTAAGGTCAGAGGCCGACGGGCCTGGCAGCTCCTCTAACGATCTCCCTGGCATGAAGGTTGTGGAACTGCGTCGTGCTGCTCGCGCAGTCGAGAATTTTCCCATCAAAGGGCGAAACTTGGCGCGCGCCGGTAGGGAGGAGATCCTGGACGCCTTCCGATCCATGGGCCTCCTCTAATCGACCCGCCAGCCCACTCGTACTGAAATGGACCGCGATCTCACATCTGTTCAAGAAGCTCGAGATCTCCTTGTTCGTGCCCATCGGGCGGGGAAGCAGTTCGCCCACGCTAGTCAGGAAGAAGTCGACAGGATTGTTCGGGCGGTCGGCGAGGCCTGCGAACTGAAGGCTGCTCAACTCGCTCGCTCAGCTGTTGATGAGACTCGGATAGGACGATACGAAGACAAGGTGACGAAGAACCTGTTTTCATCGATCGATGTGCGAAACTACATACTGCCGCTCAAAACCTGCGGCATCATCCGAGAGGATCCGGATCGAAGAGTGCAGGAGCGAGCCGTGCCCATGGGGACGATTGCCGCTCTGGTGCCAACGACGAACCCGACTTCCACGGTGATCTACAAGGCGTTGATCGCGATTAAGGCAAGAGATTCGATCGTCTTCTCTCCACACCCCCGGGCCACGCGCTGTATTGCCGATACCGTACAGGTCGTCGATGAGGCAGCACGCAGCGCTGGTGCGCCGGAGGATCTAGTCCTGTCCATGATGACGCCCACCCTCGATGGCACCAGCGAACTGATGCGGCATGAACTCACGGACATGATATTGGCGACCGGCGGATCGGCCATGGTCCGTGCTGCGTATAGCTCAGGGAAACCTGCCTATGGTGTGGGACCGGGGAACGTTCCAGCGATTGTCGAACGGACCGCCCATGTGGGTAAGGCCGTAGCCGACATAATTGCGGGGAAAAACTTCGACTACGGGCTGCTGTGTTCGGCCGAGAATTCTCTCATCTGTGACGCCCCAATCGAAGCAGACGTGCGCAACGAACTCAGGCGTCAACGTGCAGTCTTCGTGACCGGTGCCGAACGAGACCGGTTGCAGCGAGCGATGCAAGACCCACGGACCGGTGGAATCAATAGCGAGATCGTCGGCCTCCCTGCTACGGAGATCGCACAGCGGGCCGGTATATCGGTGGCAGGTGATACGAGGGTCCTCGTCTGTGAGTGCGAATCGGTCGGACAACAGGAGTTTTTCTCGCGGGAGAAGCTCTCGCCGGTACTGGCCTTTTACGTCGAGAACGGTTGGGAGAAGTGTTGCGAGCGAAGCATAGAACTGCTTGAGTTCGGAGGGGTCGGTCACTCGCTGGTTATTCACAGCAACGATGAGAACGTTATCCAGCGATTCTTTGAAGAGAAACCTGCGTTCAGAATCGTGGTAAACACGGTTTGCGCTCTCGGGGCTGTCGGAAGCACCACTGGACTGGCTCCGGCAATGACCCTCGGCCCGGGGGCGTGGGGTGGGTCGTCTACGAGTGACAACATCACGCCGTTACACTTGATCAACATCAAGAGACTGGCCCGAGAGACCAAACCGTTCGTGGCAGTCGACGCCCCTGAAGGTGCCTCTGCGGGCATCGCACCTCTCGCTAAGGCCAACAGAAGCTCGCCGGAAAAAGAGATCGCACAGGCGGTTGAGTCGTTCCTAGCGGAACGGCGTGCCAGGAGAAGTTCATGACTCCGCAGGAAATCCAGGAACTCGCCGCCCGCATCGCCGATGTGCTTGGCAAGCGCGAGTGGCTTCCAGGAACGGTCCGGCCAGATCCTCCAGCGCGACCTACTCCCGGGGCACTTCCCGCATGGGCGGGGGCCGCTCAGCAACTGAGTGATGTTGCTCCTGTCACCGGCCGCCGAACGCGTTCCGGCCGGCACCGACCCTCGTATGATGGCATCACGGTGGCGGCCCGCGGGGCTGCGGCCGGGACAGCACCGGCTCCAATGCCGGGTGGTGGAGAGGACGATGTGGAGAGCGCCGCGAGTGGACGTATCGTGCCGATAGCTATCTCGAATCGCCATATCCACGTGTCTGCCAGTGATTTTCAAACACTGTTCGGAGCCACCAAGGAGCCGACGCCCGATCGACCGATCACCCAGCCGGGCCAGTTCGCTGCCAACGAGAAGGTGCGTGTTGTGGGTCCTGCCTCGGCGATCGACAATGTGCGGATAGTTGGGCCGACACGCAGCACCACCCAGGTGGAGCTTTCTTTCAGTGACTGTCGTGCCCTAGGCCTCGAAGTGCCAGTCCGCCGATCGGGCGATACAACGGGAAGCGCACCGGTGCAGCTGGAGGGCCCAGTCGGGAGCCTGGAGTTGCGAGAAGGTGCCATAATTGCTGCACGTCACCTTCATCTGTCAGAGGCAGATGCCTCCAGACTCGGTATGGCCGATGGTGACAGGGTAACAGTGGTGCTGGGTCAGGGGGACCGGCGTGCCAGGCTCTCCGACGTGCTGGTGAGGTCTGGCAAGGAACACGCGACGGAACTGCATCTCGACACCGACGAGGCACGGGCATTCAACGTGCGGCAGGGCGATTCGGCAACGATATTGGGCCGCCCGCGTCGCATGGCTGAGGCGCGTGGTGGCGGCAAGCGAAAATTAATCACCGAACGTGACATAAGCCGAATAGCAGCGGCTGGTCGAACCTTGGGGAATTCGTGCCCGTACATAATTACGCCGGCGGCCAAGGATCGCGCGAAGGCCCTTGGGATTTGGCGGGAGAGTCGGTGACGGGACCGGATATCACGGTGAGTCCACTGCGAGTGCGATACGCCGAGACCGATCAGATGGGCATTGTACACCACGCGGTTTATCTGATCTGGTGTGAACTGGCACGTACCGATCACATGCGCGAGAAAGGCATCAATTACAGCAACCTGGAGGCGCAAGGCCTCAAACTCCCTGTCGTGGATGCTCGTCTGCGGTACCGAGCGCCGGCGAGGTATGACGAAGTGTTGGAAGTCCGTTGTTGGGTTCGTGATGTATCGAGCCGAAGAGTGATCTTCGGCTATGCGGTAGATCGCGTTGATGACGGCCGGCTGCTTGCGACGGCGCAAACGTCGCTGATCGCGGTAGATTCTAACCATGAAATCACTTCTCTGCCTCCGTCGGTTCGAACAAAGCTCGTTTCTGTCGCTGACCCGGTTCGCGTTTAGTCCCGCGGTCGGGTTGCTCCGCTCGGATACCATCGGCACATTGAGGTTGAGGTGAGCCCGATGAGGTCGCTGCTGATTGTCTCCACAGCTGTTTTGGTGGGCACCGCATGCAACAGGCCTCCCCGTCCTCTTGCGCCCCTCGGGATGATACCTATGTCGCGCGACACAGCACGTGCCTGGGTGGCCGAGCTGGCCCCCACCGAGTTGAGGCGCTACGACCTGCGGTGGAGATTCCAAAACCAACAGGCCTCAGTGGCTGGCCGCGGGGCAGTGCGATTGGCTCCACCTGACTCTCTCCGGTTCGACTATCGAGCCCCGTTCGGGAGGTCTGGCGCGGCGGTCGTCGTCGATGATGAGGTGATCTGGCGCGAGCCTGAGGACGGAGTCCAGCTTATCCCAGTAGTAGCGCTTTTTTGGGCCGCACTCGGCATTCCCCGACTGCCGCCGGTTGGCTCAAAGGTGATGGGGCTCGCAGATGGAGATAGGCGTATCTGGCAATATTTGGTAGACGGAGACACTCTAACCTATGTGGTTAGGAGTGGATCTCTTAGATTGCAGGCAGAGATCAGACAGCCGGGGAGGCTAGTCGGGACAGTAGATGTCAGGTTTGACCCGGAGACGCATTTGCCGACCCAGGCGACGCTAACGTTTCCTGAGAAGGCGGCGATCCTGCGATTCACTGTGGAGGAAATTGAAGAACTTGCATCACTGGATGCGGATATTTGGAAGAGGCCTTAGCCGCTTGGTACTGGCAGGTGGTCTCCTTGCGATCAGCGCCTGCTTTTATGGATTTTCCGGTGGCGGACTACCGAGTCACATAAGGACGGTGGCGATATTGCCGTTTGACAACGAGACACCCGAGCCGAGCCTCACGCAAGAGGTCTCGGAAGCGATCAGAACGGCCATGGAAAACAGGTTGGGTCTCAGGCTTGCCGCTGAGGCCACTGCGGATGCGGTGGTGAGGGGTTCAATCACGCGCTACGCAGCCGATATTCCGCTTTCCTTTCAAGCCACCGGCGGTAATGTAAACGTAACGCGCAGACGTGTTCAACTCTCTCTCAGAGTAGAGATATTTGATCAACTCGAGCAGCGAGTGCTTTGGGAAAGGACCGGTATTCGAGTGGACGGCGAGTACGAACCGCCCAACGAGGAGAAGGGCAGGGAAGTCGCACTAGAGAAGCTGGTAGACGACATTGTGGATGGAGCCCAATCTCAGTGGTAAGAAGACATACGGCGATCGTGCGCAACACCAGCGGCAAGGGCAGGCTCGGAACACTCTTCGTTCTGATGCTATTTGCAGTGGGAGCCTACTACGGAGTGACCGTCGGAAAATCGTATGTGCAATTTTGGAGACTTGAACAAGCGGTTCGAACTGAGGTTCGGCTGGCCCCGGGTATCACAGACGACACGATTCGGCGGCGGCTAAGAGCCAAGGTAGCCGAACTCGGCTTGCCGGATCAAGCATACAACATTCAGATTCAGCGACGAGAGCGCCCCAAAGAGATTATTGTGAAGGCATCTTACCAGGTGCTTCTCGAACTGCCGTTCGTGGACCGGCTCCATACGTTCAAGATCGAGATTAGAAATCCTCTCTAGCGCACGAACTAGGCTGGCGGTCAGTGTGGTAGGAGTGGTCGTGCTACTTTCGTGGGTCCCAGCAACCTTACACGCTGCCGTCTCAGCCAGTGCCGGCGATCTGGACGTGGCTCAGCTTTTCCTCCTACTCGGCCTCTTGCTTCTCGTGGGTAAATTTTCCGGCGAGTTGAGTGAACGAATCGGCCAGCCCGCAGTACTGGGTGAACTTGTCGCCGGCGCTCTTCTGGGCGGGGGTGCCCTTGGCATCATTCCGACGTCACCCGACAATCCGACAACCGAAATAATCAAAGTGTTGGCTGAGGTGGGCGTAGTGATCCTGCTATTTGAGATCGGCCTGGAAACCGACCTCAAAGCGTTGTTTCGGGTTGGGCGAGGGGCGCTCGCCGTTGCTTTCGTTGGCGTGGCATTGCCGATGGCGGGCGGTGTCCTGTTCTGGATGTCACCTCTGGCCAATCGAGAGTTCGCGCCCGCCAGCGTCGAGCACACCGCCATCTTTATCGGGGCGGCGCTTACCGCTACATCAGTGGGTATTACGGCCCGAGTCCTACAGGATCTCCGGGTCATGCACAGCATTGAAGCGCGTCTCATCATCGGGGCTGCGGTGATCGACGATGTGATCGGACTGATAATGTTGGGCTTGGTGTCATCACTCGCCGCGGGCCAATCGATAACTGCGCTTGGTGTTGGTCGATCCATCGCCGCGGCTGTCGGATTCTTGGTTGTTGCCGTGGGTATCGGACTGATCAGTGCACCGAAGATCTTCGATCTGTTCAACCGCATGCGCGTTCGAGGAGTTCTGCTTGTCGCAGCCATCGCATTCACACTCATAGTCGCTGCCCTTGCGGATAAGCTGGGATCTGCGATGATCATCGGGGCCTTTGCGGCGGGGTTGATACTTTCCGGAACCAATCAGTTCGATCTCATTGCAGACCGCACAAAGCCGGTGGCCGACATATTCACACCCATATTTTTTCTCAGCATCGGCGCCGAGTTCGATATTCGTCTTCTCAATCCGTTCCAGCCCGAGAACATTCCCGTGCTGCAACTTGGCGGCATCCTGCTCGTGATTGCGATCCTTGGCAAGCTGGCGGCAGGTTGGGCCGTGCCGTGGAGGCGGTACAATCGACTCGCGGTGGGTGTAGGCATGATGCCGCGCGGTGAGGTAGGTCTCATCTTTGCGGGCCTCGGCTTAGCAACCGGAGTTCTGAGTCACGAGTTGTTCGGCTCAATAATCATCATGGTGATAGGAACTACGTTTATTGCACCGCCGATTCTAAAATTGGCCTTCAACCGGTTCGGAGTGACGCACCCCGATCAAGACGGACCGACAGTGTTGATCAAGGACGGGAAGGGGAGTTCACATGCCGCGACCTGACGGCCGCAAACCTGATGAGCTTCGCGCAATAAGGCTGGAGCGGGACTCCAGTCCCTATGCCGAGGGATCGTGCCTTACTCACTTTGGCGACACTGTCGTACTTTGCACCGCCAGCGTGGTTGAGAGCGTGCCGCGATGGCGACGCGGAAGCGGGCAAGGATGGCTGACCGCAGAGTATTCGATGCTTCCTAGGGCTACGCTGGAGCGTACTTCGAGAGAACGACGGGGACCGGGCGGTCGCACGTCGGAAATCCAGAGGCTGATAGGCCGGAGCCTGAGAGCGGCTCTCACAGGGTTCGATTTCGGCGAGCGCACTATCCAGATCGATTGTGATGTACTGCAGGCGGACGGTGGCACCAGGACCGCAGCGATTACGGGGGCAACGGTGGCACTGGCTGACGCCTGTGCGTGGATCGCCAAGAAGCGAAAAGTTGCCAACCCTTTCGCACGCCTTGTGGCGGCCGTCTCAGTCGGCATCGTGGATGGTCAGGCGGTTCTCGATCTTCCGTACGCCGAGGACAAAACCGCCCAAGTAGATGCGAACATCGTAATGGCCGAGCCGGACGAATATGTTGAGGTGCAGAGTACCGCCGAACGAGAACCTTTCACGCGAAATGAGTTCGACCAAATGCTGGCACTGGCATCGGGCGGTACCATCCGGCTGTTTGAGGAGCAACACAGCGTACTGGGGTGGTGAATAAGCGGCTTCTGTTTGCCACTCGGAACGTGGGCAAAGCGCGCGAAATCAAGCGGATCTTGAGCGATCTACCCTACGAAATAGTCTTCCCCGACGACATCGGTATCTACGAGCAGCCGGACGAGACATTGGTGGAAGATGCTGCGACGTTCTCGGGCAACGCTCACAGAAAGGCCGAGTACTTCGCGCAACGAGCGGGCACTCCAACCGTAGCAGAAGATTCGGGGCTGGAGGTTTTTTCCCTGGGGGGTGCACCCGGTGTGCGCTCCCGTCGTTTTGCGTTGCCCACGGCCGACCAAGACAAGGCAAATAATGCGGAACTGCTGCGACGTCTGGCGGGGGCGTCGTCCCAGCGTCGGCACGCGCGGTATTGTTGCAGTGTGGTCTTCTTGGGGAGCCCTGCCGACCTACCCGCGGTCTTCGACGGCGAGTGCAGTGGTATGATCCTAGAGGAGGCTCGCGGCGATGGCGGATTCGGGTACGACCCGCTGTTCTTTTCCGACGATCTTTGCAAGAGTTTTGGGGAGGCCGGAGTGGCGGAGAAAGACGCCGTTAGCCATCGGGGCAGGGCGTTGCGGGCGTTTGCAGAGTGGTTGTTGGAGCATCCTCTGTAGCTTCATCTCCGCAGTATCAGGTACCCCGGGTCACACCTCAGGGCACGGGCCAATCCCTCCAAATTCGGAAAGTTGATGGAGCTAACCTCTCCACTCTCCAACCTAGAGATGATGGCTTGGTTAACGCCTGATCGCCGAGCCAGTTCCGCCTGGGACCAGCCGTTCACCCTCCGCAGTTCCTGAATCCGAAGAACGATTGCCATGAGCTATGTGATATCACATCGCAAAAAAAGGGCCGCTAGAGTAACACTCTCTTGACATCTATGCAAGATCACATAGCTTGTATCCGCCATATGAGACATCCCCACTGCTATAGCCGGGCCCTATCTGGAGGTAAGACATGGAGTTAGAGATTCCCTTCGAAGGCCGTCTGCATGCCGAACTGAACGATCGTTATGCGCGACTCTGCCTACAATTCGGGGCGAGAAGGGTAATTTCGCCCGGGCCGGCCCTGATCATCTCCTTTTCCGAGGTGACCAGAGAGATGAGGACTCAGGGCAGTGAAGACGTTATTGCTGAGTGCATCCAGTACGCTGGAGATACCTACGAATACATAGTCACCCGATGGCAGGACCCACGCTGGCGGGTGATCCTGGCCATAGCCCTCGAGATGGGGCTACAGCAAGAAGACTCGGGGGTCAACGAGGGGCCTGTTGTGGTACCGGCGCAACATCGATCGGAGGCCTTCTTCTTCCAGGATATGGCCCTAGCAGGGTCCGGGGTGGACGGCTAGCACCCAGGCAGGTCAACCTCAACAGCTTCGCCCCTACGCAGCTGTGCCGCGGAGTTGCCTCTCAGGTCTACTTCCCGCGATTCGGGGCTCGGGGCGCCCCGTTGCCGGCTTACAAACCCATTCCGGCGGGGCTCACTTGTGGCCGAGTCCAATTGGTACCAGCTTTGACACCTCCTACGTGATGACAAGCGGCCATTGCTATGCTTCGGGAGGAGGTGAAGGTCATGCACCGAGATCGAGAAGGCTTCACGTTGATAGAGATTCTCATCGTGGTAGTCATCATTGGGATCCTTGCGGCAGTTGCCATACCAAAGTACACCAGAGTGAAGTCACAGGGATATGTTGCCACGGTTAAGAGCGACCTCAAGAACCTCTCGACCGCAGAAGAATCGTACTTTGCCGCATCCAACACCTACGCGACCTCGGCGCAACTTGCGGTTGAGAATTACTTCGCACCGTCACGCGGGGTTAATGTCACTATCTCCTCGATCACTTCCACCGGTTGGTCGGCTACTGCTACTCACGGTGGGTTCAGCGGTATGACGGCGTGCGGAGTTTACGTTGGCACGGCGACGTCACCGGACGCGAGCTTGAATCTTGGCCAGGTGGGTTGCTGGTAGACGGACAGGATAGCTAGTCCCGAAAAAACCGCGCCTAGACAAACCACCCCTACGGAACGCCGCTAGCAGTCGTTAATTTATCCTGGACCGAGAAACGGGGCGTGGCGCAGTCCGGTAGCGCGCCTGCTTTGGGAGCAGGAAGTCGTCGGTTCAAATCCGGCCGCCCCGACTATGCCTAACCGTTCGCATAACAACACGTTGCACGGTTGGGCGTTTTTCATGAAGATGGCCGACTCAGTGAAAACCTCAGTGAAAATGTTCACCTACTTGGCCTCTCGTAGTTCCATCGGCTCGGTCATCACCTTGTAGAGAGTGGCACCGTCCACCTGTTGATAGCACGCCCTGAGGCATGAGAGGTCGGACCAGCCACCGCCGGCCGCTACGTCGCGATCGGGTAGGTGCTTTCTTTCGGTTACCCACTTACGGCGATACGGATGCCAGCAGCCGCCGTCCAGGTGTGGGACCTTCGCCAACTCTTCTGCTTTTTGAAGCCAGCGGGACGCCTTGTCCTTTGAGATCGGCCGCCGAGCATTACGTGGGGAAGGGAACAGGTACGCTGTCCCGAGGCCCGGCCGTACCGCTTTGATCCGGTCGATCACTGCACGCATCCGCGGGCTCATCGGTGTCAGCCACTCTTTACCCTGCTTGTCGGTATCCTGGCGCCAGTGTAGCGACCCGTGCGGTCCTTCACTCAGTCGCACGTCGGCGTATTGCAGCGAAAGCACAGCCGAGATACGGCGACCGCTGTCGTTCACAAGGTCCAATATTTCACGCAAGTAGGACGCGACCTTGAACCGGCGACCGTCCCGCCGTATCTCCATCGTCACCTCGTCGGCCTTCGCGATGACCGCCTCGTAGCGGTCCGCTGTCGCGAGCGGCCGCTTGGGGTTCTGCTCTCGCATTATCGCGTAACCGCGCATCGGGTTCTCGCGCATGAGGTAGCGGCCCTCGTCGTCCTGCCAGGTTATCGCCCAGCGAATGACACCGCGGAGCCATTCCTGGTCGCCCCCGACAGTGCGCCCCCGCACTTTATGGCGCTTAGTTGCTGTGACCGGCCGCCCTTTGGCGTCGATCGCTCCGGCCAGGCGGTCACGGGCGAACCGCTCCCACTCGCCGCGCGTCAGCTTGTGCAGGTCCTTGCCGGATCTGAGCACGCGCTCCCACATCTCACGCCGTCGCCGGTCCTCGCCTTGGGTTCGTGTGGTCCGGGTCGGGCTGTGGTGCTCCAGGTAGGCATCGAACACGCGGGCTGCATTTGGTGTGGGGGTGCCGAGCGCCTCGATCCCGAGCGCGAGCTTCGCCTGGCGATCGCGCGCCCACGCCTTTGCTCGATCGCGGCTACGGTGATTGAGGCTGTACGGTTTCCGGCCCGTCTCACGGGCGTAGATCATGCCGTTCAGCTCCTCGTACACCGTCACCCGACAGCCGTAGGGGCCTGTCGAGTAACTCCACCGTTCTCCTCGTTTCTTCTTTCTAGCCATTGCGTACCTCCTGCTAACTGTCCCGCTCTGCGCTTCGCTCCAGGCGCTCGGCCAGTTTAACCAGTCGCTTGGCGTGCCTTCGAAAGGCCGTGGCAAGCCGCTTCCTCGCCGCCGGGTTCGGGCTGCGCCGTTCCAGCCGCCAGCTACGTGCGGTCTCATAGGACGCTCCCGCCCACTTCGCCAGCGTGCGAAGGTTCACCGTCGCTGTGTCTAGCACTTGTCGCATCATCGCAGAGCCCTCGGTGTATGTACGCAATATACGGTACAGTTATGCTGTACGCAATGGGCGGTACACTGTGTGGCCCGGTTTGCGGGGCAGGTCACCCATCCGGACGCGGGTCGCCCCCGTCTGGGCTATGTCTCTTAACCTACCCTGCGCGATCAGGCGGCGGAGATGTTTCTCGCTGTAGCCGCTCACTTCGTGTGCCTCGCTCAACGTTAGTTCTTCTCCGTTGCGTTCGGCAAGACACGCGGCCAGCTCATCAGCGCATTTCTCCAGTGTGCCGGCCTGCGCGTCGGCACCGAACTCCCGCAGTGAATCGGCCATCGAGTGCCAGCGGTCGAGCAGCTCGTCGGGCGTCATTAGAACTCACGCATTCCGGCCCGCTCGTCTTGCTCGTGTTGCCGGTTCCCGTCACGCTCTGCCCATAGAGTGCCACGATCCACCATAGAGTGCCGTGCATTTGTTTGGCAGTCTATGAAGTTGTTTGGCACCCTATGGGTTTCGGGAAACTGGAGCCACCACCGGCCGCCCGGCCCGAAACCTTCTCGGAACGCACCACCGGCCCTTTGCGTAAGGCCAAGAGACTCCCTGGCCCGGCGATACGTGCGTTTCGAGATCCCCGCCGCCCGCACCTTCTTCCAGACCTCCTCCTCGGGTCTCTTACCGTCGGCCAGCGCGTCGTCTATCACGTCTTTGGCTTCTTCTATCTGGCTCCGCTCCTCAGCCGTTATCGCTGTGACCAGTTCGTCCGCCGAAACATCGACCGACCCCTTCCACTCAACGCGGCTGCTACCCTCGGGAGCGTCCGTGATCTGGTACGCTAAAGACACTGCTTTCGCGGCGACGTTGCACTTAATCACGGCCAGGACCCGGCGGCTTTCGTCGGTTGGGTCCTCGCTAGCCAACAGGACCACACGAGCGGCGGCCGTGAACGCGATCGACGCACCGCCCCGATATATCGCCTTGCCACCGCCTTGTTTATTGAGGTGTCGGATACAGAGAATAGTGCAGCGCGTCTCCTCAGCCAGCCGAGCCAGCTGCTTTAGGGCGCGGCGTATGTCGTGATCTCGGTACGTATCAAACTCACCGCCCAAATAGGCCGTGAATGGGTCTAGGACAAGCAGCCTGATGTCGTTCTCTACAATCACTGCTTGCAGGCGTTGCAGATCCTGCGGGACACTTACATCCCGTTCGTGGCCGTCTGACTCTTTGACTGTGAAAAGAAAGAACCGAGAGGGGTCGCCGTCCATCGCGTCGAAGCGGCGGCGGATTGTGTCTGCAATCCCGTCCTCGGCGGTCAAGTACGCCACAGTTCCTGGAAACCCCGAGGCATCGTCCGGCCACGTTCGACCTATGGTAAGTCGCGCACACCAGTCTAAACAGAGATGCGACTTTCCTGTGGAGGGATCGCCGTCCAGCCACACCAGCTTGCCGACCGGGAGCCGGCCGGGCCAAAGCCAAGTAACATCCTCGGGCTCGAATTCCGAGAGTCGGCGGGAAACGATACAACCATCACCATTCTTCTTCGGATCATCCATCGCAGCGATGACCCGTTGCAACTCAGCGCGATCTGTCATGCAACCCCCTTCAGGGCGCTACGTAGGATGTCGCGTGCCTCCCGTAGATACTGTTTCGCCGTTTCCGATAAGCCGTTCTGCTCCGCTTCGATCGCGTTCATTTCGGCGCAGGCTGCGCGCCATAGGGCATCAAACCGATACCGCCGCTCGTCAGCGTAGCGTCTGCGCCAGGCAGCAAGAGCAGGGTATGACCTCAACTTCCGGCGGCCACCTGCCAATAGGGAGGCTTGCTCGATCGCCATCGTGTTGCGCTGCACTCAGCGCCTCAAGCCGGGTTCCAGTTTGACGTGCTCATGGCGAGCTGTAAGGCGCAGAACATCTTCACGTGCAACGTACCAGTGTCCGTCTAGGCGTTTGCCACACACATCGCCCACCAAGACTTTTCGGAGCAGCACACCGTACGACACCCGAGCTTCTGCCGCCCCGACGGTAAGAGGAATCCAGACTATTGCCTTTGACATTTCTTTCTTTCTCTTGCGTTCCCGCAAATCTTAGTCGATGTTGCCTAAGTCATTAAAGTGGCCAAAGGAGATCTCCAGTGACTAACCGACGGGCTTCCGTAGCTGAGCGAGTGCGGGTAACGCAAGAATTCCGCTCGCTGGTCAAGCGGCTAAGAGATCACTTTGGAAGTGCCAACCGGGCTGCAGTCGATTTTGCGCAGCACGCCCGGAAACAGGGTTGCTTCCTCGGTGTGATTGACCTTGCCGTATCGCAAGCGACACTGTCGAGAATTGCACGCGGCGCTGTCCAGGAGGTTCAGTGGCAGACCTTCATGGCCCTGAAGGAGCATGGAAGGCGCTGCGGGATCGGAGAACGGGGCGAGTGGCAGGCCGCTGTGTACTCGCCAGCAGCACGAAGAGCATTCGACGATTATTACGAGTGGCTTAACGACGAGCGCTGGCGAATAGAACCAACGGGGACGGACCTGAAGAAGCTGCGCCAACAGCTACGCGAGTGGGACGACGGCGATAAATCGGCGTGGAGACAAATCCTGGAGTTCCGAGAGTGGCTAGGGCGAACACACCCTACACGAGGTGCGACCCGCATTAGACATCGTTTCGCGGAACTGCGTGCACTGGAACCTCTGCTACTAGGGGACCGGGCCGGTGGAATGGAATTGACGGCGGAGGAACTGCAGGCGTCAGGCAAGCTGAACGCCTTCGTTAAGGCGGCACTGGAGCGGGAGCGGTTGATCTTGGAACGTGAGCGCGACGAGCGGCGGGCACAGACGCTAAACCCACACCCACCCGAGAGCTATGACATACCAACTTACAAAGCGACGAAGCGCAAGCGGCGGAGTATGTAGGTCATTGGTGAAACTGCATTCCTGACCTAGCTCCCACGCCCAATCTCGGGACAGCCTCCTACTTTCGTACGCCGAGGGGCGAGATCGGTCTTCAAGTAGGAGAATGTTGTTGTGAGCTACGGCTCGGTTTCCTCTTGGCAAGACGCTCCGGCTAAACACAAGAATCTCGCTGCGTTGCCGTCCTGATCGGGCGCGTTCCATGTGACGCGAGTTGGGGCGCTCGAACCAAGCAGGGTGACTGTCCAGGTCAAAGCACCTGCTTGCTGCCACTGCTGGCCGCCTGAGAAGATGAGGTTACCGAACCCCGGACCCTCGGCGAATGCGGTCACGCTGGACTGGTCAATACTGGCACCGCCTCGCAGATCGCCGATTGTGACCACCATGATCTCGGACGACGTGGCGAACCATGAAAGGGCTTGCACCCACGGTGCAAGCCGCCGCAGTTGAACATCCAACGTTTGGTTGCTGCTTAACTGAACGGACCTCGTGTACAGTTCATATCCGACGGGACCTACAGTGAGCGTGACGGTGCCCTCGTCGAGCGTCACCGCGTAGCGGCCAAGCGCATCAGTCGTATCGCTCTTGCTGCCAACGGACACCACGACGCCAGCGAGAACCTTGCCGAGCACGGAATCTTCTACCACGCCGCTGATAGTGTATTGCTGAGGGCTTGTTGGTTCGCTACTGCCGCCGGGGTCGGTAGCGCCGTCGCCACACGCGGAGATGATAAGCATTACGGATAGGACGGGCAGGCGTCGCGCAGACATGGTTAGCTCTCTTCGGAGATTGTAACGGTTGATCGTGCGGAGCCTCTCCCACGACGCATCAGTTGCGAGCGTCGAACTCGGCGGCTCGCAGCCTTTCGAGTCGGGTTCATCGCCTAGGGTACGCCTTCTTCGTGACAGCCTGACCCGCAACTTCTACAGAGGTGTCGAGAAACGTGACTACGATTGCGTCTCTAGGGCACCCGTTCCGGCACATGCTGGCGTTGACGGTGAACGCTATCGCTATCTCCTGCCCAACCCGCGCATCGGGATAGACGAATAATGTATCTGAGATCCCAATCTTGCGGATACGTAACGTTCCGACACCCCACGTCTCTAGCTCCTTCATTGCTGGCTTGAGCCAAAAGGAGCCATGTCCCCTCACCCAAATCTCGGCGCGTGCTGCGAGAGGGCGGGAACTTGTTTCGTCCAGAACGACGACTCGCACGGCTTGTGCGGCGGCGACCCGAACAGACACAAGAATCAGGATGACGAACGTGAGCAGTGTCTTCGATTTCAGCATGAGACCTTCCGGGCCATATGTTTGAATAACCGCCCACAAGTATCACACTCATAGTGTGTAGACGCCAGGGCCGGTGAAGCTTTCCTTCCCGTTCTATGGGCACGCGCTTATGGCTGCGGATTCTCGGGAGCAACGTCCGCCGGTTGCGGACAAGGAAGGGACTATCGCAGGAGGCTCTCGCCAGCCGATCCAAGTCTCACCGGAATTACATTGGGGGCGTCGAGCGAGGGGAGAGAAATCTCACCGCCAGCAAGATCGTCGCGATTGCTCTCGCGCTCGACTGCACCGTTGCGCAACTCTTCCGAGGGCTGAACCCGAACGATCTCCGCCGCGATGCCTGAAATTCTACTGAACGGAGTGCCTGTCGCACCGCCGATCAACAGGCGCTCGTCCGTACGGATACCGTCGTCCAGGTGGCGTCTTGGATGGCTCAGTCTGAAGCTCAGCTGAAGCTCAGCTAATGGCTCAGTAATGACGGGAATGGATAAGATTTCTAAAGAGAACGATTGTATCCGGCGGGCTCAGTGGTGCCAAGCACCTCCGCGTAGAACCTCATTGGATCTTCTTTGCACCGTGATTGATAACTGCGAATCCACACCTGGACGGCCCGCACGGACGCGCTTCCCTGATTGGCTGTGAGCAGTCCGCTGGCGATCCAGACATTGAGCTTGTCCAGCCGCCGCATGGCATCGTCGATGGTTGCCAGCGGTCCTAGCTCCGTCTCAACGCGGGCCAGCGTCAAACGACCCTTGCCAGCCGCCTCGGCCCTGTGCGCCTGCTCAGGCGTCAGCACGCCAACCCCCTGCGACGCACGCCCCACGCACCACTTTCGCACCAGGATGCACCGAGATATTGACTGAGCCGACGGACGGCGGCAACTGTAACCGTTGACTGCATAACACCTTGTCTATCCTGACGGCTCCTGCTCAAGTAGCAGACGCCAACACAAACCACATGCGCGCGGAGCAGGGCAGGGAGGGAAAACATTTTCGGGGGCCTCAGTGAAAATCTCAGTGAACAATCACTGCGCAGCATGCGGAAGTGCTTTTGGGGTGATCTGTGGGAAAGGTTGTGAGCGTCGGCGCAAGTTGAGCCAGCACCAAGAGATAACCGCTCAACCTGTACCCCTACTGCGTCTAGCTTGCTACCTGTAAGCGCGCTTTGGGAGCAGGAAGTCGTCGGTTCAAATCCGGCCGCCCCGACTGCACGAACGCGGATTTTGCCGCGTTCGATTTCGGCGGTACGCCCGTTCTTGTCGCCGCCACTCGCCTTTCGGCTCGTGGCATTACCGTTCCAAATCCGGCCGCCCCGACTCTGTAAGACTAATCCCAGGTGATGGTTACAACGGCCTGGGTTTTTTCGTTATGGGGAGTGGGGTGAACACCTTCTGGGGGGGGGTCTCGCAGGATGTGCAGGTACGGTCAGGTGCGGTCATGACCTAGCGAATATGCAGCCAGGCTCCGTGGCGTCAAACGCTCAGAACTGTCTCGCGCCATTTAAGGTAGGTGCTGGCCACCCGAGCTTCGGCACTGCATCTTAGCTCCATGACCGAGATCACGTCCAAGCTCTCGACTGCCCTCGCGGATCGCCCGGATCGAACGCCACGAGGAAGGGGAAGAAAGCAAGTTCCGCTGACGATGCTCAGCTTCACCCAAGACTGTTGAGAGTTCTGAATAGCTGTTCTTGATGAATTCATTTTATTTCAAAACATTCGCCCGCCTCGCCTTGCTGCCTTATATAGGCGGTACCGTGATTCATATCCTCCGCCTTATTTACAACCTGCCAATCGATGAAATTCCGTTTGAGGCTGACTGGCTGGTGGTGATAGTCGGAGGCTATGCTGGTTTAGGACTGATTATTTACGCCAATAGAATACCGTTCCAGAATTTATTCGATAAGATTATTTATGGGTTGCTGATCTTTCATCTCGATGGCTCGGTAATCCTACACGCATATATATTATGGGTAGGAAGCCATGAGGTCCTTAACGTCTTTTCCTACGGGTACAGTTTTTTTGCTGTGGCGTATTTCATGGGATTTGGTTTTTACGTACTTAGCCTGAATAAACGCTTGTATCGCAAACAGTGCGATCTGATAAATGATCAAATTCACTAACGTGAATGTTTTACAGAGCCTTAACCTCAAAAAGACCGTTCGCTGAAGTGCGTAAGCGAGCGTCCCAGCGGGCAGTCGGGGCTTTCGCTTTCTCGCCGCAACTGCATAGTTGCATAGGTTGATGTCTGTCTCGTTAGCGAGAGCAACACACTCACATTCTCTGGCTATCGGGCGTTGAAGGACCTCAGCAACCTATGCAACTCGGTACGTATGAGCTGGGAGCTGGCCACTTGAGCTTCGGCACTGCATCTTAGCCCCATGACCGAGATCACGTCCAAGCTCTCGACCGCCCTCGCTGACCGCTACAAGATCGAACGCCACTTGGGCGAAGGTGGCATGGCGACCGTCTATCTGGCCGAGGACTTGAAGCACAAGCGGAAGGTGGCGGTCAAGGTACTGCGCCCCGAACTCGCAGCGGTGCTTGGAGCCGAGCGTTTCGTGCAGGAGATCACGACCACTGCCAATCTTCAGCATCCGCACATCCTGCCATTGTTCGATTCTGGCGAGGCCGACGGCTTTCTCTACTACGTCATGCCCTACATCGAAGGGGAGACGCTGCGCGACAAGCTGAACCGTGAATCGCAACTGAGTATCGACGAGGCGGTGAAGATCACGACCGAGGTGGCCGATGCACTCGACTACGCACACCGCGCCAGCGTGATCCATCGAGACATCAAGCCGGAGAACATCCTGCTGCACGATGGGCGGGCGATGGTAGCGGACTTTGGGATCGCGTTGGCGGTGAGTGCCGCCGCAGGTGGCCGGATGACCGAGACGGGACTGAGTCTTGGAACGCCGCACTATATGTCTCCTGAACAGGCGACGGCAGAGAAAGACCTGACGAATCGTTCCGACATCTATTCGTTGGGAACCGTGCTATACGAGTTACTCGCTGGTGCGCCACCACATCTTGGTGGTTCAGCGCAGCAGATCATCATGAAGATCGTGACCGACGAGGCACGACCGATCACGGAGCTACGGAAGTCGGTGCCACCCCATGTTGCGGCCGCGACGGCCAAGTCGTTGGAGAAGTTGGCGGCGGATCGGTTCGAGAGTGCGGCCAAGTTTGCGGAAGCATTGATGAACCCGGCGTTCACGTTGCCGACGACACAGGCGGCGACGGTGGCAGGTGCACCAGCGAGCGAGCCGTGGACTCGTTTGAGTGTTCTTGGATGGAGCGTCGCAGCGGTTGCAATCATCGTTGCTCTGTGGGGTTGGCTGCGGCCCCAACCGGAAGTACCGAAGCGTGTCTTGCGCTACAGCATTGCTCTGCCCGAAGGCGAGGCACTTGTCAGCAGGTTCGCGAGGCTAGCGATCTCACCCAATGGGTCGCGGCTGGTTTACATCGGCGAGAGCGACGGAGCCCGTCGCTTGTGGGTGAGACCACGGGACCAGCTACATGCGACTCCGTTAGCGGGAACGGAAGGGGCGGATGCACCGTTCCTCTCGCCGGACGGCGACAGAGTGGGATTCTTCATAGGGAGGAGCATCCTGAGGGTCGCCTCGCTTCGCGGTGGTCCTCCCGTGACGGTGACTGACTCTCTCGTGGGAGTCGCGGGTGCCTCGTGGGGGCCAGATGGTTTCCTGTACTCCGACGGGAGCGGGTTCGTTCCGCTCGTTCGAGTGGCGGCGACCGGAGGCGTGCCGCAGTGGTTCACAACACTCGACAGTGCACAGGGCGAGATCGATCACGTATGGCCCGACGCCCTACCCAACGGTAAGGGCGTGATATTCACTGTACGCCATGGTCTGAACAGCGAATTGGCCGACATTGCCGTGGCAGAGGTAGCCACGGGCACCCACAAGATACTCGTGCGCGGCGTCTATGCCCGCTACGCGGCGTCGGGGCACCTCGTGTATGTGACAGCGGACGGAACACTGATGGGCCAACCGTTTGATCAGGATGCGTTGGAGCTCAGAGGTGAAGCGACGGCCTTGCTTGACGGGGTGGCCCTAAGGAGCACCGGTGGGACGCTCGTTGCGCCCGATCTCACGGTGTCGGTGACGGGAACGTTGATGTACTCGACCGGAGCCGGGGTAAGAGATTCCGCCGCTGTAGTGTGGGTGACGCGGGACGGGACGGCTGAGGAGGTCGATCCGGGCTGGATTGACAGATTCCAAGAACTCGCTCTCTCTCGGGATGGCGCCCAATTGGCGGTCAGCATCGCCACAAGCGAGGAATCACAG
Organism: Gemmatimonadota bacterium; assembly: GCA_036679605.1. Classification (GTDB taxonomy): domain Bacteria; phylum Gemmatimonadota; class Gemmatimonadetes; order Gemmatimonadales; family GWC2-71-9; genus JAZDCZ01. The sequence goes on from JAZDCZ010000091.1 coordinate 45,975, forward strand.
ATTTGGATCAAGCAACTGAATCGCGGGCCGCTGTCCAAGCTCACTTTCGACGGCGTTGTGAACATTCGGCCCTCGTGGACTCCGGATGGAAGGTCAGTGGCGTTTGTATCGGGTCGCTTTTCCGCTCGTGATCTCTTTGTGAGGCGGGCGGACGGAACGGCGTTGGCCGAAGTGCTGCGGGACGAGGAGCGGCAACTGCAGGAGGTACGGTACTCTGACGATGGGGAGTGGATGGTGTATCGGATTGGGGCCGGACCGACCAGCGACCTCCATGCGCTCCGAGTGGGCGTGGACAGCGCCTTGGTAGAACTCGTCGCAACTGAGCACCAAGAAACCGAACCGGCACTCTCACCCGATAGCCGATGGTTGGCGTACGTCTCCGACGAGACGGGACGATCAGAGATTTACGTGCGTCCCTTCCCGAATGCGGCAGAGGGAAAGTGGCAGGTCTCGACGGACGGAGGCACCGAGCCAGCGTGGGCGCACAGTGGGCGGGAGTTGTTCTATCGAAACGGTCGCGACGAGTTAGTACGGGTGGAGGTGTTGAGAGGTGCGACGTTCGTCACCGGGGACCAGCAGGTGCTTTTCTCGGCACGAGAGTATCTCAGTAGTTTGTTCTACCGAATGTACGACGTGACACCTGACGATCAGCGGTTCGTAATGTTGCGGAACCTCGGTGGGGAGGATGCAGGCGAGTTGATCGTGGTCGAGAACTTCTTCGAGGAGTTGAAGGCGAAGGTGGGGAATTGACCGAGATCACGTCCAAGCTCTCGACCGCGCTCGCTGACCGCTACAATGAAATACACTAGACCGGCCTCCCTGGCGCTCGTCGTAGGGCTCGCCGGTATTGGCCGTGCAGAAGCACAGGTAGTCCAGCGCAACGCGCAGTTCCGGCTGCCCGCGAGCTACAACTTCAAGTTTTACAACCAATATCCCGAAGCGGCACGGAGTTTCTATGCCGCGCATTTCGCCCACTTTAGTGCGTATGAAGTGTTGCTAAATAGCGGTCCGGACGCCGTGAACGAGATGCAACGGATCGAGGAACAGATCCGGTACTACGTTGCCAATCCGCCGCGCCTCGAGCCGCCGGCCGAGATCATCGCGCCGAACTGGTCCAAGATTGCCTATCCGACTGGCCAGGCAATGGACTGGACCCACATGCTACACTCGCAGCTCTACGATATCCTCACTGACGACCAGATCGAGGACAAGAGGGCGGCCGGTGAGCGGGCGATCTCATACTACCTGAGCAACTTGAGGTCCGCCTTCTCCACCCGAGGCTACGGGCATGCGTTCATGTTGGCCGGAGGGTCGTGGGCCGAAACATTCGCACGCAAGTATCCAGCGTTCAACGCGATCCTCTGGGCCTACCACTGGCATCACGCAGCTGTATACGAAGCACTGATGGAATCTGATACGACCGCACGACGCGCGGGGCTCAACCGCGTGATCCGTGTATTCGCCGACTCGGTGCTCGTGAACCCTCCGACGTACATGCCCCTGACAGCACAGTTTGCGCCCAGGTTCGCGGAGCTCTGGCCTGCTGCCGCGCAGATCTTCGACAATCTGCACATGATGCATGACGTGGTGAACGACATCATGGCTGATGAGCGCATGCCGCGGGAGGCAAAGGGGCGGGAAATTGACCGTATGCTCCGACAAATGCTGTATGCCAATCAGGAGTGGGTGATCCCTCCACCGCTCCCACCCGAAGCGCACAGCCAAATGCCGATGGAAGCCATGACGGTTCCTACACAGTTGCCGGATGGCCGCTGGCTACCGCAGGGTCACCCGGACGCACGTCGGCCAGCGACGGGGCACAAAATGCCGGCCGGGCCCCGTGACACCCAACTGCCTGATAAGGCACGGTGACCAATGCGGGATGACACTGCTCTTTGGGTAGTGGCTCTTTCACTCGGAGTCACCGGAGCGATACACGCCCAGGAGGATTTCCGGGCGGCGGACGCAGACAGACCCATACGGGTTGAGGACGCCTATCCCGTCAAGCTCTACGAGTGGGAATGGGAACTCGGAAGCCGAGGGGAGTTTGCCGAAGGTGGCGAGTCCATCATCTCGGAAATCTTTGAGTTGAAAACCGGCGTCGCCCGTAACTGGCAACTTGGCCTGGACGTCCATGGGGGTCAGGAACGCGCGGCGGGTGTGTGGCAGGGCGGCATCGAGGAGTTTAGCGGGCATGTGCTCTACAACCTTAACCAAGAAGGCAGACGCACCCCAGCACTTGCCATGCGTGCGGACGTATTCAGCCCCGGCATCGGGGACGGTGGTCGAGAGGAACTCGGCGTTCGGCTGCGAGCGATCCTGACGCGCAGTGTTGGTCGTCTGCGCCTTCACTTCAACGGAGCCTACGACTGGGCGAGCACCGTCGATGGCGCAGACTTTTGGAGCGGTGGGCTCGCGTTCGATTACCCCATCGGACTATTCAGCAAGGCTGTCCTCGGCGATATGTATAGTGAGATCCCGGTCAACGGTGGTGACGCTCGTGTATGGGCGGAGCTTGGTACGAGGTTTCAGCTCACCAACTCCACAGTGTTGGACCTGGGGGTCACAAGTCGCGTTGACCAATGGAGGGATGGGGTTGCCAACCTTGGACTCGTGGTCGGGTTGTCGCGCGTGTTTGGGATCGCGGGACTCATCAAGGTCCCGCCGTATCCGAACCCGCGGATCAACTAACGCCCGACCAACTCGGCTGTCACCGGGATCTGCAATTTCAAATTGACAATCGATTAACAGGTTGCACACCGTCTACGGGCTTTGCGAGCAGGAAGTCGTCGGTTCAAATCCCCGCCACTCGCCTTTCGGCTCGTGGCATTACCGTTGCAAATCCGGCCGCCCAGACTGCATCAGCTTGGCCTCTGGCCGCCGCTCCAGCAAGAGTTACCACAATGCCACCACCGCATGGTTAATGTCGGAAGAGTACGTCCTCTCGACCTCGCACATCGCCATCCGAGACAGGGACTTCTTGGCCCTCTCGCCAGAAATAGGGTCTATAGCCCAGCCCGCTCAACAGGCGCTTCACTTCAGGATATGTGTTCGGAGCGCGTCGCGAGCCGTCAGGGCCACGCACCTCGATCCATAGCGGTGGGTACGCCGCAGCCTCCAGTGTCCTAGTCATCCCGGATACGGCCTCTACCTCGTGCCCTTCGACGTCACACTTGATGAGCTGCAACCTGTCGAGGTCAAGATCGAGTTTGGCAAGACAATCGTCGAGCAAGTCGCAGTCCACCTGGACGGAGTCCCGGTATCGGTCATCTGGGCCCGTGCCCTCAGATACCAACGAACTCGATGCGGGTTTCCATGCCCGGTAAAACTGCGCAGTTCGTTTGGCGTCAGAAACTGCAACGTTGACGCAGGTAACTGAGGATCCCGTTTGAAACCGCGTGCTGCGTGAAAGAGACTCGTAGGTATCGGGGTCCGGCTCGAACGCGCCCACGGCACCCTCGCGCCCGAGCAATCCTGCCGCGAAGAACGAGAAAAAACCCAAGTGAGCGCCGATGTCCACGAATACTCCGCCCGGTGACAGTTCCTGCTGCATGAAACGAGGAAAAGGTTCATTCATCCAATAGTTCCCCCAAGCCGTTGGGAAATAGAAGATCTTCCGCTGATGGGGAATAGAAAGGTTGAGTTCCAATCGCGGTGCCTTCCCGCACGGTTCGCTGACCATCCAGGGCGGATCGGGAATAGGGAGGATCGCTCCGACTAAGCCAGAGAACTGTGGGGCGAGGCGCCGCGTGGGGTAATGCTTGGTAAGCGCCCGTACAAATTTATGCGCGGCACCGGCCAGTGATGGCGTAATATCCAACAAAGGATTGTCTATCATCAGGAGAGAGACCCTAGGCCCCTAGGTTTTCACAACTAATTCCCGGACGCCATTTCGGCCGGCGCCACAGTGTAGAGGGAGGACATGCCGCCCTGGAGGTGCGGGCCGACGTGGCAGTGGAACATCCATACACCGGGGTTATCGGGGACCATGTCCGCAACCAGCATGCCCATCGTCAGCAGCGTGCTGACATCGGTACGCATGTTCTGAGTGACCACCGTGTTGCCGTGCCAGTGAGGTGCGTGGACCTCGAAGTTGGTCGATGCCATGAGGTACCAACGGACATGCTCGCCCACCTTCATCTCGAGACCGGGTAGGTTGCCGAATACGAATCCGTTCAGCGATTCCATCAAATTGTAGTCGCCCAGATAGTCAGAATCCGGCGCCATGATGATTGGACCGCCGAACGGGTCCTTTAGGATCTTCTGGCCATCGGGGTCGCTCGTGTAGGTCCGGATATTCTCCTCTAGATACCAGCTCTCGTTCTCGAAGACTTCGTGGAACGAGACGATCAACTCTCGGTCGACTCCCTTTGGCGTGCCATCTTCCTTCGTCGTACCCGCAGCACTGATGATCATCGGTCCCATAAGACCGGAGTTCACATCTGGTACGTCGTTCTTATGAGAGTGATACATCCACATGATAGAACTCGGATCACCTTCGGCCGGCCCGGCACGCTCTGGAACAGGCCATACGTAGGTGTGCGTACCTCCCTGAGGAACCCCGTCGTCTGCCTTGTCCGGACCGCTGGTACCATCTTCGTAAGGCGCGCCTTCGGAATCCTTATCGTAAATGACGCCGTGCGGGTGAACGCTAGCCAGAAACCCCGAGTTGTTGCGGAACACGATCCGAACCGTGTCACCCACCTCGGCGCGAACCAGCGGCCCAAGAAGACCGAGGTGTTCCCATTCGGGTGGGCGTGGCTTCAGGGTCGTGAAACTGGAGTCGGTGTACTCGCGATAAAGCGCTTTCTTGTACTCCTTGCCGATGCGGTGTGGACCGCTCTCGACCCACTGGGCTTCGGCCTCACCGAATGGCTTGCCGGTGATCTTGTTCATGCCGCTCGGCGCGTAATCCCAGACCACCTCGTCCGCCGCGATATAGTAAGTGCGCGTAACCCCGCTAGGGGTCGAAGAGCGAAAACTGACGAGCGCGAGACCACCAGCGAGTAGCGATATAATGAGAGCGCTGGCTAGAAGAGTGTGTCGTTTCTTTTGAACGGCGGACATTATGCACCTCGTGAGGGTCGTGAATCGGCCCTGAGATTATCCGCGTCTACACCGCGCCCTCTGGAGGGCGTTGTCACGGTGTCTGCAGGTGGCGGGGTCCCAGGACTGCCAGTGTAGATGTGCTTCGCGGCTAGTATGAAGGTGGTTCCGCTAACAGTCAAGTCGACGGCCAGCTCTAGCCTTATCGCCGCACCTGGAACCGATTGGTGATATTGAACCGTATTTCCATCTTGATGCTACCGAGTTGGCCCTCGCCTCCCAACTGCATATCCATAATCAGAACAGCCCGTGAACTCCCCGACACGAAGGCGTTCCACCCAGTGGACCATATTACCCTGGTTGCAAAGGCTCCACTCACTGTGGTCGTACCCTCGACTCCATCTTCGATCTCTGAGGCGGTTACCGGAGCGAACTGTCCACTCACGCTCATGTAGGCCAAGGTGTCACGCGGAGCGACCACAAAGCTGTCCAGAGTGACGTTTGCCTGGGCAACGAGGTCTGCCGCCTCGATCAGTGTCGGTGTACTTCCTGCATCCAAGCTCTTGGTTAGATCGAACGGGAAGGTCACTTCCGTCGACCAGGTGCTGCCCGCAGATACCGGATCCACTGGCAGCCCAAGCTCGATCCCGCCGTGCGGCGCTCGCAAAAAGCCCTGTAACATCTCGCCCACACTGTCCGGTTTCAGCAGCTCGAATTGAGATATCTCGAGTCTATCGCTGAACACGATTGTTGCCGATGTCGCAGGGAGTCGATCGGTCGGCAACGCTTCCCACGCTTCGTCCTGGGTACGGGCTCGAGCGCGAATGGAGTCGATCGTACGAAACACAGAATAGCGATCCGACTGCACTTCGAATACGTCTTCAGTCAGGTATTGGCGCATCTCCATCTGAATCGTGAGGCTGTCGCTTCCGAACTCGGCCATCGCCGCATCGAGGCTGTCGCGAATCGATACGTCTGCGGTATCGGCGCCAAAAGCGGCGGCCATGCCCTCACCAAGATCGGCCGCGAGGCCCAGGAGTCCCCCGAGTGGTATCTTCATTTCCGCGTCCGTCCACGAGACGGTGCGGACGACCATGCGTTTGCTAGGATGGTACCGCAGTAGGATCGTCTCTTGGGCTGCAAGCTCGATCGCAAGGGCAGGCATGAGCCCGCAGAGGGCCACAACGGCTACGATGGGACGGCGCATAACTGAAACCCTCCTTGGGTTCGGAAGGCGATTCTGGAGGAGTCAGTGGAAACTATGCCTCGGACTGCCAGTAGGCAATACGCTAAGACGGCCTCGAGAACAGCCACCCGCTCACTCTTTTGAACAAGGTCGTAACACGTTGACCAACTTATACTTAGATGGCTTGATCTTTTGTGCTACATGAAGCACTTTCACTTTTCCATCAACAAGGACAAGTCGTGATGCTGTCTAGAGTGTCGATGGTGTGTCTAGCTGTCGTAGCCTTTAGCTCTTCGAGTGGGGCACAGTCGACCGTGCCGACAGGTATCCAGCGCAAGCTGACCGCAATTGGCTACAGCTCACCCTACGCTGAGTCCATGGAGATATATCAACCTCTGCTGGCAGCTGTCCCCAAGGACGGAGTAGACGTAATCAAAGACATCGGCTACGGCGAGCACCCCCGCAACAAGCTGGACCTTTATCGACCGGCGGACCTCGCCAAGGGTCCCGTTTTCGTGTTCGTTCATGGCGGCGGTTATAGCAGCGGTGACCGCGATCTCAATAGTGAGGTCTATGGAAATATTCCGACATACTTTGCGCGCCACGGAATGCTGAGCATCAACGCTACCTATCGCCTTGCTCCCGAGGCGTCATGGCCCTCAGGTGCCCAAGATATCGCGGCGCTTGTGAGCTGGATCCAGGCGAATGCTGCCTCGTATGGAGGTGATCCGGAACAGATTTTCATGATGGGGCATTCGGCGGGAGCAACCCATGTTGCTACGTACGCATTCGACTCTAGATTCCAACCCGCGGACGGGACCGGATTGAGCGGAATCGTGCTGGTTAGCGGACGCTATGATCTTGCGTGGGATCCAGACGATCCGGGTCTCAAGGGGGTTCGGCAATACTTTGGTAACGACCCTTCGCTCTACGGCCCCCGATCGGTGATCACTCACGTAGCGAACAGCGAGGTGACGGCGATGCTGGTTATCGCAGAGTACGATCAGCGTAATCTTGTTGCTACTACGGGCCAACTGTTTGTTGCGCTGTGCGAAAGGGATGACGGAAGATGCCCCCGCTTAGTGCAGCTCAAGTACCACAACCACTTCTCGGAGGTTCTCCATATCAATACGACGGATGATCTCCTGGGGAACGAGATCGTGGACTTCGTGACGGTGGGAGCCCGGCGTCAACGGGAGCGCTCACGCGCCCGCTGATGAAATGGATTCAGTCGGCGAACAAGCAGTTTCCCCAAGCGAGAAGCGTTACTTCATATCGGCTGCCTCCCGGCTGCCCTGCATCTCCTGTTTGATCCGATCGAAATTCCACGCCAGTGCGTGGAGGATCACTACGGTGACGGCACACATGATCGCGAACACGGCCACGATGGTTGCGGCGAACCACAGCACGTTCTCCAAGGTCAGCTGGGCCAGCATCGGGACCAACAGGAAAAACGCCAGGATCATTAGCGCCAAGCTGTAGCGCTGCATTCGATGGGCCATGACGGCCGGTGGGATAGTGTGTTTCTTGACCAAAAAGACGCCGGGAGAGGTCTCTATCGTTGGTCTCTTCATTCCGTACCCCCAATGTTAGACCTTCCAACATTTGAAGAAACCGTTGGTAGGTCAAGTATCGTCCTTCCTGGGGAGACTGGCTTGCCGCCTTGGCGAGCAGGGGATCGCGATTAAATTGCGGTCGCAATGGGCGCCCGTAGCTCAGCTGGATAGAGCAACGGCCTTCTAAGCCGTGGGTCGCAGGTTCGAATCCTGCCGGGCGCGTACCACTGCGGTTAGGATCGGGAAGCCGGCTCCGTTTCGAGGGCACGAACGAACAACACATTATTTTCCTTGTGAATGTGCTCGTGAGTATCAGCTTCGAGAGTCTCGAGACCGTCCAACATCGCGCGGAACGTGTTGCACGCGCCCTCAGGCGCGGTGAAATCATCGGTGAGCTTTCGGAGATGTTGCAGAGCCTGCCCAGCGTTCTCGTGCTCCCGCTCCATAACGGAAATCGGGTTACCGATACCGCCGCAATGAAAGGACCCTGAGTCAACAGCCCGATCCAGCTCCCGTATCATGGGAAACAGGATCTGTTCCTCCTTCATCATGTGCGGCTCCAACTCCGCCACCAGATCGGCGTAGGTTGACCGGACCGCATCGAGCCATGGATATTTGTCGCCGTGTGCGGCGACGACCTTCTGGATGAGACCACCTATCCGTGGGAGTTCGCGACGAAGAAACTCGTGATGAGTACTCTCAATGTGGTTCACCAATTCGGTCATCGTCATTGCTGTGGGGTTCGCCACTGCCGCGACGCCTGCTGTCTCTATTGCTTCCAACTCTCTGAGCACCGCTCTTGCATCGAGATCTCTTTCGCGACAAGCCTCCTCAACGCTGCGTTTGCCACCGCAACAGTAGTCGATGCCGTGACGCTCAAACACACGAGAGCGTGCCGGCTTTTCCGCTACAAGAGCCCCAACCTTCTGATGAATGTCTAGCTTCTCCATGGTTTATCCTTCCCGATAGCGTTGATTCGTCTTAGTGTAGAAGCAAGCTATGCGGGTCCGGTAAAGCCGCGTTAAAGGAATCATGAAGCTTTCATGAAGGCTGCACGACAAGACGAAGGAATAGTTGATGTCCAAAATCTCTGACGTTGTAGTCATTGGCGCAGGAGTGATGGGGTGTAGCACCGCATTCCACCTGGCCCAACGAGGCATGAAAGTGACGGTGCTCGAGAAGGGCGTAATCGGCGCCGGCAGTACCGGCCGCTCCTCCGCCATCATACGGCAACACTACTCCAACGAACTGACGGCGCGCATGGCACTTCATAGTCTGCGCGTCTTTCAAAACTTCGACTCCGCGGTGGGAGGAGATTGTGAGTTCCGACAGACTGGATGGGTGGCAATCGCGCCGGCAGCGGACCGAGCGGGACTCGAGGCAAACGTAGTCATGCAGCAGGGCGTAGGCATTCAGACTCGGTTAATCAATACCGAGGAGCTGCGGGAAGTGTTGCCGGCAGCCCACAGCGAGGAGGTTGTCGCCGCGGCATATGAACCCGAGAGTGGCTACGCCGATCCACACATGACTGTCAATGGATACGCAGACGCGGCGCGCCGCCACGGGGCCGACTTTCGGCTAGACACCGAGGTCACCGGGATTCGGTTTAACGGCGATCGAGTGGTGGGCGTTGATACCTCCGACGGAGCGTACGACGCTCCGAAGTTGGTCAACTGCTCTGGTCCGTGGGCTGCCCGTGTGGCGGCGATGACTGGATACAAGGTCCCGATCAACTCGTGCCGCATACAGGTCGCCACATTTCGTCGGCCCGCCGAATACAAAGATCCCCATCCTGTTGTGATGGATTTTGTGTTCGGGAGCTACTTTCGCTCCGAGGTCGGCAATCTGACACTCGTTGGGTCCATCGACCCCTCAGAAGCTGACGCTGTGGTCGACCCCGACAACTACCCGGAACATGTTGACTCTGAGTTCGTTGCAGACGTCGGTGAACGATTCATACGCCGCTGTCCACCACTCGAGCTGAGTGAGAGCACCGGAGGGTACTCCGGCCTCTACGCCGTAACCCCCGACTGGCATCCTATCGTTGACGAGCTACCGCCTGGAAGTGGGTGCTTCCTCTGCTCGGGTTTCAGCGGCCATGGGTTCAAGCTCGCTCCAGCAGTGGGTGTGATGATCGCAGATATGGTCTGTGGCGCCAAAGATCCGCTTTTCTCGCCCGAGTTGTTTCGCTTCGACCGGTTCGCAACCAACGACCTGGTTCGGGGAACCTACGAATACAGCATCACAGGCTGAAGTCTACCGATTGGATAGTCTTGCGTGGGACACGGGACCCAACCATCATTGTGCCGTGCAAGGTCCGACCAAAGAATCGCCCCGCGACCGTAAGAATAGGAAAATCAAACCCACTAGGGGACGAGGCAAGGTCGCCTATTACCTGTGGTCGTGGTTCAGCTATGCCTTGACGAATTCTACGGTTGCAGTCTTTTGGGTTTTGTTCCGCGTTCTGAACAGAACAACCGTCATAGGCAGGGAAAACGTAGGCGAAGATCGCAACACCCTGTTGCTCTCTAATCATCAGTCCATGATCGACAGTTTCCTTGTGGGAGTGTGCGTCTTTTTCCCTAAGTCTCTCATAAGACCGCACCTCATGCCGTGGAACCCTGCGGCGGAAGAGAATTTCTACGGGCACCCCGTACTTAGGTGGCTCTCCACCCATTGGCGATGTATTCGAGTCAAGGAAGGTCGTCGCGACCTGCACGCGTTACACCGAATGCTGGAGCTTCTTCCTACTGGAGTAATGACATTTTTTCCTGAGGGAACCAGGAGTCGCGATGGTAGCGTTGGTTCCGGCAAGGCGGGCGCTGGGTTAGTGGTTCTTGGCACTCACCCCAAGGTGATACCCGTAGCGATCGAGGGAATGAGGGAGGTCCTACCTATCGGCAAGACGTTCCCACGCTTCTTCAAGCGAATCTACGTGTCGTACGGGCCTGCTATCGATTACTCAGACTTCCTAGGAAAGAAGCGCTCGCGCGAACTCGCCCAAGGTCTGGTGGACCGCGCCATGGACACGATCCGAAAGCAGCACGAGGAACTCGTGGCATTGCGCTCGGCTACAGGGGACCCATGATCTCCCGCAGACCGGCAACAATTTCGTCCAGCCTCTGCTGCAACTCGGCGTACCGTTTGTAAGCCTCCGAACCGGGTCTCTGATCTGCTCTACCGGTCATTCCGGCGAGGTAGGCAAGCTGACTGATCAGCATGGGCGTCTGGTACCTACCCGTGGCCGTCACGAATTTATCCTCCAGTGCGCGTAGCCTGTCATCGATCCCACCACCAGAGTCCACTTGCTCGAGTTGCTTCCGAGTTGACACAATACTGGCCATCGTTTTCTTCGCCAAGCTCGTCAGGTCCCTGATTTTCAAGTTGAGCGCCAGCTGCGCCGCGACATCCTCCTGCGTTAGTCCGTCAGCGATAACACGGGGGTCCATGAGCAGCGTCAAGTCTCGCATCTGGCTCGATCCGTCTACGGTTAGCCGAATCTGGTATGTACCCGGAGTTACCATGGGACCGTTGCGACCCGAACGCGACGCGTTTTCATCCCAAGCTCCGGCGTGTCGCAGGTTCCACCTGAAGCGATGCAGCCCGGCTGACTTCGGCAGTCGACCGGTACCGACACGTTCCGGCGTCACGTCGCGACCGTCGCGTGCGGCCAGCGCACTGCTAAACTCCCGGATCAGACGACCCACATCGTCCAACACCTGCAAAGTGACTTCACCGTCCGTCTCATCTTGCAAGTAGTAGTCGATGACCGCACCAACGGGCGGGAACTCTGGATCATCGCCACGGCGTTGGAAACCGCCACGGTATCTCATTCGGTAGGCCTCGCGCGGCTGAAACAGATGTGCCTTAGATGCCATGACCCTATCACCCAACTCATGCAGTGGGGTTACGTCATCGAGAATCCAGAACGAGCGTCCCATTGTCGAGATGACGAGATCTTTGCGGTACACCTTTATGTCTGTGATAGGCGTAACAGGAAGATTCATCTGGAATGGTTGCCAGTTGGCGCCGTCATCAAATGACACGAACATTCCGAACTCAGTCCCCGCGTAGAGCAGCCCCTCACGATCGGGGTCCTCACGCACGACCCTCGTCGGGAAATCGGCGGGGATGCCGTTCTCGCCCGTGGTCAGCCGAGTCCATGAGCTACCATAGTTTTCGGTCCGGTAGATGTAAGGCTGCCAATCGTCCAGCAAATACCGATACACCGCTACATATGCCTTACCGGCCCGATGTGGAGACGGCTCGATGTTCTGCACTCGGCCACCTGTTGGCAAATCCGGCGGTGTTACATCACTCCAGGTCTCTCCGGCGTCTCTTGTCATGTGCACCGGTCCATCGTTGGCACCGGTCCAGATCAAGCCCTTTTCGATCGGCGACTCCTCGATGGCATATAGAGTGGAGTAGAACTCTTCGCCCGTGACATCGCGGGTCAGCGGCGTGCCAGAGATGACCTGTTTGTCGGGCTCAAACGCGGTAAGATCGGGTGAGATCGTCTCCCAGGTAATCCCTCCGTCGGTAGTGCGGTGCAGATATTGAGAACCGTGGTACACGACATTCGCGTCATGGGGAGAGATTTCGATCGGTGATACCCGTTGGAAGCGGTATTTTAGGTCACGCGGGTTATGTCCGTACATGTTTCCTGCGCCCACGTAATACTGCTGCTCTTGACCCGTAGTCTTGTTGTACCTCCCGAACCGACCCTTACAATTGGAAAACACGATGTTCGGATCGCCCGGCTTGGGGACCGCGGGCCCGGTCTCGCAACCACCGATCGCCCTCCAATACCCGCTGGCACCCGCCGCCATTGAATAGGGTGGGAGACTGGGTACCATGATAGTGCTGTTGTCCTGCTGCCCGGCGTAGACCCAATAGGGAAACTGATCGTCCACGTCCACCTGATAGAGTTCCGCGGTAGGCTGATTGAGCAGAGACGACCACGTTCTTCCACTGTCCAATGTCACCGTCGCTCCACCATCATTTGCCTGGATGAAAATGCCGGGATCGTTGGGATTGATCCACATGTCGTGGTTGTCACCGTGAGGTGTGGATCTTCTGGAGAAGGTCTTGCCACCATCGAGCGATCGATAAAACCGCGTCGCGTTGACGTAGAGCAGGTCGGCGTTGGTAGGATCGACGTCGATGTTGGTGTAATAGAAAGGTCTATCGAGCAAACCCGACTCAGTGTTGACCAAACGGAAGCTCTCGCCGCGGTCGTCGGACCGATATACTCCCCCCTCGCCCTCGGGCGCCTCCATCAAGACATAGAGCCGGTTGGGATCCGCCGGCGAAACTGCCAGGTCGCTCTTTCCGACCAGTCCACTGGGGAGCCCGTCGGTAAGCTTGGTCCACGAGTCACCGCCATCCCGCGATTTGTATACGCCACCCTCGTAGGCGCCGCTAATGATGGTCCACGGCTTGCGCTCTCCACGCCACATGGAGGCGTACACCTCGTCCGGATTGTCGGGGGCGAACTCCAGGTCTACCGCACCGGTACTGTCCGAGACGAACAGAACCTTGGTCCATGACACTCCACCATCTCTAGTGCGATAGACACCACGATCCGGATTGGGGCCGAAGGCATGGCCCATCGCGGCGACGAAAGCGACGTCGGGGTCTTGCGGGTTGATCTGAACCGCTCCGATCTGACCGACGTCTCTCAGCCCAACGAAAGTCCAACTCTTACCCGCGTCGGTCGATTTATAGACCCCGCGGCCCGTTATCACGTTGGAGCGAATACCGTCCGAACCGGTGCCGGCGTAAATGATGTCGGGATCGGAGTCCGCTACATCAATGGCACCTATCGAGGCCGTAGCAAAGTACCCGTCAGAGATGTTCGTCCAACGGCGTCCGTAGTCAGTTGTTTTCCAGACACCACCGCCGGTGCTCCCCATGTAGAATGTTGCGGGCTGGGCTGCGACTCCCGTAACCGTCGTTACGCGGCCGCCGCGGGACGGGCCGATCATGCGGTACTTGAAGTGGTCAAACAGGGAGGAATTAACCTGCGCGCATAGCGGTGTCATTCCCGCTCCGAGCGCAATACAACAAGTAGAGAGGAACAAAACGGTCTTGAACGGGTTCACCGATCGCATGGAAGCTCCTGTTGGTATTTGCAGTAGGCCCAGTTGGCTGCACTGGCTGCGTCTCATAACTCAGGCCAATATACCGTGGTGGTAGTACCCTGCCGAGCTTCGGCCTCGCCGTGCCGGACAGGATCGCATATGTTGTTGTCGCAATGGCCGCCGTCATAGACAAACTCAAAGCCGCCCTAGAGGGTCACTACTCGATCGAGCGAGAACTTGGTGAGGGGGGAATGGCCCTGGTTTTCCTCGCCCACGACGATAAGCTCGACAGGGAAGTAGCGATCAAGGTGATGAAACCGGACCTGACCGCAAGCGTCGGGGCCGAGCGTTTTCTGCGCGAGATTCGGATTGCGGCCAAGCTCAATCACCCGCACATCCTGCCGGTGTTCGATTCCGGTGATGCCGACGGGCTGCTCTACTACGTAATGCCCTTCATACAGGGCGAGTCCTTATCCGACCTGCTTGCCCGCGAGCAACAGCTGTCGATAGAGGATGCCGTACGCATTACCTGCGAGGTGGCTGAGGCCTTAGCGGAGGCCCACAGCCAAGATATCATCCATAGAGACATCAAACCGCAGAACATCATGATGTCGGGCGGCCATGCGATCGTGGCCGATTTCGGAATCGCGAGAGCAGTGAGTTCGGCGGGAGCGGAGAGCCTGACTCAGACAGGCACGTCCGTGGGTACCCCAGCCTACATGAGTCCCGAACAGTCGGCCGGCGATCCGAATGTGGACGGCCGCGCCGACATCTACAGCTTGGGTTGTGTTCTCTACGAACTGCTGGTGGGCCAGATCCCGTTCACCGGGGCCACGCCGCAGCAGATAATGGCACGCCATTCCATCGATATGGTCCCTCCGCCACACATCATGCGGCAGTCCATTCCGGATGAGCTGGAAGACGTCATCATGTGCGCGCTGGCCAAGGTGCCGGCGGATCGGTTCCGGACCGCGCAACAATTCGCTGAGGCGCTGACCGCTATAGCCTCAGGACAGGTACCGCACGTACGAACCACAGGGATACAGCGGCGCCACACGCAGCGGAAGCGGCGCTCGGCCATGCTGTGGCCCGCGACTATAGGTGCGGTCGTGGTGGTCGTGGGAGGAGCGATAGGCTGGCAGGCCATGAGAGGAAATTCCTCACCGGCTCCAACCGGCGATGGGCTTGATCCAAGTCGTATTGCCGTGCTGTATTTCGAAGATCTCAGTTCGGACGGAGATCTGGGATACATTGCGGATGGACTAACCGAAGGGTTAATCGACGAACTGTCGGATGTGCGGGGACTCTCGATCATATCCCGAAACGGAGTGGCTCCGTTCAGAGATGAGAACATCGCCCGAGACAGCATAGCTCGGGCGTTGGGGGTGGGCAGCTTGATCGTCGGAAGTGTGGAGCAGTCTAGGGATCGACTGCGGGTTACGGCGCGACTGGTCGATGGAAACAGTGCCGCTGATTTTGCGCGAGCGAGCTTCGAACTCCCAAGTGACCAGCTGTTGGCAGCAAAGGATTCCATAGTCCAAGAGGTCTCTCGGTTGCTGCGCGAGCGTCTGGGCGAGGAAATTCGCATACGAGCCAGGAAGGCGAGCACCACAAGTGTTCGGGCATGGTCTCTCGTTCAGCTCGGCGAGAAGGCGAAGAAGGATGCGACAGAGTTGGTGAGCAGGAACGATAGCGACGGTGCGGTAATAAAGTATGCGGAGGCAGATTCATTACTGGCGCTGGCCGAGCAGGAAGATCCGAATTGGACCGAGCCAATAGTTCTCCGCGGCTGGATCAGTTCAGGCCAAGCAGAACTCGTACGCGGCCCCGCCGGTCAGCACCATGTAGACGAGGGGTTGGAGCATGCCGCACGCGCTCTTGATCTCGCCCCGAACGATGCTCCTGCGCTCGAGCTGCGTGGCAGCCTGAGGTACTTATCCTGGGGCCAGAGATTCTCTACAGACCCTGCGGAGCAGCAACAACTCCTGGCTGACGCCCGTGCAGATCTGGAACAGGCAATCGAGCAGGATCCGACCATTACCCGCGCTCGTGTTGCTTTGACATTCCTGTACTACCAGACCGACGACACGCCTGCGGCGCTCCTGATGGCCCAGAGGGCACTTGAGGAAGACGCGTATCTCACCCGGGCCGCAGACGTTTTGGATCGTCTTTTTTGGGGATCGATCGATCTCGAACAGTTCCGGCAGGCGCGGCGGTGGTGTGGAGACGGTGCGCGCCGGTTCCAGCGCGACTACCGGTTCGTTGCTTGCCAGATGTGGGTCATGGTGACGCCGGCGGTTGAGGCAGACGTGGCAAAGGCGTGGCGTTTACTCGCCGCACTGGACACGGTCACACCCGAAATCGGTCGACCGTATATGGCTGCTTTAGGGAGACTGCTCGTTGGAGGCACCTTGGCCCGGGCCGGTCTCGAGGACAGCTCGCGTGCGGTCCTCTTGGAGGGGCGGGGGATGGCTACCTTCGAGGTCGATCCGAGCCAGGGACTCCTGGCCCGGGAGGCATACATGCGGACCCTACTCGGCGACTATGACGAGGCAATCGATCTGCTGAAACGCGCGGTGGCAGCAGAACCCGGGCACGGTTTCGAGCACCAGGCGGGAGATTGGTGGTGGCGCGAACTCCGGGATCATCCCCGTTTCAGCGAACTCACCGGTTCCGGTGGATAGCGGCAGAAGAATGACGTGTGTTGCGTTCAGGCGGCTACTGTTGTAGCTCCCCCATTAGGTACCAAATAGAAACACTCCGAGCGGGCCGTTTTGCCCCAATTGCCGCCACAAAATGGAGCCCTCATGTGGCGCAGCAATTGCTTGACAAGCCCTGTAAGCGTGTGCACTTTCGCCAATCTCAGGGTTCGTCGTCCGCCTGAGCCGTAATCTGGAGACAATATTAAGGAGTGGTACCAATGAAACGCCTGTTCCTGCTTTCCGCCGTGGCAGTGTTCTTGGCTGCCTGTAACGATTCCCAAGTTCCCTCACTTGCAGACCCTGAAGGCCCGAACCTGAACGTAATGGATGGAGCCCACGAGGCCTGTGATTCTGGCCCCTGTGAGCATTTCTTCTTCATGCCCCCGCTGGTGCCGACGCCGAACCCGACCGGCACGTTCAACTCGGTTCTCAAGCCGCACATAATAGTCACTACGCTTCCGTTCTTGTCAGACGGGGTTACCCCCGCCGACACTAGCCTGGCATGCGTCACGACCGGGGCGCAAGTTGCGGAGTTCCTGACATCCGAGATAACTGCAGACGTCACCAACGAGATCTACAGTGTCGGCTGGCAGACAGGCGCATCAAACTTGACGGCCGGAACCGGCTACAGGATTTGCGTGAAGCTAGGAAGCATCGACCTTGGCTTCCGCGACGTACAGCCCGATGAAAACGGTGCTGACGTACCGCGTAACCCCGAACAGCTGCCGATCTTGGAGTTCAACAACGGTAGTAACCTGCCCATCAAGTTCAGAATCGAGAGCGGCATACTGTGCAACAACGATGACGACTGTGGTGAAGGGTCGGTTGGCACCGGTGGTGGCCAGGTCGTGACCAACACACTCCGCGCCGGAATAGATGTTTCCGGTGGACTCGTGACTGGTGACGTAAACCTTATCATAGAGCGCGTCAACTGTCCCGTTACGGACGGGCGTGTCACGTTCTTGCCGCTGGACATACCGCAGTTTGCAGGGTGCTATGACGTGAGAACCGCCGAGGACAACGTCACTTTTGCCAACCCTGGTACGATCGTAGGCGTGTGTTTGGACATTGCCGCGGCGACTGCGGCAGGCCTTACGGATGATCAAGTCGACCGGCTCCAACTGCACCATCGGAGGACCAGCGATGAAGTAGTTGAGGCATTGCGCAGCACGGCGGCTCCGTTCGTTGATTGTTTGAACTTTGTCGGCATGGGCAGCGACAACAAGTTGGTGCGGTTTGCTCGCCGAGGGTTGCGGGCAGTGCAGAGTGTCCTGGCGCCGTGGTTCAGTCCGCCGCCCGTAGCGGCGTTCGACAACGGGTTCGGCGGTGGCGGTTTCCGACCCGGTAGCCCACTCGTCTGGGCGCTTCCATCCCAGATGGAGATCGTGGACGGGCTCTCCGATGGTTTTGGCAAGGTCGGAGAAGCAAGTGAACCAGCACCGCAGGTTCTTGTTACTGACGCCGGCGGAGACCCGGTTCCGGGTGCGACAGTACGGTTCGACATTACCCTTCCCACTAGTGATGCACTTGGGAGTGTAGTGACGGGCACAGACGGCATCGCTACGGTCAACTGGATTCTCGGCAGCAATCCCAACGCCCTCGACGCCAGCGGCGTCGGTATCGGATTGGGCATCCCGGCGCAGGGCACTCACCTCCAGCGATCACCTCCCGGCGGTAGCGGTGTCTTTGCCGACCATGTAAACAACTTGGTCGAACTCGGCACCGGAGTGCTCAAGTTCACGGCCACCGCCTGTGATCCATCGACAGTACAAGTCTCGGTCGATGGCTCGATCGGGGTCTCGGAATACCCCAACGACACCGCATTTATAGCCAACATATCGGGCGGCGACGCACCTGCAACGCTCTATTGGGCCAACGACTGCGACAATCTCTATCTGGCCGTTGAGGTCGAACGTGACGCGGCGGACAAGATCAACATCTTGAGGTTCGACTTCGACAACGACAATGACGGGGCGCCCGACGCTGGTGACGACGTCTTGGTCTTCAACGGTGATGTGGGAGGCTTCAGCGACATGTTCCTCACCGCGAATTGCCTCAAGAAGAAGCAGTCGTCGTGCGGTGAGGAGGATCCGATCTCCAACGGCTCTGGTGAGCAGGTGTTCGATGGAACGAGTCTCAGCGTCTACGAGGTCTCGCATCCCTTGAAGAGTGGGGACGCCGCGCACGACTTCCAGCTCGACTTCGGCGACACCGTCGGCATGTTCCTGACGTTAAGCCTTGGCAAGGGCGCACAAGGTAATACGCAGGTCCCAGGGTTCCGCGTATATCTTCCGATCACGATCACCATTCCTGGCGCTACACCGTAGCCCCAGGGCGTTCCGCACGCCGCCGTCAACAAGGGCCTCCAGAACCATTCTCTTCTGGGGGCCTGTGGCGTTCTAGCCGCCACCTCCCCGGCCGGTAGCCTACCTGCTATACTACCGGGCGGTAAATCCCTTCAGGTAAAGCACAAGAAACAAGTGGGCCCGCGCCCCGGAGGAAACGTCATGCCTCGTAACACCAGTATCAGGGTCGTCCTGCTCGGCGCTCTGGCCGCCGTAGTCGGACTCCTTCCCGCAGTTCGCGCCGATGCGCAAACCTATTCCTCCGAGTTGTACGACGCTCTGCAGTGGCGGAGCATCGGACCAGCGCGAGGCGGGCGTTCGACCGCCGTCGCTGGAAGCGCAGCGAGACAGTTGGAATATTATTTCGGAGCAGCCGGTGGCGGCCTGTGGAAAACCACCGACGGGGGTACGACTTGGCGGCCCGTGACCGACGGACAAATCAACACTAGCTCGGTAGGTGCCGTGCAAGTCTGCGAGACAAATCCGGACGTAGTCTACATAGGGACGGGCGAGACGGAGCTTCGTGGCAACGTCCAGCAGGGCGACGGTGTCTACAAGTCGACAGACGCGGGCAAGACCTGGACCCATATGGGCCTCGAAGAGACCCAGAATATTGGTAGGATTAGAATTCATCCTACCGATTGCAACACGATCTGGGTGGCTGCGCTCGGCAAGCACTCGGCGGAAAACGAAGAGCGCGGTGTTTTCAAGTCGAGCAACGGCGGTGTTACATGGCGGAAGGTGCTCTACCGCGGCCCACGCTCCGGTGCCGCGGACCTCACAATTGACCCGACCAATCCGGCAATCATGTATGCCTCAATTTGGGAATCGTGGCGCAAGTCATGGGGCATGTCGTCGGGCGGTCCCGGGAGCGGGCTTTTCAAGAGCACGGATTACGGTGAGAACTGGACCGAGATCACGCACAACAACGGACTGCCTCAGGGCATGGTCGGCAAGATCGGCGTGGCAATGTCGCCTGCAGCACCCCATCGAGTCTGGGCACTGATCGAGGCCGAGGACGGCGGCGTTTTTCGTTCGGACGACGCCGGAATGACCTGGAAGCAAACCAACGACAATCGGAACCTACGGCAACGCGCCTTCTACTACACGCGGATCTATGCCGATCCTATGGATGCCGACGTGGTCTACGGCTTGAATACCGCGCTCTACAGGTCTTCGGATGGTGGCAAGACGTTCCGCCAAAGAATTCGCGTACCGCATGGTGATAATCACGATCTCTGGATAGCGCCTAACGATCCAAAACGCATGATTAACGGCAATGACGGTGGTGCCAACGTCTCGTTCAACGGCGGCGAGACCTGGACGGCCCAGGATTTCCCGACCGCACAATTTTACCGGGTCATGACGACCAATCATGAACCGTATATGATTTGTGGGGCGCAACAGGACAACAGCACCGCGTGCGTCCCGAGCAAGGGCTGGAACCACATATCGAACAACGCGGGTGGGCAGAACTTCTTGTTTTCGGTAGGCGGCTGTGAGAGCGGATATATCGCCAACAGCGCGGCCGATCCAAACATCTTTTTTGCCGGCTGCTATGGAGGCAGTCTGTCTCGCTATAACCACGCAAACGGCCAGACAAGGGCTGTGAACGTGTGGCCTGAGAATCCCATGGGCCAGTCATCGCAGGACCTGAAAGAAAGGGTCCAGTGGACCTTCCCGATCGTATTCTCGAACCACGGACCCGGGGTACTCTACACGGGCACTCAGAAGCTATGGAAGACCACTAATGAAGGATCGAGTTGGGAACAGATAAGTCCCGACCTAACGCGAGCCGACCCTGCCACCATGGTAGCGTCGGGTGGCCCTCTCACCAAAGATCAGACGGGTGTTGAAACATACGCCACCATCTTCGCCGTTGCCCCGTCTTATCATGACGAGAACGTAATCTGGGTCGGTTCTGATGACGGCTACGTGAATGTGACGCGGGACGGCGGGCAGAATTGGACCAACGTTACGCCGAAGGACGCGCCCGACTTCGTGCGAATCAACACGATCGAGGCTTCGCCCAACACGCCGGGCAAAGCATATGTATCGGGGATCCGTTATCTGGTGGACAACGATCGCAGTCCATATGTCTGGAGGACGGAAGATTACGGGCAGTCGTGGACCAAGATCGTGAGCGGAATTCCTGGTGATGACTTCGTGAGGGCAGTCCGGGAGGATCCCAAGGCCCCCGGCATTCTTTACGCAGCCTCCGAAAAGACCGTGTATATCTCCTGGAACGACGGAGCCGACTGGCAGCCGCTGTCGCTCAACCTACCCATTGTCCAGGTATCCGATCTCGTCGTCGAGGAAAACGACCTCGTCATTGGTACACACGGTAGATCGTTCTGGGTCATGTCCAACATGGCACCGCTCAGGCAACTGAACGCGGAGATCGCAGAATCCAACATCCACATGTTTGATCCGGTCGATCCGATCCGCGGTGTCGACCGCAGTGTGCAGGTGTTCTACTATCTGAAGGACGACGTGGACGAGATCAAGCTGGAGTTCATGGACGCCGAGGGGCAGGTAATCCAGACCTACGAGGCCTCCAAGGATGACAAGCCCGAGCGACCGCGGCAGCAGCAGTTCTTTGGATTTGGAGGGGGGTCGCGGAAGCCGTCGCTCAAGGCCGGCTCACGTTCTTTCACTTGGAACTTGCGGTATCCCGGATACACTGATTTCGACGGGCGTATCTTCTGGGCGGCCGGCAATACCGGGCCCGCCGCCGTACCCGGCAACTACAGCGTAAGGCTGACTGTCGGCGACGACATACAGACGCAGGACTTCGCCGTTAAGCTCGACCCGCGCCTCGAGTCCGTGACCATTGCTGACCTGCGCCAACGCTTCGATCTTGCCATAAGGATTAGAGACCGTGTCAGCGAGGCCAACGAGGCCGTAGTTCAAATTCGCGGTATCAAGGGTGACGTCGACGATCGACTGGAGAAGACCGACGACCGCCAGATCCATTCACAGGGCGCCGTAGTCAACGATAAGCTGAGCGCGGTGGAGCGGGAGGTTTATCAGGTCAAGAACCAGAGTGGCCAGGATCCCCTAAACTATCCGATCAAACTCAACAATAAGCTTGCGGCTCTTATGGGTGTGGTCGAGCGCGGCGAGTCTAGCCCGACCAGCCAATCGTCTGAAGTGTTCGAGCAACTTTCTCAATTGTTGCAGATCGAGCTGATCAGAATGAATACGATTATTGAGCAGGACCTCCAGAGACTCAACGAGTTGCTGCGTCGCGCCAACCTGGAGCCGATCGAGACGGAGCGTCCAATCGGAGATTGACTCGAAGTCGATCAAGGAAAGACACCGGGTACGAGGGCGGGCGATGGCATGAGCCCGCCCTCCACTATAGCTTTAGCACCCGATTACGACTAAAGAGTCACTCTAACCCTAGATGAGGATCACGGGAGACAGCGTAATGACCGAACCAATTTCCGTCGAGAGGTTCATGGAGGAACTGGAGAAACTCGGTAACGAGATGACCAGCGGCAACCTCAAGCACGGAGAATATGACCAAAGACTAGCGCGTATCGTGCACGAACTTCGCGAACGCGGTATAGACGCTGAGCGGACTCAGATCACTAGCGCGCTTGAGGACGCTCTTGAGCGCAAGATCATCACCGTCGCCGTCAGGAACCATATCCTAAACCGGCTCGGCCTCGTCTAGGGTTACTGCCCCCGCCCAAACTCGTCTGCCAGAATAGGCTTGCCAGGATAATGCGCGCATGAAAAGAAGACCACTCATAGCTATTGCCTTCGCTGTCATTTTTGTGCTGGGGGTGCTGGGTCTACCTGCGTTCGTCAACCTCAGTACCGACTGGTACTGGTTCAAAGCGCTTGGTTTCGAGAGTGTTTTTCTTACCTCCTTGATCACACGCCTGGTGTTGAGTGGAGTAATAGGAATCGCTGCGGGTGTCTTCTTCTACGTCAATTTGCGGGTGGCGCAGAGGGGAATGGTACCAAACCCCGTCGTCCTCCAACTGGCACCAAATCTCCCAAAGATCGACTTCACTCATCTCTTGCGTCGCCTTGTCTGGCCAACGTCAATTGTCTTAGGTCTTCTTGTTGGCACCTCGGTGTCAGCAGCATGGCTCGTGGTACTGCGGTTTCTGAATGCGACTCAGTTTGGGACAACCGACCCGGTATTTGGACGCGATATCGGATACTATTTCTTCACGCTCCCAGCGCTAACCACGGGCATCGGTCTGGTCATGGGGCTTACGGTAATTGCGCTCTTTCTCACGATACCGATTTACCTTCTGCGTGGAGATATTGTCGTGTTCGGTCGGCGCGTGACAGTCGAGCCAGCGGCTGAGACTCACATCGCGCTGCTAATTGCCGCACTGTTGATTACGTCGGCCGCAAACATATTCTTTGTTAAGCTACCGTCATTACTTTATTCCAACACCAGCACTCTCGTTGGCGCCAACTACACCGACCTCACCGTTCGCGTGCCTATTATGCACACAGCATGGGTAGTAGCGCTGCTGGGTGCCGTGTATGTCCTCTGGGGTGCCCGGAGGAAAAAGCTGGTATCCAGCGCAGCGGTGACCGCAATTGCGTACTTCGCGGTGTCCGGCATAATGGGCACGCTCGCTCCGGCAGCCGTTCAGAAGTTTCTGGTGGCGCCGAATGAACTGGTCCGAGAGAATCCGCAGCTAATAAATCACATCGCAGCCACACGCCGGGCCTGGGGACTAGACGAGGTCGTCGTCAAGGACTTGACCGGTGCTGCCAGCCTCAGTCTCAGTGATATTCAGCAAAACTCGGGCACCATCAAAAATGTCCGCCTTTGGGATCGAGAGCCACTGCTACAAACCTTTGGGCAGTTGCAGGAGATAAGACCGTATTACGATCTCGTTTCGGTGGACGATGACCGATATTGGATCGACGGCGAGTACCGACAAGTCCTTCTGTCCCCTCGTGAGATGAATACCGCGGCACTACCGACTCCCAATTTCATCAACCGCAGGCTCACCTACACCCACGGGATGGGACTCGCCCTCAGTCCTGTTAATATGGTGTCTCCCCAAGGGCTCCCTGTGCTCTTTATCAAGGACTTGCCGCCGACCTCCAGCGTTTCGCTGCAGGTGACCCGTCCGGAGATCTACTATGGGGAGCTGTCGGACGATTACGCATTCGTAGAAACCGGACAACCGGAATTCGACTATCCGCTCGCGGATTCGAGTGCCTACACGAGTTACGTCGGAGCGGGCGGAGTAGACGTGAGTTCATTTCTCCGCAGGCTGCTGCTAAGTATGCGGTTCGGGTCGAAAGACATTCTCTTTACGTCATACATCACCGATCAGAGCAAGATCCTGTATCACCGCGAAATTCGCGGGCGGGCGCAAAAAGCTTTGCCGTTCCTGGATTGGGACGGAGATCCCTATATGGTGATAACTGAAGAAGGCCGAATGAAATGGATTCTGGACGGATATACCCAAAGCCGACGTTATCCGTATTCCAGACCAATCGCTGACGGCACTAATTACATGAGGAACAGCGTCAAAGTAGTTATCGACGCCTACGACGGTAACATCGCAGCATATGTTGCCGATTCTCGCGATCCGCTAATCCAAACATACGCCAAGATTTTTGCTAATATCCTCCTGCCGCTCGATTCAATGCCCTCCGACCTGCGCGCGCACATGAGATACCCGGAAGATCTTTTCAGGGCACAGACTGCCCTGTACACAGTGTATCACATGGACGATGCGGAGACGTTCTATTCGCGAGAAGACGAATGGCAAATCCCGGTCGTTGCTCGCGGAGAGCGCAGTGGTGATCCATTTCTACGCCACATCGTCATGAAGTTGCCTGGCGAATCTCAGGAAGAATTCATCGTCATGACACCGTTCACCCCGCGCCAGAAGGACAACCTTGCCGCATGGATGGTGGCTCGCAACGACGGTGACCATTATGGCGAATTGGTCATCTACAAGTTCGGGCGCCAGAGTCTGGTTTTCGGACCGACGCAGGTAGCCAACCGTATCAACCAGAATACCGACATATCGCAGCAATTGTCTCTATGGGATCAACGAGGGTCAGAGGTGATTCGGGGCAACCTCCTTGTCATTCCGATCAACGAATCGCTCATCTTCGTACAGGCCATCTATCTGCGCTCTGAAGGCGGACGAATCCCCGAACTGAAACGAGTCGTAGTCGCATATCAAAATGAAGTTGTGATGGAGGAGACTCTCGAGAGAGGACTAGCGCGGCTGTTCAGCGACGACCCGACGTTAACGCCGGTGCTTGCAACGCAGGAAAGTCAGACGACGCCGTCAACTACTCGAGTAGGTGTTAGCACTGAGGAGTTGATCAGGCAAGCAACGTCTCATTACGACCGTGCTGTAGCGGCGCAGCAGTCTGGAGACTGGGCTACCTACGGTGCGGAAATGCGGCTAGTCGGGGAATTGCTTCGCCGGCTAGGCGGCGGGAATCGATAACTTCGAGCATTACACGGTCGCTCTAAATGTATTGCTGCAAGAACGTCATTGCGACCAGCGTCACACTCACGATAATTCCAACCATCGGCCTTCGCGCGCCACTGAACGCCTCTGGCAGTAGGTCAAGAAACACCATAAGAACCATGGCTCCGGCCGCGAAGCCGATACTATATGACAGGAGCGGCTGGAAAGCGGAGACGAATAGAAAAGCGGGAACAGCCATCAGAGGCTGCGGCAACGAGGAAAAAATACTCCAGCCCACGCACGCTGCCACACTAGACCCTTGAGGACGTAACACCGCGCTTATTGCCAGGCCTTCGGGAATGTTGTGCACGGCAATTGCCACGGTGATCAAGACCGCAAGGCTCAATCCCCCGGCGAACGAAGCCCCAACTGCAATACCTTCTGAGAACGAGTGCATGGTCATGACGACAAGCATCAACAGGGTGCGACGCAAACCACCTCCGCCGGCAGACCCGAGGCTGACATCATGTTTCTTGATTGCTTGGTGCGTCAGGAGAATGAAAAGTACCCCAACATTCGCCCCGACAATCGTCTGCCAGCTTCCATGCGCAGTGCCTTGCAGCATGAGACCGAAACTGGCGCCCAACATGAGGCCGGACGCTACTGCATACGATATCGCGACTCCCAAACGCGACACAGAACGCACGAATGCAAATGGAATAGCGCCTAAGCCGGTCGCCAGCGCAGTGATAAGTCCGTAAACAAAAACCAGCACGACCGGTGGCAAGCGAGCAGCGAATTCCACCCAGTCTTTCATCTGACAAAAGAACTATTGAGAAGAACTACGAGACCCATTGATACGCTGGTAACCAGCGC
This sequence comes from Gemmatimonadota bacterium, assembly GCA_036679605.1. Classification (GTDB taxonomy): domain Bacteria; phylum Gemmatimonadota; class Gemmatimonadetes; order Gemmatimonadales; family GWC2-71-9; genus JAZDCZ01. The sequence continues at coordinate 72,194 of JAZDCZ010000091.1, forward strand.
AATGCTCATCTGCCCGGCCTCACGATATGAGTCCGGCAGCAGCTCCACCATCACTAGATACAGCAGTGCGCCTGCCGCAAAACCCAGTGACCAGGGAAGAAGGAAAGGGAATAACACCGTGGCCGCAAACGTAACCACAGCCATAATCACCTGACCCAGGTTAGTCACGATCGCGAGGCCGGCAGTCTCACCAAGTCGGTATTTGCGCCTGCGAAGTACGGAACACAATACGGCTCCCTCGGGAACATTGTGCGCAGCTAGGGCGACCACCGTAAAGATCCCGAGCCCCAGACTAACTGCCATCGCGGCCCCTATTGCCACTCCCTC
>JAZDCZ010000092.1:0-24116 GCA_036679605.1 Gemmatimonadota bacterium
ATGTGTCGATTGGGCCGGTTTTTGTGTCGATTCAAAGCGGCAGATTCCGGCATGATCGGTAGGGAAGTACGGCAGATCGTGCGTCCTACCAAGGGTTTATCCAGTTATTTACCGGAAATCGTGCCGTTCTCGCTCCGCTTTGGGAGCAGGGGGTCCCCGGTTCGAGCCGAGCGGCCACCCACGCTCTCGAAGATCCCCTCGGTCTCCCGCGAGACGAGCGAGAATCGCGACAGCGATTCGCAGCTCCATCCGGGCGAGGCCTTACTGGAGAATCGCCTAACGAGCGACGTCACATTAGGCCCGACGAGGCATCCCACTCTACCCAAGTGCGCATTAACTTCCATCACAAATGTGTGACGTTCGTTGATCCGTTTTCTTGCTCTTGTGCAATTTGGCCTCTCGGGTTTGCGCCCTATCTGGACCGGGAGGCATCGTGTTATACCATAAAACAAGACGGAAAGTGAAGCCTACGGCGTTCTGAAGCTGACTTCGGCAGGGGAGAAAAAGGTTGGAGATCAAGACAGCGGTCCTGGCTGATGCTGCCAATGTCAGCGTAGAGAATAAACTCAACATCACAGGGATTTTTAATCGGCTGAGTGGCACGGAGTTTCCACTCACCCATCCAAGCATGGTTCTGGTCGTCCGCCTTGAGTACCATCCCTCAGAAGCCGGCGAGCATGCACTTACGATCAACATTGCGGATGCCGATGGAACGAAGATTGCTGAGGGCGGGGGAAGCTTCAAACTGCCCAAACCACACACCCAAGAGCTACCGCCGATCGGACAGTTCTTACTCCCCTTGCATGGGCTGGTATTTCAATCGCCGGGTGTATTCTCCTTTGATATCCTGGTTGATGGACGTTATGAGGGCTCGGCTCTCGTTCAAGTTGCGATTGCGGACAAGTAGGGGCACGGCATGCCTAGCCGCGCCTCCGAGAAACTTTTTGAGCGTTTGCGGAATACCAAGGCTGGATGGTCGGACAGGGATATCTACAAACTGCTGTCGGGCTACGGGTTTCTTTCCCGCGAGGGGAAGCACACGGTATATTCTCATAGAGACTACGACGATTTGAGCCTGACTGTGCCACGAAGCAAGCAGCTGAAGAAGATCTATCCGTCTCGAGCCGAGAAGCTGATTGACACACTTCTTGCTAGGGTGCCTCCTGGAGGGAAAGAGAAATGAAGAAAGATCTGACCTACTACCAGGGACTCGGCTACAGGCGGCGGATTCAGCTAGTCACAGAGGACGAGGGTGTGCCGTTTTGGGTGGCTACATTCGAAGAATTGCCGGGATGTCTGTCCGACGGTGAGACTCGCTCGGAGGCGATTCTGCATCTAAACGAAGCCTTCGATGAGTTCATCACGGCCCATCTGGAGTGGCGGAAACCCATCCCGGAACCGGATCGGATCGTAAGGGCTCGAGGCAGATTCCGAAAATACTGGGACCAGAAAGACACCTCATCTGGCCCCAAGAGCAAGGTGGAGATGCCGAGGACGGACCCCCTCGTCCGCACGTAGTTGCACGAGGCCGAGAGGGACCATCTCTTTCTAAGACCACCCTCACTCAAACCCGTCTGAATGGTCTACCGGATTGGACTCCCGATGAGGCACCCAACGACCGTCACCGCAGTGCCGGATACAGCTCACGCGAGGAATAACTTCATCCGCTGGTCGATCACCTTTCGGGTCAGGATTCCGGTGTGGTTGAACACCTCTGGATCGAAGTTCCCAGTCTTGGAGTAAGTGTGCCAACTGTCGGCCATCCAAACGAGGTTTTCTGCAGAAATCAGGGCGACATCAGTATCGTCCCCCGATTCGACTTTCAGGCGGAGAGCGCTCGAGTCGGCTCCCGGACCAACCTCGGGCACGATGACCAGGAAGCATGAGACGCGCTCGGTGGCGTCTCGGATGTAGCGCTTGAATTGCTTCAGATTCTCTCGCCACCGGATGAGCGCGGAGAACTATCGATGGTTGCGGGCCCGTGCATTCAAAGACTGGACTGCGGCCACGGCCGGCTGGGCAAAACCGACGGATTGCTGCTGCGGCTTTACTCCGACCACCTCAAGTTGACAATATCGGTGGGAATGCTAGGGGTTGGGGGAGGCAACAGATCATTCGCCAGAAACCATATTCGACGCCCAGCGTATTTGATATGCCAGGATACTCAACAGAGCCGGAGGGGTCCCGGGCCATGGTTCCCACGTTGACCCACACGTATCGAGTAGGCCTCTTCTTGGGCTTCGTCCTTGTGACGGCTCCGCTAATGGGGGCTTCAGCGGTCTCCGCCCAGGGCGTGGTGGGGATCGTGCTCGACACCGAGTCCCATAGCGCTATCGCGGGAGTCGAGGTGCTCCTCCGCACCGACAGCGGTACGGTCGCGGCGAGTGGGGTGACCGATCAGGAGGGTCGGTTCTTTTTGGCGATCGGCGAACGCGGGACGTACGCCCTGATCGCGAGCAGCCTGGGCTACCACACCAACTCGGGCTCCACTGTTGAGCTGAACGACACGGGGATGACGTGGGTGGAGGTCGAGCTCGCGCCCGACGCGATCGAGATCCCGGGGCTGACGGTAGTCACGCAGCAGAAGTACGTGTCGTCACTCGCTCGCAGAGGGTATTACACGCGAAAGAGGCAGGGGCTTGGGAGGTACATCGAACCCACCGAGTTCGAAAAGAAGATGCACGTCCCCGTGAAGGAGCTCCTGCGCCGGACTCCGGTGTTTCGAGGTCGGGGACCCCTGGGCGGACGCTGGCCAACCGCCATCATCGTGAATGGAATGCAGAGGGGCCAGGACGTGCTCGACAGCCCCGAGCTCAGGGCGCGCTACATTGCAGGCATGGAAGTCTACAGCTCACTCGCTTCGGCCCCTCCTCAATTTCAAGGTCAAGTTGTCCTCGGCGAACGTGCATGTGGGCTTGTCGTGATCTGGACGGATTACGGAGGTTGAGATTACGATTGTGCTGCTTGCTAGGGAGCATGACGATACGGCAGGGTCGCCAAGGGGAGTGCAAATGCTGAGAATACGCCGACTCGGACTCTTGCTGCCCATGGCGTTGGCTGGGGCCTGCGGTGGGGACGGCGCGCCGGCCGACTTCACCGCGGTGGACAGCGCGGGCGTGACCATCGCGGTGTCGACGAGACCCGCCTGGAGTGTCGGTATCGAAGAGGCCTGGCGCATCGCTCCGGCTCCGGTTTTGGACCTCACGCGCACAGGGACCGGGCCCGCGCACGAGTTTTACCGAGTCACCGACGCGACCCGCTTCCATGACGGACGGATCGTCGTCGCAAACAGCGGCACGAGCGAGCTGCGGATGTTCTCGGCCGAGGGGCTTCCGCTAACCACAGTCGGGCGCGACGGTGAGGGACCGGGAGAGTACAAGCGGATCATGAGCGTCCACCGCACTGAGGGGGACTCCCTCATCGTCCACTCATGGCCGACGCGGGTGAGCGTGCTTGACCCTGACCTCGGGTTCGTTCGCTCCTTTGCGCTCCAGAGCTATGTGCGTGGTGTCCATCCCCTGGAGCACGGGTTCCTCCTCGCCACGCTCATCTTCCCCTCGTTACTCGAGTACGAAGGCGTCGAGCGCGTGATCCGCGCGCGTGCGCCCTTGGTTCGCCTGACGATGGCGGGCCAGGTCATCGACACCGTTGCGACCGCTGCGGGTGTCGAGGAGTTGATGACGGAGCGCGGTAGCTCACGGATCCTCTTCGGCAGGGACCTGTCGGTGGGAGTCGGCGCAGGCTCAATCGTTACAGGAGACGCGGAGCGCATGGAGTTTACGGTCCTCTCGCCCGACGGAGTCCCAACTCTGATCGCGAGGGTGCCAGAGTACCCCCTCGCGCTCTCCCGCGATGAGCTTGAGGCCGAGAAGGCCGGTCTCCTGGGGCCGAATCCCAGCGCACGAGGGCTGGACGCGGTGAGCAAGATGCCGATCCCAGATACCAAGCCCGCCTACACAGCTCTCGTCGTCGACGCCGAGGGGTATTTCTGGGCAGGGGCGTTTCACGGATTCGCCGCGCGTGGCCAACAGCCGCGCAGCTGGGAGATCTTCGACCGGCGTCTTCGCAGACTCGTTGGGAGTCGAGCACGTTCAGGTGCTGGGGTTGGCCCGATAGCCCCACCCCGGAGTAAGAAAAGAGGTCCGGCAGGTGTCGCTACCCTGGCCAGACCATCAAAGAAACCAGCGATCGCTTTACTGCTACTGAAGGCTCATCGTGTCCATTCCGAATCGACTTGACGTACCGAACGCTGACTCCCGCAGCATCCGCCCGGTTCCCGTTCTATGTGTGACCTCTTCGTAGGCTGCCTTCTTCTCACCGCCACGGAGGATAGCAGCTGGTGGCTTGCTACCGGCTGATTCTATCCTGCGTCAGGTTAGGAGCAACCAAGTGCGCCACCGTTGTTCTTCACCGTTGTTTATTTTCGCGGAGCACGGCCCCGTGTAACATCTGACGGCAGTTGCGTATATACCATACGATGCTCGGCTCTGAGACCCGCCACTCGGAGGACGTTCGATGCGTGATCAGACCCACCAGCCCCTGAGAGACCGGTACTGCGCACTCTGGGTAGCGTGCGTAACGGGAGTCCTCAGCCTGTGCGCGCTCCTCCCCACCCAGGCCACCGCACAGGGCATATTCGGCGAGATACTCGACGAAGAGGCCGGGGGCCCCGTCGTCAGCGCCCAGGTGGCGCTTGCCGATTCCGCCGGCAACGTGGTGGGCCAGGCGCTGTCCGACAACGCCGGCCAGTTCTTCATTGCGGTCGACATCGGAACGTACGCCCTGGTGGTCAGTCGGCTCGGCTACGAGACCGTGTATGTCACGGACGTGAAGCTTACGAACACGGACGTGCTACCCCTCCGGATTCGCTTGTCCCCGGACGCAGTCGAACTCCCGGGCCTCGTGGTCCAGGGTGATCGAGGGGTGCGCTACCTCGAGGTGAACGGATTCTACAAACGAAAGCGGTTGGGGTTCGGCCACCAGCTGAAAATCGAACGGGACCGGCAGCTCCAGACATTGGAGCCGTCGGATTTCATTCGACGCATGCCGGACGTGGTCGTCCGTGGTGGTAGAGTCCGCAAGACGCGGGGCACCGCCCTGGGTAGCCCCTGCCTGCTTCAGGTCCTCGTGGACGGAATATATCGAGGTGTGGATCTCGATGGGGTGCTCGTGCTCTGGAACATCGAGGCGGTTGAAGTCTACACTCGAGCGAGTAACGTTCCGGCCCAGTGGCAGTCTCTGGCCTTTCAGGGTTATCGGGATGAGCGGATGAACTTCCAACTCAAACCCACTTGCGGAATCGTCGTAGTCTGGACCAAGCACTGAGGACCCGTGTAAGACTCTCCCAGGGAAGGCCAGTTGTGGAACTTCGCACGCACATTTCCATCCCGTTCGCGGGTCATGCCATCGTGATCTCCTGCAATCCCAGTGACAACACCGACAGCGGTCGAACACTTCGTGAAGGATGAGCGCCAGCTTTCCTGATAGGACCCGCTGCGACGGAGGGTGTCCGAGCGCGCAATACTCGTCACTGCCCGGGCAGTTTAGTCGGAGGCTCTCGCGCGGGTAACATTCCGGAGGCTCGAGGTGCGGGCGCAGGACTGCCCCTCGGCTCTCATAGGGTGGAAGGTGGGTATCAAGGCCGCCGGTCCGATGCGTTTCGGTTCGTGAGGTCAAGCCGTTTCTGCAGAAGTGCTTGTCGCATGGATCGGACTCCACCAAGAAGCGCGCCCGGAGGCTTGTGAACCGTCTTGGAGAGGCAGGCTATGATGAATTCAGAGACCTTCTGGACGACAACTAATTTGCTGGAGCGCTCGTGGCGAGGCTTGGCCGGGCACTCCACATAACAATCAGTTCCCGGCTCCGTTCTCTACGCTCACTACGACGATCACGGCTCGCATTCGCGAGCCGCGACGGCATCTCTGAACGTTAAGCGAAGGGCGCGTTCGGATTCAGGGTCGGCTTGGCGAGGACTCGAAGAGAGAGGTGGCCATGGTTCATGAACGGTGAACATAGCGACCGCGACTTCCATTTAGCGACTATATGTGCCATGTTCATGGTTCATGAACACTGAACAAGGACTCGGTATGGGTCGCCAGAGCACTTTTCTGAAACCACATGACGTGTGCGTCGCACTGCAGCTTGCGATCACGCCGCGCTTCACCTTCCGCGATATCGCTGAGGCAGTGGGACTGAGCGTAGGCGAATCACACAACTCCGTCGGGCGCCTAGAAGGCGCTCGGCTTTTTCAGCCGCACCTAGACTCGGTGAACATCCAGGGGCTCCTTGAGTTTCTGGTGAGTGGTGTCCCCTATGCGTTCCCGGGTGTTTTGGGGCCGGAGACACGAGGCGTTCCGACCGCTCATTTCGGTCCGGCCTTTGAGTCCATCGCAGCGGTGGACCCGGTCGTTTGGCCTAGCGTGAAGGGGCGGGCTCGGGGCCTCAGCCTGCCTCCTCTGTGCAAGGCAGCCCCCGACTTCATGGAGCGGAACGAGGTGCTGTATCGCATGCTCACGATCGTGGATGCCCTCCGGATCGGGCGAGCCAGAGACCGAGCCATCGCCCGAGACCTGCTGGTGCGGGAGCTCGGAGCCGACAAGGGTATGGTGAGTGACTTTTGAACAATCGTGACGTTCTGGTCGCAGTGGCGCAGCAGATCGAACCGCTGCTCGACGAGGTCGTGTTTGTAGGTGGGCAGGTCGCTGCACTTCTTGTGACGAACCCCGGCGCAACGCGAGTTCGCCCAACCACAGACGTGGACATTGTCATCGAGACCTCAACTCGTGTTCAATACCATGAAGTGGAGGCAAGGCTTCGTGGTCTCGGCCTGCGACACGACAGAGAAGAAGGCGCTCCGATCTGCCGGTGGGTGACCCCTCAGGGTGGATACCGACTGGACGTTATGCCGACCCAGGGAGATGTCTTGGGCTTCAGCAACCAATGGTATGATCTCGCCCTGGAACTTGCTTGGCCTTTTGAGCTAGCGCCTGGACTAGAGATCCGCCTTCCTCCAGCCCCGGTCTACATAGCCACAAAATGGGATGCTTTCCATGACCGTGGTGATGGCGACTACCTGGGCAGTCATGATCTTGAGGACTTGATCTCCGTCGTAGCCGGTCGCGATGAAATGGCCGGTGAGGTTCTGGATATGCCCGAACACCTGCGGGCCTATATCGCCGAGTTCGCACACGAATTCTTGAGTCGCAGCGAAATGGCATACGCCCTGCAGGGTGCCCTTCCAGATTCAGTACAAATCCCCGAATTGATCAGCGAAGTAACTCAGCGATTTGAGGGCCTTGCGGCGGTGGAGTGATCCATCATCCTCACGAAGAAGATGATGTTTGGGTGGTGGCGGATTGTTTGAGATCCGGTCGAACATCAGCGGAAAGTGGATCCTGCGCGGCGACGAGCGAAGGAGATCACAACATGAGTAAGAAATGATCGGATCCGACTCGACACGCTCACGGCTGCGGCGCACGTCCTTGGGCTCAGTCTTCGGATTGAACTGGTCCAGTAGCCTCGCGCATGACCACAACTCTCCTGGACTTCTCGAAGCCACACGTCCTGAAGAACGACACGGAGCGCCGCGACCCATACGTATGTTTCGATGTCAAATGTACGTACACGGTGCACAGTGTACGCAGCGAATGCACCAAGGGCCCGTGCGGCCCGCCCATCAGCAGCCGTCCACACCCTGCAGGGCGTAGCGTTCTCGCTCTGCATGGGAGCAGCGAGTCCCCGATTCGCAGCTCCATCCGGGCCCGGCCCTCGGCGGTTGAGTCCCTAGTCGAGAACGGTCTGCCTGGGAGGATCAACTCCACTAACGGTGGTAAGCGCCTCACCCGAGCAGCACGAGCCCGTGTGGTGCGGTGCCGTGGGGGAGTCTGGCGAAGACCCTGGACATGTGGGTATTCTACGCTCGGAAGCGTTCGAGACTATAGGCGCGAACCCTGCCGAAGGTGTCGAACAACAGGAGCTAGGCCGCCTCTACTCGGGAGAATCCATGCTGCCCGCCACTCATCTTGGGTCCCGTGCAATCCAGTTTCGGCTTCTCGTTGCTCTGGCGCCTGCACTACTCCTCGGATGTGGGGATGACCTGCTTCGTGTGGAGCGCGACGCTGAGCCGTTGATTCAAACTGAATCGCTCGACTATCGCCTGTCGAAGACTTCGAGAGGCCTCCTTCAACTCGAGATACCTTACACCTTCGAGAATAAGACCGGCGGAGTAGTGTTCATTGTGAATTGCAACGGTTCGCACGCCCAAGTCCTTGAAAGGCAGGAAGCTGGAGTGTGGTCATTAGCGTGGTGGACCTTGCTTCCGCTCTGCCTTGACCCTCCAATCGAGATCGGTCCGGGTGAGATCTTCTCGGGTACACTCCATGCGTCTTGGGGGGCTCCTGGATCCAACTCCGTCCAAACCGCCCTTCCCGAAGACCTCTTGGGGGTTTACAGAGTTCGATGGGGAAACGCCCTATCGAGCTTCAGCTTTGACCGGGAAGGGGGGGGATTCGGCCCAGCCATCCCTTTGGAGCAGAGGGTATCGAACCCCTTCGTGATCCGGGACTGACATTCAGAGGCCTAACACCATTAAGAAGGACCGGGTCAAGCGGACGCATGTATCCTTATGTGACGGGCCGCGCCCGTCGCGGGTTTGTGTTCGTAGGCGGCGGATCCAAAGGGTGTCGGAGGAGAAGCTGGGTGAAGGCATGAGCGAGGGCAGGGAGGCGAATTTCGAGATTCGCGAGGAGCCGGTAGGCAACCTCGAAGCGTACGCCGAGATTCCAATCGCGTTCCTCGTCGACAGCGTCCTTCTTCCGGTCGAGCCACTGCAGAGTGCAATAGGGCTTCGGTTCGACGAGGTTCCCCAGGAACCTCCCTACTGGAAGGACTACGACGCCGACCGCAGAAACCACCCGACCGATTGGCCAAAACGATTCGACACGTCCAGTTGGGTCGTAATGTCTGCGTGGGACGAGTCTGTCCGGATCGGTGGCATCGTGGTTGCCTACGGATGCGACGGCGTCGACATGCTCGAGGGCCGCGACGATCTCGCGGTGCTTTGGGATGTTCGAGTTGCGCCAGAGTTTCGGAGACGCGGCGTTGGAGCCGCCCTTTTCGAAGTGGTAGAGGCCTGGGCTCAGGCTCGGGGGTGTCGCAGCCTCAAGGTCGAGACCCAGAACATCAACGTCGGGGCCTGCAAATTCTACCAGGGTCGAGGTTTCGAACTTGGTGGTGTCGACCCGCTCGCGTATCCCGAATTCCCCAATGAGACTCAGCTGCTGTGGTACAAGGACATCTAGGCTGCGGACCCAGCCGGCGACAACTTCGGATCAACTTTGAAGTGCAACGGGGGTCGGGTGTTGAGTTTGCGAGCGATGCAACAGCCACGAGTTCCCCACTAGAGAGATCCGAGATGAAACAGTTTCACCATCATGTGTTCGTTCTAGCCGCAATCGCAGCGTTCCTTACGGGATGTCACGGGGGTGCCGGCCCGTCCGAAAGTCGAAGGGAGTCGGCCCCGGATACGCTTGTACTGGATCATCCATCCCTGATCATCGGACGCGACGGCGGGGACCCAGAGTCGTTGTTCGGAGACATCACATCCGTCGTAGTTGGCCCGAACGGGTTGGTGTACGTGGCTGATCGAATTGGATCAACCGTTACGGTGTTCGATGGCGACGGAAGCTTGGTACGGACTGTTGGCTCCGAGGGTGACGGTCCAGGAGAGTTCCGTTTCCCGAACGATTTGGCTTTTAACACCGACGGACATCTCTACGTTCGAGATCGCTTCCATTTGTCAGTCTTCGTGCCTCGGTCGACCAGCCAAATAGCGGACTCCCTTGTAACGACTGTCGCCTTGACCCCTGGGAGCAGCCCGTGGTCAGCGAGGGGTCGGATTATCGATGGCAGGTACTATTCGCCGAGCTACGTTTTCGCGGATGGGCAACGACAGAAATACCACTACCAAGTGTACGATCTTGGTGGTCACACAGGCGATACACTCTTTGTTCCCGATTTGCCGAATTTGGAGTTCACCGGTCGAGGAGCAATGATCCGGATCAATGCGCAAATCGGCCGTTTTCTCCCAGGGGTTAACCGGGCGCCCTTTGAGCCGGAAGCCAGTTGGGCACTCAATCGCAAAGGTAGAATCGTCACGACTCCTGGAGACAGAAATGAGTTTGCGGAATGGGTCTCGCCAAGCGAAGTCCGCACGCTCATAAGCCTTGGCGGAGGCCCTCGTCCGGTGCCCGTGTCAGAGTCAAGGGACAGCGCGCAGGAATTCAGGAGGAGGCTCGATTCCATTCCAGTGCCAATCGATCAAGTGAGGGGAATGTCCCCATTGGCACGAGCCGCGAACGTCCCGGCAATTCTTCCTGAAATACTAGCTATTCATGCGGACGATATGGGCAACGTCTGGCTTCGGCGATGGCCAGCTGAGCATCAGTCTGGTAGCACGGTGTTTGACGTCACAAACGAGGACGGAGTATTAGTGCGCAGAGTGGAGTTTGGCCATGTTCTTCGCGCCGATCCCCCGCCCTTTGTGTCGCCAGGGTTTGTCGCTGGGGTTGTTATCGACCCGAAGACCGATGCTGAGATGGTAGTAGTCTTCCGCCTGCAGGGCAGTTGAGGTGCTCCGCCCCTCGAGGGTGGCCTGAAGGGAAGGGACGCTCACCGGCGATCAAGGCTGCCCTGAAACTTCTGGCGGGTAAGGTGGCTTCTATTGGCGACGCGCACGCAGTGGAGAAGGCAGCCTTCGAGATGATCGGAGAACGAGATGGAGCAGTGCGGAGCGGATGGGGCAACTGAGAAGATCAGGCGAGTGCTTAGGTCCTGGAGAGGTGTCTCCATTTCGGACCACCCTGCCGGTGGAACGGTCTTCGAGGTGAAGGGACAAGAGATCGGGCAGATTCTCGGCAACATGCTGGTTGGCATCAAATTCGCGGCGGATGTCATAGCGGAACTCGAGGCCCGCCAGGAGGTCGACTCAGTCCACCTGGACGGTAGCGACTCAGGGCGCGTCACGGTGAACCTCAACCGCCCCACCGATGTTTCCCATGCCATCTCACTCCTCGAGCGCTCCTATTGGGACATCCTCATGCTCGAGGAGCTCAAGCAGCAGTTGAGTTGAGTTTGGGCAGACGATGGGCTGCACTTCGGTTCCATATGGTTATGCCATGGTGAAGATCGCTGGCTGGCTGATCGCCGCCCTGGTCTTTGCCTGTACTCCGGGGGATGCCCCAGTCCGCACGGCGGAGGTACGCGACAGCGCCGGGATTTCGGTCGTCGAAAATTGGATGGATCCGTCAGTCGAGGATGGCTTCTGGTTCCTGGATCCCGACCCGGTTCTAGACATTGGAGCTGACGGGGGCGAGTCCGGCCCTTTTCTCTTCCAGGTAGTCGGGGCGTTTCAGGTCGAGGCCACCCGCGAAATGGTCATTGCGAACAGGGGGACCTCGCAGGTCCTGGTTTTCGACTCCGCGGGGACCTTCCTCAGGACGATTGGCGGAGCCGGTCAGGGTCCCGGCGAGTTGGAAGGCCTGTTGGGACTGCACCGATGTGGTGATGGGCGCTTCCTGGTGCATGAGGGCCGAAGAGCGAGCCTCTTCCATGTCGGCGGCGAATTCCTCGATGTGACGCCACCAGAGTGGCGCGACATCTTCAACTTCGAGGGTGTTTCATCGGATTGCTCCCGCTTCTTGTTCCTCGAGTCTCAACCGCCTGCCAAGTTACAGGAGGGCTTGGTCGGGTCCTGGTCGGGAGCTCTTTCTTGGGGAGACCTGTCCACTCACGAACGCACTCCTTTGGTGACGATCCCGTACTTTGACGTGGTGGGGCGAAGCTTGGACGGCCGGCTCCAGTGGGCCCTGTACCCCTGGTCGAGGCGGTCCAGCTGGGTTGTCTCGGGAAGTCGCGTGATTCTCAGTACTGCCAAGGATACGGAATTTCAGGTATGGGATCTGGACCACGGCCTCGTGAAGTTGGTGCGCTGGACGGGCGGTAGACCGCGGGTGACTGCCGCGGACCGGAACCAGTATGAACGGGTTCGTGACCGGTTTCTGGCGAGACGCGCCGACCTAGCCCGCTTAATGCCCCCGTTCGGGGAGATTCACGTTCCCGACCTGAAGCCTGCGCTCTTGGACATGTTCCGGGACGACCAGGGGAACGTATGGGTCCAGGAGTACCCATTTTGGTACGGCGGTTGGGGCGGCGGTTGGGAAAACCGACGCGGCGCTGATCCCGTGACGTGGACCGTGTTTGCTCCGTCCGGTCGGATGCTCGGTTCGGTGAAGGTCCCTGCGGAGATCGAACTACTTGCGATCCATAGGTACCACGTTGTCGCACTTTGGAAGGACGATCTTCAGGTCGAGCACGTGCGCCTATATCGATTGAACAAGGGATAGATTTGCATCGGTCTCGCTCCTGAGGGTTCAGCTCAGGTCGATCCAGAGTGAGGGCTGCTTCGTCGCACACAGAATCCGAATGGGGAGAGTATCTTGATGATGATCACAGGGCTCTGCTTTTGTGCCGGGACCTGGCTTGGGGTGAACGTCGCGGTGACTGGTATGCCTCAGGACCGGGTGGTCTTTGAGGTCCGTGACAGCGCTGGGGTTCGGATCGTGGAGAGCGTCGTTCATAACGCCACCCCGCCCCACACCCTGAGTGGGATGCCCGTATTCGATCATTCCGGACTAAATGCGAATGATCCGTTCTTCGAGTTACGCGGTGGCCTGTTCTGGGATGACGGGAGTGTTGTGGTGACCGAAGCAACTCGGGTCGTTCATATGGACCGATCCGGCAAGATCGTGTTCAAGTTGGGGAGGTCGGGAGAGGGACCGGGAGAGTTTCGCGGGATCAGGGGATTAGCCTTCGCCAATCCCGATCAACTCGTGGTAGTCGACAGTCGACTGCGCCGGCTTACGGTGATACGAGATGGGGTCGTGGAGGATGCCCGCCAAATCCGTGGAATTGAACCAGATAGACCCTGGGACATTCACGCATTGGATAGTCTGTCGTTTATTCTCGGGACTGCGGTCACCGGTAGTTCCATGCCGGGGAATCGGGTGGACGGGCGCCTGCGGCTGCCGTTCCACGTCTTCAGAATTTCACGGGATGGAGATGTGATGAATGCATTGCCTCCCTTCCGCGGTGCGGAGGTGGTTTTTGCCCGCGTCGGGGGTACAGCATTGTTTGGTGAGGCTCCTCTGAGCAGGAGCGGTACCGTCGCGGCTCTGGGAAGCAACGTGGTATTGAGCGAGGGGGAGGGGATCGAGATCAAGATCCTGGATGTTGAGGGTGGCCTCGAACGGATCTACCGGGTTCAGGGCATCGACTTATCGGTCGATCGGCAGGCTCTTGAGGCTTATCTCTCACCACGGATTGAGCGAGTACCCGGTAAGGGGCCCCAAGAAAAGCTCCGTGACGTTCTGTTGGATGATCTCCCAGACCAACGGCCGGGAGTCAGCGCCCTGAGGGTCTCCGACGACGGCGATATCTGGGTCCGGGAGTACGCCTTTGAAGGCGAGCGGGATTACGAGCTTTGGCGGGTGATCGATGGGGCCACAGGGCACTATTGTGGGGCCTGGGCGTTGCCTGCGGGTTTCTCCCTCTGGGACATTCGAGGGGACGAAATCCTAGGCTCCTGGACCAGTGCTCTCGGTGAGGAGTCCGTGAGGGTCTATCGATGGCGAGAAGAGGGACCAAATGCGTGTGATTAACCGGTTGACCAGCGTGATCGCTGTGCTGCTTGCAGGCTGCGCAGCCGAGGCCAAAGCACCGTCTGACGTACTCTTTACAGAGCTCGATGGCGTTGCGTTGACCGTTAATACACGACCGCCGCAAGACCTCACGCGCTTTTCGCTTTCACCCCCTGTAATCACACTTGAAGTGCCGGCAGATGACCCGCAGTTCTTTCGCGTGTACAACGGATTCGAGGATAGGTCCGGCTTCGTAACCGCAAACACGGGAACCGGCCATGTTCACTTCTTTGGCCCCTCCGGCAAACTTCGCTTCGTGGTTGGGGGCGAGGGCGATGGACCGGGGGAATTCAAGGACATTGCGCAAGTCAGCTCGTACCTTTCGGATTCCGTTCTGGTTTATGATTCCCATCACGGCCGGATGACCATTCTTGATGAATTGGGCCAAGTTGGAAGGACAGCCACGCTGCAATTGCAGACTCCGCCAGGTAGGCCGTCGGACATAATTTGGCCCCTTTCGGATGGAGGGTTGGTTTCGCGACTGAATCTCCGTCGTCAGGGGGCTCAGTCGTTAGGGATACAACGTACCCGATCCGCAATTCTTCGGTATGACGCCGAAGGCAGTCTTCTCTCTTCAATCGCCGAGATCCCCGGCGAAGATTTCGAGTATGGCGCCCTTCGGCAGAGCGCCGGAGGAGGGACCCATTGGGTGGGGAGAACCCCACCCTTCGGCGGGACGGCGGTGGTAACGGTCGGTCTCGATCGAGTGTTCGCCTCGGTGGGTGACGGCTTCGATATAGGGGAATTCGACCTCGACGGTACCATGCGTCGACGGGTGCGGTGGTCGCTTGCCGATACCGAGGTGACCCCGGCTGAAGTTGCTGAATTTATGGACAAATGGTTCAGTGACGGCACTGAGTACCCTTTTCCGCTACCGGATCCTGCGCAGGCCTATTCGGACTTTCTTGTGGCTCCTGAAGGAGAGTTGTGGGTCAGCAAATATGGGCCGGGATTCTACCCGCTCACCAGACTTTGGCGGGTCTTCGCAGAAGATGGTCAACTTCTCCACGAAGTGGATGTAGGGGCCAGGACCCGGGTACTTGGGATCCTATCGGGTGGCCGTGTGCTTGCGGTCAGGTTGGACGAATTGGATGTGGAGACGGTCCACGTATTCGAGATAGTTCAGTGAGGCGAACTGCCCTGATCTACGGGCGGTCGATATTAATCTGGAATTCCAAAAAAGGGGTAGTGCGTCTCCGGCTCCTTGGCCCAACATCAGCGTACCTCCCACACCTCGATGTACTCCTCGTCGAGGCGGGTGTGGAGGCGCACGGCCACACGTCCGTCCCGGATGTCCAACACTTCGTTAATCCGCAGTATTCCCCAGAACTCCGTGGGCAACGAGACCCGTCCGTAGGGCATGCCAGTGGAGTCGAACACGACCCACAGTCTTCGCCGTTGACCGGGGCGCTTTCCGCCTGCCACCCACACCCGACCCTGGTCGTCCATGGAGAGTGCGCCCAACGGCGGCACCGACGTCCTTACCGGGCCCGTACGCCACGCCTCAATGGCAAGTGGGGTGTCCATCGGGATCTTCGCCAGCAGGACCTCCCGGTACTCCTGGATCTCGTCGGGGGTCGCTGGGTCGGGGGCCGCAGTCCCCGAGAGAACCCACTCGAGGCGTCCGGCCAGGTCGAACTTCCGAACGTCGATTGCGTCCGTCGATCCGATCACCACGTGACCGCCTCGCCCCGCTGCCACCGCCATCCTGGAGAACACAATCGGTACGAAGAGCTTGCCTTCGGGTACGGTCGTAAAAGCGCGCTCCGTCGAAGGCCAGAGGCCGAGTGTATCGAGGGATCCCGAAGGCAGTATGCGAAGCAGGGGTGTGGTATCCCTCACCTCTCCGCTTGAGCCAAAGTGCCCGAACCTCCCGTGTACCGCCAGTACCGTGTCACGGGCGATGGTCAGCGGCAGGACGGCAGATAGGGCATCTCGATTATCGAGCCGCCGCGAGTGCTCGAATTGAAATTCGCGTCCGAGTCTCGTGAGGCGCCGTAGGGCCTGATCGTAGACCCAGACCCCGGCGGAATCGGCCTGCAGCCACTTTGGATGTCGGTACTCGCCAGGGCCCTCCCCCGGGCGTCCGATCCGTCGAACTTCATCGCCAACGGAATCGATGAGGACGAGTTCCAAATCGCTTTCACTCGCCAGTAGCAGGGAGCCGTCGGCCAGGAAGGCGCCATCCCCGATACGGGACAGAACCGTCTCGTCTGGATCGGTACGGAAGATCAACTTCGCCGTGAGCAACGGGGCCTGAACCTCCTCGAGCTTGCCAAAACTCACCACCCGAACCCCTGCGGAGTCGGCGACGTTGACCTCGGAGATGCGTTCGCTCCCGTCGTCAGCACCCCGACAGGCAGCCGATAGGCATGCGACGAGGGCGAGGCCGAGTAGAGTGCGGTGCTTCACCATGCGTTTCGCGTCTCATCGAGGGGGGGCGGGCACATCCCAGTCGGCATGCCTTCGGCCCGACTTGGCCCAAGCTGTGCGCTTAAGATGCAGTTCACACCGGAGCAGCGCGAGCCCGTGCGGTACAGGGGGCACTGGATGTGTGTCACTTCATGTGTCGATTGGGCCGGTTTTTGTGTCGGGTCAAAGCGCAGCTTGCCTTGGATCGGGCCGTATCGACACATCAACTCGCCCAATGGGGCTGAAAGTCCAATGTCTAAGCCGATTAGTCCCTGATACTGGAGCAGGGGGTCAACTCCAGCTGCCGTGGAGTGCGGAAACAATCCCTAAGCGTTAGCGGACACTAGCACGCACGAGTCGGGTAGAGCCTCGAGGCCCGAGAGAATTCGGTTAGGAACGCGTCTGCCTCTACCGCCTCTGAGCTCTGCTGACGCGAAGGAGCGCAATGCGCTCCCGATCGAACTGGTCCTTCATCAGGACGGCCAACTGACCTTGCCCATCAGCAGCCATTAGCCCAACGGTGCCCTCGGGCGCAGGAAGCCACCCTAATCGACCCGAATCGAGATCCAATCGCCACCAGCCGGGCGCGGGCTCATCGCGCAAGTGAAACCTCTCGATCCACAGCGAGTTGATCCCATCATACACCAGCTTTGAAGCAAGCTGGTGAGCACCGGGGCTTTGTAGCTCACCGTACGGATCTTCATCAGGATGATAGCCGCGAAATGCTTCGGCCAGCTGATTAACCACCGCGTTCCATTTAGCGTCTCCGATTTCTAGGTTGATACCACCGATAGGTAGCCGCCCGGGAGGGCCGCCTCCGACTATCCGAAAGCTCAGAGCTACCGCACGCCCTTCAAGCCAGACAACGCAGCCGTCGGGTGACGCGAGCCAGGTCGGCTCCACTCCATACGGAGCGTTCAACCGGCGCGCGGGTCCGCTCTCACCCTGTGAAATCACCTGTTCCTGTCCGGGAATCGACGCGACCACGGATCTTACGCTGCCATCTTCACCAACGTGTAGAATTGGAATTGGTCGCGTCGCGATGCTCCCGGGAAGGAGCGGGGTAGAGCCCGGCCTCCATCTTGTCATCACCAATGCACCGCCGGCATCGAGAGGGATGGCATCATAATACTGGTTCATCGTTGAGGATTGGATCGTCAAGGTGCCGACAACCTCCCCGTCGGCCCGAAAGCGTGTGATGCGTCGATTATTCGAATCGAACGCGCCAATGCCCCTTCCTCCATTAGTAACGTGTGCGAAGTAGAGTTGACCGAACTCCCCAGGGCCGCCGCCGCTTCTCCCGAACCGCCCGGTCAAGCTTAGCGTCCCGTCTAGAAGGAGTATCTCGTTTGTGCCCGCGTTGGCGACTTGAAGTACGCTTCCGGAGAGGAAGCCGGCTGAAGTCACACGATAGAGCTCAGTTTCCAACGCGGTCATTGCCACAGTCCGAGCCGTGAGAGGTTCTCCCGAATGAAACACCACCGGATTTCCAGATTCGGCTAGTGATCCCAAACCGTGGCACAAACCAGACTGCGCCTCGATCGGCGTCGTGACGCTTAGAAGCGTCGTGATGGAGAAGGTGATGATGGTGGTGGAACGAGCCATTATCTGGTCACTCCCTCAGAGTGTGATGTGCTCAAGCGCCTGAAGGGCATCCTTCAAGGCACGTTCGTCGGTGAAGCGATGCGTTACGGCGCCATCACACAGCCTTCTGAGCTTTCCCGACTCTGGGGAGATTAGGTTGGCTAGAGCGTACCTAGTGATAGCGTACTCCGTTTCATCCAGTGACCCGCCCGTCGAAATGGAATTCCACACGTGAACCGCACCGGGATCATCGGAGACTGTTTGGCTTGAGTGTCAGGGGCTCGGATTGAGCCGCCTGACGTGAACGGTACTGCGCCTCGTACTCGGCTGGGGGTACGTGGTCGAGGGGTCCGAATACGCCGTTTGATCCGTGACCGTCTGCGTGAGAATGAAGTAAGCGGCCATTCCTGACTCCTCGGTATTCAGGCGGGTGACGGGGTCGTTGGAATTCATGCGGACAACATGCGTTTGAGGGCTTTGGTAGGGAAGTACGGCAGATCGTGCGTCCTACCAAGGTTTATCCAGTTATTTAATGGGAGCCGTAGGCATATCCGAGGGGGCCGGGGGCCTGGCTGGTCGTCGGCCTGCTTGACTGTGGTCCGGTGCGGAACTCGCGCATCGGCCTACGTCGCGCTGGCGGAGAGGCACCGTGACTTGTTCCCCACTCCCTCTCGAATACCTCACCGGGCTCCTCCCCCCGGTCGCACGTCCTCTGGGGCCCCAGAGTTCGTTTTCACGTTAGTCGCCTTGGACCGGGAAACGGGGGTTGGAGCAAATGTTAGATGAGGTCTCAGTGTTTGGTCCAAACCACTACGATCCCGCAGGTAGGTCGGAGTATACCTTTCGGATTCCGATAACCCCTATTGGCCAGAGCCTGCCATTGGACCGGAACGTTGCTCACTCCATTGTAAACTTCAACCGCCTCGATATTCCACGCTATGAGAACCTCATCGAGATCCACACCTCGATATATCCCGTCCACCAAAAGCTGGAGTAGGCAGTTGCCTGTTTCTCCCCGCCTCCAGGTGCGCCGAGTCGATCTGACTTGACCTTCACGAACAACCACGCCCGGTAGGCGTCGAATGAAATCCGAGGGCTCCAATGTCATGAGCTGGCGTTCCCGTTCGACCTTCAGATGGTGGCCGAACCCCATCCTCTGGCGCGTGTAGAATCCGTTCACCTCGAGGTATCGCACGCGTCGCTCACCCTCGACCACAAGCCCCGGGAGCTCGACGGCGTCAGGAGAAAGGCGAATCCGAACGGAGAACACCGATGACTCGGTGACCTCGACGTCGCCCACGTTGATTGCCGCATAGCCAAGCCGGCTCACGACCAAGGAGTAGGTCCCTAATCCGCTGGGGATGAAAAACAGGCCTTCTGTGTCTGACAGCGTCTGGCCCACAACCTGGCCCTCTGCGTCGATCAGTTCGACCTGCGCCGTGGCAACGGGCCCACCGGTCTCTTTATCGAGGATCTCGCCGAGCACGCCCTGACCCAGCGCCTGAGTCGGCAACAGCGGCAGAAGAATGAGCATCAGGGCAAGGCCGGTGGCTCGTGACGATCCACGGCTCTCGGCAAGACTGCGGGGTCTATCGGCCATGACATGCTCGCTTTCGCGCCTTCCCGGCGGGAAGTAGGAGTCATCAGTGTGCCCACACCATATACGCAGTCTTGATGGCATGTTACATACTCGGCGGAGATCGCCGGTAAGATGACGAGCACCTGGGGCGAGGTTGGTTGGTAAGGGCGTAGCCTATCGAGCGTAGGTAGGGAAGGAATCGAGTCAAGAATACGGGGGGAACGATGTCGCACGACTCCGCAACGAAGGCCTCGCCGCAGAGCGCGGTTCGTCGGATCTTCATGCTCACGGCGCTCCTCCTCACTGCGCTGGGAACGCCCACCGCAACCTCCGCTCAATGGGTACGGGGCACGCTGGTGGACCAGGACACCGGAACGCCCATCGGACGCGCCGCGATTAGCGCATTGGCCCCGGGTAATCGACGGGTTGGATGGACTCTCACGGATGCTTCGGGCCGATTTTTCTTCCGGGTGAGAACAGGCGGAAGTTTCGTCCTTCGGGCCGATCGCATCGGGCACGCGTCCACCTTGTCAGAGTCCCTGGAGGTCGGAGCGGCGGACACCTTGGTCTACCGCATGGAAGCGCAGGTGGAGGCAATCCAGCTCGTGGGGCTTACGGTAGAAGCCCCCTCGCGCGACTGCAGGATTCGCCCTGAAGAAGGGCTGGCCACGGCCCGAGTCTGGGAGGAGGTGCGCAAGGCTTTGGACGCCGCGGCCGAGACGTCACGGCGCGGCATATACCAGTTCATGGTTCGCCGCCAGGAGAGAAATCTGGACGCCCGGGGCCGACAAGTCTTGGAGGAGGTGAGCCGGATCGACGAGCGCAATCAAAGGAGGCCCTTCAGGAGCCTGGCAGCCGCCCGACTCATCGACGTAGGCTTCGTCCAGCCGGATGGAGACGGGGCCCGGTACTATGCGCCGGACGCAGACGTGCTCCTTTCGGACGTGTTCCTCGACTCGCACTGCTTCAAGCTCCGAGAAGGTGAAGGCGAAAACGACGGTCTTCTTGGTCTCGACTTCGAGCCCACCGGCGACCGGCGTGACGTGTCTGATATCAGCGGCACACTCTGGGTCGAAGCCGTGAGCGCGGAGCTGCAAAGACTCGAATTCCGGTACGAGAACCTCGACTTCTCCGTCGGTCGAGCCCCGGTTGGAGGCACGGTGGTCTTCTCGGGGCTTCCGAACGGCGCGTGGTTCGTGAGTGATTGGGTAATCCGAATGCCGAGGCTCGTCGAAGAACGTAGGCAGATGAACTCTCCTGATGGGAGCTTCTCCACCCGGTCGAGGATACGCGTTGCGGGTATCCGCGAAGAGAGCGGCTTCGTGCTGCAGGTGCGTACCCTGAGCGGTGATGTAGTCGCGGAATCCGGCTCCGGAACGATCACCGGCGTTGTCGTGACGGACGATGACGAGAGCCCTGTTTCAGACGCTGTGGTGTCGGCTTGGAGCATCGGGCAACAAGCCACGACGGGAGCTGACGGGCTGTTCCACTTCGGCTCATTGGGGGGCGGCACCTATGATTTGCTGGTCACCCACCCGAGCCTGACCTCGCTCGGTCAGGGGGGAGAGTTGACGCAGGTGCACGCCGAACCGGGGGAAGTCACCTCGGTACGCCTGACCATCCCCAGCGAGAAACACATTCTCGAGACGGCATGCGTCGGGCCGGGTCCAGACGAGGGAGGCATCGTCGTGGGTTGGGTAACCCACGCCCAAACGAATGAGGTGATTCGAGATGCCAGCGTGCTCCTGACAATGAAGCATTACCTAATGATTAACGCGTTGACATTCCTGGAGAAGCGGTCAGAGGTCGAGGCGCTTGCACGCGATGACGGATTCTTCATCTACTGCGGTACATCCGTGGATGACGAGATCCACGTTGACGTCACCGCCGAGGGGATGGAGCCATGGACTGGTTTGGTGGAAACCCCGTACAGAGGCTATGTGGCTCACCTCACGGTGCGGCTCGAGCCCAAGCGGAAGAACCCGTAGGCTGCGTGGTCAACTCCATGTGGCAGGGACATCGCCGGTTTGGCGCCCCCGCCGCCGCTCAGCACCCCGTCCAATTCCACCCTGCACCGGCCAGTTCACGACAAAACGGCTCCCGGCTTGCGTATCCGAAAAACGCGAACTTGCTCCACGTCGAGCTCGTCCTTCTGCGTTCCGATCAAGCGGTCACCTTGGATACGGATGACTTCGACCCCTGAAGGAATCATGACTAGCCCCAGCCAGCGCCCCGATGGGTCGAAGACAGTCCAAGACTCGGGCTCCACTAAGCGATCCCATTCGAAGCCAGCATACCCGCCGGTCGACCTGGGATAGGATCGAATCCAAACGTTTCCGGCGTCATCGGCGATCAGCTGGGACGCCACTGGCTCGACCTCGGGTACTGGAAACTCGCCCCACTTTGGTAGGATGTCATCAAGCGTCCTCGACTTCGGATAGGCCTCTACCATGAGCCTCCGCCGCTCCTCAAACACGTTCCGGTCTGGGCGGTTGTGAGGGAGCGCCCGTCCATTCACGCGTGAGATCCGTTGAAGGTCTCCGCTCGGGCCATACCGGCGTGTTTCATATGTGGCGCTCGAGGCGACATAGGTGAATCCCTCCTGCGTCGTGGACCAATAGGGTCTGTTCCCCCAAGGGAACGGTTGCGGGCGAATCCTTCCCTGATAGATGAGGCCGACTACTTCCCCACCCGGAAACCGAGCAATGGTATCGCGTTTCCCCGTCACCAAATCCTCCCACGCCAATGACCAGGTCGGGGCAACGACATCGCTCACGCTGGTCTGTCGCGGAGCCGGACGAATTGCAACAACGATCCTTGAGCAGTCGTGGTCGATGCCGCTGATGTTCCGCGCCCCATCTCCGATCCGTTGATCGGCCCTGTTCGAGGCTAGCGTTCGACCGGCGGTGTCAAACTGGACGATCTTCTCGATATCGTTGACCGCAATGGCGCCGTTCTCGCAGCGCCAAACGCTCCGGACAACCCTGAGCTCATCCGGACCCCTACCCGGCTTTCCGATCACTTTCTTCAGGTTGCCGCCACGGTCGAACCAGAGCAGTTCCGCAGTACCACCATTAGCGACAATTACCTCATCACCGTCCATGAGGAGGACGTCGTTGACTTGGAACAACGCCCGCGTCGAATCAAATTCCATGTCGCCGATGATCAAGACTGGCTCAGGATCAATCGTCCACGCCGTCGCCTCCACCCAAAGAGGCGCACCGCTTTCCACGATCTCTATTCCCAAACTGTCTCGAACGGTGACCCCTCGGCGATCAGCCTCGACCTTCGACTCACAACCGACCAATACCGTCAAGAAGGGGAGACAGCGGACGATTGAAATCCGGGAAATGGCGGCCATGTGATATTCCCTCACGAAGTGATCTCACCGGTGAATCCAACCGTCAGTCTGGGAAGAAAAATACGTCTCACCTCACGTCCTGCACAAACACATCGGGCGTCGAAACGGAGATGACCGACGGAATTGCTGGACAGCCTCCTGTTGAATCGCCCAATCTGGGCTATCTGGGAGTGTCCGGGGTCGAGCGTTGCCACCGACACGGAGGCATCGCCATCACCACTGAGCCGGATGCGTACCAGCCACGGCCGGCAGCAGACCTCACAGTCCTCGACATACTCCTGGCTTGCGCCGCCGCCCGGATCCACGACCAGCTCGCTCGACTCCCCGCAGTATGGGCAGGAGACGTACGCCACGTCGTTCAACGCGGCCTCCAACTCGCGGTCAGGCCCACTGTGGGGTCGGGGAAGCTCGAAGTCCATGCCACACACTGCCGCAGCCTACCGCGTTCTGCAACCGTATATTGCAGCAGCCCGCACCCGCTGCTAACCGAATCAGGGTCTTCCCTGTTGAGGGTTTGATGGCTACATCGTATCCTGCGACATCGTAGGATTCACCCTAGGAGGCCCGCTCTGAGTATGCGCCGCTACCGCCCCGTTGCAGTTCTTCTAACTGTGCTCCACCTGACCGCTTGCAGCACATGGCAGCCAGTCGCGGTTCGATCTGAGCCCGTTCCAGGTACTGTGCGCGTCACGACAGATTCGGGTCATATCTTCCTCAGGGACACGCGACTTGTCGGGGATACTGCTATCGCCGGAGTCGCGGATGGAAGCCTTCGTTCCATTCCCCTCGCTCGGTTTGAGTGCCCTTTCCGCCGGTGCATTGTTCGGACTAGCATACGTGGTGTACGGCCTCTGCTGCTTTGAAGGTGATATGCTCTTCTGATTGCTCGTCCGAAGCCCGAGCGGCCTCGATCGGTTCAGGTGCGGTTAGCGCCGGGGCAGGGCGGTTCAGAGTGTCAGCCGGGTCCTCAGTGCTTGGTCCAGACTGCGACGATTCCACAGGTCTCCAGAACAAGTTCTGTGTCATCCCCTAATGTGGCAGGCGCTAAGTAACCCATGCGGGCCAGATTCTGCCACCGGGCCGGAATGTTGCTCACACCGTTATAGACCTCGATCGCCGCAACATCCCAGAGCACGAGCAGATCGTTGAGATCCACACCACGACGAGCTGGAGCAGGCAATACTCATGGTCACCCCTACCCCGGCGCGTTGAACGCACTTCACCATCTTGGACCACCACCCCGGGTATGCGTCGAATGTAATCCGATGGCGCCACTGTCTGGATCTGTCGGGACCGTTCGATCTCGATCTGGTGGCCCAAGCCCATCCGCTTTCGTTCGTAGAATCCGACCCCCTCAAGGTAGCGCACGCGTTGCTCACCCTGGACCACGAGGCCGGGGATCTCGACTGCCTCGGGGGGCAGGAGA
>JAZDCZ010000093.1:0-2921 GCA_036679605.1 Gemmatimonadota bacterium
CCCGACGCCCGGGTGTTCGATCACTTCGGGGACCTGGCCAGCCTGGGTTTTCTGGCCGATCTGCTGGAGCAGGGGGATCTGCAGCTGCTCCTGACCTTTGGGGCCAGCTCCGGTCCGGACGGCTCCCCGACCGTCGTGCGAGTGGAGGCCTTCAGGCCGGGTGAGGATGTGGAGGTGGGCCCGGACCAGGAGTTGATCGACGGCGGCCGGATCGACCGGTGGGCGCTTCAGATCTTCCCCTTAAGTATCCAGCAGGTCCAGTTCAGCAGCGAGACGGAGGTGGTAGATGCATCTGGCGCTCCCCTGGAACTTGGGGAGCTGCAGGGGCAGATCCGCGTCCGGGTTGTGGGGCAGTCCCTGGACCTGATCGATCCCGACCCGTTCGGCCCCGGGCGGATTTACGTCGCCGAGCGCATCGAAGTGCTAGCGGGAGTTTACGGTGATGACGACGTGTTCTATCGCAAAGTGCCTGAGTTTGTGCCGTTAGGAAGGTTCAAGCACCGTAGTATCCCACTGTCGTGCGAGGTCGAGCAAGCCGAGCGTTTCGGCTAGCTGGTGGTTGTCCTCATCGAGATTTGATAGGACGCGGTCGGCAGCACCATTGGTGTAGACGACGCGGCTTTCCTGGATTCTTGCGAGTTGCTCCATCGCACGTTCGCAGCTGATGTTGAGACCGGCCTGGCGCAGTTGATTCCGGAGGATCGACATCAGCAGGAGCGCGAAGCAGCAGTAGAGCGCGTGGACCCTGATCTTGCTGTCCGTCCAGTGGAACATCGGCCACCACACACCGGGCCGAGACTTGCTGATGCGAAAGAGGTCTTCGGTTCGAGTGAGACGTCGATAGGCTGCCACGACGCTGACGTCGTCCCAGTCATCGTGGTCGGTCAACAGCACTTGCTTGCCCAAGTAGCGGTGCTGGACCTCTCGCTTCTTCGTAAGGTCCCACGTCCAAGAGAGATCCAGGACGTGAGTGCCTTCAATCTCAAGATGCACATCGAGGAACTCGTGCAGGTGTTCACGGGCCGTCCATTGGCGGATCTTTCTGCTCACCGAGGCCTCGGCGTGGCCTTTGCCTCGCCGGGTTTGGGTCCAGGCGGCAATGCGCTCTTCGAGGTCGCGGAGCCGCTGGTCGACCTTACCTTGCTGCACATTCAACGTGGCCCGCTGTTTCTTATAAAACGTCGGTGAGAAGACGACCAGCAGCGTGCGTTCCTTTTTCCACAGCATCCGCCGGGTGCGATAAACCTTCACGTGTTTTGTGTTCGGAAGCTCGAGTTTTCGATACGCGTCGAGGCCCACATCCAGCAGCTCGGGCACCCAGCGGGCCGGAACGCCAGCCACGTAGCGAACCGACCGGGCTTCCAGGTCTTCAATGTTGGAACTTGAGGTGCTGCCCCGATCGAACACGAGTGTGAGCTGTTCGGGCTTGCTCTCCAAACTCATCCATCTTCGGGCGATGGCCTCCAGGGCCACGGGGAACTGTGTCGCGTCGTGCTGGTTGCCAGCGTAACATTGGTGGTAAAGCGGCAGGCCCGTCTCTCGATCCTCGAACAAGGCAAGCGAGATCTGTCGAAGATCCCTGCGCTTCTGCTTGTTGTTTCCCCGCTGGGCGAGTTCTGTGCGGGTGTTGAAGCTGTCGATGAAGGTGAAGAAGTTGGTCGTGTCGTAGAGAACCGTCTCCTGGCCCAGGGGGAAGAGATCGGCAAGCCGCGCCAGCAGGTCGTGTTGAATCAGCTCAATGTGCTCGACCTCCACCAGATCCATGTGATCCCAGAACCTCTGGCTCGACAGCTCGGAAGAACGGGCCTTGCACAGACGGCTCAGCACACTGTTATCGTACCAATCGTAGAGGGCCCGCTTGCTCTTTGGATCGATCCCTCGGTTGACCGCCGCGATCTCCAGATACTGGCCGACCGACAGCCGCGTGCGACGCCCAGCCGCTGCCGGGGGCACGTGCCGGTCCACGATCTGGGAAAAGCCAAGCTTCTCGGCCCAGTGCCACAAGAAGGCGGTGGCGCCGAACTCCTTGCCGTTGACTTGTTTGAGGGGACACGGGCCCGGGGAACTGCCGCGGGTATAGGCCGCCTTGATCTCGTCCAGCACCCGGTCTCGCGGGCCCAGGTAAACCTGTTCCACGATGCGGGGCTTGCCGTTGACCCGAGCTGAACGCACCCAGTAGGTGTATTCCCGGCCGCCCTTCTTCCTGTTGATGAGCGTTGCCATACAGGATAATACATAAGCTTTCCGTTGAAGAAAATCAAGTATAAAAACAGGAATAATTCAAGAAACATAGCCCGATAAATCAGGATAATACAAGAATTAAGGCTCCATCAAAATATCGTCTATCCCTGTTCTTTACAACAAGTTACAACAAGACCACTGAATCGGGGTTCCACAGCCACCGTAAACTCCCGCTAGCGTATAACAAGGTAGCCCCGCGATTAGAGGTAGAGCGGGCCTGCGGCCCGCCTTCGGGGCTACCAAAATCGTTATAGGAAATGTCGGATAGGTAGGAGGATGCTAGACAAAGCCACGGTCATACTGCGTGACTACTGGGGCTGTGAAATCCTCGGTCTGTTGCCTGTTGCGAAAGACGATGCACGCGAATGCTACCGTGTGGAATCGGATACTGGGGATCTCTTCGTTAAGATTCAGGAAGCGCCCGAAGGCGTGGGCGAAGACATTCTCTCTGGCCTGAAGATTCAGGAGCACATCTCTCGCTACGGGATACGCACAAGCCAGGCCGTCAAGACCAGAGACGGCCTCGCATATGCTGAATCGGATGGGATCTGTATAACCGTAGAACGGTGGGTAGAGCAGGAAAACCTGAGACTCGGACCTGCAACCTGGGAGGAATTAGGGGATCTATGTGGACGACTCCACAACTTACCCATCACCGCCAACCTTGCGGGCCTCGTCGC
>JAZDCZ010000094.1:0-8787 GCA_036679605.1 Gemmatimonadota bacterium
CATTGTCGCCTACGATGCGGGCGATGTTTACATTACTCGTGCGGTAGGTCGTCCACACCGACGGTAGGGTGACATCGTTCTGTGTGCCGTCGGTGAGCGTAGCCGTGGCCGTCAGCGATCGGCGTTTTCCGACGGCGAAGACCGGGCCGCACTCCGTTGGGACTGATGGGTTGCAGCCAACTTGCAAGGCTAATGACTCCGGGAGTGGCGGCGCGAACGCTGTAATCTTAAATGAACCCAACGGGAATGTGAACTTGTCGTCGGCCAAGATGCGAACCGCGTTAGGGCTGTAGACATACAGCGTACCGGAACCCGTGGTGCGCACGCCTGTGAGGCGAAACACATCATCGCTTAGGAAATCGGGGCCGGTTCCGGGTCCGCCAGGCCCAAACAAATCAGGTGCGGCCACATTGGAGAGCAAGAAAGAACCATCCGCCTCCACCCGAACCGTCTGCCCGTTGATCGTCACCGACCAGCGCTCGTCGAGTTGGCCGAAAGTCTCGGTGACACAGGCCGTGAGAAGCAGAGTCGCCAGCGCCAGCCGCACGGTTATCAGTGAGAAAACATTACGATGCATCATTGGGCTTCCTTGCTGTCTTTTCATGAGAGCGTCCTGAGTAAATTAAGGCAGCGTACCACTCCGCCCCGTTCGCAACACCGAATCGCATTGACATTGCGTATCAGACGAACAGGAAAATGGTACTAAACTCCAGTCGCTGCTGTTGATGACACACCATCGGTTTCCCCCGTTGGGGACGCATCATTACCTGATCTTCATCCCTGTTTAGTATCGCTATCATCGTCAGGCTTTCTTGTTCGACAGTATCCAACATATTGATTCGTTTTAGGGATTACGGGGAGCTTTTCGTTCGTTTTTTGAAACGGCTTTGTCCGCTTCTGCACGGTCGATCGCCTCCAACACACGCAAAAGCTGGGGATGGTTCCGTAGCCGCGATGTCGGGGATTGGTACATTTCCACCAACTTAGGTCGAATGTCCGGGCGGAGTGGAGCGACCTTTTCAAGGTAGTCAATCATGACCACTCTAGTAGGACCATCTGCGACTGGGATATCTGTCATGATCTCATCTACCAACTCGACTGCGCCTAGCTCTGTCAACTGCATAAGTGTGTGTACTCGCAAGTGCAGTAATATTTCGATTGAATTGCTGGGATATGTGTCAAATTGGCCAACGGATTCACGACGATCAATCTCACGCACCTGAGTCGTGATTCTCTGGTAATCTTTGATGAGCGTGGAACGCGCTAAATCTCCACCAATCAATCCTAGCAAACCAAGCGCACGCGAGCGGCGTTGAACTCTGGCTATATCATGAATAGCTTTCCCCTCGCAAATACTGATTGCTTCGTTTAGGATGGCAAGATGCTCCTTATCGAATCCGCGCCTTATCTCTTCAATTGCTTTATAGTCCTGCGGTGAAAGACGGTTAAGTCCATGCGGGTTGCTCAAAAAACTCTCTATTTGTAGTGCAATTTGGTCTTGGCCAACCCCTACAGCCAGAGTCTGCCTACAGTATGTCATGACCAGCAATGTGGATAACATTACGATCATGTGGTACTTAATATTACAAAGATTCATGGTTTCATCTCCAAGTTACGGGGGAGCTTTTCATTTGTTCTTTGTATCGGTTTTGTCCGCTTCTGCACGGTCGATCGCTTCCAGCACGCGCTGAAGCTGCGGATTGTTCCGCAATCGCGATGCCCGGGATTGATACATTTCCGCCAGCTTGGGCCGGATGTCCGGACGGAGTGGAGCTACCTTTTCGAGGTAGCGTAGCATGACTACTTGGCTCGCCAAGTCTCCTTTTTCCGTTTCGATAGACCCGACAGTTTTTACGCATTCGTCAATGGCATAGCGGTCGCCAAACTCTCCCAATGCGTCGAGCGTCCAATTCTGGAGCAGCAAGATATTCCGATATACTTGTTTGCGAGCGTCGGAATCTTCGGCGTGACTTCGGTACTGCACGACGCGATTGGACACTTTGTCGAAGAAGCGATGGACCATCGGC
Source organism: Gemmatimonadota bacterium (assembly GCA_036679605.1). GTDB lineage: Bacteria > Gemmatimonadota > Gemmatimonadetes > Gemmatimonadales > GWC2-71-9 > JAZDCZ01. The sequence goes on from JAZDCZ010000094.1 coordinate 2,028, forward strand.
GCTGCATGTTCATGACCAATCATCTTCGCCAGCGTAATGGCACACGATACGCGGTGCAGCCCTGCTGTGGTTCCTATGCGAGCCTCATCTTCCGGCAAGTCTAACGCTACGGCGATCGCATCAGCGTACGGTGCTGGATTTGCGAGAACCGCATCCAAGAGCGCTTCGGTTTCGTTATCCATCGTTCGCCGTAACAGTCCGTGGCGCAACGAGAGTAACCGGCTCACAACTTTTTCTGGGCTGCTTGCGGCAGCGGTGGACGCTGGTTGTCCACCGGTAGCAGAAGATATTGGCAGCACGAAAATGAAAGAAAATACAGAAGCAAACATTCTCTTGAGATTCATCGAATTACTCCATCGGCATATTCTCACAGGTTGCATCGCTGCCAACAGCGACTATTCTTTTGCGCGATTTCTCCCCTTCTTAATCTCCGTTTTCGCTCGCGGCGTTTCATTCGTCGCACCACCCTCAGCCTTGTCAATCGCCTCCAGCACGCGCAAAAGCTGGGGATGGTTCCGTAGCCGCGATGTCGCGGATTGGTACATTTCCACCAACTTAGGTCGGATGTCCGGGCGGAGTGGAGCTACCTTTTCAAGATAACGCAACATAACTGTTTGAAGGCCGATCTCTGCTTCCCCTAGTTTCTCGACAACCTCGTCAATGGCTTCTGAGTTGTCGAATTCCGCTAGCATATCCAGTGTCACCCCGCACAACAGGTCTAAATTAGAAAGGAGTATGGCGTTCCTCGGGGGATCACGGTCATGATCGGGGGTTTCCGAGCTTGTGCGAATTTCGTCAGCACGCCGAAACCCCGCGCGCAATGTTGCGTTCACCAGCCTGCTCGACTTTCCAGGACCAAATTGTGTTACCAATCCCAAAACTCCGAGGCTTCGTACAATTCTACCAGGTTCAAGCGGTTCAGAGGAAGCGGGGCCAAGCGTTTCCACCCTTGCAGAAAGGAGAGGTAGGAAGACCTCGGGGTGTTCGACCAGCACCAAAACAAGGTCTCGGTCCTTCGGTGCTGCAAACTTTGTCCCGTGAGGCAGAGAAAGCAAACTGTCAATAATCCTGTTAGCCTCCGTATCTGAAATCGGAACATCGGCCATCGCGGTTCTCGTAATCGGCATCGAGAACACAAGAGCCGCATAGAACAGGGTTGGTATCCAACATCGTAATCTCATGAAACACTCTCCAAAAATCATGGAACAGTCATCAACAATCGGTTGCCCGATCCCGGCGTAAAGGTTCCTTGCACTCGAGGCTTTCGAGCGGTCGCTTCAATGTCGTGCCTGACCCGCCGGTATGTACTCACGCTACCATCCTGAAAGGTTATCTTTGCCGGAAAGAATACATATTGGGGGTTTGTTTTATCGAAATCATTGGTCAGAATATGGCCAAGTTCATGCGCTAATGTGCGGAAGCGAAGATCATGCGGTGCGCTCGTTTGTACATTTATCCCAACAAAAGTGAAGGAGTTCTCACCCACGGGGATGTTAAACGGAGGGTCGTTTACGAGCGGAGGAAGGGCAATGGCATTCACTCCCGTACCCAACGAATCGAAAATCCGTGCGGTGAAATAGGCCTCTAGGACATCATGCGCTACGCCAACAGCATTTGCTATAACCACGCGATCATCTGTGGCGGGGCCGAGAACATCGAACCGTGCATCTCTCAGAACATTCACACCCATTGCATCCGTCGGTGCTTCTTCAAAGATAGTTGTTCCCATTTGGATGACCTTGATGCACGCCTGTCCCCATGCCTGATTGGACCGTTCGATTTGAGCCGCAACATGGGCAGTTGCGTTCGATGTAGAACCGAGTACGGTGTTTCTTGTGCCGTCGGGGCTGATATCTGTAAACGGTTCACTCGCTTCGCCAGCATCATGGATGCCGTTGCCGTTGGTGTCGTTGAAATCGAACATTCCATTGCCAACGCCAATATCTGGCGTGGCCACATTAGCGTCGTGGTCGTAACCCACATCGTCGAACGGTTCGTTGAAGACATGCACGCGGATGCGTACTTCCTTACGCTCATCCATCGGAACTCGGTCACACACAGGGACGGTGAAGTCGCATTTGCCACCTGGGCCAGTGTAAGTGGCGCGAACATGTCCGTCGAAGGTGGCCTTGTGCGTGCGGTCGTCGTCAGCTTCATCTGCGACCGTAGCCATCGTACGCGCCGAGTAGACTGCGAATCCGTCGTCTTGATCCGTCGCGGTCACCATTGTCAAATCCGGTGCAGTTAAGAGTTGAGACTCGGATAGGAAGATTCCAGTGTTGGGACCGGTTTCCAGCATCGTAATGTTATGGTTGGCGTCATCCACAGCACCGGCGTCCGTAAGCGTGCCTATTTGTACGGTGATCATCTCTATTGAGGTGGCGTTTGCGTTGGCTGGGCGATGCGTCAAGCGAACCATGAACCGATCCGGGTCTACATCAACAAATGTTCCGCCCGCCCCATTTAATACCGTCCCATTCGCCCCAGTAGTGTAGCCGGATAACTCATTGGTGCCTCGGTCGTCACCCCAATGGCCAATATCCACATGGTCTGTCAGCATCATCATGGAATCCAATACCTCAAGCCGAGAAACTGTCACGCGCACGGCATCTGAGCAAGGCGGGGCTGGCCCCGAACCATCGGGGTCCACAGTAATAATGATGCGCTCAGCACCAATCGAACTGCTGGGCATAATGCCTTCCAGCCAGAGGTCTACAGTTCTCATGCTTCCGCTTAGCCCAAGGTCCGGGGGAGCATAGGAACCTGAAGCCACATAGTCCCCCATAGGTATGACGCCCGCGTTCCGGGTTTGGTTCCCGTTCTTAGTCCATATACGCAGATTTCCGGTAGCAGGAACAATCCCTGGCGGCGTTGTACTGGCCATCGCAGCAGAGGGGTCGGATGCGTTGTAGGTGACCTGTACGGTCGTAGTGGCCAGATTGAATTCAGCCGGGATTTCAAAAACCATACGAACGAAACCAATTTCCGCCGTGTTGGCGTCATCGTTGTTGCCTGTCATGGAATCGAGATTGTACCCGTCGCCGAAGTCGGCCACATTGTCACGGTCGTCGTCATTGTTATTTACCCAGACAATCCGCCCTGGTTGGGTCGCATCGTCCTCGATGGTTTCCTCGGCCATAGTGCGTTGCGGCGCAAAGTCCGGAGTTGTATTGCTATTGTCACTATCCACATCCAGATCGACTTTCACGACGCTTGCAAACACTTCATCTGAACAATCGAAAGCGCCGTCGCCATCGAGGTCAACAGCGAAGGAGATGGAGGTAGGGCTGCCAGTCGTAAGTTCTATACCTTCAATCCAGAAAGTCATGGGGTTGGGCGCAAGCGGCATATTGAATAGCTGACCGGAAGGTACGATAGTCATGCGATTGCTTTCATACACTTGTACAACGGCGGCATCATATACTAATTGCCAACTGCTCATCCCAGGCGCACTCTGCTTTATATGGGCCACCATCTGAACGAGATCGTCATCCGCGCCGGGTGGGGGTTCCTGATCCTTGTCTAGCACATTATTGTTATCATCGTCATCGTCGTTGAGACATAGAATCTTACCTGGAGCGGTCAACTCGACCATATCTTCGGCTGAGGAACGGTCAGGCGATCCGGTGCCGTTGTTGTTATCGCTGTCCACATCAAGGTCCGCTTCAAACGCCTCGGCCATCTTCGGCCCTATGGTGATGCTAGAAGGCGGGCAATCACGCTCTGCCTTAGCTGTGTAGGTGATGGTGTAAGTGCCGGGCTTGGTAGCTGAAATCATAGCTACTTCGCCTGTTCCTTTAACCTGCGTGCCGTCTGGCTTGTTGACTGTCCATTTGTAAGTAGGTGTGACTGCGGGAATTGGCGTCTTGGCCGTGCAATCCACGCGCATGATGCCACCACTGTCCACGACGCCGCTGAGGGTGAAGGTGATCGTGTCGCCGACGCAGACCGGATCGCGGTCCACATCAATCACCCCGCCGCTAAGCGTGCCGTTGTCCAGGCATCCTTCGCAGTCCTGTGCGCAACACTCGCCATTGCCACAGCACCTTTTCGGTTCGCAACAATCCGTACCACCGCAACAGGTCTCTTCGGCTGAGCAGCAGTCGCCGTCACAGCAAGTCTGGCTTGCGGAACAGCATCCCGCTCCGCAGCATTGGTCGGTACAGCAGTGATCGCCACAGCACAAAGTTCCCGCCGCAGTGCAAGGGCAACAGGGGTCGGGATTGTTACAGCAGGGATCGTCTGCGCCTTCCCCGCAGCATGGAGTACCTGCAAAGGAAGCGATTGACGATTCGGTCTCACTGGCTGACGCACGAGCAGCGGCTGCGCAGCATGGGTTGTCTGAGTTGCAGCATGGATCGGAACTACCGCAGCAGGGGTCATTCGAGTCGCAACACGGGTCGTCACTACCACAGCACGGGTTGTCTGGATTGCAGCAACGGTCGTTCGATCCGCAACATGGATCGTTCGAGTCGCAGCAGGGATCGGGGTCGCCGCAGCACGAATTATCAGGGTTGCAACAACGGTCTGGATTACCGCAACATGGGTCGCCTGAGTCGCAGCACCCACTGGGATCATCACAGCATGGATCACCATCACAGCAGCGGTCATTACAGCATGGATCACCATCACACTCGTCGTATTCGCAATCGCCCGTGACCGAGTATGGCGGGCAATTGCAACCCCAGCCCGCGACGGTCAGGCCCGCGCCAGGATCGCTGATGATCTGCGAGCCGTCGTCGGTGACATGCCCCGTGGCTACGATCCCGAAGCGTGAGAGCGCGTGATCGAAACTCAAAAAATATGCTATTGATCCGGCAGGTAAGCCACTCATGTTGGGGTAGGTGATCTCAATGGGTGGATCAAAGGTCGTTCCCGACGGCTGCAAAGTCCAGGCGAATGGTGGAGAAGCGCCGTCGGGTATGGGCATCGGAATATCGTCCGCGTGAACCTGACTCAACATAAGCGTGATGGGATTGGCCGCATCGACGACCGTGCCGTCGGGATGTCGAGCCGAGCCAGCCCGTACCAACATCCCCAGACCTTCCATATCCTGAAGCGTCAAGGTAATGTCCTGCGAGTTGTCGAAGACGACTCCGTTGGCCGTCTCCAGAGGCGGCAGCAGTACCGGAGTTGCCAGCGAATTGGCCGCATTGGGGATGAGGACTGGTTCAAAGGGCAACGATGGATAAGTGCCGAGCATGATTGACAGGCCGTTGATTGTCGTAGCGGTGCTACCATCCACGAACAGGTGCGCCGGGCCAGCCGTGAGCAGGTCGTCAAACGCGAATCGCCCGCGCACATCAGAAATGACGGGCATCAGTGCCGTCGCGCCTATGGTGAGCGTACAGGTCGCACCACCTATCGGCTGGCTGGCGTTGTTTAGTACGATTCCGGTGAAGCTGGTCGAAATAGTCTCGTCACGAAGGATACCGTATGTCACGAACCGCGCGGGCTGCAACGATGGGTTGGAGACCACAATTGCATCGACGACATTGTTGCCTTGATTGGGGCCGAGCGTGAAGCTCACTTCGGCGTGGCCTGTCATGTCAGTCGCCACCGTGCTTGTGGTCTGGCCGTTCACTTGTCCGCCGCCGCGCGTCACCGTGAAGAGAACATTCTGCCCTACGATGGGGTTCTGTCCGTCGCTAACCCAAACACGAAGCGGTTTCGGTGCGGGGCCGCCTGCTTCGGCTCGCTGGTTGTTGCCCGAGCCGATGTTGAGTTGCGAAACAGTGGCCGCTGTGGCTGAGGCGCAGAAGGCAACCGTTCCTTCGATGCTCATCGAGGTGGCTTCGACCCGGTTGTTGCCGCAGCCTGCGTCGCTACCCATCGTCCACATCGCCTTTGCTTGGCCGGAGCTATCTGTGTGGCACTGGAGCATCATTGTGCCGTCGCCGATGCAAGTGAAGCCCGGAGCGCTGCTGAGCCGACCATCGCTGCGCGTTACCATGAAGGTTACAACCTTGTTCACGAAAGGTGTTACGCCGTCGGTGTCGGTCATCTGCACGGCGATTGGTGCGGGAAGCGCCGCCGTAACCGGGGCCGTCTGAGCGTTGCCGGAAAGAACCGCCATCTGCGCCGTGTTTGCAGTGATGGCTACGCGCGTTGCCGTGATCTGCCTGCTTACCGTGTTGCCGAGTGCGTCGGTGGCAACGGCTGTGATGATCGTGGGTTGGTCAATCGGGCCAAGCGGAACATTTTGTATGAAGAAGGTTCCGTTGTTGCCAATGCCCACATCGACGATGGCTGGATTACCTTGACCGTTACCGTCAATCCCATGAACCCGCTAAGCACATCGCCCACTCGTCCCGCGACATCCGTCGTGGTCGTGGTGATCTGCGCACCATCGAGGGGGAAGTCGATGAAGATTTCCGGGGGGATGGTGTCGTGCGTGACGGTGGTCAGCATGGGCGGGCTGCGCACTTCGCTGCATGTGCTGAGCGCCGAGAAGTAGATCGCATTGCCAGAGTCAGGTGCAAGTGTAATGTCAGCCGTGAAGGCGTTGTTGGTTAGCGGGACCGTGAACACACCCGTCGGGCATGATACCTCTACCGAGGCCGCACCGGGTGCGCTACCTGAGATCGTAACCATGTTAGCCGTCGTCATGGTCGTGTGTGCGTTTAATGTTGGCGCGGGTGGTGGTATCAGCCCTGTAACCAAAGGTGGTACGGTCGGTGCGGCTAGCAATTCGCCCGACGGGTCTGCCAAAGCGTTGCTGATGTTGATGGTATAGGTGTCGCATTGGGCTAACGGTGGC
>JAZDCZ010000095.1:0-7996 GCA_036679605.1 Gemmatimonadota bacterium
GTTCCGTGTTTGCGCTGTGTGTACGATTATGGGAACACGGTTCCCGCAATATTCGGATTATCGGTTTGCTTCGTATCAGTGGATGGTGAATCCACCCGCATAAATTTGGGATATGCGGATTATGTGGCATGGAGTGCCGATAATCTTGGGTCGAGTGCTGATATGCATGTGGCATGCCGTGGGATGTCGTCTAATTGGCGACTTCCGGCATATGCGGCCTCGCATGCCACTATTTGCGCATGGGGCATGGATTATCGGCCCGACGGGTCTGTTCCGTATACGTTGTGACGTGACGTTTTATGCGTCTGCGCAGTTCCGATAATGGGGGGTGGGCCGATTCCGAGAGCGACTGGGGCCACAACTCCCCTAATTTTCGCCAAACTTCTCCGAACGTAACGATCGTACCATTGACAAAACACAAAATGTGTGATATAATGAAGGAGGAGGAAGAAATGGACGAACTTCGGCGAATCCACGACAAGCATAGGAAGATCATTCGGCTCTTCGCGATGGGCTACGTTGAGGAGTTGCAGGGGAAGCTGGATGAGCATGTTCGGGAGATGGAGTTTCAGGATGTGCAGGAGATGTTGAAGATCGAGGCCCCGGCATCGGTGGACGTTATCAGGGCCATCAGGGATGGCGAAGGGGAGTTCCAGGGAACTCCGGCAAGTATTCGCCTCCGTGCGGCCAAGACGCTGGCCGCGATGGCAGGCCATGGGGAGGTGAAGAGGACGCAGGTGGACATTGCGGCCCTCAGGCGCGTGACGCCGGAGGATCTAGAACGCATAAGGAGGTTCGTGGATGGGAACGTTATCACGCTGCATCGCATTGACAACGCTAGTGTTGGGGAGCATCCTTCTGGGGATGCTGGTTGCTACGCAGCAGCCGCCGTTGCTGGCGATGGAACGGACGGAGGGCCAGGTCAGGTGGGTGCCTGCGACGTTTGACATACTCGGAGCGTGCACGCCGCCAGGGACGACCTTGTCGTCCGGAGTGATTTGTGCCGGGACGCCTGGCCTCTCGGGGGATTGGTACCGCATACAGTACGTTGGTGATCCGAAGTTCTACGATGCCTACGACTGCATCATCAACGGCGCGACCCGAAACCTCTCTGTGTTGTCTAGCGACAACATTGAGATGCCGACGGGAACGTTCATCTACGGCAAATTCGAGCACATAACGCTCTACGGCGGAATGCTCCTCGCATACCGTGACTGAAGATTGGTCCATGTGGGACCAAACTATCGTAACGGAGGCCAAGATCGCCCGTGATGTCCGGGACGTCGAGCAGTTGCGCGGAGCACATCATCGGCCGTGCGCTGTATGGTAAGATTGCGGACCTCGGCGCGGCGGTGGTCTCCAGGAGACCGGACGTGGACGAAGTCGACAATACAGATCTGCGCATGGCGTACGTCATGCCACGGATGTGCCTGGAAAGTGCGGCCCGTCATTGCGGCATCCTTGGATGCCATCATGGCCGTCGTTCTGGACATCGCATGGCTTCGCCACATACGCATTCCGGTCTTGGCGACGGATGGCTGCTTGCGGCCGCTTCGCGGCTAGCTTGGAAAGCCATCGTGCGGCACGGCGTGACTCCGGTGGGATCACAATCACGATAGGCTTCTCGTCGTGTGCAGGAGGACTGTATGAGCACGGCGGTCGCTGTCTTCACGCTCCTGATCGCCCAGGTCCAGCAGCCTACGGAGTGGATTGAGCTGCTGGTCAAGACCTCCGACACCGTCCATACGAAGAAGCCTCGTGACCAATGGACTGCGCGGGACTTTGCTGAAGAGCGCGCAGGCAACGCCAAACAAGGCTATGTAATCACCGTGAAACCCGCTGGCTGGAACTGGGGCCGCATGGAGCGCGATCCACGGAACTTCGTCATCGTTCGCATGCCGAAATCTAAGTTCGATCCGCGATGGCTGGAACCAGAACAGATCTCGGTGCAGATCGCCCCTGGCATCGTCCAGATGGTCAGCAAGACTGTGACCATGCGCAAGTATCGCTTCCCGCTGGAGAAGCTGCTCACGACGACCGAGCTGTCCGCTCTCAAATCCGTCCCATACGCTCACACCAAAGAGGAGTTCCTCAAGACAAAGCTGGCGGCGATCATCAAGACCGTCACTGAGCCGGAAAAGTTGGTCTCTCTCGTCGATTGGAAGAAACGGCCCGCCGATTGGTTCTCGCACGGATCGAGCGGCACGTACACGATCGCTGAAAGCGGGGGAGACTACTCAAGTCTATCGACGTGGGAATCGACCGAGAACGCCGACCTGACGGGAACGGGGCCGTGTATCGCACTCGTGACGGGGAGCTGGTCCTCGTGGGACAGCCAGGTCACTATCGATGGCTGGACCACAACGGCCGACGATTTCATCAAGGTGTACACAGATGTATCTGCCCGCCACCCGGGCAAATGGTCCGATTCCGCATACATCATAGGCGCGACGGCGACGAGCAGTGACGTGTTTGTTGTCCACGTAATGGAGAGCAATGTCTGGATCGAAGGTCTGCAGATCTACGTTGCATCTACGTCGAGCAGCTACTACGGTTTCGGCGTGAACGCTGGGATCTCGGCTTCGTATGTCGACAACATCAAGGTCTCGAAGTGCGTGATAAGGGGAGGGGGGACCGGCCCACGGCGTGGCATCTGGATTATGGGCCATGACGGCACGAATCCAAGTATCGGTTATTTCTGGAACAACATCATCTATGGCATGCACCTCGGAGGTGGCGCTGAAGACACGACAGGCATCGCCGTGTACGGGAGGTATAGCACATACGAAGCGACCGCCTACGTCTATGCGAACACGATCTACGATTGCTCTAGGGGGATCTCCTGTCACTCCGGGGCGAGTTACATCTTGGCGAAGAACAACCTTTGCTATGAGAACGATGATAACTACCATGAGTCTACAAGCGGTCTTTTCCACCCTGACTCGGCCAACAACCTCTCAGGCCCCACCCAATCCGACGCGCCGGGTTCGAATCCGCGCAATGCCGTGACGGTGACATTTACAGACGAGGCGGGCCGTGACTTCCATTTGGATTCGACTGATACGGGCGCGCTTGACTACGGGGCGGATCTGTCCAGCGACTCTATTCTTGCAGTGACGGACGACATTGATGGCGATTCCCGTCCGCAGGGTTCTGCTTTCGACATCGGCGCCGACGAGTACGTCAGTGAAGCCACACCAACGCCGACACCCACACCGACAAACACGCCGACTAATACACCGACCAATACGCCTACCAACACGCCGACACCGACGCCGACTCCAACGCACGCTATCAACGTAATCTGGCCCAATGGGAACGAGGTGCTCTATGCCTCCACGGTCTACGATATGACCGGCACAAGCAGCAATGTTGCTTCCGCCACCATCGAACTCAGCACCACATCCGCACCCAGCTACGAGCTTCTGCCGCCTTACACTGTCGTCATCTCGGCCAGCCCGTTTGTCTTCGCCGCAACTCTGCCGTCAGTCACCACCTACTACGCGAAAGTCCGTTTCACGGATACGGAAATTCCAGACGTAAGCGACGAATCAGACAACTTCTTCGCAATCCTGTACAGTCCGACGCCTACCCCTACCAACACGCCGACGCCTACGGATACACCCACGAACACACCAACAAATACGCCCACCGACACACCGACCGAAACACCCACGCCTACCAACACGCCAACAGCGACAGATACGCCTACGGAAACGCCGACGCCTACAGTCACACCTACGCCCACCAATACGCCCCCATGGACGCCCACATACGGCGTCTTGTGGCAAGATGAAGGCGTCCATATCTGGGGACGCAGCAGCCGTCAGAAAGAGTACACCGAAATCTTCACCCGCGACCGTATCAAAGGACGCTTTTACCGAGCTATCTTCGACCAGGGTATCGAGACGCTCGTGTTGCACGTCACGCCGGAATTCTCTCTCATGCCGGAACCTGGCTTCTACCAGCCCGGCGAAATTATCAAATCGACGACCGCAGGGTTCTGGATCAAAGACGCAAGCGGTTTCTGGGAAGAATGGCCCTGGACGTCGGTCCCCGCGACATGGTCAGCCACAGAGATAACAGCGGTGACGATCAACGTCACGGACCTCTTCATCGGCGGCCAACCCTTCAGTACGCCGACGCCGCTAGGCGGCTGGCCCGCTTACTACACGCCTACACCCGCTGACACACCTACACCGTTAGGCGCATGGCCGACCTATTCCACACCGACACCGCCCGGCACACCTACACCCCATGAAGCGTTCGCCTACGCTGAAGCTGACCAGATCGTGTCAGCAACCGATGCTGATTCCGTGCTGGGTTTCTACGGCGGCTACGGTATAGAGATCTTCGCCTCACCTACCGCCCGAGCTTTGTTGTTTGCTGCCTGGACGCCGACTGTGACGCCTACACCGACGCCGACCGGCACAAATACGCCGACGGCGACACCCGGATTGGGCGGCAGCGGCTCAGCAAACCAGGTCGCTTATTGGACCGGCGCAAGAACACTCGCAGGCAGCAGCTTGTTCACATGGGACGGATCGACTGCTGAAGCGAACCAGTTCGCTATGCCGGGCGGGCAGACGGGCGACGTCATAACATGGTCACCTGGCGGTATATTCGTCTGGTCGGCGACGACCGAACTTGCAGGCACAGGTGGCGGCACCGCTACAAGCCCGTACTGGTCTCTGATAGCAGGCCACATCCTCATACCGACAGATGTAGCTGACATCATTCAGGCGACCGCTGATCTCAAGATCGTCGACTCAACCGTCGATACGGAAGGACTCGTCATACGTGGCGGTGCGCCAGCGGCAGGCAAATTACTTGAATCGAAGGACACGTTCGGCAACACGCGTTGGGTGACGTTCTCTAGCCCGACACCAGTAGCGACACCGACGCCCCTAGGTGGTTGGCCGTCCTACTATACGCCGACGCCGCTAGGCGGCTGGCCCTCCTATTCTACGCCGACACCACTCGGCTGGCTGTCGACGGCGACAACGTTCTCGGTCACACATGAGGCCATTCCGTCTGGTGCCCTGTTCGGTTTCGTCACCGACTCAAGCCCAGCCGTGCTCAACTTCCAGGTACGTTCGCGCATCATCGGCAATAGCGCCACAAGCGCCTGGTCGGCCCTCGGCGAATGGTCAGGCAACAGATACATCCGCCTCCTACGGCCCGAAGAATCATCGATCTACGGCTCGACAGCAACGATTGAGATCGAGGCACGGGTCGGCAACCTCGACGGTTCGTGGTCGGCTTTCCAGAGCGCCTCTCAGCAGGCAGGACAAGGCGCCTACTACAGCCATGAAACGTTCATCGCAACTGAGGGGCAGACCGTGTTCGTCGGTTCGTCGTATATCCTCGTCGTCTACGTGAACGGCATCGCCCAACGCTGGGACCTAGACGTCGTGCGGTCAGCTTCTGGCAAGGTCGTAACGTTCCTCTCGCCACTGTCTGCTGGGGACCGGGTCGTCGTGGACTATATCCAGCCTGGCAATCCCGCTATCAGAGGCCGCAGCCCGCTCGAACTGCCAGACGGATCACGTACGACGTTCACCGTCTTCGGCGGCTTCCTGCCGGGCACACTCGCTGTGTACGTCAATGGCGTCAGGCAGGCACCTGATTTCGATTATCAAGAAGATCCGGGCGCTGATTCATTCACGTTCTCTGCTGCGCCTGCGTCTGGCGACGTCATCCAATACACCGCGATAAGCTACCCGTCAGCTCAGCACGAGTTCGGCTGGAACGATGATTACTTGCCCAACGAGGCGCCTGACGGCGTCCGCACAGAATTCTCTTGGGACCGGCCTGCTCTGGCGCAGACAGAGAAAACGTACCTGAACGGTCTGTTCCAGACGCAGAAAGAATACAACTGGAATTTCGTACCGGCCACGTACGCCTGCAATGCTACCGAAAGCATGTGGTCAGGCAGCGTGGCTTTCTATAAAGCACCGCAGGTCGGGGATGTCATCGAACGGTACTACCAGCTCATCCCCGACTGGTTAGCCCTCCAGCCGGTACAGAACACGCCCACGCCGATGGCCACACCAACACCACCGGCCACGCCAACACCGCCGGCAACGCCTACGCCTTTCGCCGTCCACGGCACCGGTATCGCTTCGGCCACAAGCGACCAAAACAACTACTACATCTGGGTGCCCTCTCCTGCGCCGCCTGACTACGACGACCTCTACGTCAACGTCACCGGCGATTTCATGACAGGCGACCTGACGATAGCGACCAGCACCATCCAGGTCGCTACGCTCGCTGTCGCCACGAACGCACCTGAACAGTTCGTTCAGTTCGGTGACAGCCTGAACGAAGGCCGTATCAAGTTCGGTGGCTGGACAGACGACAACCCATCTCCCGGCCAAGGGTTCGTCCTGGAAGGACCTGACAACCGGAGCTTCGGTGTCCACCTGCAGGGTAACAGCTACTCGGATTGGTTCTATGTAGCGGTCAACGATAACGCCGTCGGCGACGCAACCAGGGTTGCCTTCGTGGTCGACAACCTGGGCAGGATCGGCATCAACCTTGGCCAGCAGGTTTACCCCACGTCAGGATATGTCTACGACGTGAGCGGCAAAGGCTACATGAGGACCGACTTGCTGCAGTTTGGCAGTTTCGTCGGACCGAAGATAAACTTCTGGTCGGACATCTATAGCGTCGGGGTGTCGCCTTACACTTTCGATGCTACGTCAGACCGGTACTTCAAATGGCACAGCGATGTCGTCGATTCAGCTCTCCAGCTCGACGCCGAGACAGGGGACCTGGCGGCGAAAGGCAACATCAGCTCGCCCAGCAGCGTTCTCCTTACCGGTTCCGATTCTACACTGGAGTTCTCGTGGCTCGGCTACAGGTTCGACATGCGGAATCTCGTTCTGACGCTACGCGTACCGAACTTCGGATTTGCCGTAGGCACTGAGGACGATTTCAACCGTATCATGCTGGTGCCGTCCTACGGTGATGATTACGGTTTTCTTCAGGTCGTCAACGGTCTTGTTGCTTCTGCCAGCTACTACGTCAGCCAGCGGATATACTGGCCGGAAAGCACACCGGACGGGACGCGGATAGAGCTGCGTGGCGCAACCTACGCAATATCCATCGATCCGTGGACGCTCGAACTCAAGTCGGACCGTTACGTGAAGATAACAGCCGATACAGGTTTCGATATGCGTTTCGACGGTGATACGGGTGACGTCTATATTTCTGACGGGGACATGATCCTGGAGGCCACAGAGGCTTACTTCCAGGGAAGGACAATCTTTGTCAGGAACACGCCGGACGTGCCTGCACAGTCACCGCCGACCGGTTTTGCGGCGATCTGGGCCGACTACAACAACGGCGATCCTCTTCTCTGGGCACGGTACGATGAAGCGCCGGATTACAAATTTTACTGGGTTGCTACTGGTTGGGTACCTGTCGATTAGCCGCCTCGCATACGGGAAGAATACGACGAGATGTATACGCTGGCTCTATTCAGGAACGTAACGATTGATTGCGGTGCGCAGGTGACAGCCGCCGAATTCGGCTTCTACGTGAAACAGAACGATCCGAACGATGCGTACTTCCGTATTTATGGCCAGGATGCTGCAGGACCGCGTGACCTCGATGACGACCCGACAATCTCCGACAGAGAACTGACCGAGAACTGGGTAATGGTCAGCGGTTTGTTGCCCTACCAGGAAAACTCGGTGGATGTCACCGCTATCATCCAGGAGATTCTGTCCAGACCGGACTGGACGAACGGTTCCGATCTGGCCATCATCACCGTTATGCCGTCACCCAACGGGAAATGTCTGATCGGGCAGTACGATTGGGGACCCGATCTCGGCTACGAACCGAGGCTGACGATCTGGTATTCGGGCGCATGTCCAACCGCCACGCCGACATCTACGCCGACCAACACCGCTACGCCCACGGATACACCTACGGCCACGGCAACTCACACACCCACGCCGACCTACACGCCGACTTTCACGGCGACGCC
>JAZDCZ010000096.1:0-2017 GCA_036679605.1 Gemmatimonadota bacterium
CTAGAGACGCGGCCGAGAAGGGGCCTTTGAGAACCAAGGAATCGCGGACCAGTCGCCGCGGGTGAAATCCGCGATTCCAATTGGCGAGTTGGCTCGCCGCGCGAATTCCTGATCTAGGATCCGCCAGACGAGGGTAATGGCTGTAGTGAGTACTCGAAGGCCGTGTAGAACGCCGTCAAAGGCCCTCGAGGACGCCATGACCAGGTTGGCCACCGCCGCAGCGATGCTCAACTGGAATTTGACCTTCGCACGTCCGAAGTAGCGAGCTTGGCGAATTCCGAGTTGCGCGAGTCGAGCGATGCGGTGCTCGACCTTGACCCGTCTTCGGTAGGCCTGTTTGAAAGCCTTCGTTCGCTGGCGCGCTCGAAGTCGTCGCAATTCGTTGTAGCCCTCCGAGACTGTCACCATCCTCGCAGCTTGCTTCGCGGTCGTACACTTGGACCGCACCGGGCAGTCATTGCAGTCCTTTTTGGAGAACACGAAGCGATGATTGCTGGTCCCTTTGGGACGCTCGTACCGAAGCGATGTCTTGCCCGCAGGGCACGTCGCAACACCTTTGCGAATGTCGATCTTGAAGTCTTCCACCGTGAACTCTGCGCCCTTGCGGCACGAGGCCGGTGGGACCTTGGCAACGATGTCCGCATCCTTGGCAGATTTCGCAATATCCGCGCGCGCTGCTGCGGTGCCGTAGGCCGTGTCACCAAGAACACGCTCGACCTTCTTCTTGGCTGTCTTTCCCGCGGCCTTGACCAAGTCACCGGCACCCTCGGAGTCGTGCGCGTTTCCTGCGATGACATCCGTTGATAGGATGACGCCTGACTCCGTCTCTGCGGCAATCGATGCCTTGTGCCCATCGAATCTCTTGGAGTGGCTCTTCCTGCCGTGACGCATCTCAGGGTCCGTTGTGGATACCACGCGGTCGCGTGTCGTGCCCTTCAGAATTCCGGGCCCTCCACCATCCTCGGGCTCATCCTCGATGTCCTGGAGCAGTAGGTCGGCCAGCAGATCGCGGGCTCTCCTCAGGTCCTGTGTGACTTCAGCACCCTTTGCATAGCCACGTAGCGACAGTTTGGCCAGCTCCAGTGCCACTCTGGCGTCCCCAACCAACTGGCCCACCAGTGCACGTTTTTGATCCGTATCATCCCAATCGATGCTCACTTCGCCCTTGAAGCTCTTACCGAAATGCCGGCTGAGGCCGTGCTCCGTGATGAGCTTCTCGCGGTCGCAGCCCTTCAGATCCACAACTTGCTTCACCACGATCCTGATCTGATCCGAGATCAGGTTGTACGTATCCTTGACTGCGCCTCGGCCGATCACAGGGGTCGTGTCGATCGCCAGCTCCAGCTTCTTCCGCTTCATCAAGCCGGCCTTCATGCACGCATCCACGCTGGCTTGAAAGATCTTCTCGAACTTGTCATGAAGCACGAGCTTCGACCGAAACAGCTGAAGCGTGCTCTTCGCACATAGCTTCTCATCGATGTCCAAGCCGAGTGCCACTTTCCAGCGAAGGTCAAATGCAGTCCGCTGGATCGCCTCGTCGTCGGATACTCCGTCCCGCGACTGCAACAGCAGGGCGATGCAGAGCTGGGATGGCGGCACGCCGGGCCGGCCCTGGTCCTTCTTGTAGAGCCCGGCAAAGTCACGGTCCCGGAACATCTCGTGTCGCGACAGGGCCAGGAACCCGTAGAAAGAGTCGCGCCCGACGAAGTCCAGATGAAGGCTGTCCGGCCGGAACAGCTCGCCTTGGGGTGAATGTCGTCCTAACATGAATCCTCGCTAACCTGGATTCAGTTTAACCAAATTGTTGCCGGCCGGCGACGACCTTTTCGGCCGCGCTTCTAGGGCAACTTCCAAGTGATGGCGTGTCAAAAGGCATCTCACGAGGCAGTTACGCTCGTCGTACCACAGCGCACGAATGTAGCGGCAACAATGCGCGAACGTGCCCAGCACGTGCTCGAACCGCGTGTGAGAGGCCCCGGGATAAACCAACGATACGAAGCCAAGTTGCGAAATCTGC
>JAZDCZ010000097.1:0-6709 GCA_036679605.1 Gemmatimonadota bacterium
CCGGTTGACTGGAGGAGTTGGAACCTCCGTCACGCCGATCATCGCCCGCAGGTCACCCGAAGCGATGGCAGAAAACACTTTGTCAGGCTTCACGATGTCGCCCTTTCGGGATGCAAATTGAACGATAGTGCGTCTAACGTTCTGCCGTTCTGCTGCCGCGCCCTATTATCAAACTTCAAGCCTCCTCGCCGCCGCCGGGCGCGGCCAGTAGCAACGGCTAGTTAGGCAGCGATTTACTCAATAACTCGCACAACAATCGAGCAACCAACGGTGATTCTCGGCACTAGTCTTATCAGCAGTGACATCTCCTCTGGCATCGCACTCCGACCCCACGAACCCAACCATTTGCGAATGTCGCCTTCGTCAGTGGAATACCTAAACGTCACGGTGTAATTCCCCGGCTTTGCGAAGATGGCGTACTGCTCGTAGTCTGGCCGGAATCCGCCTTCAGCGAAGGGATCAAATGTGTCTCTAGGCGCGACGGGCTTGAAGTCAGCTACCTCGAGCGAATTTAGGGTGCCACAATATCCGACCCCTGGCATCTCGATTCCGTCAGAGGGACCCTCAATGGACAGTTCGGCATGTGGGTACCGACTGCTCCGGGTCGAGCCATCGAGGCTGCGAACGAGGTAGAATGTCTCGTCCCCGACATTCCGTATAAGGACATCAAAATACACGTGCTCGCCTACCCGAAATTCGGACAGCAGTGGGATTATCTCACAGGAGACGTCGCCTGAATCGACGTTGACATCCACTCCGACGGACTCCGCTGACGCCGCAACTTGTGTGAGAGTGAGGACCTCGAGCCAGAAGTCCCGCGATGTTGTTTCACCCGCGTTGACCTTTACTTGCGTTACTTCCGAGGGAATATGGCCCATCATCACAGCCTTCATCCTGTACGTACCCGGGAGAACATCTGGGATCATGTAACGTCCCGCCCGATCAGTCATGGCCCCGCGCGATGTTCCCACCAAGATTACGTTCGCGAACGCCACTGTAACTCTTGGCTCGTCGGCCGAAACGATGCCAGTGATCGTGCCCTTGGCGCTGTCGGAATTGGCCGTCGTGTGGCCCGGTACGAACGTCACCCCTATTGTGAGCACGATTAGGGCGGAACAACCCGTTTTGAACCGACCAACAGGCACCACTTTCTCCCGTCTGCCTAACGTTCTGCCGTTCTGCTGCCGCGCCCTACTATCAAAGTTGACTTCTCCTCGCCGCCGCCGGGCGCGGTCTGCAGCAATGGCCAGTTAGCTCGCCGAATCAGGGGCTCGGTATGCTATGCAACCACATTATCTTCTCCACCCAAGGACAACTGCCCGCCGGCGACCCACGCAATGCCCTAATCTCGTATTCTTCTCCCGAAATCAGACTGTCTTTGAAAGCACTCGAAACACTCGAAGTGCAACCACTTGAACACGGACGAACGTCGACGAAGACTAGATACGCTGTCTTCCCGCCTCGATTCACGATCGTCCCCGTCGCATCCCACCGAGAATCCGTGGGAACACAGTTGTTCGAGCAACAGTTCCAGCCCAAGAACACAACGTTGGCTGGCCCTGTGAATCCCGGCACATGAACGCGGCCGTCCTCGCCTCGCTCGCCACCACACCATGCAGCCCAACAATCCAAATGGCGAAAACGACGACCAACGTCCACAATCTCTTCATGTCTCTCATCTCCAAATCCGCCAGTCGGGCGGGCTAACGTTCTGCCGTTCTGCTGCCGCGCCCCGTTATCAAACTTCACTTCTCCTCGCCGCCGCCGGGCGCGGTCAGTAGCAACGGCCAGTTAGCGCGCACCGATCCCTTCATCTCAGTTGGATCGAACGCACAACTTCCAAGGCTTTTCCGGCGTCGACCAGTTCGCGCAGCCACAACCGCAACACTAGCCGTTTCGTGTCATGACGCGTCGCCCAAAAGCGTGCATACAGTACGTACCCCCCAGATTCCTCGTCTGAAATCATATTAACGGTCGGATATGTCGCTCCGACGATCTCAGCGGACTCATACATGACTGCACTATCTACAGATGCCCGTGCAAGAATCGCTGGCCCAAAGTATGCTGAAACCCGCAAGCCGCTTGATTCCCAAGTCTGTGATACACTGCAGCCAGACGTTTGTGAGGGCACCTCCCTCACCTCTGGCATGCGCAGGGTTGCGATGTCTGCGAATTCGTAATCTTGCCAGCCACTCGCATCGACTGCCGTCTCCCAGGGTGCGCTGGATTTATTTAGCCATCGGTTGCGATATTTGACGCATCTTCGGCACCGCGCCACCCAAGTCTTCATCGGGCTACCAGTCGAGATAACACATCCGGCGTGTTCCCAAGGTTCGGCGTTCGGAAAGCTGTCTTGAGCAGCCCTGCGGTAGTCCGGTTCGGGACCAACTATTAGCCCATACCCGACCGGCGCGAGCACCCAGACGAGCTGTTCTCCGTGAGCGCCGCATCGCCCTGGGTCGCGAGTCGGTGTTTTCGATAAACTTCTCCCCCAGATTTCGCCCACGGAGAAGGAAATCGCTGCAGATCCACCCTCGGTCACCCGAACCCCAGCCACCTTAGCCCGCTTGTGCGTCATCATCATCACACGTATTTCATATTCCCCTACCGGAACGTTTTCGATAACATAGCTCCCAGTCGCATCGGTCACCGAACCCAGCCCCGTCCCCGTAACAATGACATTGGCCCAAGGAATCGGTGTCCCGCAGTCTGCGTCGGTCACCGTGCCGGTGACGCTCCCCGTAGGGGTCATCACTTCAGCCCTAAGAGACGGGCCAGGGTCACAGATGCTGCCGGAACCGAACGAAAGCAGATATATCGAAAGTGCAATGGTCCACATAATCTAAGGTGCGCCCTAACGCCCTGCCGGTCTGCTGCCGCGCCCTATTATCAAAGTTCACTTCTCCTCGCCGCCGCCGGGCGCGGTCTGCAGCAACGGCCAGTTAGGCGCGCCGTTATCCCTTCAGTGACAAAAAGGACTGCAGCGTCTGATTACCCACAAGAAACTCTACGGTGTTCAGCTCAGAGAACTGGCGCGCTGTCCTCTCAAGCTGCATCTCAATCCGCGGAATGTCGCAGACTCCGCGGATCTTGAATGGTCCCGTGAGTCTTACGGTCGCTGTGCCGCGGTCGATTGTGACCGATTCAATCGCCAGACCTGGCCGCCGGACCGCGTTTGTCAGATTGCCTTGGTCTTCAGCAGTCAACAGCGCTCGTAGCGCTGTTTCCAGCGGTGTACCTACTAAATTTGCCTTTCGCTCCACGCCAACCAACACATCACCGCACCCCAGCGCTTCTCCATGAACCTCCGTCGGCCCCAACGCTACCAAATATAGATCGAAGCGTACGTCTTGCGAACGCCCGCATCCGGCCACGAAACCGACCACGAGGAATAACAGCGCTCGTCTCATCTGCACTCAGAGTTCTCTCTTTTCCAGGTGCGTCTAACGCCCTGCCGTTCTGCTGCCGCGTCCTATTATCAAAGTTCACTTCTCCTCGCCGCCGCCGGGCGCGGTCAGTAGCAACGGCCAGTTAGGCGCACCTTCATTCCTTCAGTGACAAGAAGGATTGCAGCGTCTGATCACCCACAAGAAACTCGACGGTGTCCAGCTCAGAGAACTGAAGCGCTGTCCTCTTAAGCTGCATCTCAATCCGCGGAATGTCGCAGACTCCTCGGATCTTAAATCGTCCCTTGAATCTTACGATCGCTTTGCCGCGGTCGATTGTGACCGATTCAATCGCTAGATCTGGCCGCCGAACCGCGTTTACCAGATTACCTTGGTCTTCAGCAGTCAACAGGGCTTGTAGCGCTGTCTCTAGCGGTGTGCCTATCACCTTTGCCGTTTGCTCCACCCCAACCAACACATCTCCGCACCCCAGCGCTTCTCCATGAACCTCCGTCGGCCCCAAAGCTACCAAATATAGATCGAAGCGGACGTTTTGCGAACGACCACATCCAGTCACGAAACCGACCACGAGAAATAACAGCGCTCGTCTCATTTGCACTCAGAGTTCTCTCTTTTCTGGTTGCGTCTAACGTTCTGCCGTTCTGCTGCCGCGCCCTACTATCAAACTTCACGCCTCCTCGCCGCCGCCGGGCGCGGTCAGTAGCAACGGCCAGTTGGGCGCCCGCAGTCGCCGTACAAGAGTTCCTCTAACGATAAATTGACTTTATAGCGCCCCACGTTGACTCCTCCACGGGTGTCGGCGCCATCGCTTCAATCGTCACTTCTCGGTAGCTGCCAAACGCCGCCAACGTCATCGTGCTTGTAGTTCCCTCTTGCACTCCAGGAGGAATCAGGACCTCGATACTTCCGGGGTGCCGAATGAAAAAACACTGTTGGCAGTCCTCGTTACCCCATACTGAAGGTGGTGACCACGACACCACCCAACCTTCGGTGTCCGACACCGTCAATTCGCCACCACCAACCGACCAGCAGATCCATGACCATTCGAATGGAATTGTAGTGTTACTCCCCACTGGGATCAGACTTTGCGATTCGAGGTAAAAAAGGACGACGCATCCGCAATCGACGCCGCCTCCTCCCCACGTCCATACGCCCACCCCCGGCACCTCGCCCCCGGCACCTCGCCGGAATACAACCGCTACGGGCATTTGAAACCCAAGCCAGACCGGCTCACTGGGATAAACGAGTCGGATAATCGGCGTGTGACCAAGAGGACGCGTGGTCCAGGAGGCTTCGATATGGTAGGGGGATGAAGACACATCAATCCTTCCTAGTGTCACGCCAGTCTCCGGAATAACAAGCGGCGTCCCGATCCCAGTACCTTGGAGCTCAAGCTCGAAACTTACCTCATTTAGAGCTTCATCATCGGGTGAATGGACGAAGATCCAATACTCCGTACCCGCGATGGAAAAGCAATGATTTGAAATATCCGAGAAATAAACGCTCGGAGAGATCGTCGAGTTAAGCTCGTCAGCGGTTAATGGCTCAGCTCGCTCTTGTAACTTCATGTACGCTGGCATATCAGCGTCGACGACCGTCGACGCCATGGAGAAACTTAGCAACGTGAGTATCAAAAAGCGTCGCATCCGAATCACCTCCATGGGCAACCCGATGGCAAGCGAGTCATCTACGCCGCATTCCACCGGTGCGCCCAACGTTTTGCCGTTCTGCTGCCGCGCCCTTTTATGTTCGTTCACTCCAGCTAGCCGTCGCCGGGCGCGGCCAGTAGCAACGGCCAGTTATACGTCACGCCTCACCGGCCGTAGCGCTCCTTCAACTTCTTCGAGAATGTTACGGTTTTGATAACATCCCTCATAATTTTGTTCACTTTGTGCCGTGTAACGGGTCCCACATACGCCCGCCCACGCGCTAGTGAGACCGCTCTCATTTGTTCCGGTTTTCGGTTGCCGACAAACATCGTGAACATGAGACCCGGCATGTAGAACCAATGCTTGAAACAGCCGCTGCTTCGATCACTCACAGGAAACGATGCTCCGCGAAACGGTTTGTCTTCCGAACAAATCAACAGAACTAGGATGCTTGAGCCCGGAAAGGACTGCTTACCAAGTAAATAAGACCCGAATTCATCTTCGTACTTTGTGCCAAGTGAAATCAGCTCCAACGGACCGGTGTCACCCTTCCAGCGTCCCGCAGATGCTCGCCAAAAGACGCTCGCGGCAAAATACGTAATGTGCTCAAGATTCTCGTCTCCGACCTCAAGATCAAAAACCGCGATTTGATCGTCCGCTAAAACTGGGCTGCGGCCCTTTAGTCCGTCGCGGAGAGCGAACCCTTCGGGACGACAACACTGGGAAAGAACATATCGTTCCCCACCAGCTCCGAACATCTGTTCGCAATCGGCACAGAGGAACGGCATCTGAACCTGTTCCGACGACGTCCACGCTCGCCCCCCCGAGAATAAAATCGGGTTGGGGTCCTTGAGATCGTCGTCCCGTGCGAGCTTGTAGATAGCAGCAGGCATGAGATGACTACTCACGAGTGTTCTCAATTCACCACACAATCTACAATTACCGTTTGTTTGCATTGTACGTATAACGTTCTGCCGTTCTGCTGCCGCGCCCTATTATCAAAGGTCACTTCTCCTCGCCGCCACCGGGCGCGGTCAGTAGCAACGGCCAGTTAGAAAGCGCATCATTTTATGGTGAGCAATGCTCCCCCACCAACATAGTACTTCTCAGGACTGCCCACGGTCGCTTCAACCTGATACTTTCCCGGCCTCAGATGCTGATTTTCCGCAAGATACCAACTCTCTCCGGTATCGAAAGAAAAAGTCTCAGAACGAGTCTCGCCCGGACGAAGGACGAATGGGCCTGGGCTCAAGTCCGGGCACGCGCGCATGATGTTAAACAACCCACCGGTGGACGAGCGAAGACGATACCCGAACATGCAGCCGTACACTATGAACGTATCCGGGCGACCGGAGTGATTTGCGATCATTGCGTCGAACCACACGCCTCCCCCCAAGACGACTTCGGCGGGCGTGGCTCGTACCGAGACTACTACTCCACCCCACTCCGCTGGCTGTCTTGGTTCCGCAAACGACATAAGAGCCGCGATCAGAACGATCGCCCCTATCACTGAAATTCTCAACATTTCACTCGTCTTTCTAACGTTCTGCCGTTCTGCTGCCGCGCCCTATTATCAAAGCTCACTTCTCCTCGCCGCCGCCGGGCGCGGTCAGTAGCAACGGCTAGTTGGGCGGATCAGTTCCCAGTCGCCCC
>JAZDCZ010000098.1:0-2175 GCA_036679605.1 Gemmatimonadota bacterium
CTGAAGAGCATTGGCGGGAGTGGATAACGCAGAACCCGGATTACGAAGGCACAGTGGGCGCCCCCGTCGGTGAGTTTCTAAGGCGCGTCGTGGAGGGAGAGTTCGAACTCTAGCGCGGCGATATTCCCTGACAACATTCCCGTCGGTAAAACCCGGCGTCTTGAGAGCATAATCACCTCGGAGCCCCGTTCCGGGTGCCGGCGTCACAGTAGCTGAGGAGCCGCTGTATATCGTCTGCCGTAAACGGCTGCACGATCTTCTGAGGGACCTTGATGTTCTTGACCTTCATGAACGGGTTGGACGAGACGTAGTCGTGGCGGAGGAGCCAGGAGAAGAAGGCGCGTGTCTCTCGCTGCCGTCTCCACTGGGTGATTCCGGAGACGCCGGTGCTCCCGATGTGGCCCAGGAACTCGTAGACGTCGGCGGCCTGGAACAGGCCCGGGTCGTCGGGCAGTCTCAGGCGCTCGACCGTCCGCATGAGGAGCTTGAGCGTCTCGGCGTACGACCGGAGCGTTTCTGGCGACTTCCCCTCAATGCTGCAGGACGTGAGGTAGAGGGACGAAAGTGACTGGAGTGACTCGCTAACCATCGGTCACATCACTCACTCAACTGGGCCGAGAAGTCAACTGGATCTGGCGGTACTTGTCACTTACAAGTCACCACTGCCAACAGGTACTAAACGCTGTCGCTATCCGGCCCAGGTGCCGTACAACGCCCCGACGATTACGCCGAAGACCAGGTGAAGCATGAGGAACCCCATTGCCGTCATCGGCGGATAATTCAGAGCGTAAAAGCCCGGGGCATCCATCTCGCCGTCGCGGATGCCTCGATGCATCAGAGGTAGCATTCCCAATGCCATTCCGACGACCGCCCAGTGCACGAGGCCGAACACTAGCCCCCAGGCAGCCTCGCCTGAATCGATATCTGCCGCTGCGAAGACGGCGCCATGCAATAGTCCGAAGACAAAGCTCATGACCGCGTGCACCATAGCACCCATCACGAATGCTGCTGCGCCGGCAGGCAGCACCATCGTGCCGAGCATGGCGAACAGGTTCATCTTCATTTGTTGGGGAAACATCAAGATCCCCATGTACAGGATCGCGGCCATCGCTGTCCCACCGACAAGGCCTGCGAGGATCGCATAGCCTGGTTCAAAGTCCATGTTCATCTCTCCCTTACTGATTTACTCCCGACGTATCACATAGCGTTCATGGTGCTCGCCGTCACGTCCCACTACAACGTCTTGCGCGAAGTGGTGGTTGAACACCCGCGATCTGATGCGGAGGAGCATGAGTGGCGATGACTCACCACCGACGCCCTCTCCGGACTCGTCGTGAGCGCAGCTACCGAAGTTCGCGTGGACGTAGGTAGGTTCGGAAGAGTAGCCGGTGGGCAGACACCCAGACAGGCGCCCGTCCGCCAACTCCAAGGCGTCAGGGCAGTCCGGCCGACACGGTGTCCTCGATAAGCGCCTCGTCGAGCAACCGCTGGAGTTTGCTCTTCGGATGGAGTCTACAGCGAGCACCGCTGGCTAAGGATCAGTCGCTGGATGACTCAACCGGGCAAGTGATGAGCAGCCAGCCGGGGATGCGCGCCTATCGTTACTCGCGGTCAATTCCTTCCAAGAGTGCACTTAAAGCGCGCGTCTGCATGATTCGAAGGGCGGCCGTGTTTTTAGCCTCGCGCCTCAGGGCTTCGGTGAGAAGGTCATCGGCGGTCCACCCATCCAGGCTAGTCGAGGCCGGGTGGTCTAGGGACGACTCGTAGCCGAAAAAGAACTCCTCCCAGGGTCCATCCTTGTCGGGTCCATCGGCTTCGATGTACTGTTCGCGTCTCTGTTGGATCACGGCGGCAACCTCCTTGTGGGTGCAATATCAGGACGGGAGGGCGTGTAGCCAGCGCTTAACTACTCGAATCTTATCCGCGGTCACGGATGCCTCGGTGTAAGCCCGGTTACGGTGAGGCTGTCTTCTACAAAGGCCGCGACCAGCGTTCGTCAGGCGAGTCGTGAGACCTTCGCGTGTGCCCGAGATACCAACGCTCCCCGGTCAATGAACACGTAGGAGGCGGATGAGGTTCGCCTGGCGAGCGGGGCCGTCTCGACCTAACCCAACCATGACGACGTCCTCGCCTGCTGCGACCAGGCGCAGTTTAATGAGCTGGCCTCGAATCCGA
>JAZDCZ010000099.1:0-4213 GCA_036679605.1 Gemmatimonadota bacterium
TTCGAGCTTGGCCTGGAGGATGTTCATGGCCTGGCGTTTGTTCTGGGGTTGCTCGCGGTAGGTGCTGGCGACGACCATGATGCCGGTGGGCTTGTGGACGAGGCGGATGGCGCTGGCGACCTTGTTGACGTTCTGGCCGCCGGGGCCGCTGGAGCGGGCGAAGGCGGTGATCTCGAGGTCCTTGTCTGGGATTTCGACCGTCGCCTCGTCGAACTCGGGCGTGACGTCGACGGTGGCGAAGGAGGTCTGGCGTTTGCCCTGGGCGTTGAAGGGTGAGACGCGGGCGAGGCGGTGGGTGCCGCGTTCACAGTTGAGGTATCCGAAGGCGTATGGGCCTTTGACGAAGAGGGTGACGTGGTCGATGCCGACTTCGGTGCCGAAGCTCTTGGAGATCTCTTCGACTTTAAAACCCTGTTTTTCGGTGTAGTAGAGGTACATGCGGAAGAGCATTTCTGCCCAGTCGTTGGCTTCGGTGCCGCCGTCGCCTGCGGAGATGGTGAGGAAGCAGTTGCTGTGGTCGTGCTTGCCGGCGAGGAGGGATTGGAGCTCGACGCGCTCGTAGAGGGAGTCGTCGGCCTCGGTCAGGAGGTCGGCGTCAGAGTCTTCCTTGGCCATTTCGTAGGCGACGCGGGCGTCGTCGAACTCGGCCATGAGCTTCTTGAGCGGCTCGGTCTGGGCCTTGGTGAGCTTGAGCTTGGCGACGGTCGCCTGGGCCTTTTCCCGGCTGTTCCAGAAGTCGGCCTCGCCCATTTTCTCGGTGAGTTGGATGAGTTGTTCGAGCTTGGCGTCGTAGTTAAAGAGAGTCGCGGATTGTCAAGATCCGCGCCTCAAGATCGTCGATCACCGGCTGGTGAGCTTCGAAGTGCATGGTGAGTCCTTTCCGGGAGGGGGGATGGTAGGCGGGATGGGGATTTGAGATTTCAGATTTGAATGGCACTCAGTTTGGCTCGTCCTGAGCCCTCTCCCGCATCCCCGTCAACAATTCTTGGCTAGCTTCGCCCTCATCCGCTTAGTTTAGCCGATTTGTGGCGCGCGTTAGACCCGCCTCACCGGGCTCCGGACGCCCTTGACGACACCAGCGAATGCCTCGTGAGGATCGGCTCCGCAGGCAAGACACCAGCGGACAAGCTCCACGGCGTCAAGCCGACGCTCCCCGCTCTCCGTTTTCCACACAAATGAGCGAACCTCGTCCATCGCGTCCGCAAGCTCGCGCTGCGTAAGGCCGCTGGCGTCCCTCATCTGCCGGAGCGAAAGGCAAAGCCGCTTGTAGGCGGGATCGTGGATGGATTTTGGCCGTCTGGCCCGTCTTGCGTCCATTTAGGGCGCACGCTATGATGTAGGCGTCGTGCGCCCAGATAGGAGCGCATAGGAGTAGCCGAACAATGAGCGAACAAACTGGTACGGAGAGTCAGGGCGGAGAGCGGGAGCCCACAACGAACCAACAGGAGGACGGCACGGCCAAGGACATGGTACTTGGATGCCTTGGCCTGCTGGTCATAGTTGTGCTACTTGGGTGGGGTGTCCATTCCTGCTGGGGAGGAGAGGACAAGCCCAGGATCTCCTCTCAGATGGTCGAAGAGATGGCAATGCTCTATGTCGGCGCTCTTGAAACGAGATTGGCAGAGATGGAGTTGCCCACGATGGTCGATACGCTTCGTGGTATCCCTATATCAAACCGAAGAGCGGCTACGGGGGAAATGGTTGACAACATTTTTGAGCAGATGCCTCCCGACAGTCTGAACTACTCTGTGCCGTCAACGCGAGAATATGCTGATTGGTATAGGAGCGACGCCGATGTTGAGCGAGTCCGCGAAGCAATGATCCGGCTACTCATGGAGATGGTTCAAGGACCGTGAGTCACAAATAGTTGACCGCCTTTGCTTGCCTTTTGTCCCTACCGCGCCTCTCGTACCCACACGAGCCGACAATCGTTGGCATCGTTCAACATAGTGTTGGTCAACCGTCTCTCATCGTGAGACACCCAGCAGTTCCTCCCCGTGTAACCTAGTTGCCTACGGGGTCGTCTGGTTGTTGTTCCGTGGAGGCGTGACATGCTCAATCACTAACAGCGCGTGAAAAAGCCCCGTTGCTGCGGGGCTTGTTCTAATCGCATTTTGCATCCAAATCTGGGAGTCTCGACATGAGATGCTACCAACGCATTGGATCGTTGGGCGCGATCGTTGTAAGAATACTAGTTCGCGTCTAACGCCGAGTCAATCTGTATATTTGTTTCGCTAACTTGCGCCCTGACACTGGCCCCTTCCGGGGCCGCTCGGGGCCTTCTCAGCGATCCCAGGCCCAAGCTCTCGCGCTTGAGAATGTGTGGGGCAGTCGCGCTGAGAGCCTGGAGCCGCCTGATAGAGAGGATTGGCAATGCGATAGAACTGAGTTATCCACAAGCCCCTTGCGGGCGTAGATTCGTAGTCTGTCAAGTAGACTGAATGAGCAAAGCCCTGTAGCCGCGTGAACGACTACAGGGTGACAACCTAGGCGAGTCGCCAAGGCCGCAAGTGGCCCCATTATAGCGGCTCGTCGCATTCGAGAAAGGAGACAGTATGTCTCAGAGCTATCGCTACGCGCGCCCGTTCCAGTTGGCCCTGCCGCAAGAAAAAATCGAACAGGTGCTAAAAACAAATGGCGTTTGTTTTCGGCGACGGGTGTTCTGCCCCGCGACGACCATACTGGCCTGGGTATCCCAGATTGCGAGTCAGAATCGGTCGTGTCGAAGTGCTGTGTCAAGAGTCGTAGCATACCACGCTGCGCAGGGCCATCGTGTGTCTGCTTCAACAGGAGCGTACGTCCAAGCACGCCAACGACTGCCTCTAGCGGTAGTTCAGGAGCTTGTGAGAGGGCTTGCTCGTGAGTTAGAAGATCAGTGCTCCCAGCACCAGAGTCTCGATCGCCCCGTGCTCATTGTGGACGGGACGGCGATATCTAGCCCGGACACCGAATCGCTACAGGACGCATTTCCGCAGCATGGAAAGATGATGCCCGGCATCGGTTTTCCAATCATTCGTGCCCTCTTTGTCACGTCAGCCACAACAGGATCGGTCGTTGATCTCGCTTATGCGGCTTGGCAGGGTCCAAAGACGAGCGAGAGCGCGTTGTTTCGAGAGACTTGGAGCAGCCTTCGACCAGGAGACATTATCGTAGGTGATCGTCTCTATGCGAGCTATTGGAACATGCACTCGCTGCGTAGGCAGGGTGTAGATTCGTTATTCAGGAAGAACGCGCGGCTGATTCTCTCGGGTCTTCGAGTGCAGCGGGTATTCGGTAGGCACGACAGGATTGTTTTCTTGAATCGCCCCGCTGTCACGCCGAAGTGGATCACACAGTGCGTCTCGAAGCGAATCCCTAACTCAATGGCGGTGCGTTCGACAAAGATCACCGTGAACGGACCTGGGCGTATCGGCACGATTGACCTCACGAGCACGCTCACAGATCCAGGCGTCAAGAAGGCCGAGATTGGTCAGTTATACCGGAGTCGGTGGAACGTCGAACTCGATCTCAAATCGCTCAAGTGCGATCTCGGTGCGGACATTCTGCGTTGTCAAACTGCGGAGATGGTCCGCAAGGAGATTTGGATGACAGCGTTGACGATGAATGCTGTTCGTGCGATCATGGCACGAGCAGCGGCGAGAATAGGTTGTCCGCCTAGACACCTGAGCTTCAAGGGTGCGTTGCAGGCAATGGAGGCGTTCTCGGGGAGTCAAGATGAGCGGGACATGACCCGGATGCTCGATGCGATCGGATCCCACAGGGTCGCAAATAGACCTGATCGGGTTGAGCCTCGTGCCGTGAAGAGAAGACGAAAGCCTATCAAGCTGCTAATGGTGCCGAGAGATGAGGCGCGCAAGATGTTGAGACGCAGAGAGGTGTAAGGGACATGGTTTGTGGCTCATGCGACAAGCGAAGAAGAGACGGCTAGATTGGTGAACTCCGGTTTACCGAACGGGGTCGCATATGCGCCGAAACGGCCCTACGATAACCAAGTGCCATTGATTTCAGATTTGAGATTTCAAATCCTGGCATTCGCGCCGCGCATGGGGGTGGGCGGCGTCTTTGGGTTGGGTGGCCGATGGGGTCGCCTGAAGAGGATTGGCGAGGTTCGCCTCTGGCATGGAGTATTGCGATGAAGCGTCGGGCACGATACGCGGCGATGTTGGTTGGATTTGTGGGCCTCGCGGCGACGCTTTCGCTGGCGGGTGGGGCG